>NZ_JBLROB010000001.1:0-818843 GCF_047921475.1 Micromonospora sp. SL4-19
ACGGGCGGCGACCGGGGTGGGCCGCGGCGTGATCGGCCCGCTCGGGTTGACGGTCTTGAGGGTGTCGCAGTCGACCAGCCGGGAGTACGGCGAGCCGCTGGCCAGGATGTCCAGGCCCCGGTTGGCGGCCAGCTTGAACTTCATCGGCGCGGCGTCACCGGCGATGACCGTGTTCAGCTCCGGCTGCGCGGACCGACCGACGAAGTCACCCCGGCAGGACGGGTGGGTGTCGAACGCCTCGCTGTTGTCGTTGCGGTTGGTGGTGCCCTGCACGGCGCTGTAACCCAGCCCGCGGCGGGCGAAGGAACCCCAGATGATGCAGGCGTTCTCACCACCGGTCAGCGCCGCGTCCGCGGCGATGATCGCGTTACGGCCGGTGATGAAGCCCGGGCCGCAGCCCTGCAGCTTCAACCCGTCCACGACCAGCTGGAGGGCAAGGTTGTTGCCACCGGTGTTCCAGGAGTCGTAGATGTTCGGGCTGAAGCCGTGCCGGTCGATCAGGTTCCAGGTCATGTCCCACAGCACGGAGGTCCACGCGTGGCCGATGCCGTGCGGCGTGGCCAGGGAGGTGCCGTTCAGCCAGCCGCCGGTCTTGATGCCGTCGTAGGTGAACGGCTGGATCTCCATGTTCCGCGAGTACGGCCGCGGCCGGATGCCGGCGCCGTGCCGGTCGTCCTGGAACAGCACGTACGGGCCCATGCCGCGCTGCCCGTCGGCCGTGTCGAACTTCGGGTCGAGCAGCATGGTGAGCGCGACGTAGTCGCTCCAGCCCTCGCCCATCTGCTCGTCGCCGCTCAGGCAGTTGACACCCGGGCCACCGGTGAGCCGGTTGGAGATGCCGTGGGTGTACTCGTGGATGATCACACCGGCGTCGAAGTCGCCGTCCCGGATGCCCGGGTGGTTCGGGTGCTTGCGTACCGAACCGGTGACGTCGCCGGCGGCGATGGCCGCCTTGATGGCGTTGCCGTCGGCCTGAGTCACGGCAACCGCCGGGATGGCGACCGGCGCGGTCGTCATGGCCCCGGTCAGCACCGGTGCGCTACCGCTGGCGTTGTGCGCGACCACGACCGCCTTGGCGCCGACGGACTGGGCTACCTGGGCGCGCTGGAGGTAGGTGCAGGCGGTGGTGCCGCCGTCGACCACGGCGATCCAGCCGCCGGCCGGCAGCGTGCCGGGGTACGCCGCCGCGGTGCAGCCGGTGCCGGCGTACACCAACCGGTGGCCCGGCAGGCCGGCCACGGACGGCGCCGGAGAGAACCGCGACCAGGACGCGTCGAACGAGCCGACGCCGTCCACGACGATCTGGTTCGGGTTGCCGAACTGGGTGCCCGGCCACAGGTACATCTGCATCCGCGGGGCGCCGCCGTCGGCCGCCGGGGTGGAGAAGTTCGCGTTGTTGGTGCCGCCGCCGTCAGCCGCCTCGGCGCGGACATAGTCGCCGCCCGTGCCGCCCCGGCCGTAGTTGTTGGACTGGAAGTTCCCCGACGCCTCGTCGAAGCCGTACTGGTAGGTGACGTCGTGGATGATGTTGTTCCAGTAGAACAGGTTGGCGGTCGCGGCGTCCCGGTAGTTCTGGGCGTGCTCGCCCAGGTCGAGCGGGAAGTCGAAGTTCAGGTTCGCCCCGCCGTCCGGGCTGCTGCCGAAGTCCGGCGCGTTGTTGTTGTCCTGGTCCTGGTACGCGTGGACGTTGTTGCCCTGGGTGGTGGTGTTCTCAGCGCCCGGGGCCCCGTTGGTGTCGTGCCAGCCGTACGGCGAGGCGGTCCCGTCCGCCGGGTTGGTCACCAGGGTCCGCGGCGCGTCGTTCGGGCTCTCGGCCGAGCCGGCGAAGACCCGGTAGCTCGATCCGTCCTGCACCGGGTTGCGCGAGCCGAAGGCCGTGCTGGGGAGCGTCGTCGCCCGTCCCGGCGCGCTGCGGTCGAGGTTGTCGGCGATCTCCTTGACGTCCTCGTGGGTCGTCCAGTCGTCTGCGTTGAGCAGGTCGCCGGTCTCGGCGTCGATGCTGGCGTTCCACAGGTGCGGGTCTGAGGAGTCGTCGATGACCAGCTGCCAGGCCAGTCGCAGCCCGTCGTCGGTGGGCTGCCAACCGAGCTTGGCCGGGATCGGCTGCTCAGAGATCCCACTGCCGGACACGACCGTACGCTGGGCCGGCCCGTCGGCACGGCTCATCACCTTCGGGTTGGCCGGGTCAGCCAGATCCAGAGCGTCGGCAGCGGCCTGCACCGCGTCGACCGCATCCAGCGCGGCCGTGCCGGAAGCCTTGCCCGACAGGCCCGACACCAGGGTGTCACCAACGAACACGACGCTACCGTCACGGGCGATGTTCACCGTCGCCGTCGCGCCGAACACGTCCAGATCCTTGTACCGCTGCGTCAGGTTGACATGCGTCACCCCGTTGTGGCGGCTGGTGTAGCTGGAGGACACCGCAAGATCGGCGAGGTCCGAGGCGGCCACACCGTAGACCGCCGGGTGCTCCCGCAGGTAGCTCATGGCGATGTCGTTCGGGGCGCCCTTGTTCGGGCCGGTCAGGAAGATCGGGTTCGTCAGGGCCTGGTCAGGATCAGCCCAGGCAGGCGTCGCGGCCACTGTCGTCATGGCAGCGACCAGGGTTGTGGACAGCAGCAACGCGGCGTTGCGGCGACCACGGGACACGCGGAAATTGGGGGGCACCGCTGCTCCCTTCGGGGGTTGGAAAAGACAGCATGGAGCGCCTACTCACAACCGCCGCAGCGGTCCGCCACGCAGGCCCGCAGCGCCCACACCACCACGATCACGTTCAGTAACCAGACCGGCGCGGGGTGAATTGCATCGACGCTAATGCGTACCTTGCAAACCGATCATCCGACGACTGGCGAAAGATTCAGCCACCAACTTCGACGCCTGTCGCGACCCGTCAGTCACACCGTTGCGGAGGCCCCGTCCCAGGTCTACAACACACAGCTGGCCGTGCGCTGACCTGCGTACATCCACTCGGACAAAGTTCGGCTACGCAAATATGTGCATATCCCGCAGGCTTCTTGACCAACGACTGATCAACGGTACGGTCCTTACCTACACGACGCCGTCCTCCCACCACCAGGACACTGCGTCACGTCTTTCGATCGGAAGGCAGCACATGACACAAAATTGGCGTTCCAAGTCCCGCCTGGGACGGCGGGCGCTCGGCCTGGCGGCCGCAGGGCTGCTCCTGGCCGGCGTCCTGCCCGGCACGGCGTCGGCGGCGACCACCGACCCCGATCCACGGATCGGGCTCGGTGCCGGCTGGCTCGACGCCCAGTCCGCGATCAGCAACCTCGAGCACGTGGCGCACCGGAACAAGGAGGCGGGCTTCGTCGACCCGGCGAACCCCGGCAACGGTGGCTTCTACAACTCGGACTTCACCTTCGGGGGCAAGTACGCGTTCTCGGGCAACTACAACGGGTTCAACATCCTCGACGTCTCCACGCCCAGCGACCCGAAGCTGGTCACCAGCGTCGTGTGCCCGGGTGGGCAGGGTGACCTCTCGGTCCACGGCAACCTGCTCTTCATGTCGGTCGAGGAGAGCCGCGGGCGGGTCGACTGTGGCACGAACGCCAACGTCGGCACCCGGTTCCAGGGCGTCCGGGTCTTCGACATCAGCAACGTGCTCAACCCGGTGCAGGTCGCGGCCGTTCAGCTCTGCCGCGGTTCGCACACGCACACCGTGGTGACGGACCCGAAGGACCCCAGCAACGTCTACGTCTACGTCTCCGGCACCACCTCGGTGCGGCCGGCGACGACGATGGCCGGCTGCAACAACAACGCCGCGGACGGCGACAACCCGTCGCGGTGGCGGATCGAGGTCATCAAGGTGCCGGTGGCGGCGCCCCAGCTGGCCGCCGTCGTGAACGAGCCGCGGCTCTTCACGAACCCGGAGACCGGCCGGTTCGACGGCCTGCAGAACGGGCCCCAGACGCCCCGGCACCCGTCCGGCAGCACCTGGTCGCCCACGCCGAACACCAACGCCTGCCACGACATCACCGCGTACCCGGAGATCGGGCTGGCCGCCGGCGCCTGCCAGGGCAACGGCATCCTGATCGACATCTCGGACCCGGCGAACCCCCGCCGGATCGATGAGGTGTCCGACCCGAACTTCGCGTACTGGCACTCGGCGACGTTCAACAACGACGGCACCAAGGTGATCTTCACCGACGAGTGGGGCGGCGGTAGCGGTGCCCGCTGCCGGGACACCGACCAGCCGGAGTGGGGCGCCAACGCCATCTTCGACATCGTCGACCGGAAGATGAAGTTCGCCAGCTACTACAAGCTGCCGGTTCCGCAGACGCTGCAGGAGAACTGCGTTGCGCACAACGGTTCGCTGATCCCGGTGCCCGGCCGCGACATCATGATGCAGGCCTGGTACCAGGGCGGCATCTCGGTGTTCGACTTCACCGACTCGGCCAACCCGCACGAGATCGCGTACTTCGACCGCGGCCCGGTCAACCCGAACTCGCTCGTCCTCGGTGGGTTCTGGTCGGCGTACTGGTACAACGGCAACCTCTACGGCAACGAGATCGCCCGCGGCTTCGACGTGTTCAAGCTGACGCCCAGCGAGCACCTGTCGAAGGCGGAGATCCAGGCCGCCTCGGAGGTCCAGCTCAGCGAGTTCAACGCCCAGGGCCAGCCGAAGATCACCTGGACGCCGAGCTTCGCGGTTGCGCGTGCGCACTACGACCAGCTCGTCCGTGCCGAGGCGATCGGCCACCCGCTGAAGTTCCAGGTGGACATGTTCCTGGAGCGGGCCGAGGGCTTCGCGGCCGACGGCAAGCGGTCCGCCGCTGCGGCGCAGCTGCGGGCACTCTCCAACAAGCTGGGTGCGCCGGAGCACCAGCAGCTGAAGAAGGCGGTCCTGGACCTGGCGGGCTCGCTCTGACCTGTCCCTGATCGAAGGGCACCTCGGCTCGAAGCCATCGAGCCGAGGTGCCCTTCACCTTTTCTCCGACCACCGGTGCGGAGGTCAGCCCATCTTGGCCAGCATCCCCTGCATCCGCTGAATCTCGATGCTCTGGTCGGCGTTGACCTCGCGGGCGAACTGGTCGCTCGCCGGCTCGAGCCCCCCACCCGTCGCGTAGAGCTCCTCCACCATCGTCAACGCTCCCTGGTGGTGGCCGATCATGAACGTCAGGAAGAGCCGGTCGAACTCCGCGCCGCGCGCCTGCTTGAGCTGGGCGAACTGCTCGTCGGTGAGCATCCCGGGCATGAGCTTGTCGTGCCCGGCATGGCCCACGTGCGGCCCCGTGGTCGGCACGCCCCGCTCATCGAGCCACCGCTGCATCCGCGTGATCTCCTCACGCTGCGACACGTCGATCCGCTTGGCGAGCATCGTCAGATCCGGGTTGTCGGTACGCCCCTGCACGAGCGCGGTCATCTCCAGTGCCTGAGCATGGTGCGGGATCATTCCCTCGATGAACAGCGTGTCGGCCGCGGCGAACCCGGGCGGCGAGACCTGAGTCAGGTCGTTCCCGGACAATGACCTACCCGGTTGGCCCGGCGCGCCCGGCTGGACGACATGGGCGGCCGGCGGACGGTCCGGCGGGTCGCTGTTGGCCCAAAGGGCAACAGACACCCCCGAGCCGACGGCAACCGTGCCAATAACAGCAAAAATGATCAAGCGGCGAGACGGGGCCATGGATCACATACCTATCCGAGCTTGAGCTGCGCAAATGTGAAGGCCATAGTGCCTCATGTCCGCCGCCGCCACCAGGCCACCAGCCAGATGTGCGCAGATTGCCCGCAGGCCCACGGATAGCCGAATTATCCGGATGACCGCGGTTGATCCACAAGCGACGGGTCGAATAGTCACCCTTCGTTATGCAGCGAGCGGAATGCGGTCGCCCGGTTGGGCCTCAGCACCGTCTACCGTGCCCGCCAAGAGCGGCACCGCCGGCCGCGCCCCCGTGCTCGGCGTCTGGGTCTGGCTCGGCTGGCACTTCCTGGCCCGGTGGCGTCCGTACCCGCGCGGCTGTCAGATCCCGCTGCTACCGTTCGCCGCCGTGAACGATGACGACGCCGTGCTGACGGCTGACGCCCCGAGCCCGGACAGCACGCCGGACGGCAGCGGTCCGGCAGTCGACGACGAGATCCGCGCCTTCGTCCGCCGTCAGGTGGCGCTCGCCGTGCTGCCGGCAGCGGCGATCGTCGCCGAGACGGTGGAGTATCTGGACGGCGAGGCCGAGCCGGCCCGGATCGAGGAGCTGGCCTGGGCCGCGGTGGCCGAGGAGCTCACCGCGCACCTCGCCGAGCAGGAGAGCTGGCCGGAGGTGACTGACAGCGACCGGCTCACCGCCGCATTCCGGGCGCTCTCCGCCGCCGGCATCGTGGCTCGGGAGAACTTCACCTGCTGCCAGAACTGCGGCCTCGGCGAGATCGGGGCAGAGGTGCCCGAGGGAGTCGTCCCGCGTGGCTACGCCTTCTATCACCAGCAGGACGCCGAGCGCGCCGTGGACGGATCGCCGGTGTTCCTCGCGTACGGGCTCTTCGAGCGACCGCCGTCGGTGGAGATCGGTGAAGAGGTGGCGGCGGTGCTGCGGGCCGAGGGACTGACCGTGCACTGGGCCGGCGACGTCGGGGCGCGAATCCAGGTGCCGATGGTCTGGCGGCGTCGGCGGGTCGGCCGGCTCGCCGCCGTGCCACCCAGCCGGGACGACGACGTCGAGGTCGAGGTCGAGCTACTGACGTCCTGGTCCGGGCCGTACGCACCCCACAAGGGCGTCCAATCCGCCGCCCGGCTGGCCGCCCTGCACCTGCCGTGGATGCCCGCCGACGCCCGAGTGCGCCTGTCCACCGACGCCGTCGCCGTCACCGTCCGACGCGAGGGCGGCACGCTGATCGGCGGGCTCGACGACCCGGATCGCCCTCCCGCCACGGTCGACCGTTACGACGGCCTGGCGCTGCTGGGCGGCCCGGAGACGACGACCTCCCGGTCCGCCGACTTCCTCGAGGCCACCTACGAGCACCCCACAGGCCGCGGCAGTTCGGTGGCGCTGGAGGCAATGGAGACCATGGCGATCGCGCACAAGCTCCAGCCGCACACCCGCGACTTCCTCAGCTGCGTCGGCCGTTCGGGCGCGGTGGTGCAGATGTGCTGGGAGTCGGATCGGCTGTGGCTGGAGACGCCGCACCCGGAGACTGCCACCGTGACCGGCCGCCACGTCAGCCTCGCCGAGGCGAACCGCATGATCACGATTCTGGCGACCGAGGATCGCGCCGCTGTCGGCGAGCTCGGCGACACGGTGACCAAGCCCTGGTGACCGGCTGCCCGGCCTGGCCCGGTGGGTCAGGGCGCCGGCGGAAGCACCTTGGCGACCAGCTTGGCCAGCTCGCGCAGCGCCTTGCCCCGGTGGCTGACCGCGTCCTTCTCCTCCGGGGTCAGCTCCGCGTTGGTCCGCTCCTGCCCCTCGCCGACGAAGATCGGGTCGTAGCCGAAGCCGCCCTCTCCGCGCGGCGCGCGCAGCAGCCGGCCGGCCTGCCGGCCGTCGACCAGGTGCTCCTTGCCGTTGGGCAGCACCAGGGCCACGGTGCAGACGAACGAGGCGCCGCGGTTCTCGTCGGGCAGGTCGGCGATCTGGTCCAGGACGAGCTGGAAGTTGGCCTGGTCGGCGCCGTGCCGGCCGGCCCAGCGGGCGCTGAACACGCCCGGCATGCCGTTGAGCGCGTCCACGGCCAGGCCGGAGTCGTCGGCGATGGTCGGCAGGCCGGTACGCCGGCTGCCTTCCCGGGCCTTGATCAGCGCGTTCTCGCCGAAGGTCAGGCCCGTCTCCGGCAGCTCCGGGTACGCCTCGACGTCGTCGAGCCCGAGCAGGGCGATGCGGTGCGCACCGAGCGCGCCGTCGAGGATCCGCTGGAGCTCGACGAGCTTCTTCCGGTTCCGGGTGGCCAGGAGCACCTTGTTCATGAGAGCGCCTTCCGCTGCGCGTCGGCCAGTTCCAGACAGCCCATGACGCCCAGGTCCAGCAGGGCGTCGAGCTGCTCACGGGCGAAGATCCCGGCCTCGCCCGTCCCCTGCACCTCGACGAAGTCGCCCGTCCCGGTGCAGACCACGTTCATGTCGACCTCGGCGGTCACGTCCTCGGCATAGCAGAGGTCCAGCCGTGGCTGGCCTTCGATGATGCCGACGCTGACCGCGGCCACCGAGCGATGCATCACCTTCTCCACCTTGCCGGCGAGGGCCTTGCGCTCGGCGAGCCAGGTCACCGCGTCGTGCAGCGCCACGTACGCGCCGGTGATCGCCGCGGTCCGGGTGCCGCCGTCGGCCTGGAGCACGTCGCAGTCGAGCACGATCGAGTTCTCGCCGAGGGCCTTCAGGTCCACACAGGCGCGCAGGCTCCGGCCGATCAGCCGGGAGATCTCGTGGGTACGACCGCCGACCCTCCCCTTGACGCTCTCCCGGTCCGAGCGGGTGTTCGTGGCCCGGGGCAGCATCGCGTACTCGGCGGTCACCCAGCCGAGCCCGGACCCCTTGCGCCAGCGCGGCACCCCCTCGGTCACGCTCGCCGTGCACAGCACCCGGGTCGCCCCGAACTCGACGAGGACTGAGCCCTCCGGGTGGGTGCTCCAGCCCCGGGTCAGGGTCACCGGTCGGAGTTGGTCGGGCTGCCGCCCGTCAGGTCGCGCCATGCCTGCACCCTATGTGGTGCCGTGATCGAACCGGGCCGCGGTGCCGTCGAAGCCGGCGGCGGGTCGGTCCGCCGGGCGTTCCGGGCGCGGGGGGGGTGGCTGCCGGGGGCGGGTCAGGTGACGGCGGAGGCGTCGGACGGCGCGGGGTCGGCCTCCACACCGTGCGCGCGGAGGAAGCCGGCGGCCGCCGCGGGCCAGCCGAACGCCTCGGCCCGGCGCCGGGCCGCCCCGCGCCGGGCCGCCTCCGGGCGTTCCAACAGCCGGACCACGGCCGCGGCGATCGCCGAGGGGTTGCCGTAGGCGGCGAGCCCACCCGATCCGATCACCTCGGGCAGGGCGCTGGCCGCGTTGGCCACCACCGGGGTGCCGCAGGCGAGCGCCTCCAACCCGGCCAGGCCGAACGTCTCCACCGGCCCGGGCGCCAGCACCACATCCGCGCTGGCCAGCAGCGCGGCGACGCCCGCGCGGTCGGGGAGGAAGCCGGTGAAGTGCACCGGCAGGCCCGCCGCGCGCCGGGCCAGGGCGGGCCGCAGCGGCCCGTCGCCGGCCATCACCAGCACCGCGGGTACGCCGGCACGGCGCAGCCGGGCGAGGGCGGCGACCGCCAGCTCCGGCCGCTTCTCCACCGACAGCCGCGCACAGTGCACCAGCAGCACCTCGGTGTGGTCGGCATACCGCTCACGCAGCGCCGGGTCGGCGTGCCGGGGCTGGAACGTGGTCAGGTCGACGCCGAGCGGCACCAGCGCGACGGGCGGCCCGTCGAGCCGCTCGAACTCCTCGGCCGCCCACCGGGTGGTGCAGACCACCCGGTCGTACCGGTGCAAGGTCTGCCGGTTGAGCCGGTCCGCGACCCGGCGGGCCGCGCCGGCGGGCAGCCGCCACTGCCCGAGCAGCCCGGTCAGGCTCTCGTGGGAGACCATCACCGACGGCACGCCGTGGGCGCGGGCCCAGCGGCCGGTCCACCGCAGCGTGCTCCGGTCGGACACCTCCAGCCGGTCGGGGGCCAGGTCGGCGAGCACCCGCGCCAGCCGCTGCCGGTCGGTCAGCAGCCGGTAGCCGCCGCTGCCGGGCACCTCCGGCCCGGGCAGCGTGATCTCGCGGCCCCACGACCGCCGGGTGTCGCCGTACCGCTCACCGGGGATCACCAGCACCGGTTCGTGGCCGGCGGCGAGGTAGCCCTCGCCGAGGTGGCGCAGCGCGGTACGCAGACCGCCGGATCGGCCGGTCACGAAGTTCGCCACCCGGACGATCCGCATCGCCCGGCCGCTCATTGCCGGGTCGCGAGGCCGGCGGCCGGCGTACCGGCGACGACGGCGCGATAGTGCCCGATCAGCTCGTCCCCGACCGCGCCCCAGCTGCGGCGGCTGACCGCCGCCCGGGCGGCCAGGCCGTACGCGGCACGGCGGGCGGGATCGGCGGCGAGTTCCGCCACCGCGTCGGCGAGCGCGTCCCCGTCGCCGGGCGGCACCAGCAGCCCGGTCACGCCCGACTCGACCAGGTCCACCGGGCCGCCGCTGGCCGGGGCCACCACCGGCACCCCGCTCGCGGCGGCCTCCTGCAACGTCTGCCCGAACGTCTCGTGCGGCCCGGTGTGGACGAAGACGTCGAGGCTGGCGTAGAGCCGGGCCAGCGCCGCACCGTGCTGGACCCCGAGGAAACCGACCCCGGGCAGGGCCCGTTCGAGCTGGCGGCGAGCCGGGCCGTCGCCGGCCACCACGACCCGTACCCCGGGCAGCCGGGCGGTCGCCGCCAGCAGCTCCACCCGCTTCTCCGGGGCGAGGCGCCCCACGTAGCCGACGAGCAGTTCACCGCCGGGTGCCAGGGTCCGGCGCAGCGGGTCGCTGCGCCGGGCCGGGTCGAACCGCTCCGCGTCGACGCCGCGTCGCCAGAGCCAGATCCGCTGCACGCCGTTGGCGATCAGGTCCGCGGCGGCCCGGGTGGAGGGGGCGAGGTTCCGCTGCGCCGAGTTGTGGATCTCGCGGATCCGCCGCCAGGCCGCCGCCTCACCCCCAGCCCACCCGGTACGCCCGTGCGTAGGAGGCGACGTCGGTCTGGTAGACCGCGACGGTTGGCAGGCCGTGCCGGGTGGCCAGGGCGGCCCCCGCCGCGCCCAGGACGAACGGGCTGGCGAGGTGGACGACGTCCGGCTGGTGGCCGAGCAGCGCGTCGGCCAGCCCGGCGGCCGGTACGCCGAGCCGGAAGCCCTGGTAGCGCGGCAGCGGCAGGCTCGGGATCCGCACCACCGGGTACGGGTGCGGCTCCGCCGCCCGGCGCCGGCCCCCGGGCGGTGCCGGCGCGATGACCAGCGGCTCGTGGCCCCGGGCCAGCAGGTGCTCGGCGGTCCGGAGGACGGAGTGCGCCACGCCGTTCACGTCCGGCGGGAACGACTCGGTCACGATGGCGATCCGCATGGCCCGAGGGTGCGGCCCGGACGGGTGCGCCAGGCGACCGGCCGCTGACGGGGCGGCGAACACTGCGGCAACGCGTCGCGCCGCCGCCGTGGTCAGACGTCGTAGCAGGCGCCGGGGCGGACCACTTCCAGCGGTCCGGTGTACGCCCCGGCCGCCGCCTCGATGGTGTGCGCCTCGCTGCCCCACGCCGGGACCAGGTGGGTGAGCAGCAGCCGGCCGGCGCCGGCCTTGGTCGCCGCCTCGCCGGCCTCCCGGCCGGTCAGGTGCAGGTCCGGCGGGTTCTCCACGCCGTCGAGGTAGCTGGCCTCGCAGAGGAACAGGTCGGCGTCCTGGGCGAGGCGCAGCAGCGCCTCGCACGGCGCGGTGTCCGCCGAGTAGCAGAACACCCGGCCGCCGTGCTCCAGCCGCACGCCGTAGGTCTCGACCGGGTGGTTCATCCGGTCGACGGTGACGGTGAACGGACCGATCGGGAAGGTGCCGGGCTGCAGGCCGTAGAACTGGTAGACGTCCTCGACCGTGCCGTCCACCTCCCCGTACGCGGCGGCCAGCCGGTCCGGGGCGCCGGAGGGCGCGTAGACCGGCAGGGGCGGGTACGGGCCGTCCGGGGCGTACCGGCGCACCACCACGTACGACACCGCGTCGAGCATGTGGTCGCAGTGCAGGTGGGTGAGGAGGATGGCGTCGGGGGCGTGCAGCCCGACGTAGCGCTGGAGGGTGGACAGCGCCCCCGAACCGAAGTCGATCAGGAGCCGGAAGCCCTCCGCCTCCAGCAGGTATGCGGAGCAGGGGGATTCCGGGCCGGGGAAGCTGCCCGCGCAGCCGAGGACGGTCAATCGCATCCGATCGCCTCGATGTCACAATTCGCAGTCGACACGCCGGCGGCCGCTCCGCCGATGATCTCTACCGACGCGTTCGCCACGGTGCGCAGCCTACGCGTCGGCCCGGTCGGCAAGAATCGTTCACCGGAAGTTGTCATCAACGTGACACCCCGGGGCATCGGCACGGCCGGGTCGGCCGGCGGCGGCGCCGACCGACCCGATCCGCGGGCCGTCAGGCCCAGAGCTGCCCCTCCAGGGCGTCCTCGGCGTCCGCGAGGGTGCCGCCGTACGCCCCGGTCGAGAGGTACTTCCAGCCGCCGTCGGGGATCACGAACGCGACGTCGGCCTGACGGCCGTCCCGCACCGCCTCGTGCGCCACCGCGAGGGCGGCGTGCAGGATCGCGCCGGTGGAGAAGCCGGCGAAGATCCCCTCCACCTCGACGAGCTGGCGGGTACGCAGCACCGCGTCCCGGGTGCCCACCGAGAAGCGCCGGGAGAGCACCCCGGCGTCGTAGAGCTCGGGAACGTAGCCCTCGTCGATGTTGCGCAGGCCGTAGACCAGCTCGCCGTAGCGCGGCTCGGCGGCGACGATCTGGATGCCGTCGACCTTTTCCCGCAGGTAGCGCCCGATGCCCATCAGGGTGCCGGTGGTGCCCAGGCCCGCCACGAGGTGGGTGATCGTGGGCAGGTCGCGCAGCAGCTCCGGCCCGGTCGTCTCGTAGTGCGCCCGGGCGTTGGCCTCGTTGCCGTACTGGTAGAGCATCACCCAGTCGGGATGCTCGGCCGCGATCTGCTTCGCGGTGGCGACGGCCTGGTTCGAGCCGCCGGCGGCCGGCGAGAAGATGATTTCCGCGCCGTACATCCGGAGCAGCTGGACGCGCTCGGTGGAGACGTTCTCCGGCATCACGCAGACCAGCCGGTAGCCACGCAGCTTGGCCACCATGGCCAGCGAGATGCCGGTGTTGCCGCTGGTCGGCTCCAGGATCGTGTCACCCGGACGGAGCCGGCCGGCCTGCTCGGCCGCGCGGACCATGAACAGGGCCGCCCGGTCCTTGATGCTGCCGGTCGGATTCCGGTCCTCCAGCTTCGCCCAGAGCCGCACCGGCGGCGCCCCGTCGGGCACCGTCGGCGAGAGCCGGGGCAGCCCGATGAGGGGAGTGTCGCCGCAGGCGTCGAGCAGGCTGTCGTACCGCGCCATGACGGCCGCCGTCAGCGCGCTGCGCGCGCGGCAGCCGACGCGCTGTGCTGCGCGATCGCCGCAGCGGCGGCGAAGCCGAACGCACCGCCGGCCACGGCGGGCAGGATGGTGACGCTGTCGCCGTCGTTGAGCTTGGCGTCGAGCGCGCCGAGGAAGCGGACGTCCTCGTCGTTGACGTAGACGTTGACGAACCGGTGCAGCGCACCGGCGTCGGTGACCAGCCGGGCCTTCAGGCCGGCGTGCCGGGAGTCCAGGTCGGTGAGCAGGTCGCCCAGCGTGTCACCGCTGCCCTCGGCGACCTTCGCGCCGCCGGTGTAGCTGCGCAGGATGGTGGGGATGCGAACCTCGATGGCCATGACGTCTCGTGCTCCTTGTTCGGGTCGTGCCAGGTGACGGAAGAAAGAAGGTGTGCCGGCGCTGGAAGGATCAGCGGCCGGAACACTCGTAGTCGACCGTCGCCGGGCTCTGCCCGAACATGTAGGACTGGACGGCGTGCGGGTCCACGGCGGCATCCACGATCCGGACCGGCTCCTCGGTCACCACGCCGTCGACGATCCGGAAGGAGCGGATCTCCTCCGTGTCGGGCTCGCGGGTCGAGACGAGCAGGTAGTGCGCTCCCGGCTCACCGGCGAAGGAGATGTCCGTGCGGGACGGGTAGGCCTCCGTCGCGGTGTGCGAGTGGTAGATGACGACCGGCTCCTCGTCGCGGTCGTCCATCTCCCGCCACAGCCGCAGCTGCTCCATCGAGTCGAACTCGTAGAACGTCATGGAGCGGGCGGCGTTCTCCATCGGGATGTGCCGGGTCGGGGTGTCGCTGCCGGCGGGACCGGCGACCACGCCGCACGCCTCGTCCGGGTGGTCCCGGCGCGCGTGGGCGACGATCGCGTCGATGATCGACCGGTCGATGCTCAGCACGTCGACCAGCCTAGCGCCTGCGGGTTGCGGGGGGCGAGGTGGTAACCGTCACGACTCAGTCGACCAGGGCATTGAGCAGGGATTCCTGCAGATATCCCAGATACGCGTAGACCGACAGTTGGAACACGCGGGACGAGGTCGGATCCGCGGCGACCGCCTCGTCGAGCTCCTCTCCCAGATCGGTGCCGTCCTTGATCTCCAGCCGGACGCCCATCGCCAGCCTGGCGTCGTTGATCGCGCGCAGCCACGCCTCGGCCGCCTCTGCGTCCAGGCGCACCTCGCCGCCGGCATCGCCGTCGGGCAGCGCGGCGAGGATCGCGCCGGCCTGGTCGATCTTGGCGGTCTTGAGGTCCCCCTCGGTGTAGCGGCGGAACTCGGCGGTGCTCGCCACGTCGTCCGGGTAGACCTCGGGAAAGAGCCGGCCGACCACCGGGTCGCTGTGGTCGAAGCCGTCGGTGAGCAGGCCGACCACCTCGGAGGCGACCTTGCGCAGCACCCGCGCCTCGTCCACAGCGAAGCTGGCCACGTAGTGGTCACCGTAGCGACGGAACATGCTCACGACCGCTCCACCGTCGCCCAGAGCCCGTACGCGTGCAGCTGCGACGCGTCGTGCTCCATCCGCTCGCGGGCCCCGCTGGAGACCACGGCCTTGCCCTTGTGATGCACATCCAGCATGAGCTGCTCGGCCTTCTCCCGGCTGTATCCGAAAAGCTTCTGGAACACCCAGGTCACGTACGTCATGAGGTTGACCGGATCGTCCCAGACGATGGTCACCCACGGCCGGTCCGAGACCGGTACCTCATCAGTGTCCGGCGTCTCGACCGGCGCAACCTGTGGAGCCGCCATGCCCCCCATCGTGCCACCGGATTCGGGAAACGGTTGAACCGGAACGTCGGGCCGGTCCGGTTCACCCGCCCGGGCCGCGCGCGACGACCCGGACGGCCGGCCGGCGGACCCCACCTCAGGCGAGGAGGATGCCGTGGTCGACTGCATCGGTGAGCACCGTGCCCAGCGAGACCCGGGTCACCTCGAAGCGCCGGGACACCTCGCGGGACAGTTCCAGCTCGACCTCGCGCAGCGCCCGCTGGGCCCAGGAGCGCGCGCCGTTCGGGTCGCCGTTGCCGGGGACGCGCCAGTGCTGCCAGCAGCCGCCGGAGAGGGCCACCCCGACCGGGGGCAGCGCCTCGTCGCGCTTCCCGCCGGGGAAGCCGGCCAGCGCGTCGAGCGCGCCGTCGCCGGCCAGCCCCGCCACCCCGGCCGTGCTGGTGACCAGGAGCACCCGGTCCAGCTCGCGGCCGGCCGGTTGGTCGGCGAGGCCCCAGCGGACGGCATGAGTGATCCGGCGACGCACCCCCTCGGCCAGGGGCGCGCCGAAGACCCGGGCTGCCGCGTCGTCGATGATGCCCCGGACCGCCTCGTCGCACCGGGCGGTGGCGAGCAGCGAGAGCGCCTCCAGCTCCTGGTCGAGCAGCTGCGGCAGGCCGGCGCTGCCGACCCCGAAGACGATCTCCTGCACCACCCGGAGGTGGATGTTGGCCAGCTCCAGCGCGAGGTGCTGGCGGATCCGCTGGGCGCAGCTGCGGGTCTGGCGGTCCAGGCGCTCGGCGAGGTCACCGGGGTCGAGCCCCGGTGCGACGGCCACCCGGCCCTGCGCTCCCGGCGGCTCCGGCGGGTGGGCGCTGGCCCGGCGCAGTCCCTCGTCCGCCGCCCAGCCGACCAGGGTGCGGCGCAGGTCCGAGTGGTCGGGCTGCCGCACCGGGTGCCAGCGGGCCGCGGCGAGGCCGGGCACCGCGGACAGCAGGGCGGCGCGGTGCGCCGCGACCTCCACCGGGTCGACCGGAGATCCTGCCGGCCGGGGCAGCGGCGGCCGTGATCTGCCGGCCGACGGGACGGGCACCCCCGTGTCGTCCGTCGTCGTCGGGCCGTCCGCCGGGTTCGCCCAGCCGCCGGCGCCCGGGGTGACCGCGAAGACCACCTCGACCCGGGCGCTGGCGACCTCCGCCAGCAGATGCAGCTCGGCGGCGGTGAACGCCTGGTCGGCGGAGATCACGAAGAGCAGGGCACCGGCCCGGCCCACCGCGTCGAGCAGCACCCGGGTGCCGGCGACGCCGAGGGAGCCGGTGTCCGGCGCTTCGAGCACCGTGAAGTGGCGCAGCAGCGGGTCGGGCAGGCTCAGCTCCACCCGGCGGGGCGGGCGGGCGAGCGCCGGGCCGGCGGCGAGCGGATCGGCGCCGTACGAGTGCGGCTGACGGTAGCCCGGCACGTACGCGGCACGGGTCGGCATCTTGGCGTGGTTGACGAGCAGGTAGCTGCCGGCGGGCACGGCCAGCATCGCGGGCTCCAGGCCGAGCAGGCCGGCGACCAGCTCACGGCGACCGGCACCGGCCGGACCCGCGACAACGACGGCGAGCGGGTCGTCGGGGCCGGGGTCGGTCACCCCGCGCCCGGTGGGCAGCGGCCCGCCGCGCGGCGACTCGGCCGGCCCACCTGGGTCGGGCACGCCGACCGGAGGGAGTGGACCCGGCTTCATCAGGAGACCTCCGTCGGGCGACCGGGTTGCGGGCCGGTCGCATGGGAATGATCCGGTCGGGGCAGCCGGATGCCGGAAGAGTACGACTGTCGGGCTCCCGACACCGAACACTCCGGATACTCACGGTTGAGGAACAGATTACTCAACTTCGTTGCGTGACGACGCGGACGCGGACGATTACCGTCGATATGCTGCATCGATGAGTCGGTGGGAGCTCGTCGGCCGCGCAGATGAACTCGACCGGCTGTTGTCGGCGGTCGGCGGCCCCGAGGGGCGCGGCCTGCTCTTCAGCGGTCTGGCCGGGGTCGGCAAGAGCCGCCTGCTGCGCGAGGGGGTGGCGGCCCTCTCCACCGACCGGTACGCGATCTGGTTCGTCTCGGCCAGCGCCACCACCGCGGCGCTGCCCTTCGGCGGGTTGGTCCAGGTGCTCCCGGCCGAGCAGCCGCACGGACTCTCCCCCGCCGGCGTCCTGCGCTGGGCCGTGGACGTGCTCCAGGAGCAGGCCGCCGGCCGGCGGATCGTGCTCGCGATCGACGACGCGCACCTGCTCGACCCGCCCTCGGCGGCGCTGGTCCACCTGATCGCGCGCGCCGAGAACGCGACCGTGATCGGGACGTTGCGCGACGGCGAGCAGGTCCCGCTGCCGATCCGTGCCCTGTGGACCGACGACCTGGTCGAGCTGGTCGAGCTGGGCCCGTTGGGCCCGACCGAGACCACCAGGCTGCTCGCCTCGATCCTGGACGGGCCGGTCGACGCCGGGTCGTCCGAGCGCCTGTTCCGGCTCTCCGCGGGCAATCCGCTGCTGCTGCGCGAGCTGGTGCTGGCGGCCTCGGGGGGCAGCGAGCTGAACCGGACGTACGGGATCTGGACGTGGACCGGCCGGTTGGAGCTGGCGCCCAGCCTCGCCGACGTGATCGACGCCCGGATCGGCCAGCTCACGCCCGGCGTGCGGTCGGTGGTCGAGCTGGTCGCCTTCGGCGAGCCGCTCGGCCTGCAGCTGCTGGAGCAGGCGGTCGTCCCGGCCGACGTGGAGGTCGCGGAGGAACGCGGCCTGATCAGCATGGTCCACGACGACCGGCGCCTGGACGTCCGGCTCGCCCACCCGCTCTACGGCGAGGTGATGCGCCGGCGCTGCCCGGTCAGCCGCACCCGCCGTCTCAAGGCGACCCTGGCCGAGCTGGTGGAGCAGGCGGGCAAGCGCCGCCGCGACGACGTGCTGCGGGTCGCGGTGTGGCGGCTGGACTCGGGTACGGCACAGGACTCCGCGCTGCTGCTCGAGGCGGCCGCCCAGGCCTTCGGCCGGTACGACGTGCCGCTGGCGACCCGGCTGGGCCGGGCGGCGCTGGAGGCCGGCGGTGGTTTCGACGCGGCGGAGCTGCTCGCCACCATCCTCATGTTCGGCGACCGGCCCGACGAGGCGATCCAGGTGCTCAACTCGGTCGCCGACGTCATCCACGACGAGCGGCGGCACAGCCGTTGGGTGACGGTCCACAGCATGGTCAGCTACTGGGGGCTCAGCCGCGAGTCCACGGTGGAGGAGATCGCCGCGCACGGCGACGAGTTGACGGACTCGGCCGACCAGGCCCGAGCCCGCGCCTTCGAGGCGATCATGCGGCTGCACCGGCTGGACACCGACACCGCGCTGCGGCTCGCCCAGGCGGTGCTGGACCGCCCGGCCGCCCCGGCAGCCGCGCGGGAGCTGGCCCGGTGCACGATCGCACACCTGCACGCCGCGCAGGGCCAGCACCGGCGCACCGCCACCGCGATCGCCCGGGTGCAGGCCGAGGCGGCGAGCTGGCGGGCCGACATGCCTTACCTCCAGCTCGCGATGGAGCTGGCCCGGGGCACCCGGCTGGCGCTCACCGGCGACCTGGCCGGCATCGACGCGCTCGTGGCCGACGAGTTCGCCGACCTGGCCGGCGCGGGGGACTTCCGACTCGGCACCGGTTACCTGGCCATCCTCCAGGCGTACGCGGCGCGGCTGCGCGGGCACGCCGACGAGGCGCTCAAGACCAGCCTCGGGGCCTGCGCGATGCTCGCCACCAGCCGGGTGTACGCCGGGCTGGCGCATGCCGAGCGCGCCCAGGCGGCAGCCCTGCGCGGCGATGCGGCGCATGCGGCGGAGGCGATGGCCGAGGCGGACCGGACCCACGCGCCGGGCATGGCCGTGCTGTACCCCTGGCTGGAGCAGGCCCGGGGCGCGGTGTACGCCGACGCCGGAGACCTGCCGGCCGCCGCCAAGCAGCTGTGCGCGCTGGCCGACCGGCTGCGCGAGGACGGCTTCGCCGGCCACGAGCTGCTGGTCCTGCTCGACCTGGTGCGGCTTGACCGGGCCACCGCGCCGATCGGGCCGACCCGCGCCGACGGCAGTCGGCGTACGGTGGCGCAGCGCCTCGCCGAGCTCTCCGAGCGGGTCGACGGGATGCTGCCGCCGCTGATCGCCCGGTACGCCCGCGCCGCGGTCGAGGACTCCCCCACCGAGCTGCTCGCCGTCGCCGACGCCTTCGCCGCCCGGGACCTGACCGTGTACGCCGCCGACGCGACCGCGATGGCCCTGCACCGGATGCGGGGCGACCGCGCCGCCGCGACCGGTCCGGCCCGAGAACGGCTCGCCGCCCTGCTCCGCGGGTGCGACCAGGTCTCCACGCCGGCGCTGCGGCTGCTCCAGCCGACGCTGACCGAGCGCGAGCGGGAGGTCGCCCGGCTCGCCGTCGACGGCGCCACCAGCCGGGCCATCGCGGAGCGGCTCTTCCTGTCGACGCGGACGGTGGAGAACCACCTCCAGCGGGTCTACAGCAAGCTCGGGGTGGCCAGCCGGGCCGAGCTGCGGGCGGCACTGTGGTCGATGCCGGGGCAGGAAGGCGACGGTGGGGCGTGAACTCTAGGCTGGAGCGGTGAACCTCCTCCGCCCCGCGCTACTGACCGACCACTACGAGCTGACCATGGTCAGCGCCGCCCTGCGCGACGGCACGGCCGACCGCCGCTGCGTCTTCGAGGTGTTCAGCCGGCGGCTGCCGGCGGGGCGGCGGTACGGGGTGGTCGCGGGGACCGGCCGGCTGATCGAGCTGATCCGGGACTTCCGGTTCGACGCCGAGGAGGTCGACTTCCTGCGCCGCACCGGCGTGGTGGACGACCAGGCCGCCGAGTGGCTGGCCAACTACCGATTCACCGGTGACGTCGACGGGTACGCCGAGGGCGAGCTCTTCTTCCCCGGCTCGCCGATCCTCACCGTCTCCGGCAGCTTCGCCGAGTGCGTGGTGCTGGAGACGCTGGTGCTGTCGGTGCTCAACCACGACTGCGCGGTCGCCGCCGCGGCCGCCCGGATGGTCACCGCCGCCCGTGGGCGGACGCTGATCGAGATGGGCGCCCGCCGGGCGCACGAGGAGGCGGCGGTGGCCGCGGCCCGGGCGGCGTACCTGGCCGGGTTCCGGTTCACCTCCAATCTGGCCGCCGGCCAGCGGTACGGCATTCCGACCGCCGGCACGGCGGCGCATGCGTTCACCCTCCTGCACGACGACGAGCAGGCGGCGTTCGCGTCGCAGGTCGCCACGTTGGGCAAGGACACCACGCTGCTCGTCGACACGTATGACATCAGCCAGGGCATCCGGAACGCGATCGCGGTGGCCGGGCCGGAGCTACGGGCGGTCCGGATCGACTCGGGGGACCTCGCGGTGATCGCCCAGCAGTCCCGCGAGCTGCTCGACTCGCTCGGCGCCACCGAAACGAAGATCATCGTCTCGGGTGACCTCGACGAGTACGCGATCGCCGCGCTCGCCGCCGAGCCGGTCGACATGTACGGCGCGGGCACCGCCGTGGTGACCGGCTCCGGCGCGCCGACCGCCGGCCTGGTCTACAAGCTGGTCGAGGTCGACGGGCGCGGGGTGGTCAAGCGCTCGGAGCACAAGTCCACCATCGGCGGCCGGAAGGTGGCCATCCGCCGGCACAAGCCGACCGGCACCGCCACCGAGGAGATCGTCGTGCCGCAGGGGGTGCCCGACCGGCAGCCCAACGACCGGCTGCTCCAGCGCTCCTTCGTCGTCGACGGCGAACCGGTCGCGCTGCCCACCCTCGACGAGTCGCGGGAGCACCTGCGGCAGTGCCTGATCTCCATTCCGTGGGAGGGCCTGAAGCTCTCCGGCGGCGACCCGGCCATCCCGGTGACCGTCGTACCCACCATCTGAGGAGGAACGCTCGATGGGCAGCGCCTTGATCATCGTGGACGTGCAGAACGACTTCTGCGAGGGCGGCTCGCTCGCCGTGGCCGGCGGGTCGGGCGTGGCGGCCGGCATCTCCCGGGTGCTCGCCGCCGAGCCGGACCGCTGGGACCACGTGGTGGCGACGAAGGACTACCACGTCGACCCGGGTCCGCACTTCGGCGATCCGCCGAACTACGTCGATTCCTGGCCCCGGCACTGCGTGGTCGGCACCGCCGGGTCCGAGTTCCACCCCGACCTGGAGACCGACCGGGTCGAGGCGATCTTCCACAAGGGCGAGCACAGCGCGGCATACTCCGGTTTCGAGGGGCACGCGGACGACGGCGAGTGCCTGGCCGACTGGCTGCGCCGGCACGACGTCGACCGGGTGGACGTGGTCGGAATCGCCACCGACCACTGCGTCCGGGCGACCGCGCTGGACGCCGCCCGGGAGGGCTTCCGCACGACCGTGCTGCTGGACCTCACCGCCGCCGTCGCGCCGGAGACGCTCGACGTGGCGCGGCGGGCGATGGACAGCGCCGGGGTCGCCATGGTCGGCGAGCCTGTGATCAGGACCGCTTGACCAGGTAATCGCTTGCGGCTGTCGTACCCCGGCCCGAGGATTGCCGCCGGAGGTACGGACCGTCATGAACCTGAAGCCTTACCGGGAGGCACTCGCCCTGCCCGGTCTGCGGTCGCTGCTGCTGGTGTCGGTGCTGGCCCGCATCCCGCTCACCGCGACCGGAGTGGCGCTCACGTTCCACGTCGTGCTCGACCTCGGCCGAGGGTACGGCGCCGCCGGGCTGGTCGGCGCCGCGTCGACCGTCGGCGCCGCATTCGGCTCCCCGCTGCTCGGGCGGCTGGTCGACCGGCGCGGCCTGCGCCCGGTGCTCATCCTGACCACGATCGCCGAGGGCGTCTTCTGGGCCAGCGCGCCGGCACTGTCGTACCCGGTGCTGCTGCCGGCCGCGTTCCTGGCCGGGCTGCTCGCCCTGCCGGTCTTCTCGGTGGTCCGCCAGTCGGTCGCCGCCCTGGTGCCGGCCGAGCGGCGCCGCCCGGCGTACGCGCTGGACTCGATGTCGGTGGAGCTGTCGTTCATGGTCGGCCCGGCGCTGGCCGTGGCGCTGGCGACCGCCGTCTCCCCGCGGATCACCCTGTGGGCGGTGGGTGCCGGGATCGTCGGCTCCGGGATCTGCTTCTTCCTGCTCAACCCGCCCACCCGCAGCGCCGACGAGCCGGCCGGGCCGCACCGCCGGGTGCCCCGCCGCGAGTGGCTGACGCCCCGGCTGCTCGCCGTGCTGGCGGTGAGCCTGGCCGCGACCCTGGTGCTCGGCGGCACCGACGTGGCGGTGGTCGCCGTGCTGCGCGCCGGCGGCGAGGTCGGGTGGACCGGCGCCGTGCTGACCGTGTGGGCGGTGGCGTCGCTGGTGGGCGGCTTCGCGTACGGGGCGGTCAGCCGCTCCTTCTCGCCGCTGGCGCTGATGGCGGTGCTCAGCCTGTGCACGATCCCGGTCGGGCTGGGCGGGGCACACTGGTGGCTGCTCTGCCTGGCGCTGGTCCCGGCCGGCGCACTCTGCGCGCCGACGATCGCCTCGACGGCCGACGCGGTCAGCCGGCTCGCCCCGGCCGGTGTACGCGGTGAGGCGATGGGCCTGCACGGCTCTGCCGTCACGGTCGGCATCGCGATGGGCGCGCCGCTCGCCGGCGCGGTGATCGACGCCTCGGCACCGCTGTGGGGCTTCGCGGTCACCGGCGCGATCGGCGTGCTGGTCGCCTTGGCGGTGCTGCCGATCGAGCTGCGCCATCGCCGCCAGGCCGCTGCCGATCCGGCCACCCCGGAACTGGCCCCCGCTACCCTCTGATCCCCCGCGCCTCCCCACCCGGCTCCCGGTCGCCCGGCGGAAGTTGCCTGAGAAGGGCGGCCATCGTCGGGTGGCCGGCCGCTGGATCGCCTGGCGGCATCGGCTCCCAGCGGCGTCGTCACGCCAGCCTGCCGGATGCCGGGCCGACTGGCCCCTCGTCGCGCCTACGAACCTGATGACGTGAACGGATCGCCAGGCGGTCCGGTTGAGGTGAATCGTTAACGTCATCAAGTTCGTAGCGGTCGGGGAGTCACCCCTCGGCCCGCGCGCCGGCGACGCCGGCCGCGCGGAGTGTGCCCGCGTCCGGCACCCCATGGCGGGAGCGCGCCGGCGGGGCAGGTGGCCGGAACGGCGACGGGCGCCGCACCCGGTGGGTGCGGCGCCCGTCGCGCGGTATCGACAGCGGGTCAGCGCCGGTCGAGGTTGCCGCTGGTGTCCTCCTGGTAGCTGGCGCCACCGTCGGCCTCGCTGGTCAGCGGCTTGGCACCACCCTCGGGCGGGCCGGCCAGGGTCTGCCCGGCGGCCAGTTCCGGGAACTTGACGTCGAACGCGGGCCGCTCGGAGCGGATCCGCGGCATCCGGTCGAAGTTCCGCAGCGGCGGCGGCGAGCTGGTGGCCCACTCGAGCGAGTTGCCGTAACCCCACGGGTCGTCGACCTCGACCACCGGACCGGCCTTGTACGACTTCCAGCAGTTCCAGATGAACGGCAGGGTCGAGATACCGGTGATGAACGCGCCGATCGTGGAGACCGTGTTCAGTGCGGTGAAGCCGTCGCTCGGCAGGTAGTCGGCGTACCGACGCGGCATGCCCTCGTTGCCCAGCCAGTGCTGCACCAGGAACGTGGTGTGGAAGCCGATCATGGTCAGCCAGAAGTGCACCTTGCCGAGCCGCTCGTCGAGCTTGCGTCCGAACATCTTCGGGAACCAGAAGTAGATCCCGGCGAAGACCGCGAACACGATCGTGCCGAAGAGCACGTAGTGGAAGTGCGCCACCACGAAGTACGAGTCGTGCAGGTGGAAGTCGGACGGCGGGCTGGCCAGCAGCACACCGGTCAGACCACCGAAGAGGAAGGTCACCAGGAAGCCGACGGCGAAGAGCATCGGCGACTCGAAGGTGAGCTGGCCCTTCCACATGGTGCCGATCCAGTTGAAGAACTTCATGCCGGTCGGCACGGCGATCAGGTAGCTGAGGAAGCTGAAGAACGGCAGCAGCACCTGGCCGCTGGCGAACATGTGGTGCGCCCACACGCTCATCGACAGGGCCGCGATGGCGATGGTCGCGGCGACGAGGCCCTTGTAACCGAAGATCGGCTTCCGGGAGAAGACCGGGATGATCTCGGAGATGATGCCGAAGAACGGCAGCGCGATGATGTAGACCTCGGGGTGCCCGAAGAACCAGAACAGGTGCTGCCAGAGCATCGGGCCGCCGGTGGCGGGGTCGAACACGTGGGTGCCGATCAGCCGGTCCGCGGCGAGCGCCATCAGCGCGGCGGCCAGCAGCGGGAAGACCAGGATGACCAGCAGGCTGGTGACCAGCATGTTCCAGGTGAAGATCGGCATCCGGAACATGGTCATGCCGGGGGCGCGCAGGGTCAGGATCGTGGTGATCAGGTTGACCGCGCCGAGGATGGTGCCCAGACCGGAGACGACCAGGCCGACCACCCAGATGTTCCCGCCGACGCCCGGCGAGTGGTCGGCGGTGCTCAGCGGCGTGTACGCCGTCCAACCGAAGTCGGCCGCACCACCGGGGGCGATGAAGCCGGCGGTGGCCATGGTGCCGCCGAACAGGTAGAGCCAGTAGGCGAAGGCGTTCAGCCGGGGGAACGACACGTCGGGCGCGCCGATCTGCAGCGGCACGACGTAGTTCGCGAAGGCGAACACGATCGGCGTCGCGAAGAACAGCAGCATGATCGTGCCGTGCATGGTGAAGAGCTGGTTGAACTGCTCGGGCGACAGGAACTGCATGCCCGGCCGCGCCAGCTCGGCACGCATGATCAGGGCCATCGCGCCGCCGATCATGAAGAACGCGAACGCGGTGACCATGTACATGATCCCGATCTGCTTCGCGTCCGTGGTGCGCAGCAGCCGCGCGAATGCCGACCCCTTGACCGGCTCGCGGACCGGCCAGGGCCGGGTCACGACCGGCTTGGGTGCGACGGTGGTCACGAATGGCCTCCGGTTCTCGGTTGTCCCGCTCGGCACGCGCTGGTCAGTTGCGCAGCCGTCATCCGCAAGGAGGATAGTCCCCGGAAGGTGGCAGCACCGCGTGGGGTGGCCGGCTACGATCATCGCCCCCCGCCGAGCGGCCTAGAGCGGGTCCACCAGGAGCCGGTAGTGCTCCTGGAAAATCCGTCCGCCGCGCCCGCGCAGCAACGGATCGCGCAACGCCGCCGGCACGTCGCGGGTCCGGTTGCGGTCCCGGGTCCGGTCCCGCACCCAGCGGGTACGCGGTCGCCGCCGGCTCTCGTACGCGATCAGGGCGGCCTCCACGCTGCCGGCGGCGCGCAGCGACTCGGCGAGCACCACGGCGTCCTCCAGCGCCATCGCGGCGCCCTGCGAGAGGGTCGGCGCGGTGGCGTGGGCGGCGTCGCCGACGAGCAGCACCCGGCCGTGGAACCAGCGCCCCAGCTCGACCTCCTCGGTGCGCTCGACGTGCACCGTGTCCAGCGCACCGAGGACCTCGGGGACCGGGCCGCCGTAGGCGCCGAACAGCTCGTGCAGCCGGGCCACGGGATCGGCCGGCACCACCGTGCCGGCCTCGTCGGCGTAACAGTGCAGCCGCCCGGCGCCGATCGGCACCACCAGGAAGCCGGCGCGCTCGCCGAGCAGGGCCGTCCAGTCGGCGACCGGCGGGCCGCCACGGACCACCGCGCGGTAGACCACCTGGCCGACGGGGCGGGGCGGACCACCGAGCGCGGCCAGGGTGCGCACCGCCGAGCGTGGGCCGTCGGCCCCGATGACCAGGTCGTACTCCCCGGAGGTGCCGTCGGTGAAGCCGACTGCGACGCCGCCGGGCATCGGCTCGACGATGTTGGCCTCGGCCCCGTGCCGAACGGCGCCGCCGGCCCCGGTGAGCAGCACCCGGTACAGCTCGGCGCGGGGCAGCGCGCGGCACTCCCCCACCCCGGCCCAGAGGGCGTCGAGGTCGACCTCGCAGAGCGGGGCGCCGGCCGCGTCGAGGAAGCACTGGCGGTGGATGACCTGGCCGAGCGGACGGAGCGGGCCGTCCAGGTCGAGCCGGCGCAGTGCCCGTGCCGCGTTACCCGGCAGATAGAGCCCGGTGTCGGCCCGCTCGTTCGGCGGCAGCTTCTCGGTGACGTCGGGCCGGAAACCCGCCAGCCGCAGCGCCCGGGCCACGGCGAGACCGGCGATGCCCGCGCCGACGACGAGGATGCGCAGGGGGGAACCACCCATCGTGGGGTACGCCTCCGGAGGGGTTCGGCACGCGTTGAAGGCAAGACATTACTCGCCGCAATCGATGTTCGGTAGGGCTCATCGGGCCTGAGACACCGCTCCTCGACGCGATCCACCTGCCCCGCGGGCGGGAGTCCCGCACCGGCCGGGGGATGCCCTCCGGCGATCGACCTGACCGGTCCGGTTGCGCCGGAGTTTCAAGCATGTAAATGTGGCACTAGCGCATGGGAGCGCTCCCGGCCGTACCCCCGACCCGAACCCGGCGCCCCCGCGCCGGAGGCAAGGAGCATCATGAAGCGTCCACTGAGGGCCCTCGCGGCCGCCGGCCTGCTGGCCGCCGGTTCGCTCGTCGCCGTCATCCTCGGCGGCACCGCCTCCGCCGACACCCAGATCTGTGAGCAGTACGGGTCCACTACCGTCGGTGGCAAGTACGTCGTGCAGAACAACCGCTGGGGCACCAGTGCCCAGCAGTGCATCAACGTGACCTCCACCGGTTTCTCCATCACCCGGCAGGACGGGACGGGGAACACCAGCGGAGCGCCGGTCTCCTACCCGTCGATCTTCGTGGGCTGCCACTACACGAACTGCTCGCCCGGCACCAACCTGCCGGTCCAGGTGAAGAACATCAGCAGCGCGCCGAGCAGCATCAGCTACAACTACGTCAGCGGCGCGACCTACGACGCCGCCTACGACATCTGGCTCGACCCCAGCCCGAAGCGGGACGGGGTGAACCAGATGGAGATCATGATCTGGCTCAACCGGCAGGGCTCCATCCAGCCGATCGGCTCCCCGGTCGGCAACGTCACCCTGGCCGGCCGGAGCTGGCAGGTCTGGCGAGGCGGCAACGGGTCGAACAACGTCATCTCCTACCTGTCGTCGTCGGCGATCCCCAGCATGAGCTTCGACGTCATGGAGTTCGTCAACGACACCCGCAACCGCGGCGCGATCACCAGCGACTGGTACCTGACCAGCATCCAGGCCGGTTTCGAGCCGTGGCAGGGCGGTGTGGGCCTGGCGGTCAACTCGTTCTCGCAGAGCGTGAACACCGGTGGCGGCACCACCCCGCCGACGACGACTCCGCCGACCACCAACCCGCCCACCGGCGGCTGCGCGGTGAAGTACACCCCGAACGCCTGGAACAACGGCTTCACCGCCGACGTGCAGATCACCAACAACGGCTCATCGACGATCAACGGCTGGACGCTCACCTACACCCTGCCCGCCGGTCAGCAGGTCACCAGCGCGTGGAACGCCACCGTCACCCAGAGCGGATCCGCGGTGACCGCGCGGAACCTCGCCTACAACGGGACGCTGACGCCAGGCGGCTCGACCAGCTTCGGCTACCAGGGGACGCTGAGCGGGACGTACTCCTCGCCGACCAGCTTCACCCTCAACGGGACGACCTGTTCGCGGACCTGACCCGTGACGGCGCAGGGGCGCGATCCGTCCGGGTCGCGCCCCTGCTCGTCGCGGTGTCGCCCCCGACGCCCGGGCTCACCGTCCGAGGGCGTCGATGTCGCGCATCTCCTCGGCGGTGAGCGAGAAACCGAAGACGTCGGCGTTGGCCCGGATCCGGTCCGGGTTGACCGACTTCGGGATCACCACGATCTCGTGGTCGATGTGCCAGCGCAGCACCACCTGCGCCGGGGAGACGCCGTGCGCCTGCGCGACCCGGACCAGCACCGGGTCGGACAGGTCGGTGGTCTTGAGCGGGCTGTAGCCCTCCACCCACACGCCACGGTCCCGGTGCGCGGCGTGCACCTGCCGGTCGTACAGCGACGGGCTCCACCGGATCTGGTTGACCGCCGGGATCTCCTCGGTGGCCTGGATCAGCTCGTCGATCTGGCCGATGCTGTAGTTGCTCACCCCTACGGCCCGGGCCAGGTTCTGGTCCCGGGCGGCGAGCATCTCCCGCCAGACCGGGATGCACTCCACGGGCGTGGCCGGCGGCCAGTGGACCAGCCACAGGTCGACGTAGTCGGTGTCCAGGGCGGCGAGGCTCGCCTCGATGGTCTCCCGCTCGCGGCCTACCCGTTCGGGCGGCAGCTTCGTGGTGATGAAGACGTCCTCCCGGCGCAGCCCACTCTCCTTGACCGCCCGGCCGACCTCCCGCTCGTTGCCGTACATGGTGGCGGTGTCGATGTGCCGGTAGCCGGCGTCGAGGGCGGCGAGCACGGCGCCGTACCCGGCCTCGCCGGTGGCCTGCCAGGTGCCGAAGCCGAGCAGCGGCATCCGGATCTCGCCGGAGAGCGGGACGGTGGGCTGTTCAGGACTGGTCATCGACTTCCTCCCGTGGATACCCCCGCCTTCAGGCGGGGGAGGAAACGGAACCTTTGCGAAGCAGGGCAGGAGAAGCCAATCCGCTGCCAAGGCGGATGGGCGTCTGCCCACATGCGACCACATGGTTCCCGAACAAGCGTGCTAACGTGTGAGTCTTGTCCAGGACCGTGAAGCGGGCGTTCAAGTACCGCTTCTACCCGACCGAGGCGCAGGCCGCCGAGCTTGCGCGCACGTTCGGTTGCGTCCGGAAGGTCTACAACCTGGCGTTGGCCGCGCGCACCGAGGCGTGGGCGCTGCGGCGGGAACAGGTCAGCTACCACGCCACTTCGGCGATGCTGACCGCGTGGAAGAAGACCGAGGAGTTGGCCTATCTCAACGAGGTTTCCTCGGTGCCGTTGCAGCAGACGCTGCGGCATCTGCAGGCCGCGTTCACGAACTTTTTCGCCAAGCGAGCCGGCTACCCGACGTTCAAGAGCAAGAAGAAGTCTCGCAGTTCGGCGGAGTACACCATCAGCGGGTTCCGCTACCGCGACGGGAAGCTCACCCTGGCGAAGATGACCGGACCGCTGGACATCGTGTGGTCGCGCCCGCTGCCCGAGGGCGCGGCGCCGTCCACGGTGACCGCCTCCCAGGACGCGGCTGGCCGTTGGTTCGTGTCCCTGCTCTGCGACGACATTATCCCGGACGCCCCGGCTGCGAACGGCGCCGTCGGGGTCGACGCCGGGCTCGACAGCCTGCTGACACTCTCCACCGGGGAAAAGATCGATAACCCCCGGCACGAGCGTGCCGACCGAGCGCGGTTGACACGCGCCCAGCGGAACCTGTCCCGTAAAGACAAGGGCTCCCACAACCGAGCCAAGGCCCGCCTGAAGGCCGCCCGGGTATACGCCCGGATCGCCGACCGGCGGCGCGACCACCTGCACAAGCTGACCACTCGACTCGTTCGTGACAACCAAACGATCGTGATCGAGGATCTGACCGTGCGGAACATGCTCAAGAACCACCGCCTGGCCCGCGCCATCTCCGACGCGGCCTGGCGGCAGTTCCGCACCATGCTGCAATACAAAGCCGACTGGTACGGCCGTGAGCTGATCACCGTCGACCGCTGGTACCCGTCCAGCAAACTCTGCTCGGCCTGCGGGACGCTGGCCGAGACGATGCCGCTGAATGTTCGGTCGTGGACGTGCCGGTGCGGCGTCGTCCACGACCGTGACATCAACGCGGCACGCAACATCCTGGCCGCCGGGCTGGCGGTGTCTGCCTGTGGAGCTGGTGTAAGACCTCAACGGGAACCCTCCCGGACGGGGCGGTCGGCGGTGAAGCAGGAGAGCTCTGGGGCGACCCAGAGAATCCTCTCCCCTTAGTGGGAGGAGAGATGCCAAGGGGGCTGTTCTACCCGTGATGGCCGCGGCCATGCCGCCGCCCGGGTGCGGCGCGACGAAACGGACAGCAGCGGCGGGAAGTGGGCGATCAGTCGGGCCGTACCGGAGAATGGGGGAGTGGCTGACCGGCTGGAGGAGTACCGGCGGAAACGGGACGCGGCGCGTACCCCTGAGCCGGTGCCGGAACCGGCCCCGCAGCGGAAGCGGACCTCCCGGCGCCGGCCCCGCTTCGTCATCCAGCAGCACCACGCCCGGAGCCTGCACTGGGACCTGCGGCTGGAGCACGACGGCGTGCTGGCCTCCTGGGCGGTGCCACGCGGCCTGCCCCGCGATCCCGGCCGCAACCACCTGGCCGTGCACACCGAGGACCACCCCATGGAGTATCTGACCTTCCACGGTGAGATCCCGGCCGGTGAGTACGGCGGCGGGCGGATGACCATCCACGACACCGGGACGTACCGCGCGGAGAAATGGCGCGACGACGAGGTGATCGTGGTGCTCGACGGGAAGCGGACGAAGGGCCGGTACGTGCTGTTCGCCACCGGGGGTCGGGGCCGGGACTGGATGGTCCGCCGCACCGAACCCGCGCCGCAGGGCTGGACCCCGATGCCCGAGCTGGTCCGCCCGATGCACCCGACCCCCGGCGGGCGACTGCCGAAGGACGAGGCCGCGTGGGGCTACGAGCTGCGCTGGGACGGCATCCGGGCGATGGCGTACGTCTCGGGCGGCCGGCTGCGGCTGCTCGACGAGGCGGACGCGGACGTCGCCGGCACGTACCCGTGGCTGCGCCGGCTGGCCGAGGAGCTGGCGCCGACCGAGGCGGTGCTGGACGGCGTGCTGGTCCGGATCGACCCGGCCGGGCGGGTCAAGGCGCCCACCAGACGGGAGGGCCAGTTCCTCGCCGTCGACCTGCTCTGGTTGGAAGGCGTGGCCAGCATCGACCTGCCGTACGAGCGGCGCCGCGAGCTGCTCGACGGTCTGGCGCTCACCGGTCCGCACTGGCAGACTCCGCCATGGTTCCCGGCCGTCGGCGCGGACGTCCTGCGGACCGCCCGCGAACAGGGCCTCCCGGGAGTGGTGGCCAAGCGCCTCGACTCCCCGTACGAGCCGGGTCGGCGCAGCCGGCACTGGCTGAGCATCGACACGAGCTGAGGACCATCGTGCACCTGACGCACCTGGAGTGCCCGCGCTGCGGCCGGGAGCATCCGGCGGACGCCCTGCGGAACCTCTGCGACTGCGACTCCCCGCTGCTGGCCCGCTACGACCTGGCCGCCGTGGCCGCGGCGGTGACCCCCGAGCAGTTCGGCCTCCGCCCGGCCGACCTGTGGCGCTACCGGGAGCTGCTGCCGGTGGCCGATCCCCGCTACGTCACCACGCTGGGCGAGGGTTGGACGCCGCTGCTGCGCGCCCCCGCGTACGGCCAGGAGATCGGGATCGGGGACCTGATCGTGAAGGACGAGGGGCTGACCCCGACCGGCTCGTTCAAGGCCCGGGGCGCGGCGGTGGGGGTGAGCCGGGCGCGGGAGCTGGGCGTCGAGCGGATCGCCATGCCGACCAACGGCAACGCCGGGGCGGCCTGGGCGACGTACGCGGCCCGGGCCGGAATGCGCGCCACCATCGCGATGCCGCTCGACGCGCCCACCATCTGCCGGCGCGAGTGCGTCGCGGCCGGGGCCGACCTGCGCCTGGTGGACGGCCTGATCAGCGACGCCGGCCGGTGGGTGGCGCGGCTGGTCGCCGAGTCCGGCGGGCAGGTCTTCGACGCCGGCACGCTCCGCGAGCCGTACCGCCTGGAAGGCAAGAAGACCATGGGGTACGAGATCGTCGAGCAGCTCGGCTGGCAGGTGCCCGACGTGATCATCTACCCGACCGGCGGTGGGGTCGGGCTGATCGGCATCCACAAGGCACTGCACGAGCTGCGCGAGCTGGGCTGGGTGGAGGACAAGCTGCCCCGGCTGGTGGCGGTGCAGTCCACCGGCTGCGCGCCGATCGTGCGGGCGTTCGCCGCCGGCGAGCCGCGGGCCACCCCGTGGGCGGACGCGCACACCCTGGCGTTCGGCATCACCGTGCCGTCCCCGCTCGGCGACGAGCTGATCCTGGCCGCGTTGCGGGAGAGCGGTGGGACCGCGGTCGCGGTGGACGACGCGGAGATCCTCGCCGACCTGCGGGACTTCGCCGCCCGGGAAGGGCTGCTGCTCTGCCCGGAGGGGGCCGCCTGCCTGACCGCCGCCCGACAACTGCGCGCCGGGGGGTGGATCCGGGCCGGCGAGCGGGTGGTGGTGCTGAACACCGGCGCGGGCCTGAAGTATCCGGAGACGGTGGACGTCTCCGGCGTACCGCAGGTGTGACCACCCGGCTCAGTCGGTGGGCGGCTGGTCCTGGCCGGCCGCCTCGGCCGCTTCCGCCTCCTCCTTGGTCCGGTGCACGGCACCGTCGGCGTGATCGGGCGGACCGTAGACGGTGTAGAGGACGAGCGGGTTGGGGCCGGTGTTGACGAAGTTGTGCTTCGTGCCGGCCGGTACGACCACCAGATCGCCGGAGACGACCTTCTTCTTCTCACCGGCCACCCGGGCCTCGCCGGTGCCGCTGACGAAGGTGAGGATCTGGTCGATGTCCTCGTGGACCTCCTCGCCGATCTCCCCGTTCGGCGGAATCGTCATGATCACCAGCTGGGTGTGCCGCCCGGTCCACAGCACCCGGCGGAAGTCCGGGCTTTTCTCGGCGACGGTCGCGATCGTGAAATGCTCCATGACGGGCACATACCCGATCCCACGCGCCGGTCACGCCGCGATGCGCAGATGGTGGAATTCGCCACCTGCCGGTGGTTTGGAAACCCCCGGGACGGGGATCAGGTGCCTCAGGACCGGTGCCCGCTGGGCCGGTCGAGCCAAGTCCCCGCTGTCGTACCGCCGTACGGCTGCGGTGGTGGGAGACGGCCAGAGCGCGGCGACGTTACGACCTCGGTCGGACGGCGCCGTGCGCTCGTCCGCGCCGGCCTTCCCTCCGGGGCGTGGACGCCGTCAGTCGTGGTTGGTGGCCACCGGTTGCCCGCCGACGCACCGCACCCTCAGCTCGTGCTCGCCCTGGGGTCCGATGAACCGGACCTCGACGTGGTCGTCGGGCCCTCGGTCGACGTCCTTCACCCGGTAGCCCTGGGCGGGCGACCAGGAGATCAGGAACGCACCGGCCGGGCCGCATTCCGCCGTCGCCGTGCCTCCCGGGGTGGTGAAAACCCGTTTGGCCCCCGCCGGGCTGCCGGTCGGCGTCGGGGCGGCCGTCGGTGTCGGACTCCCGTTGGGACGGTCGGCCGGCCGCGGCGGTGCCGGCTCCGGCGACGCGAGCGCACGCTCGACCTCCTGCTGGTCGCGTACGCCGCCCGGGGTGCCGGTGATGCCCTCCCCGACCAGTTTGATCGCGCCCACCCCGACGAGCGTGGCGGCGACGGTGGTGGCCAACCACCCGACGGCGGCGAGGATCGGTCGACGGCCCATGCACCGAGTGTCCCCGAGGGAAGGTTAAGGCCGGCACCGGGGAACGTTAAGAGAGCCGGCGAGGCGCCGGCGACGGCGTGGTCGTTCGGCCGGGTGGGTCACCCGGCGACGCCGGTGGGAGCCGGTGCCGCGCCGGGGGCCGGGGCGGGGGTCGACGTGGCGTTTCCGACGGCCTTGACGACCGCGACGGCCACCGCCGTGGTCAGCGGGATCGCGAGCACCAGACCGATGGAGGCGACCAGCGTCCGGACGATCTCCTCGGCGATCTGGGCCGTGGTGAGCACGTTGAGCAGCGGGCGGTCGTAGGCGTTGATCAGCAGCATGACGGGCAGGGCGGCGCCGGCGTAGGCGAAGGCCATGGTGTAGACGGTCGAGGCGATGTGGTCGCGGCCGATACGCATGGCACTGCCGAACAGCCGGCGGGCGGAGCTGGCCGAGTCCAGTTCGTGCAGCTCCCAGACGGCCGAGGACTGGGTGATGGTGACGTCGTTGAGCACGCCCAGTCCGGCCACAATGACGCCGCAGAGCACGATCTCCGGCAGGCTGATCCGGGTGTCGAACAGGGCGAGCGCGGTGCTGTCGTGGTCACCGAGGCCCGTGAGGTGGGCGGCGTTGGCGGCCCAGAGCCCGATACCGGCCGTGGTCAGCAGGCCGAACAGCGTACCGATCAGCGCGGTGGTGGTCCGGACCGAGAAGCCATGGGCCAGGTAGAGGACGACGAACATGATCGCCGCCGAACCGACCACGCCGACCAGTAGGCCGGATTGGCCGGCCAGCAACGCGGGCAGCATGAACTTGACGATGACCAGATAGGCGACGCCGAGCCCGAGCAGGGCTTTCAGCCCACGCATCCGGGCCACCGCGATGACGACCACGGCGAAGGCCGCCGCGAGCAGCGTGAGGGGCAGGGTCCGTGAGTAGTCGTAGAAGGCGTAGACGGCCGGGCCGCTCTGGTGGTTGAAGACGCGTATCAGCTTGATCCGATCGCCGGGGCCGAGGCCGGCTCGATAGGCCTCCGCGGACACGTCGACGGCTACGTCGGCGCCACTCTCCGGCCCGGTCTCCAGGGTGGCCTGCACCGACGCGCAGGTCACCATCTGTTGCCTGCCGTCCAGGCCGGGCCGTTGGTTGGCCGCGGGGCAGTCGTACGTCGATACACTCTGCACTGTCGCCTCGGGGTGGCTGAGGCTGCCCACGCTCGCGGTGGCGCCGGCGCTCGCCGGTTTCCCGCCGGGCCAGAGCAGCGCCATCCCGAGCAGGGTCGCCGCGGCCATCGGCGCCACGATCAGGGTCAGGAGCAGCAGGGTCCGGCGCCGGCGTACGGCCTCCCGCGACGGGTCGACCGGCAGCGTGGGTGCGGGCCGCATGTGGGTGTGCATCGGTTGCTCCGGGTGAGAAGCGCAGATGGGCGCGATCGGGGGTGGTCGCGGACGAGGCCGAGCCGACGCTCGCGGACAAGGCCGGTGGCCGCCGACCCGAGGTCGACGGCCACCGTTGTTCGATCGAGATTGGTTACTGGACGGACACGGTCTGCTTGTTGTAGTTCTTGCCGTTGCCGTCCGGCTTGTAGTTGCTCTCCACGTTGCCGGCGATGTCGACCGAGAACCAGTTGACGGTGGTGTTGCTGTTCACCGTGAGGTTCTGGACACCCTCCCGCATGCCGGCCAGGGCCAGCTTGGGCGAGTTGAACGTCGGCCGGCTGCCGTCGAGCGTGTAGTACACGTTCGCCGGCTCGCTGGTGGTGAAGGTGAAGGTGGTGGCGCCCGGCTCCTGCTTGACGATCTTCACCGCGGTCTTCGGCTGGATCTTGTCCGTCGCGTACGCCCGGGCGACCTCGAGGATGCCGATGTTGCCGTTGGCGAACTCCATCGCCTCCTCGTGTCCCTCGGCGAACGGCGGCTGGAACCCGACCGCGGTGAACCGCTTGGTCTTCGGGTCGTAGACGTCCGCGCCGACCTCGAAGTCCCAGCCGATGATGCCCCGGTTGTACCAGTGCTCGTCGGCGCTGTTGCCGGCCGCCGAGTAGAGCACGTCGGTCACCGGTCCGGTGCGACCCGGCCAGATCGCGGTGCCCCGGTATTCCTGCACACGGGAGAGGATGTAGTCGGAGGAGGTCCAGAAGAAGGCCTCGGTGCCCTGGTCCACCCGCGGGAGCACCTCACGCCCGGCGGTCTTGTACGCGCCCGGAGGCCACATGAAGTAGCCGCCGTATGAGTGGGTGTTCATCGACAGCTTGATGTTCGGGAAGTTGTCGACCAGCCAGACCTCGTTGCGCGCCTCCGGCTCGGACAGCTTGCTCGGGCCGGCGTACGTGTCACTGGTGCAGCTCGTCGACCCACCGTTGTAGCCGTCGTAGACGGAACCGACCGAGAAGTTGCGGTTGATGTCCACGCCCCAGGCGTTGCGGTTGGCGGGGTCCGCCGAGGACGCCGGGCAGTAGTTGGTCATGTTCCGGCGCTGCATGTTGTAGTCGTACATGCTGTAGTGCGCGCCGTCCGGGTTGGTGACCGGCAGGATGAAGATGTCCAGGTCATCGACGATCTTGCGGGTGTTCGGGTCCTGCGCGTAGTTGCGCAGCAGCCGCTCGGCCGACTCGACGCAGACCAGCGGGGTCACCCACTCCCGGGCGTGCTCCTGGCAGTAGAGGAAGACGCCGACCTTCGAGCCGTCGCGGTGCTTGCCGATCCGCAGCACCTTCATCTGGAACGGGTCGCGGGACACGCTCGCCGGCGCCTTCAGGTTGTCGGTCAGCTTGGTGGCCGCGGCCGCGGCCACCACGCCGGCACCGGCGTTACCCCGGTAGGTGCTCGCCGTGAGCAGTTTGGCGGCGTCCGCGTTGCCATTGACCGAGGCAACGACCTGCGCCGCGGTGCTGGTGATCGTGCCGGAACCGTTGGTGGCCAGGCGCACCGTGACCGAGTTGCCGGACACGCCGACCGTCAGCGGGGCGTTCGCCGCGCCCGGGTTGACCAACGACATGCTGAGGTCGTTGCCGCCCTCGGAGCCGTACGCCTTCGAGGTGACGTAGACGATGCTCCCCGTTGCGGTGCCGAACTGCGCCTGCGCCTGGCGCCGGTAGCCGTTCGTCTTGTACGGCAGGTCGATCAGCTGGGTCAGCTTCGGGAACTCCGCGGCCAGCGAGGTGAACCGCGCCGTGACCTCGGTCGGGTCCATGTAGTGGTCGACGAAGTCCGACACGTACGGGTGGTCACCGGTGACCTTGCGCGGGCTGCCCAGCCACTTGCTCACGTCGACCGTGACCGAGCCACCCTTGTTGCTGGTGATCGTGGCCTTGGTCGGTGCGGCGTTGATGGCCACCGGGTTGCTGAACCGGTGGTACATGTACTGGCCGGCGTCGGTGAACCGGCTCATGGCGGCGGTCCCGCCGGAGCCGATCTCGGTGCCCGCTCCGCTGTCCCAGCTCGCCGTCAGCGCCGTGGTCGAGTCGGTGCCGGCGCTCGACTTCACCTCGATGTTGAGGAAGAGCTGGTTGTCGAGGCTGGTGAACCACTCGGCCCGCAGCACGTTCAAGGTGTCGGTGCTGGCGGCCAGGGCCTGCACGGCCCGCATGGTGGCGGCCCGCTCAGCCACGTTCGCCGCGTAGTCACCCTGGTCGGAGATGGCGTCCTGCACGTCGAAGCCCATGTCCCGCAGCGCCTGGCTCTCGCCCGGGCTGAGGATCGCGTGCACCTCGATGCCGTTGTCGACCGGCTTGACGTACTCGGCGAGGTCGACGCCCAGCTCGTTGAGCCGGTCGATCCCCGACTTGTCGGCGACCACGATGCGCATCAGGCCGACGCCGTTCTGCTCATCGCTCGACGACCGGTCGGGGGCCACCCCGCTGTCCGACGTCATCGCCATGCCGGGCGCACTGAAGGCGAGTGCCAGCGGTAACGCGACCAGGGCCACCAGGCGGCCCGCTCTGATCGTTCTTCTTGTACTCCTCATGAGAGTCCTTCCAGGCGACGGGGGTCCCGAGGGCCGATTGATCGGGGGTGTTCCGGCACGACCTCGGCTTGCCACAGCTGGGCGGAAGTGTGATCCACCTCTCTGTCGGGAGTCAAGATCGGTGGTAACAGGGCGGACATTGGTCCCGACCGAATCAAACGATCATCCCGGCCCGGCTGTCCGCACCGCCTACCCCTCGATCCGACCAGCTTGAACCGCGCTTTTAGCCCAACGACGACGTGTGAGGACCCAACCGTCCCGCACGCCAACGACCCGGACCAGATCGGATCCGATCGGCAACGGGAACGGGGACTGACCCGGACGATCCCAGCCGACTAACGTGCAACCTGTGGCCCGGCTGCTGCTCATCGAGGACGACCTGACGATCCGTACCCCGTTGATCCGGGCCCTGCGCGAGCGCGGCCACGCGGTGGCCGCGGCCTCGACCGCGATGACCGGGTTGCGCGACGCGCTCGACGACCGGCCCGACCTCGTCGTGCTCGATCTGGGACTGCCCGACCTGGACGGTCGTGAGCTGTTGCGGATGCTGCGCGCGGTCAGCTCGGTGCCGGTCATCGTGGCCACCGCGCGGGACGACGAGGCCGAAATCGTCCGGATGCTCGACGCCGGCGCCGACGACTACCTGGTGAAACCGTTCACCGCGGCGCAGCTCGACGCCCGGGCCCGGGCCGTGCTGCGCCGGACGGCCGGCAACGCCGAGGCCGGGGACCCGGTGCTCGTGGTCGGCGGGCTGCGGATCGACCCGCGGTCCCGGCAGGTGAGCCTGGACGCCGTCCCGGTCGAGCTGACTCCGCGCGAGTTCGACCTGCTGCACCACCTCGCCGGCCGGCCCGGGCAGGTGGTCACCAAACGGGAGCTGCTCACCGAGGTCTGGCACATCCCGTACGGCGGCGCCGACAAGACCGTCGACGTGCACCTGTCGTGGCTGCGCCGCAAGCTGGGCGAGAGCGCCCAGGAGCCGCGCTACCTGCACACCGTGCGGGGGGTCGGGGTGCGGCTGGAGGCTCCCGGAGCCATCCGGTGAGGGGCCGGCTGGCGCTGCTCGTCGCCGCCGTCAGCGTGCTCATCCTGACCGCCTTCCTGGTGCCGCTCGCGCTGCTGGTGCGCACCGTCGCCGCCGACCGGGCGACCGTCCGGGCCACCGCCGACGCGCAGCGCCTGGTACCGGTGGTCGGCACCGCCGACCTGGACACCATCCGGCAGACCGTCGAGCAGCTCGCCGCGGAAGGCCGACCGGTCAGCGTGTTCCTGCCCGACGGCACCGTGCTCGGCGCGCCGGCGCCACGGACGCCCGCGGTGGCCCTCGCCACGCGCGGGCAGAGCCTGACCGCCGCGTCGGACGACGGCCGGGAGGTGGTCATCGCGGTCCAGGGCCGCCCGGACGGGACCGGAGTGATCCGCACGCTGGTCTCCCGGTCGGAACTCACCGCCGGGGTGACCCGGGCCTGGCTGGTGCTGGCCCTGCTCGGCGTGCTCCTGGTGCTGGTCGGGCTGGTCGTCGCCGACCGGCTGGCCCGCACCCTGGTACGACCGATCACCGAACTCTCCGCGGTCTCCCACCGGCTCGCCAACGCCGAGCTCGACGCCCGGGTCACCCCGGCCGGCCCAGCCGAGCTACGGGAGGTCGCCGGCGCGCTGAACCATCTGGCCGGGCGGATCCAGGTGCTGCTGCGCGACGAGCGGGAGCAGGTGGCCGACCTGTCGCACCGGCTGCGTACCCCGCTGACCGCCCTGCGGCTGGAGGCCGAGTCGCTGCGCGACCCGGACGACGCGGCCCGGCTGACCGCCGCGGCGGACGGTCTGGAACGGGCGGTCACCGGCCTGATCCGGCAGGCCCGCTGGCGCAGCTCGGCACCGGACGGCCGGGCCGGCTGCGACGCGGCGACAGTCGTCCGCGAGCGGGTCGCGTTCTGGTCGGTGCTGGCCGAGGACACCGGCCGCACGGTCACCCTCGACCTCGCGCCCGGCCCGTTGCCGGTGGCGGTGCCGGAGGACGAGTTGGCCGCGGCGGTGGACGCGCTGCTGGGCAACGTCTTCGCCCACACGCCGGACGGGTCGCCGTTCACCGTACGGCTCGTCCCGGACGCGGCACAGGTCGCGCTGACCGTCGCCGACTCCGGTCCGGGGATGCCGGCCGGACCCCTCGGGCGGGGTGCCAGCCACGCCGGGTCGACCGGGCTCGGCCTGGACATCGCCGACCGGGCGGCCCGAACCAGTGGCGGCCAGCTGGAGCTGCACGCCGGGTCCGGCGGTGGGGCGGTGGTGCTGCTCCGGCTCGGGCCGCCGCGGCCTTAACCCAGGCTTAGCCCTCGGGCAGCGCGCCGCTATCCACTCGGGACCGATCCTCGACGACACAACCGAGGAAAGGTGGAGATGATGCGACGGACTTCCCTGGTCCTGGCGGCGGCCGGCGGGGCCGCGGTGCTGGCGGTGAGCGGTGCGGCGCTGGGCCTGACCACGGCCGACCGGACGGCGCCCGGTGCGCTCGCCGCCGCGACGGCCGGCTCGACGACCGAGGACAACCCCAAGCCGGACGACGACGCGACGTCCGCCGCAGCCATGCCGAGCCGCACCGCGGGCACTCCCGGGACCGCCGGCGGGGCGGTGAGCCGGAAGCAGGCCGGCGAGACCGCGCTCGCCCGTATCGGCGGGGGCCGGATCGTCGAGATCGAGGCCGAGCTGGAGCACGGCGCGCGGGTGTGGAGCGTCAAGATCGTCAAGGGCGACACCAGGTACGAGGTCAAGGTCGACCGGGGCGACGGCACCGTGGTGGAGACCGAGCGAAAGCGGGCCGACGACCACGGCGGCGACCGCACCCGGTCGGACGACCACGGCGGCGACCGCAGCCGCAGCGACGACCACGGTGGCGACCGCACCGGCAGCGACGACTGAATGGGCCGTCACCGCCGTCGGGGTCCGGGCAGGCCTGGTCTGCCCGGACCCCGACGGATCAGCGCGTGGTGCGGCGCGGCCTGGTCGGCGGGTGGTTACCGCCGATCAGCCGAGCGGTCGGGTGTGCGCGGCGAGCAGCGCCCGCAGCGCGGCCACGTCGGTCTCCTCCAACACCCGCTTCGGCAGCACGAACACGGTGGTCCCGATGCGGTCCGAGGCGAGCAGCACGAACGAGCGCGGTGTCTCCACGTGGTACGGATACTGGGCCCAGCGTGCCGTCGTGTCGCCGGTGGCCGAGGCGACGTGGATGCCGTCATCGCCGACGGCGGCCCGCAACGGATGCGCCAGCTGCGGATTGCCCCGGATCAGCTGCCGGGACGTCCACCGCAGGGTGAGCTTCGCCGGGTCCAGCAGCCGGAGCACCAGGTAGGCCACGCCGAGTGCCACCACGACGACAACGGCAAGCACCGCCGCCGACAGCCAGCGGTCACCGGTCGCAGGAGGGCCGCCGGACACCACGATCGCGAGGCCGACCACGACACCGACCACGTACCCGAAGGGACGGCGCAGGTACCACGGGCGGCGGGCCACCCGGTTCGCGGCGACGCCCCCGTCGATCAGGTCGTCGACGGTGAGTGTGTACTCGGCCCGTACCTGGGCCGGGGCGGTGGCGTCGAAGGCGGACATGGTGATCAAGCATAGGCGCGGCTGGCGGTACGTGCCGTCACGGCGGACCGGGGAGGGAACGTGAGCAGCCCGCTACCGAGATGCGGGTCAGGCTCCGCCCTTTAGGGCGGGGGTGCGGGGTGAAGGCCCGCGCGGGAGGGCCGTCAAGGCCCAAGCGTGCTCTACGCCGGCCGATTCTGCTGTTCGATGTACTGGTGCAGGACGGTCATGGGTGCGCCTGCGAGGGAGCCGGCGAAGTAGGACCCGGACCACAGCCGGGTGCCCCGCCAGAAGTAGCGGCGGATCTCGGGGAAGTCGCGGCGCAGGTAGCGCGAGGACACGCCTTTGAGGGAGTTGACCAGTTTCGACAGCGCCACCTTGGGTGGGAAGGTCACCAGCAGGTGGACGAAGTTGTCGTCGCCGTTGAACTCGACCAGTTCGCACTCGAACTGTTCGCATACCTCCCGCATCACCTGTTCGAGGTAGTGCAGGTGTTCGTCGGTGAAGACGCGTGTCTGGTATTTCGTGACGAAAACCAAGTGGGCGTGAAGCAGGAAGGTGCAGTGTCTGCCGGCGCGAATCGGGTCATCGGCGGTCATGAAACCAAGTGTATGATGTGGAATGTGAAGGCGGACACGGGCCGCAGGTTCCGGCTTAATCCCATGCAGGAACAGGCGCAGCGCCTGGCCTCGTGGGGGCACACGTGCCGCTGGCTGTACAACACCGCGTTGGAGCAGCGCCAGTTCGCCTGGCAGCAGCGCAAGGTCACCCTCGGGGTCACCGCGCAGTGCGCCTACCTGACTCAGGCGCGTAAGGAACTCGACTGGGTCGCGGACCTGCCGGCACAGTCCGGCCAGCAGGTGTTGCGCCACCTCGACCAGGCGTACCGCAACTGGTGGAATCCGCAGCATCCAGCCGGGCCACCGACACGCAAGCGCAAGTCGGCGCAGTTGTCGGTCCCGTTCCCGGGTCAGGCAATTGCGGTGCGGCGGGTCAACCGCCGGTGGGGCGTGGTCAGCCTGCCGAAGATCGGCGATGTCAAGTTCCGGTGGTCCCGCCCCTTGGGCGGCACAGCCCGTAACGCGGTGGTGTCCTTCGACGGTGTTGCCTGGCACGTCGGGTTCGGCGTCCATGCCGGCGTCAAGACGCCCGAGGCGCACGCCCGGCCCGGCACGGTCGTCGGCGTCGACCGCGGTGTCAAGGTCGCCGTGGCGATGTCCGACGGGCGCATGTGGAACCGCACGTTCACCAACCCGGGTCAGGAGCGGGAGTTGGCCAGGCTGAAGTCGAAGGCCGGCCGGCAGGAGGCCGCCCGCCGCAAGCATGGCGGGAAGACCTCGAACCGGGCCCGTAAGGCCCGTGCCGAGATCGCCCGAACCGAGGTAAAGATCCGTAACCGGCGCCGTGACTTCGTGATGTGGGCCGCGAACCGTCTCTGCGCCCAGCACGCGACCGTCAAGCTGGAACGGCTCAACATCTCGGCTATGACCGCCACCGCGAAGGGCACCATCGCCGAGCCCGGCATCAACGTGGCCGCGAAGGCCGGCCTGAACCGGGCGATCCTCGACAAAGGCTGGGGCTTGTTCGAGACAGCCTTAGCCAACCGGGCACGCACCACCGGCACCCGCATCGTCAAGGTGCCAGCCGCGTTCACCTCCCAGCGGTGCAGCCGCTGCGGGAACACCGATCGGAACAACCGCAAAAGCCAAGCGACGTTCCGGTGCGGGTCTTGCGGATACCAGGCGAACGCTGACGTGAACGCAGCAATCAACATCCGGGACGCCACCGAGGCGGTGTCCCCACTCACCGGGCGGGCAGTCCGGGACAGGAGTCGAAAAGCGTCCTGTCGACCACCCACCCAGCGCCGGCGACGTACGGCGCTGGACGCGGGAGTCTCTCGCCTTTAAGCGGGAGAGGATGTCAAATTGAAGTATGGTGCGCGTCCACGATGGTCGGGCGGCGGAAGCGATCTACCGCCCGATACTGGTCGCCCGCCGGGGTGAGCTGGAGGCGCTGGCCCATCTCGACGAGGCCACCGCTTCGCTGCTCGCCCCGGTTCTCGACCTCCACGCGCGCGATCCGGCCACTTCGGACCAGGTCGGTCGGCTGCCGGCCGGGCTGCTCCCCGCCGTCGACGTCTCGGCGCTGCCGGACACTTCGGAGAGCGAGCTGGTCCGCTGGGGCGTACCGCTGGTGCCGGTGATCGGGCTCGCGGACAGCAACCGGCGGCTGGTCGCGCACGGCGTCGCCGCGCGGGCGTACGCCGGGCGGGCGGTGGTGCGGCTGCGGACCGGACAGGTCCGGGCCGGCCCGGACGCGACGACCAGTGCGGTGGAGCGGGTCTGGCGGCTCGTCCGGCTGGTGCCGGAACAGTGCGACCTGCTCATCGACGCGGGGGACGTGTGCTGCCCGGCCGACGTACGGCTGGCCGAGCCCCGGATCCGGCGGCTGGCCGCCTGGTCCCGCCGGCACGCCTGGCGCTCGGTCACCGTGGTCGCCGGGGGGATGCCGGCGACGCTGGCCCGTCTCCCCACCGACGAGCCGGTACGCCTCGACCGCTTCGACTGGCAGCTGTGGCAGCGACTGTCCGACCTGGACGTCGGGTACGGCGACTACGGCGTCGCCTGCGCGGCGCCGGGCCCGGACGGGCCGGCCGACCGGCTGCCGACGCTGCGGTACACCACGGACGGGGCGTGGTGGATCTACCGCTGGTCGCGCCGGGGCGGCCGGGGTGACGAACGCTTCGCCGACCTGTGCCACACGCTCGTGTCGGCCCCGCACTGGCCGGCCGCCGGGGCCGGCTTCTCCTGGGGCGACCATGAGATCCTGCGGCGGGCCCGGCACGGCGCGGGTGCCGGCTCGCCGGCCAACTGGATCGCCTGGAGCACGTCGCACCACCTGGCGCAGGTGCTGGCCACCCTGCCCCGCCCCCAGCGGGATCAGGCCGGCGAGCCCTGGCACGCCGGCCGGGGCACGTCCGAACGGGGCCGCTCCGGCCGCACGCAGCGCGGCGGGGAGACCCGTCGCGCCGGGTGAGCCGCCGCGGTCACTCCTTGCTGGTGAAGCCGAACTGCACGATCCCCTCCTCGTCGACCGTGGCGTCGACGGAGGTGTCGGTGAGCAGCTGGGCGGCGTCGGAGTCGAGGAAGATCCGCGCCCCCTGGTTGTCGACCACCTGGTCGCCCTGCGTCGGCTGCGGCACCAGCTCGATGGAGAGCGAACCGGCCGAGGTGTCTGCGGCAATGCGCAGCCCGCCCGCATCGGCGACGTCCTGCTGCTCGGTCAGGTCGCGAATCACCAGGACGGCGTTTTCGGTCATGGTCAGCATGGCGGAACTCCTCGTGGCTGCTTCGGGATCACGGACGGGTTGACGCGGCTCGCGTGCGGCCGGACCCGGACCCTGGGCGGCGAATCGGCCTTCGCCGTACAAATCGGGGCAGGTCGAGCTCCCCCTCATGGCCTACGGTGCCCCCTGTTCGGGCATCCGTCAAATAGAGCGGAGTCAGTCGACATCGGGGCCGCCACATCCCGCCACGAACGGGTGACAGGGGTGCCGGACCAGCGTTTCCGGGACCGCCCACCGGGGTACTGGGTCGGGTTCGGGCACCTCGTCCCGGCGTCACAAACCGCAGTGCCGGCAGGCCTGACGGGTCCGCAGGTGATAGCCGACTGCGGCGATGCCCATCCCCCAGCCCCACGCCCAGTAGCCGGACTCGGCGAACCAGAAGAAGGCCAGCGGGTAGCGCCCGTCGCCCAATTCGACGGTGCCGGTCGCGGTCTCGACGGCGAGCTGGGCGAGGCCGACGCCGAAGTAGGCGACCAGCCCCACCGCGAAGACGACCGCCGGCACAAGCGGCACCAGGCGGGGCACCGTACGGCCGGCGAGCAGCGGCACCCACCGCGGCCATACCCTCCCCCACCGGTACACCAACGCCAGCGGCAGCAGCACTCCGGCGAGCAGGAACCCCACCTCGAACGCCACCACCGAGGCGCCCTGCGCCAGCGGCAGATCCCCGAACCCCACCGCCACCTGGGCGGCGAGCCGCACCAGGCAACCGGCGGCGGCTGCCCACGCCGCGATCCGGGCCCAGCGCGGCACCGGTCCACCGGACTCGCGAGTCCGGCCGCACCGGCCACAGTCCCCGCGGAATCGGCGAAGGTGCGCGAGCGCCGCCGCGTGCAGCAGCAGGACGCCGGTGAGCGCTGCGGCCCGGCTGAGGAATCCGGCCAGGGTGAACGCCGGGCTCAGGTGAAGGATGAGGAAACCGACCAGATCCAGCAGGAGCAGCACGCAGGAGAGCAGGACCGCGCCACAGACCGCCCAGGCCGCCCCGACCAGCCCCGGCTGCCAGGCACGGGCCCGGGCGAGCCCGAGGCCGACCGCCACCGCGCCTGCCTGCAGCGCCACGGACCACCAGCCGGTGACCACCACCAGGTCGGTCCCGAGCGGCCCGAACGACGGGTGCCCGATCACCGCCCAGGCCGCGCGCAGCGCGCCGTAGCCGATCGCCCAGGCCACGGCGGCGTACGCCAGCCAGGCGGAACGGTGCCGGGTGGCGGTGGTCGACGGCGGCACGGTGAGCGTCATACGTCCACCCTGGCGCCGCCGCGCCCACGGGCCCTCACGAGCGGGAGGGGACTGACTCCCCCGGACAGGGGACCAGGCGCGAGCCTGGTTCCTCCCCGGTGACATGCGCCGACTCCACGGCGCAGGGCCTGGCACGAATTCTGCCGCCGGACCCGTGCCAGGTCGATTACCCGCGAGGTGAGGAGACGTCAGACCCGTTCCAGCACCACCACCGGGATGTCCCGGTCGGTCTGTGCCTGGTACTGGTCGTACGCCGGCCAGATGGCCGTCATGGTGCGCCACATCCGCGGCTTCTCCTCCGCCGTTGCGGTACGCGCGCGGGCGGCGAACGTCTCCGCGCCGACCTGCACCCGCGCCTGGGGGTCGGCGAGCAGGTTCAGATACCAGGCGGGGTGCTGCGGAGCGCCACCCTGGGAGCCCACCACCAGATAGTCGTCACCATCCCGGCCGTAGATCAGCGCGGTGCGCCGCAGCTGGCCGGAGCGTCGACCACGGGTGGTCAGCAGCAGCGTGAAGACGCCCGGCCGCCACTCGTGGCCCTCCGCGCCGGCGGTCTCCACGTACCGCTGGATGTGGTCGGCGACCCATCCCTCGGGGCTGTCCTGGACCTGCTCGCTCGCGGTCATCCGTGCCTCCCGGGTCGTCGGCGGACGCGTCGCGCCCACGCTACCCGCGGCCGGTCTCCAGCGCGCGGCAACGTGCGGTCAGCGCCGCTCGCGCCGCCGCAGGCCCCGGTCGGGATGCCAGCTCTCGATCACCAGGTGGTCCGGCGGGTCACCGACCCGGGTGAGCACCACCTCGGTCAACTCGATCCGGAACCGGTGCGAGCCGTCCGCGGCCGGCGGCTCCTCGTGCGCCAACCCGGCGATCTTCGCGTCCCCGCCCCACGATGCCGGGTCGTCCTCGGGGGTGTCCTCGGTCGGGCTGTGCAGCGCCACGCGCGGGTTGCGCCGCAGGTCGAGCGCCTTGAGCGCGCCCGCCATACTGCCCAGCCGGAGCTGGCCGTCGTCGGTGAAGTCGAATTCGGTGCCGCTGATCCGCGGCGAGCCGTCCCGCCGCAGGGTCGCCATGGTGCCGTGCTTGCGGACGGCGAAGCGGGCGCGCACGCGCGCGGCGAAGTCGGGTTCGGATGCCACCAGGTCGGACCACCATGCCATGCGGGCCAGCCTGGCAGGAAAACCTGACAGCGTACGGCGACTTTCGCCCGTGACTCAGCGAATCTCGAAGCCCAGCGCCTGGGCCAGCACGATCGCCTGCTCGGCGTCGACGATCGCCCCGGCCCGCTCCACGACCGTCGGGTCGAGGGCGGTCAGATCGCTGCCACGCAGGTCGGCGCGGATCAGCTTGGCGGCGTGCAGTTGGGCGCCGGAGAGGTCGAGCCCGGTGAGGGTGGCCCCGGTCAGGTCGGCGCCGGTCAGGTCGACCTCACGCATGCGGACGTCGGTGACCCGCACCCCGCGCAGGTCGGCGCCGGGCAGAGCCACGAACGACCAGTCGCCGCCACTGATCCGCAGTGGACGCAGGTCGCACTGGTCGAAGCTGCTGCCGACCAGCTTGCAGCCGGTGAACTCGGCTTCGAAGAGGTTGCACCGCTTGAAGGTGCAGCGGGTGAAGGCCGAGTCGGTGTGCCGGGAGGCGTTGAAGGCGACGTTGCCGAAGACGCACTCGGTGAAGACTGCTCCCTGGCTGACCGCCTCGGTGAGGTCGACGTGGAAGAAGGAGCAGCGGACGAAGTGCCGATCGGCCAACTCCTCGGCGTACCAGTCCTCGTGGCGGTAGGTGGCGTCCTCAGTCGGCTCCGGCATCAGGCCAGATTAGTGGTGCCCGCCGACACTTCCCGGTGGGAGTACCGACCGGTAGGTTCGGCGGCGTGAGCGTCGCAGTGAGCACCGACCCGACCCGTATCGGTTTCGACCCCGCGCGGCTGGCGCGGATCGACGAGCATTTCGGCAGGTACGTCGACGACGGCCGGCTCGCCGGCTGGCAGATCGTGGTGACCCGCCGGGGCGAGATCGCCCACTCCGCCACCTACGGGCTGCGGGACCGGGAGGCCGGCGCGCCGGTCGAGCCGGACACCCTGTGGCGCATCTACTCGATGACCAAGCCGATCACCTCGGTCGCCGCGATGATGCTCTGGGAGGAGGGCCGGCTCGAGCTCAACGACCCGATCAGCCGCTGGCTGCCGGAGTTCGCCGACGTCCGGGTCTACGACAAGGGGTCGGTGCTCAAGCCGTACACGGTGCCGGCGGTCGAGCCGATCCGGGTCTGGCACCTGCTCACCCACACCGCCGGCCTGACGTACGGCTTCGCCCAGAGCACGGTGGTCGACGGCCTGTACCGGGCGGCGGGCTTCGACCTCGGGGTGCCGCCGGGCACGGACCTGGCGGGGGCGTCGGAGGGCCTGGCCCGGCTGCCGCTGCTCTTTCAGCCGGGTGCGAGCTGGAACTACGGCGTCTCCACCGACGTGCTGGGCCGGCTGGTCGAGGTGATCTCCGGGCAGCGGCTGGACGCGTTCTTCGCCGAGCGGATCCTGCGGCCGCTGGGCATGACCGACACCCGGTGGTGGGTCGACGAGCCGGACGCCAAGCGGCTGGCCGCGCTCTACGCCCCGCACCCGACCACTGGACAGGCGACGCGCCATGACGGCATCGGCCGCGCCGCGCTGACCGAACCGGGCTGGTTCTCCGGCGGTGGCGGGCTGGTCTCCACGGCCGCCGACTACCACCGCTTCACCCAGTTCCTGCTGCGCGGCGGCGAGCTGGACGGCGTACGTCTGCTGTCGCCCCGGACAGTGCGCTTCATGGCCCGAAACCACCTGCCCGGCGGGCGCGACCTGGCCTCGTTCGAGCCGGAGGGCTTCGCCGAGACGGTGCTCGACGGCATCGGCTTCGGCCTCGGCTTCGCGGTGGTGCTGGACCCGGTGCCGGCCCGGGTGCCGAGCAGCGTGGGCGAGTACTACTGGGGTGGGCTGGCCAGCACCGCGTTCTGGGTGGACCCGGTGGAGGAGGTCACCGCGCTGCTGTTCACCCAGCTCATGCCGTCCAGCACGTACCCGCTGCGCTCGCAGCTGCGCCAGCTCGTCTACTCCGCGCTGATCGACTGACCCGGCTCGTCGCCCGGCCGGGATCGCCGTTACGGCACCGGCCGGGCGTCCACCTTTCTAGCCTGGGGCGAGGGACACGTCGGGCGGGAGGCGGTCAGGTGAGCAACATCGTCGTGTTCGGCGCCGGTGGGACCGCGGGGTCGCGGATCGCCGCCGAAGCTGTCGAGCGGGGGCACCGGGTCACGGCGGCGGTGCGCCGCCCGGAGGCGACCAGCTACCTGCCGGCCGGGGTGCGCACGGTGACCGGCGACGCGACCTCGGCGCACAGCGCCCGCGAACTGGCCGAGGACGCCGACGTGTTCGTGGTGGCGATCGGCGGGGGCGACCGGGAGCTGTGGCGCGACGCCGCCCGGACGCTGGTCGACACGCTCCGTGAGCTGCCCGACCCGCCCCGGGTGATCCACATGGGCGGCGGGGCGACGCTGCTGACGCCGAAGGGCACCCCGTACCTGGACGAGCCGGACTTCCCCGCGGAATACCGGGACTCGGCGTTGGGTCAGGCCGACGCGTTGGCCGTGTACCGTTCCGCGGCCGACGGGGTGACCTGGACGTACGTCTCCCCGCCGCCGCTGGAGTTCCATCCGGGCGAGCGGACCGGCCACTACCGCACCGGCACCGACCATCCGGTGACCGATGCGCAGGGCCGGTCGGTGCTCACCTACGAGGACCTGGCGGTGGCGATCGTCGACGAGATCGAGAACCCGCGGTTCGGCAACACGCGCTTCACCGCGGCGTACTGAGCCGGGTCAGTCGGCCAGCCGGGCGGGGAAGCCGCCGGTGGCGACCGGTCCCCAGGCGTCGATGGTGATCCGGATCAGGGACTTGCCCTGCTTCACCATGGCCTGGCGGTACTCGTCCCAGTCCGGGTGCTCGCCGGAGATGCTGCGGAAGTAGTCCACCAGCGGCTCCAGCGCCTCGGGCAGATCGAGCACCTCGGCGGTGCCGTCCACCTGCACCCAGGGCCCGTTCCACTCGTCGGAGAGCACGCAGGCGGAGACCCGGGGGTCACGGCGGATGTTGGCCACCTTGGCCCGCTCGGGGTAGGTGGAGATCACCAGCCGGCCCTGGGCGTCGACTCCGCAGGAGACCGGCGAGGACTGCGGCCGGCCGTCGGATCGGGTGGTCATCAGCACGACCTTGTGCCGGGGGCGGAGGAACTCGATCAGAGCGTCGCGGTCGACCCGGGTGTTGGTCGCGATCGTGCGTGCCATGCGTCGTTTCTACCAGGGCCCCGCGGCGGCACAGAATGCGGTACGAGGAGAACCTGCCGTGTCAAATAGTCGACATGAAGTCAGTTCGTATCCGAGGTTGGCCTATCTTTATTCCCCCACCAATTCCGTGGAAGGGAAGATCCACGATGGAGGTCAAGGGAAACCAATACGGGAACATCCAGAACAGCGATGTCATCATCAACCACGGAAGTCTCTCTGCCGCCGTCAGCGATTCTGGGCAGGAGGCGCTGCGCGCGCTAGGTGAACTCCACGAAAGGGTGCGAGCGGCAGGCTTGAGCGGGGGGCTCGACGAGAAGATCGCTCGGGCCGTCGCGGAGGAACTGGTCTCCACCAGGCGAGAACTCGCCGCAGGCGGTGGCGTCGCCGCGATATCCGGACTGGAACGCACTCGACGCATTCTCGGTACGGCCATCGGCGCGGCTCCCCTGCTGGAAGCGATCAGCAAAATCATCGGCCTGATCCACAGCAGCGCGGGAAGCTGACCTCGGGCGGCGCCATGACGGACCAGACCTTCTTCCAGAGCGGGAACGTCCAAAACGCCGACCAGATCTTCAATATCGGAGACAGCCGGGACTGGCTGACGGCCGGGCGCCAGTTGCTGGCAGAACGTGCCTACCGCGAGGCGGCTCGGTGCTTCGAGAAGTTCCTCGCCCAAGGGCCGGAACACGAACGAACGCTGCGCGCAGAGGCGAACGTCCTCGTCGTGATCGCCACTTTGGCACGGCACCCTCCGTCGTATCGCACCCCGCGACAGGCTGCAAAACTGACTCACCATCTCGTGGCGTCCGCAACCGCTCTTGCCAAGGTGCTGGCAGGGCTCATCCGTGACGATTACTACCGTTCGGTCGGAATCAGCGTTCCCGCGGACCTGGCCAAGCTCGCCTCCAAGGCTTCGCCGGATCCACTCACCATGGCTGAACTGCACCTCATCGAGCAGCACGTGGTCGCGGTTCCCGGACCGACCTGGCGAGAGCTACGCGCCCACTGCCAGTTACTGGGCATCATCCTGCCGGCCTTCGTGCCGGAACCCCCCGGTCCCGTCGCCACCCGTGAGAGACGAGTGGGTGTTCCGAAGTACTTCGTCGCCATACCGCCGGTACCACCACCCGATCGCGGTCTCCTCGCCGGCACCATGATGTGTTCCGCCATCGTCCTGATCGTGCTGCCCTGCGGCGGCTTCTATGTCGAGACGCGGTGGTACGTCGTGCTGGCCCTTCTTCTTCTCCTGCCTGCGGCCGGCCTGATCCTCGGCATGATCGGCATCGGGGTCTGGCGCGACAACCAGCAGGACAGGCGCGCTCGCCGCCGCTACGAGGAAGCCCGGAGTGCGGCGGAGGGCAGTCCGTCCGACGAACAGATGGACCGCTGGCTCAGGGAGGACGTGGAGCGGATCGTGGCGCGCGGCGCGCGACGATTGCGGCTCAACTCAGCCCTGAGTGCCGGGTCCGGGGATTTGCTGGTCGAGCCGCAGGCGGCGGTTGGCATCTCCCGGCTCGAGAAGGACGAGATGATCGAGCAGATCGTGTCACAGGGCGGGGGCACGGGCGTGCGGGTGATCCGTCGCCGGACCACGATCAGCAAGAGTCGGGTCGGCCGGGACGGCAAACTGCGCTCCGACCACTACCAGGTGCTGGTGCTGTACCTGTCTGCCCACCGGGTGTCAGTGTTCAAGTGTGACCTGGCGCTCGCCACACGTCAGCTTCTCACCGAGTCGACCGCCACCTTCCACTACCAGGACGTCGTGAGCATCTCCAGCCAGACGGTCGTGCTTCCGAAGACCACCGAGGCCACGGGCCCGATCTTCGACGAGGTGACCGGTCGCTACGTCCGTCGCTTCGCCGATTCCCGGTTCACGGTCGCCCTCGTCAACGGTCAGCAGATGGAGGTCAGCGTGTCCGTCACGGCGGAGAGCCGCGAGCTCGAGGTCGCCTGGTCGAACAGCGACGCCCACCGGGTTGTCGAGCGGATGGTGTGGTCTCGCAAAGAGCAGGAGGAGAGCGAGTCGCTGTGACCGTGCGCGGGTCAGCCCGGGACGGCCGTCGAGGTCAGCCCGGGCGTCCGGCCGCCCGGCGGGAGGGCTGCGCCGGGACCCTCGGGCGGACAGCGGGCCGCCAGGCGCGGCCGTTGGCGTAGATCACCCGGAAGCCGAGGTACGCGGCGAGCGGTGCCCAGTGCGCCGAGCCCATCCGCAGCTCGGCGGCGTTGTGCCGCTGCCCGTTGGCCAGCACGTCGAGCAGCACGGTCTCGAACGCGGCCGACTCGACCCAGTCGACGTCGCGGGTGAAGCCGCAGACCAGAGCCGCCCCGGTCACGTCGAGGAAGTCCCGCAACGCGGCGTCGGAGGCGCGCAGCACCGAGCAGCTGCCGAAATAGAGGCGGCGCCCGTCGCAGCGTCCGGCCATCCGTTCGGCCACGTCGGCCAGCTCGACCGAGTCCCAGTCGGTGAGGCAGAGCCGGCTCGGTTCACCGTGCATGGCGAAGAAGCCGACCCGGTAGTCGGCGTACTGCTTGAGCAGCCAACGGTCGATGAAATAGAAGAGCTCGTCGCGGGTGGCGGCGTCCTTGTGGATGAAGCGGATCTTGCCCAGCCGTTCGAGCAGTTCGAGGGTGGGCAGGACGGAGCCGCGTTCGTTGAGGTCCCGGTGCCACTGCCCTTCGACGCAGAACACGCCACCACGTGCCAACGCCCACCCCCCGCCACGAAGGTCGCCTGGGAAGCCGTCCCGGTCCCGGCGCAGACGTTACCGGCTGCCGGGTGCCCGGCAATATCACCCTCGGTGTCACCGAGTGTCGTTTCCGTCATCTCTTTCCGCCTTTGGTCGAACGGGGCCGCCGTCCAACCGGAACCGAGAGTTCGCAGTTCGCGCAAAAAGCATCTAGCGCCTTTTACCAGGCATTATGAGAGGGATTCGCGTAAACCGCCGCTGATGGGACGAGGCAGTGCAAGGGTGAACGGGACAGGACGTCCCGGGGCGATGTCCTGATCACACCCCAATCACTCTCCTGTCGGGAGGATTTCTGTGCGCGTCAACACGCTCAAGCGGGTGGCCGTCGCGTTCGCGCTGGCCCTGCCCGGGGCCGCGATCGCCACGGTCGTCGCCGCGCCGCCGGCCCACGCCGACGGCTGTTACACCTGGAACCGGACCCTGTCGCAGGGGCGCTCCGGTGAGGACGTCCGTCAGCTGCAGATCCGGGTGGCCGGTTGGGCCGCGTACCGGGACATCGTCAAGATCGACGGCAGGTACGGTCCCGAGACGGCCGCCGCGGTCCGGCGCTTCCAATCCGCGTACGGACTGCGCGCCGACGGCATCGCCGGCCCGCAGACATTCGCCAAGATCTACGACCTGCAGGACAGCGACTGCACCCCGAAGCACTTCAGCTATGCGGAGCTGGACAACGGCTGCGGCAAGGGCGGGTGGAGCGGGGGCCCGCTCTCGCCGACCGCGACCCGGCAGAACGCGTTGCGCACCATGTGGAAGCTGGAGGCGCTGCGCCGCAGCCTCGGCGACAAGCCCCTCTACGTGAACAGCGGCTTCCGCGCCCTCGCCTGCAACCGGCAGATCGGCGGCGCGTCGGAGAGCCAGCACCTCTACGGCGACGCGGCCGACGTGACCTCGCGTACCTCGTCGCTGTGCCAGGTGGCCCGGTCGGCCCGCAGCCACGGCTTCAGCGGGATCTTCGGTCCCGGCTACCCGGGCCACAGCAATCACGTCCACGTGGACTCGCGCCGGGAGAACAATGCCGACGCCGCTTCGAACACGACCGTCTGGTCCGCCTCGAACTGCGGGATCTGAGCCCGGCAACGGCTGAGCCGACGGCGACCCGACGCAGGGTGGTGGGCTCCCTGGAACGGCGGTCAGACCAGGCCGGCGTCGTGGACGAGCAGCGCCACCTGCACCCGGTTGTTCAGGTCGAGCTTGGTCAGCAGGCGCGACACGTACGCCTTCACGGTCGCCACGCTCATGAACAGCTCCGCCGCGATCTCGGCGTTGGTCCGGCCGTGCCCGAGCGCGACCGCGACCTCCCGCTCCCGCTCGCTGAGCCCGTCCAGCAGCCGCAGCGCCCGCTCCCGGCGGGGGTCCCGTCCGACCCCGGCCGGGGCGGGGGCGGTCACGTGCGTGATGAGCTTGCGGGTCACCGCCGGAGACAGGGTCGCCTCCCCCGCCGCGACCCGGCGGATCGCCTGGACGATCTCGGCGGGGGGCGTGTCCTTGAGCAGGAAGCCGGCCGCGCCGGCGCGTAGGGCCCGCAGCACCTGGTCGTCGGCGTCGAACGTGGTCAGCACCAGCACCTCGGGCGGCCGCGGCAACGCCCGCAGGGACTCCGTGGCGGTCAGCCCGTCCACCCGGGGCATCCGGATGTCCATCAGCACCACGTCCGGCGCGTACGCCTCGACGGCGGCCGGCACCTCGGCACCGTCGGCCGCCTCCCCGACGACCCGGACGTCCGGCACCCCGCCGAGGATCATCGACAGGCCGGCCCGGACCAGCGCGTCGTCGTCGACGATCAGCACCCGGACCGGCACCGGCTCCTGCGCGCTCACGCCGCCGGCCAGGGCAGCCACGCGGTCAACTGGAAGTCGCCGTGGGCGTCCCGCCCGTGTTCCAGCCGGCCGCCGGCGAGGCTGACCCGCTCGGCGACGCCCACCAGCCCGGTCCCGGTGCCGGGGATGGGGGAGCCCGGGGTGCCCACCGGCCATGGGTTGTGGATCCCCACGGCGAGACCGTCCCCGGGGCCGCCGGCCAGGCGGACCGTCACCACCGCTCCGGGCGCGTGCTTGCGGGCATTGGTGAGCCCCTCCTGCACGATCCGGTACGCGCTGCGCCCGACCGCGACCGGCACGGCCGCCGCGTCGGCGACCTCGTCCACCACGCTGACCCGGACGCCGGCGGCCCGGGACTCGGCAACCAGGGTGGGCAGGTCGCTGAGCGCCGGCTGCGGTCGTTCCGGGGTGGCGGTCTCCGCCGCGCCGCCCTCGGCGCGCAGCACGCCGATCACCTCGCGCAGGTCCTGCAACGCGGCGTGGGCGCTGGCCCGGATCACGCCGGCCGCCTTCGCGACCTCCTCGGCGGGGGCGTCCGGGCGGAACTCCAGGGCGCCGGCGTGCAGGCTGAGCAGCGAGATCCGGTGCGCGAGCACGTCATGCATCTCCCGGGCGATCCGGGTGCGTTCGAGCTGCCGGGCCTGGTCGACGCGGAGCTGCTGCTCGGCCTCGGCCCGGTCCGCCCGCTCGCGCAGGGACAGCACGAGTTGGCGGCGGGCCCGGACGAACAACGCCCACGCGACCACCCCGCCGATGAACATCACCGTCCACACGACGGCCGCCCAGAACGGCAGCACCGGGTCGGGACGGATCGCGACGTAGATCGGGGTGGCGAGGACCTGCCAGCCGACCACCGCCGCGGCCACCGGCAGCGGCCGGTGCACCACGACCGTGAACACGATGATCAGCAGGGCGATCCCCGAGGTGGCCGAGAACAGCGTGACGGGCACGGTGGCGACAGCCAGCCCGACCGGCCAGCGGCGGCGCAGCCACACGGCGGCGCTGACCAGGATCCCGACGACGAGGTCGACCCCGATGAGCCAGGACGGTCCGCGGTTCAGCGCGAGCTGCGGATCCGGACTCACCGAGTCGCCGACGGCGAGCAGCACCCAGAGCAGGGAGAACAGAAACGCCACGCTGTCGACGATCCAGTCCCGGGTCGTCCGGCGGATCGCCCGGGCGGCGGGGACCAGGGAGCCCGGCAGCAGCCAGGGGTGCTCGGGTACGACGGCGCTGCTCACCCGTCCATGCTAGGAACCGCGCATCGCGCGCCACCACCTACCAAAGTCGACGCCTTTGCGTAGACCGAGGTAGGGGCGATTCCCGACCGCCGGCCGCAGCGCCCGGCCGGGTGGCGCCGGCAGGCTCGAGGACATGATCGAAGTCGACCACCTCACCAAGCGGTACGGCCCGCACGTCGCCGTCGAGGATGTCTCGTTCCACTGTGAGCCGGGCACGGTCACCGGTTTCCTCGGCCCGAACGGTGCCGGCAAGTCCACCACCATGCGAATGATCTGCGGGATGACCCCACCCACCTCGGGCGGCGCCACGGTCGCCGGACTGCCCTACCGGCAGCTGCCGAACCCGGGCCGGGAGATCGGCGTCCTGCTCGACGCGTCCGCGCAGCACGGCGGGCGGACCGGCCGGGAGACGCTGACCCTGGCCGCCCGGACAATGGGCGTGGACGGGCGGCAGGTCGCCGCGAAGCTCGACCTGGTCGGGCTGAACGCGACCGCGGCGAAGCGGCGGGTCGGGGCGTACTCCCTCGGGATGCGGCAGCGGCTCGGCCTGGCGCTGGCGTTGCTGGGCGACCCCCGGGTGCTGATCCTCGACGAGCCGGCCAACGGCCTCGACCCGGAAGGCATCTTCTGGATGCGCGGCCTGCTGCGCGACTTCGCCGACCGGGGCGGCACGGTGCTGCTCTCCTCGCACCTGCTGCGCGAGGTGGAGGCGGTTGCCGACCGCCTCGTCGTGATCGGCGGCGGCCGGATCGTCGCGCAGGGCGGCAAGGACGAACTGCTGGCCGGTGCGGGCACCCTGGTCCGCGCCCGGGACCAGCACGTCCTGCGGCTGACCCTGGACCGGGCCGGCCTGGCCGCCGCCGCCGCCGGCACCGACGGCGGCTATCTGGTCCGGGCCGAACCCGAGGCGGTGGGGCAGGCCGCCGCGGACGCGGGCGTGGTCCTCACCGAGCTGCGCCCGGCCGGCAGCGGCGGTCTCGAACAGCTCTTCCTCACCCTCACCGCCGGCGCGTCGACGAAAGAGGCCGTCAAATGACCACCATCACCGCACCCACCCGCACCGCCCACCGGCCCAGCATGGCCGGACCCTCCCTGGCCCGGCTGACCGAGGTGGAGCTGCGCAAGCTCACCGACACCCGGGCCGGACGCTGGCTGCTGATCACCATCGGCCTGATCGCGGCCGGCATCGTCACCGTCCAGCTCTTCGCGCTCGAGGACACCGAGCAGACCTTCACCGCGTTCTTCACCCCGTCGCTGCTCCCGACCGGGCTGCTCCTGCCGGTCCTCGGCATCCTCTCGATCACCGCGGAATGGTCGCAGCGCACCGCGCTGACCACGTTCGCCCTGGTACCGCGCCGGGCGCGGGTGGTGGCCGCGAAGCTCGCCGCGATGGTGCTGGCCGCGCTGGCGTCGGTGCTGGTCAGCCTGGCCGTGGCCGCCGTCGCCACGCTGCTCGCGCGGGCCACCGGCGGTGCGGGTGCCTGGTCGTTCGAGGCGTCCATGCTGCTGCACGCAGCCGTCCTGCAGGTCGCCAACGCGCTGATGGGCGCGGCGTTCGGGCTGCTGCTGCTCAACACGCCGCTGGCGATCGTCACCTACCTGCTGCTGCCCACCCTCTGGACGATCCTCGGCGGGTTGATCTCGGCGCTGCGCGGGCCGGCCCGCTGGTTGGACACCGGGGTGACGATGGAACCGCTGTTCGGGCCCGACGTGACCGCGGGGCAGTGGGCCCGGCTGGGGGTGTCGCTGCTGGTCTGGATGGTCGTCCCGCTGGCCGCCGGGCTGGTCCGGACGTTGCGGCGGGAGGTGTCCTGACCGTGGCGACGCGGGGGTACGGCGACACCACGGTGGTCAGCGGCGGGATCGGCGAGCTGGTGGTGATGTGGGCCGGATTCCCGCTGCTCGGGGCCGGGCTGGGCGCGGGGCTCACCGCCGCGTCCGGCTGGCTGGCCGGCCTGCCCTGGGTGCCCTTCCAGGGCTGGTTCGAGCTGCTGACGCGGCTGCCCGAGGCGCAGGCGTACGCGGGTGGGGCGGCGGTGCCGGCGCTGGTCGGCCTGGTGGTCGCGCTCGTGGGCACCCGCGAGCGGTTGACCGTGACGGTGGGCCGGACCGGGGTACGGCTGCACCGCGACGGGCGCGGCCGGGACGTGGCACGGGCCGCCGTCGCTGGTGTGTTCCTCGACGGGAAGGCACTGGTGCTGCTGGGCGCCGACGGCGGCGAGCTGGCCCGGGAGAAGTCGGACCTGAGCGGCGGAAGGCTGCGCGAGGCGTTCACCGGGCAGGGCTGGCCGTGGGTCGAGCAGGATCCGCACCGAGCGGCGTACCGGCGGTGGGTGGAGGGGCTGCCGGGGCTGCCGGGCGGGGCGGACGCGCTGCTGCGGGCCCGGCAGCGCGCGGTCGACGGTGGCCGGGACGGCGAGGCCCGGGAGTTGCGCGGCGAGCTGGCGGGGCTCGGGGTGGTGGTCCGGGACGAGAAGAAGCGGCAGTACTGGCGGCTGGTCCCGGGCCAGCCGGACCGGGAGCACCAGGGGCGATAGGGGCCGCAGGCTACCCGCGCCCGCCCCTGGCCGGCCGCAGGTCCGTCCCGGCGAGCAGGTCGTCCAGCGCGTCGAGTTCCGCCCAGCCGTTGACCTCGACCCGGCCGGCGGGGTCGACCACGATCTCCAGCCGGTCCGGGGTCCGGGGCAGCTCGTCGAGCAGGTCCGGGAACCGGTCGCTGAGCAGCACGAACTCCTGGTTCGTGGAGCCCACCCAGGGCCGCAGGTTGTCGATCAGGTCGGCCCGGAACGGCCCGGCGACCAGCAGGTCCGTCTCGGCCAGCAGTCGCGCCACGTCGTCGCGGCCAGCCTCGATCGCACGGTCGAGTCCGGCCCGCGTGTAGCCGGTGAACGTCATCACCGAGCGGCCGGCCCGGCGTACCTCGGCAGCCACCTCGGCCAACGCGGCGGCCTGGTCGAACGGCTCGCCGCCGAGCAGGGTGAGCCCGTCGGTGCCGGCGTCAAGCACCCGCCGGACCAGGTCCGCCGGGGCGACCGCGGTGCCGCCGCGGAAGGCCCACATCTGGGGGTTGAAGCAACCGGGGCAGCGCACTGCGCAGCCCTGCACCCAGACGGCGGTGCGCTCTCCCGGCCCCTCGGCGCGGGTGGCGGCCAGGAACCGGGCCACCCGCACCAGGTCGGCCCGGCCCGCTGGCTGCCGTCCCGGGCCGGCCTCAGAAATCGAGTACGCGTCCATGCGGCTGACCGGGCGTGGCGGGATCCGCCGGCGGTACGCAGACCAGGACGTCCCGCAGCCGGGCGTACTCGTGCGGGGCCAGGTCGGCGGCGGCGACGAACTCGGCGACGCTGCCGAACCCCCGGCGGCTCTCTCGTTCGGCGAGCACCCGGTGCACCCGGTCCGGGTCGAAGCCCGGCAGCGCGGCGAGCTGCGCGGCAGCGGCGGTGTTCACGTCCACCGCGGACCCGGTCCGCGGCATGTCCCACTGCCCAGCCGGCGAGGAGGCCTGGCCCGGCACGCCCGGGCCGGCCGGCGAGCTCGCTTCTGTCCAGGGGTGCCCGTCCGCGGTGCCCGGACCGGGCTCGGCGAAGGCGCCCGCCGCCGGGCTGCCGGGCGGGGCCGGTGCCACGTAACCACCGGCACCGGGCGGAGTCGGCGGCGCAGGGCTGCCGGTCACCGGAGTGCCGGGCGGGAAGGACGTCGGGAAGCCACCCGTCGTGGGACTGCCATACGGCCAGGCCGCGGAGCCAGGGGCTGGGCCGGGCGGCGGGGTGAGCGGCCCGGGCGGGTAGCCGGTGGCGGACCAACCGGTCGGCTGCTGGTACCAGGACCGATGGGTGGCCTGCCAGCGCAGCCAGGCCGAGTTGATCAGGAGCGCGTGCACGACGCCCCCGAGCCAGATCGCCAGGGTTGCCGCAGCCGCCACGTCGCTCAGCACGGACTGCTCATCGGCCGCTCCGACGACCACGAACGCGGCCCAGCCGAGCAGCGCGTAGCCGATGCCGGAGATCCACCAGGCCGGTCGACGCGCCCGCAGGCCGACATAGATGAAGCCGAAGCCGCCGAGGCAGCCGCAACCCAGGGCGGGCAGGAGCAGCCACCAGCTGTGCAGCAACCGCCACCGCCAGTCGCCGGCCGGGTTCGTATCGGCGATCGGCGTCGCCGGCGCGCCGGGGCCGTAGGCCGCGGCCGGCGGGCCCGGCGGGTACGCCGGCCAGCCGCCGTCAGGCCCGGTCGACATCGCGGTCCTCCTGTCGCACGGTCGCCTCGGTGCGGCTGAGGTCGGCGGTGTACGTGCTGTCGACCGCCCGCGCGGCGAGCAGGTCTTCCAGCACTGCCACGTAGTCCAGGCAGCGTTCGCCGAGGACGTCGTGGGTCTGCGCGGTCACCGAACCGTCCGGGTGCACGGTCACCTCGACCCGAGGCCGGGCGCTCACGCCGTCCGCCCCTCGACGGCGAAGACCAGGCGTACCGAGGCGTCCTCGGTGACCTGCTCGGACTCCAGGCGCAGCCCGGCGGCCGGCGCCTGCGCACGCAACCGGTCGAGCACCGCCCGCTGCACCTGGCGCCCGTACGCCACGTCGACCGCCTGCACGATGACCATCGCGCGCTCCTCGTCCACGTCGCCGGTGAGGTGCGCCGTCCAGATCCCGTCGGCGTCGCGCTGGAAGTCGGCGCGTACCCCGGCCCAGGCCGCGGCGAGCGCCTGCCCCTCGACGCCGACCACCGCACCGGTGTCCCGCAGCGCGGCGGCCAGCAGCGTCTCGTCGCGCATCCGGGTCCGCACCTGGCAGATGGTCCGGTCCTGGTCGTCGCGGTCGGTGGCGGCGTGCACGGCGGCCACTGAGGCCACCGCCAGCGGCAGCAGTAACAACGAGATGCTCACCGAGCTCCCCTCACAGGCATGGAACGAATCAGAATTCGACGCGCCGGCCGCCGTTCGGTCCGGCCGCGCGGCCGGATCCGGCGGACCGGTTGTCCAGGTCCCAGTCCTCCGCGGCGGTCGCGGCCACCGCGCGATTCTCCGCCCAGGCCCGGACGGCGTTCAACCGCTCGGCCTGCGTGACGCTCAACGGGACCATGTTCACCAGCGCCCGCAGCAGGTCGTCGCGACGCAGCGGGCGGCGCTCGGCGTACGCGTCGACGAGCCCGCCGACGACGGCCTGCTCGATCTCGGCGCCGGAGTAGCCCTCGCTGAGTTCGGACAGCTCGGTGAGGAGGGCGTGGTCGAGGGTGAGGTCGCCCGCCACGGCCGGGTGACGCAGCCGGCGGGCGATGTGCAACTGCCAGATGGCGGCGCGTTCCGCGCGGGTCGGCAGGTCCACGAAGAAGATCTCGTCGAACCGGCCCTTGCGCAGCAGCTCCGGGGGCAGCCCGGCGAAGTCGTTGGCGGTGGCGATGACGAACACCGGCCGGGTCTTCTCCTGCAGCCAGGTGAGGAAGGAGGCGAATACCCGCGCGGAGGTGCCGGAGTCCCCGCTACCGCCGGCGAAGCCCTTCTCGATCTCGTCGAGCCAGAGCACGCACGGGGACACGGCCTCCGACGTACGGATCGCGGCGCGCATGTTCTGCTCGCTGGAGCCCACCAGTCCGGCGAAGACCTTGCCGATGTCCAGCCGTAGCAGCGGCAGCCCCCAGGCGGCGGCGACTGCCTTCGCGGTCAGCGACTTGCCGCAGCCGGGCACGCCGGTGATGAGCACGCCCCGGGGCGCCGGCAGCCCGTACGCGGCGGCCTCGGCCAGCCACGACCCGTCCCGCTTTGCCAGCCAACGCTTCAGGTTCTCCAGCCCGCCGACGTCGCTGAGCGGCACGCTGCCGTCGACGAACTCCAGCAGCCCGGAGCGGCGGACCGCCTGCCGCTTCTCCTCGTGCACCACGCTGACGTCGTCGGCGTCGAGCACTCCGTCGTCCACCATGGCCCGGGCGAAGGCGTTCTCCGCCTCGTTCAGGGTCAGTCCGAGGGCCGCCTTGGCCAGCCGCTCCCGACCGCGCTCATCAACCTCGATCCGGATCCGGCCGCTGTCCGTGTTCGCCGTGATCATGGCGTCGAGCACCGCACGGATCTCCGCCTCGGCGGGCAGCGGAAAATCCACCACGGTGATGTCCTTGGCCAACTCCTCGGGCAGGTGCGGCACCGGGGAAACCAGGACGAGGGTGCGCGGCACGAGCCCCGAGCGGAACGCGGCGGCGAGGTCCCGCAGCCGGCGTACCACCCCCGCTTCCGCCGGCCGGCCACCTCCACCGAGGGCGGGGTGCAGGTCGGCGAAGACGATGACCGCGGGTTCGTCGATCCGCTGCGCGGCATCCAGGGCCGCCTCGGCGCCGGTGGTGCCCTGCCGGGCGCCACCGTCCGGGGAGACCAGCCCGCGGGTGGCCGACCAGGTCCAGAGCCGACGGGGCGTACGCACCCGCAAGGCGTCCTGCGCCACCGCGGCGACCTCAGCGAGCACCCGCTGCTCTTCGTACGACTCGACGAGCAGCACCGGGATCCGCGCCTTCAGCAGTTGCGACAGCGTGTCGCGGAACGTGGCCATGCTGATTGCCCCCCTCCGAGCAGCACCGCCGAGCCGGCACTGTAACACCGGCGATGCTGGGTGCTGGTCTATCGCCGGCCGACGCCGCCCGTTACCGTTCCCGGTCGGGGAGGTGCCGGTGTACGTCGTATCGGTGATCAACTACAAGGGCGGGGTCGGCAAGACCACGATGACCGCCAACCTCGGGGCCGAGCTGGCCAACCGAGGGATGAAGGTGCTGCTGATCGACCTCGATCCGCAGGCCAGCCTGACCTTCAGCTTCTACGAGCCGGACGACTGGCGGGACCGGCTGCGCGACGAGCGAACGGTCAAGCGCTGGTACGACGAGCTGCGCGGGGACACCCCGGAGGTGACCCTCGGCGAGCTGGTGGTCACCCCCGGCCCGGCGAACGCGCAGCTCAAGGGCGCGGGGCGGCTCGACCTGATCGCGTCCCACCTCCAGCTCGTCGACATCGACCTGGCCCTGGCCCGGCGCGTGGCCGACGGCGACGAGTACGACGCCGAGTTGTTCCGGGTGCGCGGCTCGCTCGACCAGGGGTTGCACGACCCGGCCCTGGACCCGTACGACCTGGTGCTCATCGACTGCCCGCCGAACTTCAACGTGGTCACCCAGTCGGCGATCATCGCCAGCGACCACCTGCTCATCCCGGCGAAGGCCGACTATCTGTCCACCCTGGGAATCGACTACCTGCACGGCAACGTGCGGGAGCTGGTCGACCGGTACAACGCGGACTCCCGCCGGTTCGCGAAGATCCGCCGCCACCACAAGGTGGCCCCGGGCATCGCGGGCGTGGTGTTCACGATGATCCAGCTGCTGGCGCAACGGCCGATCGCCGCGCACCAGGGCTACATGGACCAGGTCCGCGCGCTGGGCGTGCCGGTGTTTCCGACCGCGCTGCGGGAGAACCCGACCCTGTTCGCCACGAACACCCCGCGCGGGGTGCCGGTGGTGCTGAGGGACCGGGTCACCGCGCCGCCGGTCCGCGAGGAGCTGCGGCAGATCACCACCGAGTTCATGGCCCACCTCCAGCCCGCCTCGGCGGCCGCATCCCCCGCCCCCGTCACCAGCGACACGGCGGGGGCAGAGGCATGACCGACCCGACGCGGGCGGTGCTGGCCCGGGTGGCCGAGTTCCTGGCGGGTCTCTCCGCCGACGACCTGGCCGCCCTGGCGCAGGGGCGCGCCCGGCTGGCCGTGCTGCCCGCGGCCGCTCCCCCGCCGCCGGCACCGGCCAGCACCGCCGTGCCTGCCCCGGGCGATCACGCCCCGGCGGTGTCCGGCCCCGCCGCCGCACCGCCGTCCGGGGTGGACGTCGAGCGGGCGCACGCCGCGCTCGCCGCCATGTCGCGGCGCGACGACGGTACGGCGTACCTGGCGTCCTGGACGACGCGGGAGCTGCGGGCGCTGGCCGCCCGGGCGGGGCTGCGCGGGGTGACCGGGCTGCGGAAGTCGGAGCTGGTCGAGCGGATCGTCGACCGGACCATCGGCTTCCGGCTCGACTCCACCGCCGTCCGCCGGCGCTGAGGCGCGGCGCCGCCGGGCGGGTGGCGACGGGCCACCCGCCAGCTCCGCGGACGGTCGTCGCTACGCCGACTGCGTCTCCTGCTCGCGGAGCGCCTGCTCGACGGCCTCCCGCACGCGGGTGTCCTCCCGCAGCTTGCGCCGTGCGCCGCGGCGGCGCGTGAGAAGGAGCGCCCCGACGACGCCCGCGATCAGCACGATGACCAGCAGCGACAGCGCCCACGGGACGGCCCAGCCGTGCGTCGTGACCTGGACCGGGTCGAGCGAGGTGGTGGAGCCCGACGCGTCGGTGAGCAGGGGCGTGAGGGTTGCGGTCGCCGCGAGCCTGACCGCGGGTGCCACGCCGTGGACGGGCACCGTCACCTTCCAGCTCTCGCCCGGAAGCAGCTCCGGCGGCGAGGCTGTCCCGCCCGCGTCGGCCGGCAGCCAGCCGAAGGGACCTGAGATCGACACCGCCTGCCGGGCCGACAGGATGGCGTTGCCGGTGTTGTGGATCCGGTAGGTGACGGTGGCGTCGCCCTTGACGAACGGGTTGAACGAGCCGGCGTAGTCCACGTGGAGGTCCTCGATCGCGAGGTTCGGCGTGAGTTCGCCGCTGACCCGCAGCTTGATCCGGATACCGAGGCGCCGTTCCACGTTGATGCCCTCCGCTTCGCTGGCCTGCGTCAGGGAGGTGACGATGCCGCCGGCGTAGTCGCCGGGCGTGGCGTTGTCCGGGATGGTGACCGTGAAGGGGACCTCGACGGTCTTCCCGGGCTGGATCGCGATACGGTCGAGCTCGCCGCGGAACCAGACGCCGATTCCGACCGATTTCTTGTCCGTGGTGAGCAGGTCGAGTTGGCCCGTGCCGGTCGTGAAGCCGTCGGCGGCGTAGACGGTCAGGCTGAGCGGAGCCTTGCCGCGGTTGGCGACGATCATGGCGTCCTTGACCTGTCCACCGGGGTTGACGGCATAGCTGAAGCTGGACCGGTCGGCGCCGTAGCTGTTGGAGGCCGTCCGAACCGTCCAGGTGACGTCGCCGTCGCTCGCCAGCGCGGGCGCGGCACCCAGGCCGGCCGCCGCGAAGGCGGCGAGCAGGGCCACAGCGGCGGTACGAACGAGGGCGGCGGCGGCGGTCTTCCGGCGCGTTGCGGGCTCGGGCATCTCGAAGTCCTCGGGCGATCTCGGGCGGGTCGGGAATGACCGGCGGGGTGGGCACCCGAAGGCGCCTACCCCGCCGGGTGGAACGGGTCCGGTCAGCTGCTCAGCGCAGTGATCGTGAGGGTGGTGCGGTAGCTACCCTTCTCGGCGCTGCCCGGGATCTTCAGGTCCAGGTCGGCGCCCAGCTTGGCGGTGCCCCGGGGGTGGCCCTGGTCGGCCCAGCCGAGGCCGCGGGAGACGGACAGACCCTGGCCGTGGTCGTCGTAGGCCGACGGCACCGATCCGCTGGCCTGAGCACCGGCACCGGCGTCGAGCACGTACGGCGTCCAGCCGAGGTAGGCGCCGGAGAACGTCTTGTCGGCGTCCCGGAAGTCACCCACGCTGGCCGAGATCGACCACGGCGCGAGCGAGCGGCGGCTGTCCGACACGACGATCGGGTTGATCTTGCCGGTCGCCGCGAAGTAGTCGCCGTTGTGCTCCTGCGCGGTGCCGAGGTCCACCAGGCCGTTGTAGCCGTCGATCGTCCAGCCGAACTCGCCCGGAGCGGCGTTGGGCACGTCGACCTGGATGTTCTGGCCGCTGCCCTGGTACGGGTGCACGGTGACCTTGTCGACGATCGAGCCGACCGGCTGGTCCGTGGCGGTGTTGGTGCACTTGAGGCCACGCTCCACCGCCGCGTTCGGCGCCGCGCAGGTGCCGCTGCGGAGGTTCTCGACGACGAGCTTGTCGTTGCGCACCTGAACCTTGACGTAGCTGCGCACGTGCTCCTGGTTCTGCGCCGAGTTGTACCAGTAGCTGCTCGGGTTCAGCGGGTCGGCACCGTTGCCGGCACCGCTCGTGCCGCTGTTGTCCGGCGCGGTGATGTCGTAGTACTTCGAGCCGGAGGCCGAGTTACCCGTCACGTAGAGCACGCCGCCCGGGCCGGCGAACACGTCGGCCGCGCCGGGCTGCTCGTCCGGGTTCGCCTTCTGGCCGTTTTTGATGAGGTAGCTGCGGGAGTACGCGTGGTCGTGGCCGGCCATCACCATGTCGATGCCGAGGTTGGAGAAGGCGGTCGGGAAGTCGACCCGGCGCACCTTGGCGTCGGAGTCCTTGGCGTGGCTGGCCGGCGAGTACATGGCGTGGTGGAAGAGGAGGACCTTCCACTTGGCCTTGGCGCCGTGCTTGTTGACGACATCGGTGATGTAGGCGATGTGCGCCTCGTCGCCGCCACCACCCGAGGCGGTGCGGTAGCTGTTGCTGTTGATGTCGATGAACAGCACGTCCTTGTAGATGAACCAGTAGTCACCACCCGACGTGTTGGAATCCGGGTTGCCGTTGCTGTACAGCGCGCCCGACCGGTCGGTGTTCGGGGTGAAGTGGTGCTGCTCGTAGGCCTTCGAGCCGACATCGTGGTTGCCGATGGTCGCGGCGAACGGGACCTGACGCAGCTGGTCGGGGGCGAGGAACGCGCTCCACTGGGTCTCGGTGCCGGCGGTCTCGACGTGGTCGCCGCCCGAGACCAGCAGCTCGGCGTTCGGGTTGGCCGCCGTCGCGACCTTCAGGGTCTCCTCCCAGCCGGCCTGGTCCTTCGGCACGTCGCCGGAGGAGCCGATCTGCGGGTCACCGAAGAACAGGAAGTCGTAGTCGCCCTCGAAGTCCTGCGTCTTGAAGGAGTACGTCGAGGACCAGTCGCCCTCGGCGCCGACCCGGTAGGAGTACGCGGTGTGCTCCTTCAGGCCCGTGATCGTCGCGTGGCGGTTGAAGCCACCACTGGTGGCGATGTTCGTCCCGCCGATCGCGTCGAAGGCGGCGGCGCCGGCCGGGAACTCGCCGTTGACGAGCGAGGCGGTCGGGGCGAGCTGGACCTGCTGCGCGGTGTCGACCGACGAGTACCAGTTCACGATGCGCTGGGACTCGTCGGCGCCCACGCCGAGGATGATGCCGGTGAGGGCGGTGGAGTCGGCAGCGCCGGCGCTGGTGCCCAGGCCGCTACCGAGGGCCGCGGCCAGGCCCAGCAAGGCCGCCGTGGCCCCTGCGGCCACGCGGCGTCGCACAAGCCCGGGGGCCCGTGTTGAGATACGCGATCTCATTGATTCCGTCCCTTTTCTGGAGAGGAGAGGTGCGGAGAAGCGGACTCAAGGTTTCGTCGTTCGGTGAATCGACCATGAATCCGATCCGGCGGATCAGTTGAAGTTCCCGGAACCCTGTGCCGGTTTCAGAAGCCGAGGATCCTTTGGACGAACCAGACCAGTCCCATAACGGATACGCCCGCTGAAATCGCGCCCGTCGCCCAGAGGCCGGCCCTCGGCGCCCGGCGACGCAGCACGATCAGCAGTGGGAAGACGACCGCGATGATCACCAGCTGCACGGCCTCGATGCCGACGTTGAACACCAGCAGGGACCACAGCAGGGTCCACGACCACGCCTCGTCGATCCCCAACGCGCCCGCGAAGCCCAGGCCGTGCACGAGGCCGAAGCAGAACACCACCCCGAGACGGGTCCAGCCCGAACGGTCCAGACTGAAGTGACCGTCTCCCGCCGTCTCCAGGTCGGTGGCGTGGTCGCCGCGCCGCCGGATCCGCCACAGGTACCAGCCGGCGACCACGGCGATCGACAGCGCGATGACGGGCTCCACGACCCGCGCCGGCACGTCGACCAGGCCGAGGGCGGCGAGCATGAACGTCACCGAGTGCGCGAGGGTGAAGCTGGTGGCCGCGAGCACGATCTCCCGCAGCCGCCGTGACCCGGCGATGAGCGCCAGCAGGAACAGGATGTGGTCGATCCCGGTCAGCAGGTGCTCGGCGCCGAGGCGGAAGAACTCCCAGAACCGCTCGTACCACGACTGGCCGGTCGAGAAGGATGGACGACCGGCGTCGAGCGCGGCGCTGCCCGAGCGACCGTCGATCTCGTAGGTGACGATCGTCTTGGTGCCCTTCACGTACTTCTCCGCGTCGGGGAACAGCACGCTGCGCACCTCGTGCTCGTCGCCCCGCTCAGGGCAGGCCCAGTCGAGTAGCAGATCGGCGTACGGCACCCCTTCCCGTGCGCCGATCGTGAAGTCGCCGACCTGTGCCGGCGTGCAGGTTTTGCCGCCCGCGGTGACCGAGAGGCGCTCGGTGACGTACCTGACGGCCGACTCCACATGGGCGTTGAGCGCCGCGGCCTGCCCGGCGGTGTCACCGGCCTCGAATGCCGGGATTCCGGCTCTGAAGAGGGGGTCGTCGTGCTGGGAGTCGGCGACGGAGACGACGAAGAGGTCGTACTCGAGTTCCAGCTTCGTCCGTACATGGCCCTCGTCACCGTCGGTGACATGGAGGTACACGGTCGACGTGAACCCGTGGGCGAGCGCCGGCCCGGCGCTCAGGACAGCGCACACCGCCGCGATGACCCCGACGACGGCGGCGACGGCGGTCCGGCGGACATGTGTTGACATGCGGCTCCTTCGCTTGGCGAGTGCACGGTGCACGTCACGGCTGAACACCGACCGGACCGCTGGCGAACCGCTGAAGAACAATCCGCCGGAGCGGCCGTCAGCGGATTGACCTCGGCCGGAACTGGGATAGGAAGGAGCACGCGTATTCCCGCGAGCCCTCGAAAGGACGGTCGCCTTGCGCCCCCCGCTTCGGACCGTTGCCCTGCTGGCCGCGGCCGTCACGCTGGTCACCGGATGCAGCTCCGGCGACGACTGGTCACGACCGCGCCCCAGGCCCACGGCCATCGGCACGCTCGGCCCGGGGTTCATCGACCCGGCCGCCCCGCCCGCCCCGGAGGAGACCGTCACCCCACGGCCCGGCTCCTGGAGCGGGGTACGCCCGTCGAAGGGCTACCGGGTGGTGCTGCTGACCATGGGTGACGACCGCCCGACCCGGGCCCTCGTGACGGCGGTCAAGGACTGGGCCGAGGATGAGCACGTCGACCTCAGGACGGTGGTCGCAGACGACGGCCACGACCTCGTTCCCAGCATCACCCGGGCCCTCGAGATGGGCCCGGACCTCATCGTCAGCGCGGGCAACGACCTCGTCGACCCACTCGCGTTGGTCACCCCGAGCCACCTGTCCCAGCAGTTCCTCGTGGTGGGTGCGGAGCTGGCCGAGCCCACCCACAACGTCACGGCGGTCGACTGGTCCGGCGCGTCGTTCCGCGGCGAAGGGCTGGGCATGTCCTCGACGTACGACCCCGACTCGTTCACGGGCGAGCGCTGCGCGGCCGCCATCAGGGCGGGCGTCGCGGCCGTGCTCAACGACCTGACCGGGATCGTGATCTGGCTCGACCGGCACTGACCGGGCGCACGGCGACGGTTCGGCGCCGCCGGCGGCATGCACCTCAGTCGTGAGGCGATGCGGTTGCCGCGGCACTAGGCTGCTGTCGAGTGACGCCGACGCGAGGAGGCCCGGGATGACCCGCTACGCCGCGTTGCTGCGGGGTGTCAACGTCGGCGCCACCCGAATCGCGATGGCCGACCTGCGTCGTCTGGTCGCCGACCTCGGGCACGAGGACGTCAAGACGTACCTGCAGAGCGGCAACGTGGTCTTCACCAGCCCGACGAACGACGCCGGGAAGCTGGCGCGGGGAATTGAGCGGGCGATCGCCGACGAGCTGGGGCTGACCGTGCCGGTGCTGGTCCGCAGCGACGCCGAGCTGGCGGCGGTCGCCGAGGCCAGCCCGTACGCCGGCCGGCAGGACGATCCGACCCGGCTGCTGGTGGCGTTCCTGGCTGCCGCGCCGACGAAGGCGAAGGTGGCGGCGCTGACCGTCCCCGGCGGGGAGAACCTGGAGTACGCGGTGACCGGCCGGGAGGTCTTCCTGCACTACCCCGACGGTGGGTACGGGCGGACGAAGTTCACCAACGCGTACCTGGAGAAGACGTTGGGCGTGGTGGCGACCACGCGGAACTGGAAGTCGGTGCTGGCCCTGCGGGACCTGACCGGCGGCTGAGCGCAGGGGCCGGACCCCGGCCGGGTGACCGGCCGGGGCGTGTGGCGATCCGTCAGCGAGGGGAGGGGACGACGGCCGGGGCCTGTTCCAGCACTGCCGCCGGGAGTTGCGGTCCGGCGGGCAGCGCGACCGGCTCCTTGGCTCGGGTGACCAGCTCGACGACGGTACGGCTGAGTCGCTGCGAGGACTCCGACATGGACTGGTTGGCGGTGACGATCGCGGTGACCACCTCGGCCCGCTTCTGCTGGCCGTAGCGGACCGCCTCCTCGATGCCCCGTGCCTGCGCGTCGATCGACTCGGCGACCTCGAGGATGGTCTCCGGGCGGACGGTGGGGGTCTGGATCACCTTGGCGATCTGCGGCACCGCCGTCTTCGACGCCGCCGCGTACGCCGACAGCACGTCGTTGGCGCCGTCCGCGACCGCCTGCTGCATGTCGGCGGCCTGGTTGGCCTGCAACAGCAGCGCCCACTGGGCGATGGTGAGCTTCATCGTCGGGATGGTGAGGTTCATCAACAAGGCGAGGCGCTGGCCGAGGCCGTAGTTGAGGGTGCGGATGTTGCGTACCTGCGGCGAGGTGGACCAGGCGACGAAGAGGCGCTGCTGGAACTCGTTGATCCGCACCTCCAGTGCCTGCGCGAACTCGGTGACCAGGGAGAGCCGTTCCTGCTGGTCCCGTTCGTCGGGCGCGCCGGGGGTGACGGTGATGGACCGGGCATCGTCCAGTGCCACGTCGCGGATCAGCTCCATCACCGCGATGGCGCCGACGAGTTGCCCGATGGCGGCCTCGTTGGCCTTGTAGAGCTCGTCGCAGAGCACCACGTTGCGGCGCAGCTGCATCTGCTTGTCGCTGAGCTGCCCGGCGACCCGGTCGAGCTGCTGCTCGACGGTCCGGGCCTCCTCGAAGAGCATTTCCAGCAGGTCACGTCCCTTGCGGAACAGGCCCCGGATGGCGTCGGAGAACTTGGTGAAGGTCTCCCGCACCTTGGGGTCGCTCGGGTCGTACTTGCGGCGGAAGCTGCGCATCCGGTCGTTGATCTCGTGCATGATGCCGGTCAGTTCCGGGATGTCGACCCGGCCGACCTCCCGGAAGATCCGGCTGACCTGCGCGTTGACCTGGTCCAGCGCCTGGGTGCCGAAGTTCGCCAGGGCGTCGGTGTTGGCCAGCATGGTCGGGTAGAGCTGGCGGGCGGCCTGCTCGGCCTGGGCCCGCTGCGCCCCCGTCAGCAGCGCGGTGCAGGAGAACGTCTTCGGCTCGGCGGTGGCCAGCGCGGTGGTGATGGCGGCGTCGGCGGCACCGGCGGGCGGATCGGCCGGGCCGCCGACGATGCTGCCGAAGTCGATCTGGAGTCCCTCGGTCATGACGTGGGTCCCTTCACTTGCAGGTGGTGGCGTCCTTCATGCAGCTGAGCAGCGCGAGCGTCACGTCGGCGGCGGGCGCGGGTGCGGCCCGGACCTGGTCGGCGAGCCCGATGCCGGGGAACTCGGCGACGTCGTTCGCGCCGACCCGCACGGCTGAGCGGAAGCCGTACCGCTGCCAGGCGATGGTCTGGATCTTCGGGTCCTTGAGCGCGTCGATGAGCCGGCCGGCGGCCGGGTCGAGGGCGAGTACCGGGTGATCGCTGTGGATGGTCGGGTCGGGGTAGAGCACCCGAACGTTGCGCAGCAGGCTGGTGCTGTTGTCGCCGCTCTGCACCACCTGCTGGATGATCTGGTTCTCGTAGCCGGCGTACAGCGGGGCCTTGAACTCGCCGCCCTGGGTGAGCCATTCCCGGAACCCGGAGTCGGAGCTGCGCGACTGGAGGCCCTGCGCGTCGTGCAGCGCGCGCATCGTGGGCAGGGCCTGGCGTGCCTGGGCGAGGCTCGGCGCGGAGAACCCGTCGGCAGTGGCGATGATGTTGAGCTGGAGCTGGGCCAGGGTGAATCCGCTGTTGGACTTGGCGGGGTCGGTGCTGGCCACGGTGATCGGCCCGCGCAGGTCCGTCGCGCCGATCGCCTCCCAGGTGCGGCGCTTGACCACGTGGTCCAGCAGCAGGCCCTTCATGTCGACGACGAAGTACCGGTCGCCGCGGCGCTGCACGATGCCCTTGCGTACCAGCGCGTCGGTGCCGCGCGGGCCGGCGTAGATGACCTCCGGCGACTGGAGCAGGTTCTCCGCCCGGTAGTCCGGGAAGGCGCCGGCGTGCTGGGCCTCGAAGACGCCCTGGGCGCTGGCACTGGACGGCCAGAGGCAGTCCAGCTTGCGGGCCTTGATCTCGTCGGTGCTCAGCTGCACCTGGTCGTACGAGCCCAGGGGTTGGAAGGCGACCTCCAGCCGGTAGTCCTCGCGCAGGATCCGCTTGACCTCGTCGTCGGCCATCAGCTCGGACTTCTCCGAGCCGCCCACGCAGGTGACGGTGGTGGGTGGGGCGGCGGTGGCCGGGCTGTCCGAGGAGCGGCGCCACAGCACCGCCGCGACGACGCAGACCACGATCACCATGACCAGCCCGATCAGGAACCGGGTGCTGGGCATTCTCAACGTGACTCCTTCATCGGCCCAGGTCGGGCAGGATCGGTGGGGCGACGGTGTCCAGGTTCGCGGCGTACTGCGCGATGTCGCCCTGGTTGACCAGCCGGACGCTGTCCAGGGCGAAGTCGGCGAAGCGCCGGAACGCCTCCTCGCCGTTGCGGCGCAGGGTGTCCGGGTCGTGGTAGAGCACCGGCTGGCGCTGGATGTCCAGGTACTGCCGTACCGCGCCGTCGAGGCTGCGCAGGTGACCGCCCATCCGGGACGCCGTGGAGTAGAGGCTGTCCGGCGAGTGGTCCCGGACCCGGTCGAACAGTTCCGGGACGTACCGGCAGGCGTCCTCCAGGGCGCGGCGGGCCTCCGGCGGGCGGACGTCGCGGCTGAGCCGCTCGATGCCGCGGAGCACCCGCAGCGCCTCGTCGACCCGGTCCCGGGCCTCGTCGGCGTACGTGTCGTGCTCGGCTCGGGCGGCGGACCGATCGTCGAGCATCAGATAGAGCCCGAGCGCGGTGGCGGCGGCGAGCAGCGGTGACCAGAGCAGGCTGCCGGTGACGGCGAAGGCCAGTGCGAAGGCCCCGACGGCGGCGGCCAGGGCGACCGGTGCGGCCAGGCGATGCCTCACTTGTACCCCGCTGCCTGCCGCAGGGCCGCCACCAGGTCGTCCTGCCGCACGAAGGTGCCGTTGGTGGCCTCGGCCACCTCCTTGAGCTGGGTCGGGTCGGCGTCCCGGCCGAAGGCGATCGCGACCACCGGCACGCCGGCCGACCGCAGCGCGGTGACCGCCTGTTCGCGCCGTTCGCTGTTGGACTGCCCGTCGGTCATCAGCACGACCAGCCGCTTGCGGCCGTCGGGCTGGGGTCGGGCGAGTTCGTCGGCCGCGCGGAGCAGGCAGGCATACATGTCGGTGCCGCCGTCGGGGTCGTACGCGGTGACCTTGCCGGTCAGGTCGCGCAGCGCGTCCGGGTCGTTGCCCTGGACCGTCCACGGGCTGCCGCCGGTGATGCCGCCGTTGAAGATGCTGACCGTGGTGCTGTCCTGGGGGTGGGTCTGCAGGAAGTTCAGGGCCGCCTGGTCGGGGTCGAAGATCTGCCCGGCCGCGGCCTGGACACCCGTCCAGCCGTCGTTACCGCCCATCGAGCCGCTGCCGTCAAGGCAGTAGTAGACGGCGACCGGCCGGCGATAGCGGGTCTGGTAGCGGTCCAGCGCCGCCTGGATGACCGACGCGGCCGGGAACTGGATGGCCTGCTCGTTGATGGTGGCCTGGATGCCCCAGGCAGGGTTGAAGACGCCCGGGTCGGGGTTGTCGAGGGTGAGTCCCACCCCGGCGGCCGGCCGGCGGCCCAGCTTGAGCAGCGCGGCCTGCGCCCCGGCGTCCTTGAGCAGGTGGTTCTGGAGTTCGGTGAAGATCCGGTGGGCGTCGTCGTTGCCGGCCTGCGGCAGGAAGCCCAGCGGGGCGTCGCTGACCGCCAGGGAGCCCTGCGGGTACGCCACCAGCAGCGGTTCCTTGCCGGCCTTGACCAGCTCGGCGTTCTTCTCGATGACCAGGTCCTCGTAGGTGAACAGGGACCGGCACTGGTCCGGGTGGGCCAGGCACTCCGTCATCAGGGTGCCGGTGGACGGCGGGGTCTGGTCCATCGCCTTGACGAACCGGCTGACCCCCTGCTCGACGGCGGGCGAGTCGAGCTGGCTCTGGGTCAGCGGGGTGCCGGGACCGTTGCCGGCGAAGTAGTTGAGGAAGCCGAACAGCACGGTGGCACCGGAGTTGGACTGGGTGGGATTGGTGATCCACACCTTGGTCCGGCCGGACTCGACCGCGCGCAGGATGTCGGCGATCGGGACGTTGGAGCGGCCGGCGAAGCCCAGCTTGTCCATCTCGGACCGCCAGGCGGCGAAGACCACCGGAGTGAGGAACATGGGCTGGACGTCGCGCAACGCATTGGCCCGGTCACCCAACTGCAGGAAGACGCTGGAGGCGAACCAGTACGCGTCGTAATCGGTGCTGCTGGCGCCGAGCAGCCGGGCCTGGTCCACCGAGCCCTTGAAGGTGACCTCGCACCGGTAATGCCGGCTGGCGCACCAGGGCTTGACGATCGTGTCGACGACGCTCTGCTGCTCGCTGCCGGCGACCATCCGCAGCATGCCGGTGGTCGGCCCGCCGGTCCGCTCGGTCGTCGGCCCGCTCGTCGTACAGCCGGTGAGCAGCACCAGCACCGCCATGACCAGCGCCGGGAATCTTCTGGCCCGCACCTGCACCTCGTTCCTGTCCGGGTGGAGGACCCGCGCCCTGCGCGGATCGAGGTCTTGGTAGCAGGGGTAAACCAACGCGGCGGCCAACGTTCGGTGAACTTCAGGCGTCATGATCGAGTTGGCGCGGATCACCCCATCGGTGCCGTGAGGAACCGGCCGCAGCGGGTAGGACGACGGTGGTACGAGTCCGGACGAAACACGTGGAAGCGCTTCCGGGTACCCCCGACGATGGGAGATGAGGCTGCATGGCCGCGAACACCGTTCCCAACATCTCGTTCAATGACGGCAACCGGATCCCGCTGCTCGGCTTCGGGGTCTTCCAGATCGAGCCGAAGGACACCGCCGGGGCCGTCGGCAAGGCCCTCGAGGTCGGCTACCGGCACATCGACACGGCCGAGATGTACGGCAACGAGGCCGAGGTGGGCCAGGCGGTGCGCGCCGCCGGGCTGGACCGCGGGGACGTCTTCGTCACCAGCAAGCTGAGCAACGCCTCCCACCGCCCGGACGACGCCCGCGCCGCGTTCGAGTCGACGTTGCAGGCGCTGAAGTTCGACTACATCGACCTGTTCCTGATCCACTGGCCGCTGCCGACGCTCTACGACGGAGACTTCGTCTCCACCTGGAAGGTGCTGGAGGAGTTCCAGCGGGACGGCCGGGCGAAGTCGATCGGCGTGTCGAACTTCCAGGTGCCGCACCTCGAGCGGCTGGCCGCCGAGGCGGAGGTGATGCCGGCGGTGAACCAGGTGGAGGCGCACCCGTACTTCGGCAACGAGGAGGTGCGCGAGTGCGGCAGGACGCACAACATCCTCACCCAGGCGTGGTCGCCGATCGCCCAGGGCAAGGTGCTCGGCGACCCGACGATCATTGACGTGGCCGAGCTGGTCGGCCGCACCCCGGCCCAGGTCGTGCTGCGCTGGCACATACAGCGCGGCGACATCGTCTTCCCGAAGTCGACCACGCCGCAGCGGATCGAGGAGAACTTCCAGATCTTCGACTTCGAGCTGGATGACGCCTCGATGGACCGGATCAGCAGCCTGGACCAGGGTGAGGCCGGCCGGCAGGGCCCGAACCCGGACACCTTCGACTACATGCCGAGCTGAGCGAACGGTGCGGGGCCCCGGTAACGGGGCGCCGCCCGCGTGCCCGGGCCACTTCTTACGAGACTGCTACGGACCGCCCGTCGGGCTGGTTCCCGGCCGGTGATGCGGGGTTTGGTCAAGGGACCTCTTGCCTTCACGAACGGGGTCCTCAGATGCGACTGTCCTCTCTGCTCCGACCAGTCGGCGCCGCCGCGGTGGCGGTGGCGCTGCTCACCGTCGCCCCCATCGCCGCCGGCGCCGCCCCCGGCGGCCGCCCCGGCAAGCCAGGCCCGCGCCCCACCCCCACGCCGACCAGCACCATCGCACCTCTGGTGTCGGGTGGCACGGTGAGCCCGCCGACCATCAGTGCCGGACAGCTGGCCACCCAGACCATCACGCTGTCCGGCCCGGCTCCGGTGGGCGGGATCTGGGTCTCGCTCTACGTCGACGTGGTCTACGCGACGTTCGTGGGCAGCCAGGTCTACGTGCCGCAGGGACGCAACAGCGTGAGCTTCCCGATCCGGCTCTCCGCGTACGTGGAACAGACGCAGGTCAGGACCCTCTACGCCCAGGCGCCCGGGCAGGGCCTCGTCGCGGCGGGGACGGTCACCGTCGTACCGGCCGATCCGTCGGTGCAGGGGGTCAAGGACCTGCGGTTCGACCGCCGGGTCGTGGTCGAAGGACAGACCGTGACCGGGACGGTGGAGCTGACCGCCCCGGCGATGGCCGGTGGCCTCAACGTCAACCTCTCGCCCAACAGCGCCTACGGCGGAGTGCGGGTGTCGGTGCCGCAGCTGGTCGTGGTGCCCGAGGGCGCCACCAAGGTCAGCTTCACCGCGCCCGTCTACGGCGACGGCGAACCGAACGAGGGGAACCCCAGCGCGTCCCTGGGCGCCACCCGGGACAGCGCGCCGGTGGCCGCCGTGCCGTCGGCCTTCGCCGTCGGGCCGGGGTTCGTCCGGGTCGGCAGCACGGTCACCGGTGTGGTGGGCATCGGCACCGCTCCCAACCCGGACGGCGCGCGGGTGGCGCTCTCGGTCGGCCTGGCCGGCGTGAACGTGCCCGCCACCGTCGACATCCCAGCGGGTAGCCCGGGGGCGGTCTTCCCGATCATCGGGGCGGCCGACCTGTCCCCGGCCGCGATCGGCACCCTCACCGCGACCTGGAACGGACAGACCACCACCCGCTCCTTCGTCACCGGCTACTGACCGGCACGCGTGTGCTCGCGGGTGGCTACGGCGAGCTGCCCTGACAGGGCCTTGACTTCGCGTGCGCTCGAAGGTCGAGGGTGGTCGGTGTCGGCGCTCATCCCAAGGGGAGGACCCATGAGATACCGCACCATCGGCACCGACCCGGCCACCCGCCGGGAGGTCAGCGTGCTCAGCCTCGGGGCGATGCTGTTCGGCACCGCCACCGACGAGGCCACCTCGTACGCCATCCTCGACCGCTACGTCGAGGCCGGCGGCACCTTCATCGACACCTCCGACAACTACGCGTTCTGGCAGAACGGGGGCCAGGGCGGGGAGAGCGAGGAGCTGCTCGGCCGCTGGCGGCGCAGCCGCGGCGTCGGCGCCGAGGTGGTCATCGCCACCAAGCTCGGCGCGCGGCCCCTCGCCCCGGGTACCAGCTACGTGGACAATCCGGAGGGCCTGTCGACGAAGGTGATCCGCGAGGCGGCCGACCGCAGCCGGGAACGGCTCGGCGTGGAGCGGCTGGACCTGCTCTACGCGCACATCGAGGACCGGAGCGTGCCGCTGCGGGAGACCGTGGAGGTTTCGCGGAGCTGGTCGGCGAGGGCACCGTCGGGCTGCTGGGCGCGAGCAACCACCGCACGTGGCGGATCGAGCGGGCCCGGAGCATCGCCGCCGCGGCCGGGCTGCCCGGGTACGAGGTGCTGCAGTACCACCGCAGCTATCTGCCCAGCCGGGTCGACCTGCCGGTCGAGCTGGACCCGGACGGTGACGTCGGCTGGGTCGGCCCGGACCTGGCCAGCTATCTGCGCGCCGAGCCGCAGCTCACCCTGGTCGCCTACTCGCCGCTACTCAAGGGCGCGTATGCCCGGCCGGAACGGCTGGGCGCCGAGTACGACCTGCCGAGCACCCCGGCCCGGCTGGCCGCGCTGCATGCGGTGGCGGCGGAGACGGGCGCGACGGTCAACCAGGTGGTCCTGGCGTGGCTGATGGGCGGGGACGTTCCGGCGATCCCGCTGGTCGGCTTCTCCTCGGTGGCGCAGCTCGAGGAGAGCCTCGCCGCGGTGGACCTGGAGCTGACCCCGGAGCAGCGGGCCAGTCTGGACACCGCCCGGTGATCCGGCAGCACGCGGAGGCTCCGCGGCTTCCGCACGAGGTCGCCTGACGGCCGCCCGCCGAGCCGCAGCGCAAGATCCACCGTTCGGCGGGGCCGGCCCGGCCGTCCGCGCGGCCCGGCCGCCCCTCACCGGTACGCCAGGTCCCGCCATCCGCGTAGGTCGGTGGCCGTCCCGCCAGGGCGCACGCATCGTCACGACGTACCAGAACCGGCACAGAAAAGCGGGCGCGCTGAACCAGGTACTCGCTCAACTACTGCCGCGTTTGGCGAACGACGACTTCTACCGCAGCACTGACTCGACCGGTCTGACCCCGGCGGTGCAAGGAGGCACCGCCGGGGTCGGTCGTCTCTCAGCCGCCGGCACGGTCACTCCTCGGTCTTGCCGGTCAGGTCGAGCCGCCAGTCGTTGGAGCGCATCATCCGCCCCGGCGGGTACTCGAACTCGGTCTCGCCGAGCAACGTGAAGCCGGCCTTGCGGCAGACCGCGTTCGACGCCGGGTTGTCGACCGACGGGTAGGCGTGCGCCCACTGGCGGGTCCGCTCGGCGCGGGCCGCGTCCAGCGCCGCGAGCACCGCCGCGGTGGCCAGCCCCCTGCCCTGGTGAGCGGGCAGCACCGCCCAGCCCAGCTCCCAGACCTGCTCGCCGCGCCAGGTGCGTGCCCAGTAGCCGACGCTGCCCACCTTCGACCCACCTGGCAGGGCGATGGTGAACATTCCCCCGGGACCGGCGCTCATCCGCGCATAACGCGCGTTGCGGCCCACGACCTGCTCGTCCGTCTCCGGGCCGCCCGTGTGCCGCCGGACCTCCGGCGAGTTGAGCCGCCGCAGCAGGTCGAGGTCCTCCTCCGTCCACGGCTGGATACGCACGTCGGTCAAGGTTGTCCCTCCTCTTCTCCGGCGCCATTGAAGCAGCCGCCGCCGACACCTCGGGCCGCGTTCGCCGGTCCCGCCAGATCAGATCTGGCGGGCTGCCGGCTGCCGTCTGGCGCCTGAGGGGTGAGATCCGACGGAGCCGGGGAGGGAGCATGGTGCCGCTGCAGCTCGCTGTGATCATCGGCAGCACGCGCGAGGGGCGGGCGGGCGACCGGGTCGGTCGCTGGTTCGTCGAGCAGGCGCGGCAGCGCGACGGGATGACGGTGACCGTCGTCGACCTCGCCGGGTACGACTTCCCCGCCAGCTACCCGGCCGAGCCGACGGCGAGCATGCGGTCGTTCGTCGCGCAGGTCAGCCGGGCGGACGCCTTCGTCGTGGTCACCCCCGAGTACAACCACAGCTTCCCGGCCTCGTTGAAACAGGCGATCGACTACGCGTACGACGAGTGGCAGGCCAAGCCGGTCGGCTTCGTGTCGTACGGCTGCCGTTCGGTCGGCCTGCACGCGGTCGACCAGCTCCGGACGGTCTTCACCGCCCTGCACGCGGTGACGGTGCGCGACATCGTCGGCGTCGACCTGCTCGGCGGTGAACCGACGCCGCAGGTCGAGGACCAGCTGCGCCAGGACGCCCGCGTCCTCCTGGACGAGCTCTGCTGGTGGGGTCTGGCGCTGCGCGAGGGCCGGGCGGCGCGCCCGTACGTCTCCTGAATGTCGAAGGAAGGTAGTGATCATGAGTAAACGGAACACCGGTCTGGCCGTCGAGGCCGACGGGCTGGTCCGGTCGTTCGGCTCGACCCGCGCGCTCGACGGCCTGGACCTCCAGGTCCCGGCCGGCACCGTCTACGGGCTGCTCGGCCCGAACGGCGCCGGCAAGACCACCGCGGTGCGGGTGCTGGCGACGCTGCTGCGCCCCGACGGCGGCCGGGCGCGGATCTTCGGCCACGACGTGGTGGCCGAGGCCGACGCGGTGCGCGCCCGGGTGAGCCTGACCGGCCAGTACGCCTCGCTCGACGAGGACCTCACCGGGATGGAGAACCTCGTCCTGCTGGGTCGCCTGCTCGGGCTGGGCAAGACGGACGCCCGGGCTCGGGCGGAGAGCCTGCTGGCCGCGTTCGGCCTGACCGATGCGGCCGGCCGCCAGGTGAAGAAGTACTCGGGCGGGATGCGGCGGCGGATCGACATCGCGGCGAGCATCCTCAACACCCCGGACCTGCTCTTCCTCGACGAGCCGACGACGGGGCTGGATCCGCGCAGCCGCAACCAGGTGTGGGAGATCGTCCGGGCGGTGGTGGCGCACGGCACGACGGTGCTGCTGACCACGCAGTACCTGGACGAGGCGGACCAGCTCGCCGGCCGCATCGCGGTGGTCGACCACGGCAAGGTGATCGCGGAGGGCACCCCGGGCGAGCTGAAGTCGTCGGTCGGGTCCGGCACCATCCATGTGCGGCTGCGCGACCCGGGCCAGCGGTCGGAGGCGGAGAAGGTGCTCCGGGTGGCACTGGGCGTGCCGGTGCAGCTCGAACCGGATCCGGTGGCGTTGACGGCGCGGGTCGGCGAGGAGGGCAGCGACCTGGAGGCCGGCGAGCAGGCGGCTCGGGCGCTCGGGGAGCTGGCCCGTGCGGGCATCGTCGTCGACGACTTCTCCCTGGGCCAGCCGAGCCTCGACGAGGTGTTCCTGGCCCTGACCGACCACCCCGCCGTCGCGGCCGACGAGCGGGACGACGAGCTGGAGGCAGCCCGATGAGCGAGACCGCGACCACGACCGGGCGGGCGCCGTCCGTCTACGTACCGTCGGCCGAGGCGCTGGCGACGGTCCTCGCGCCCGGTGCCCGGCCGCCGCGGCCGGGTGCGCTGTCGGCGTCGTTCATCTTCGGCTGGCGGGCGCTGTTGAAGATCAAGCACGTGCCGGAGCAGCTGTTCGACGTGACGGCGTTTCCGATCATCATGGTGCTGATGTTCACGTACCTGTTCGGCGGTGCCCTCGCCGGCAGTCCGCGGGACTACCTGCAGTTCTTCCTGCCCGGCATCATGGTGACGAGCGTCGTGATGATCACCATGTACACGGGGGTCGGTCTCAACAACGACATCGAGAAGGGCGTCTTCGACCGCATCCGGACCCTGCCCGTCTGGCGACCGGCCGCGCTGGTCGGCATGATCTTCGGTGACGTGCTGCGCTACATCCTCGCCGCGCTGGTCATCCTCGGCGTCGGGCTGGCGCTCGGGTTCCGGCCCGGCGGTGGGTTGCTCGGCGTGCTGGCCGGGATCGGCCTGCTGGTGGTCTTCTCGTTCGCGTTCTCCTGGGTCTGGACGTTCTTCGGCCTGGTCCTGCGCAGCGAGAAGTCGGTGATGGGGGTCAGCATGATGGTGCTGTTCCCGCTGACCTTCCTGAGCAACGTCTTCGTCAACCCGAGCACCATGCCGGGCTGGCTCCAGGCGTTCGTCAAGGTCAACCCGATCACCCACCTGGTGGCGTCGGTGCGGGCGGCGATGGCTGGGTCGCCCGACGCGACGAACACGATGTGGCTGCTGCTGTGGAGCGCCGGGTTCGTGGTGGTCTTCGGCACGCTGACGATGTACCGCTACAACCGCCGCTGATTGCCGGATCGGATCGGGGGTACCGCCGCGACGTGGCGGTACCCCCGCCGTCGTACGGGCTCGCGTGCGTCGCTACCGGACGCCGTTCGTCCACCGCCAGTTGTGCCGGAAGCCGTTCTCGATGCTGCCCAAGGCGAGGCCGCGGAGTCGGGCGGGGACGCGTGCTAGAGGTGCCAGGGCACGGGCTCGGGTGGGAGGTAGCGGCAGGAGCTGCCGGTGGAGACGCTGTCGCGCAGGTGGGCGGCGAGCGCCGGATGGCGGTCGTCGAGCCGGCGCAGCGTGTCCCGGATCCGGGCGGTCACCGCCTTGCGGGCCCGCTCGGCCTCGTCACCGAGCCGGCGGCTGCGGCCGGCCAGCCCGGCCGCGGCGCGCAGCTCGTCCAGCAGCGCGGCCCGTTCGGCGTCGAGGGCGGCCGCCTTCGGGTCGTCGCCACGGGCGGCGGCCCGGTCGATCTCCTCATCGAGCCGCTGCAGGTGGCGCCGGTAGCGAACCTTGGCCTCGTCGTCGAGGACCGGGTCGCCGCCGAGGCGCCGGGCAGCGACCAGCTCCGGCCCGGCAGCGGGGTCGAGCAGCTCGACCGCGGGGATGTCGACGCCCGGGCGGCTCAGCAGCAGGCGCAGATCGTGCAGCCCCTTGGCATCGGGCAGGTGCACCACCGTGCCGGCGTACGCGAGGCGCCACACGGCGCCGTCGCGGCGGAACTCGTGGTCGACGACCGCGGCAACGCCGGGTGGCGCCGGTGCGGCAGCAACAGAGCGGCCCCCGCCCTCGGCGGCGAAGGCGTGCCCCGGCCCGCGCGCTGCGGGGGCCGGGCTGCCGGCAACGGCGGGCTCCGCAGCGGCGACGCCCAGCCGGTGCAGCACCTGCGCCATGCCGAGGGCACGCGCCTCGGCCGCGGTGGCGGCACGCAGCTCGGTCGCGGCGGCCACGTCGCCCGCGCGACCGCGACCGGTCAGGGCGTCCACCAGCGCGGCGCGGATGATCAGTGACCAGGGTCGGGCACCCATCCGGTCCGCGGCGGCGCGCGCCGCCTCGAACCCGGCGATCGCGTCGTCCCAGCGCTCCTGCGCGGCGTCGACGGCGGCCAGCCAGTGGTCGACCGGGCCACAGATGTCGCAGCCGAACAGCGCGGCCATCCACCGGCCGCGGTGCGGCGCCAGCGCCTGACGCGCCTCCGTGCAGCGCCGCGGGTCGCGGGTGGCGGCGGCGGTCTGCGCGCGCACCCGCAGCCACAGCGGCGACACGGCCCCGGCGTACGTCGTGCCGGCGGTTTCGATGCCGGCGGTCAGCCGAGCGGCGGTCTCGGCGTCGCCCCGCTCGGCGGCGGTGATCGCCTGGAGCAGGGCCAGGTGGGGGTGCCGGGCCGTGTCCGGCCCGGCGAGCAGCGTGTCGATCTCGTCGTACCGGCCCTGCAGCAGCAGCCGCGCCCAGCGCAGGTGGGGGGCCATGAACGCGTGGTCGGATTGCTCCCACCCGCCGAAGCCGGCCAGCTCGGCGAGGAGCTCGTCCGCCTCGGCGAAGTCGCCCCGGAATCCGGCGATGATGCCGCCGTCGACGGCCGCGCCCATCCGGTGGCTCGCGATGTCGCCCTCCCGCCCGGCCGTGACGAAGGCGACGAGTTCCTGGTGGTAGCGCGGGTCGCCGAGTTCGAGCAGCGCGACCCAGCGCAGCGAGGTCGCCCACAGCTCGGTTTCCCGGTCGCCGGTCCGGCGGGCCACGTCGCGGATCTCGGCGGTCAGTGTGGCCCGGTCGGCGGCGGTGCCGAGGCCCCAGGTGGTGTCGTGGCGGGCCCACAGGCTGAAGGTGAGCGCCTCGTCGTCGTGGCCGCGGCGGGCGAGGGTCTCGGTGGCGGTGATGAGGTCGGCGGCCAGGGTGCTCAGCGGCAGGCTGCCGTCGGGTTCGCCGATGAGCCGCCGGTACGCCTCGCGCAGCAGCTCCTCCCGATCGGCGCGGCCGGTGGTGGCGTAGTGACGGTGCGCGGTGATGGCGACGCGGGCCAGCACCCCCGGCTCGTCGAGGGTGAGCGCGAGCGCCGCGGCGTCGGCGAGGAGCCGCTCGGCCTCGTGACGGTCACCGGCGTGCCGCAGCGACTGGACGAGCTCAGCCATGATCTTGACCCGGTGGGCCGGATCTTCCACGACCTCCAGGGCGCGCCGGAAGTGCAACGCCGACTCCTCCACGGCCAGCCGGCGGCCCGCGTCCCGGGCGGCCTCGACCAGCAGGTCGGCGGCCCGGGACGGGTCGAGGTCGGCGCCGGCGAGCCAGGCGTGGCGGGCCAGGTCGGCCGGGATCAGCCGGTCGGCGAGCGCCGCCGCACGGTCGACGGCCCGGACGACGGCGCCGTGCCGGGAGCGGCGGGCCTCGTCGGGCAACCCGTCGTAGAGGGTTTCCCGGACCAGGTCGTGGGCGAAGGCGAACCGGCCGCCGCCGCGGGAGACCACGAGCCGGGCGGTCACCGCGCGGTCCAGGAGCCGGTCGACCTGCGCCGCCGGTGCGGGTACGCAGGCGGCGAGGACCTGACGGTGGAAGTCGCGGCCGAGCACGGCGGCGACGGTCAGCGCCTCGACCACGGCGGCGGGCAGTTGGGCGAGGCGTCGCCGCACGGCTTCCCGGACGCCGGGAGCGATCGTGGTGACCAGACCGTCGGCCCGCCACAGCCGGGCGGTCTGCTCGACGAAGAACGGGTTGCCGCCGGTGCGCCGGTGCACCTCGTCGGTGAGCGCGGCGTCGGGCTCGCGGCCGGCCGTACGGGTGATCAGCGCGGCCACGTCGTCGCGGGACAGGCCGGTGAGGGTGATGGTGGTGGCCTTCGCGGTGAGTGGCATCAGCAACGGGCGCAGCGGGTGGTCGCCGGACTCGACCTCCGCGTCACGGTAGGTGCCGATCAGCAGCAGCCGTTCGAACCAGGTGTGCTGGACGGCGAACCGCAACAGCCGCATCGAGGCCGGGTCGGCCCAGTGCAGGTCGTCGAGGACGACCACGACCGGCCGGCGTTGGGCGGCCGCCACCAGTGCGGTGGTCACCGCGTCGTGGAGCGCGAACTCCTCCTGCTCGCCGTCGTCCTCGTCGGTCGTGCCGCCGGTCGCCTCGCCGAGCAGGACTGTGAGACCGGACTCGGCGGCCTCCCGGGCCAGCGCCCAGTCGTCCGGGGAGCGGCGCAGGCCGCGCAGCACCTGCACCCAGGGCCAGTAGCCGGGTGCGCTGTCGGAATCCCAGCAGGCGGCGCCGAGCACCAGCGCGCCACGTCCCCGGGCCTCCTCGGCCGCGGCCGTGACGAGCGTCGTCTTGCCGATGCCGGGTTCGCCGGCGACGAGCACGAAGCCGCCGTGACTCGCGGTCACCCGGTCCACTTCGGCGCGTAGCAGGCCCGCGGGGTGCTCCCGCCCGATGATGGTCTCGCGGAACCGCGGCTCCATAACTCCGCGACGGTAGCGGACCGGTCTGACATCGGGCGGAACTCCACACATGCCAGGGCGACCTGTAATGGATTCCTCCCGCCTCGGTCATGCGGCTGCCGCTCAACCTGGCGAGGAGTCGGCTACTTGGCGAGATCGCCTCCGATGACTACCGCCTGCTGGGTCGGGTACGCACTGCGCATGGGTAGTCACAAGCCGAACAAGCACGACCCTGGTGGCGAATCGGCGCGTGCCGGACGGAATCCGGGCAGCGGCGCCCGGGGCCGGCAGGGCTCGGAGGTCGAGCGCTCGCCAGAGCGCCGGCACTTGCGGGCCGCGACCGGGACGTCGGGGACGGAACGCGACCACGGCCGGGCCAAGGTCGAACGCGGCGAACGGATCCAACGCCAGGGGACGCGCTGAGCGCATCCCGGAACTGACCAATCCAGGAGCAGGGGCACCGGCGGTCGCGCGGTGCCGGAAACGTGTGAGGTGATGTCGAGATGCCGAAATTCCTGTTGGAATCCTCCTACACCACCGACGGGGTCAAAGGCCTGGTCTCGGACGGTGGTAGCAAGCGCGCCGAGATAGCCCGGCACGCGATCGAGGCCAGCGGCGGGCGAATCGAGTCCCTGCACTTCTCGTTCGGCAAGTACGACACCTATGTGGTGTGTGAACTGCCGGACCACAAGGCCGCAGCCGCGCTGGCCATCGCCATCCGGGCGGCGGGCGGCGTGGACACGCGGATCACCCCGGTGCTGACACCCGAGGAGGTCGACGAGGCGGTCCGGATGAAGGTGGCCTACCAGGCCCCGGGCAAGTGACCCGCCAGCTCGGTCACGACTGTTGACCGCTGTCCCTGACGGTTCGCCGATCAGCGGTGCGTGACGGCGGGCAGGGCCCGCGCCGGTTGCGCGGGTACTGCCGCGCCCAGGGGTGGCAGGGCCACCGTCACGACGAGGCCGCCGCCGTTCCGCGGGTAGGCGTGCACGGTGCCGCCGTGCGCCTGGGCCACCGCCCGCACGATCGACAGGCCGAGCCCGAAGCCGCGCCCGGCACCGCCGCGCTCGGGGTTCGACCGGGGGGCGGCCACGCGGTCCTGGCGGAGTCGCCGGAACGGTTGGAAGATCGTCTCGATGTCGTAGCTGGGCACCACGGGGCCGGTGTTGGCGACCAGGAGGACGGCGCGGCCGTCGGCGGTGCTGGTGCTGACGTCGATCTCGCCGCCGGTCGGCAGGTTGTGCCGGATCGCGTTCTCCACCAGGTTCTGCGTCAGCCGCTCCAGCAGCACCGGGTCACCGGCGGTGCGGGCGGGCGCGAGCTGCCGGCGTACGGTGAGCTCCGGCGTGCTCGCGGCCTGGTCGAGGACGTGGCCGGCGATCTCGGCGAGGTCCACGGGGACGCGGTCGACCACCTGCTGCTCCGAGTCGGCGAGGGTGAGCAGCCCGTCGATGAGGCGTTCGTGGCGTTCGTTGACCGCCAGCAGGGTCTCGCCGAGCTGCCGCAGCTCGGCGGAAGCGCCCGGCCGGGACATCGCCACCTCCAGCAGCGACCGGTTGAGCGCCAGCGGAGTGCGCAGCTCGTGCGATGCGTTCGCCACGAACCGCCGCTGGCCGTCGAAGGAGCGGTCGAGCCGCTCCAGCATCAGGTCGAAGGTGTCGGCCAGCTCCTTCACCTCGTCCCGGGGGCCCTGCAGCGCGATCCGCTCGTGCAGCCCACGCCCGGCCGCGTCGGCGGCCGCGATCCGGCGGGCGGTGCCGGTGATCTGGTGCAGCGGCTGCAGCGCCCGCCCGGCGATCAGCCAGCCGAAGCCGAGGGCGACCGCCGAGATCAGCAGCAACGCGAGCCCGCCCTGGGTGAGCAGCGACTCCAACGCGGTGCGCTTCGCCTCGTCCTGGGCCGCCTGGATCAGAATCCGCACCTGCTCGGCCGCGCCGCCCGGGGTGGGCACCTTGCCGAAGGGGGCCGCCTGAACGACCTGGGCCCTGGTGAACACACCGTTCAACGGCTCCCGCAGCCGCTGGTCGACCAGCACGTAGGTGACGCCGAGCAGGATCACGCCGGCGAGCAGCAGGAGGCCGCCGTGGATCAGGGTCAGGCGGGCGCGGATGGTCAGTCTCTTCACGGGATCTGGTACCCCACTCCGGGCACCGTCTCGACCACCTGCGGGTCGCCGAGCTTGCGGCGCAGCTTCATCACGGTCACCCGTACGACGTTGGTGAACGGGTCGATGTGCTCGTCCCAGGCCCGCTCCAGCAGTTCCTCGGCGGAGACCACCGCCCCGCCGGCCCGCACCAGCTCCGCCAGCACGGCGAACTCCTTGCGGGACAGCGCGACGAACCGGCCGTCGCGGTAGACCTCCCGCCGGGCCGGGTCGACCACGATGCCGGCCCGGCTCAGCTTCGGCGGAACCGCCGGTCGGGCCCGCCGGGCCAGTGCGTGCACCCGGGCGGACAGTTCGACCAGCGCGAACGGTTTGATCAGGTAGTCGTCGGCGCCCAGGGCCAGGCCGGCCACCCGGTCGCGCACCGCGGCGGCGGCGGTCAGCATCAGCACCCGCGTCTCGCTTCCGCTGTCCACCACCGCCCGGCAGACGTCGTCGCCGTGCACCACCGGCAGGTCCCGGTCGAGCACCACGACGTCGTAGTCGGTGATGCCGAGCCGTTCCAGCGCCGCGTCCCCGTCATAGGCGACGTCCACCGCGAACGACTCCCGGCGCAGCCACTCGGCGATGGAGTCGGCCAGCAGCGTCTCGTCCTCGACCACAAGCACTCGCACCGTCCCATGGTGACGCGGTCGCGGATAACGAGGGCGTTAACGCTGGCGGTTACGCCCCGGATACCGCCGCTGCGGTCGACTCGTCCGTATCGGCCGGCGATCCGCGCCGGCCCGTACGGGAAGGAGTCGTGCGATGCGCCTACGGGCGGCAAAGACACTGCTCGTCCTGCCCCTGCTGCTCGGGCCGGCGCTCGCTGGCTGCGCCGGTGCCGACAGCGACGGGGAGCAGGTGGCCACGGCCGGCGGCAATGCGGCCGCTGCCTCGCCCAGCGCCAGCGTCGTCGCAGTCAGCGACGAGGACCGGCAGCGCGAGTTCGCCAAGTGCATGCGGGAGAACGGGATGCCGGACTTCCCGGACCCGGAGCCCGGCGAGGGCGGCGGGTTCCGGGTCCGTATCCCGGCCGGCCAGGACCGGGCGAAGGCGCAGGCGGCCATGGAGAAGTGCCGCAGCCTGATGCCCAACGGCGGCAAGCCGATCAAGCTCGACGCGGAGCAGGTGGAGAAGGTGCGGCAGCTCGCCAAGTGCATGCGGGAGAACGGGGTGCCGGACTTCCCGGACCCAGGACCGGACGGCAGCTTCGAGATCAAGGGCAACGCCGGCTTCGACCCACAGAGCCCGACGGTGCGGGCCGCGATCGAGAAGTGCCGGCAGGGTGACACGCCGCTGATGATGAAGAGGACCCAGTGAGCGCGAGGATTGAGCCGGGTTTGCGAGCCCCGCAGTCGCGAACAGAGGTGGTCTCCGCACCCGCCAGCACCACCGCGCCGCCCGCCGTCACCGCGCCTGCTGGTCCGATGTCGGCGGGCGCAAGGCGGAACCGTCGTCGCCGCCGCGCGCGTACGCCGCTGGTGGTCGCCTCCGCGGTGGTGGTCGCCGCCGCCGTGGGGGCCGCGGCCGCGGTCGGGGTCGGTGACCGCAACGCAGGTACGCCGGCCAGCGGCGGGCTGCCGCCGGCGACCGCCCAGGTCACCCGGCAGACCCTGGTCGACTCGGAGAGCTTCGACGGGACACTCGGCTACGGCGCCACCCACACCGCATCGCTCCGCATGGGCGGCACGGTCACCTCGCTGGCCATGACCGGCGGCCAGGTCAGCCGGGGCAAGTCGCTGTTCGCGGTCGACGACGCCAAGGTGGTGCTGCTGTACGGCCGGCTGCCGGCCTACCGGACGCTGGGGCCCGGCATGTCCGGCGCCGACGTGCGGCAGCTCGAGCAGAACCTCAAGGCGCTCGGCTACTCCGGGTTCACCGTCGACGACGACTACACCTCGGCCACCGCGGATGCGGTGCGGCACTGGCAGGAGGACCTCGGCCTGCCCGAGACCGGCCGGGTCGAGCTGGGCCGGGTCGTCTACGCCGACGGCGCGGTCCGGGTGGACAGCCACGAGGCGGATCTCGGCGACCTGGCCCAGCCGGGCCAGCCTGTGCTGATCTATACCGGCACCGCCCGGGTGGTGACGGTTTCCCTGGCCGTCGACGACGAGCGGCTGGCGAGGAAGGGTGCCAAGGTGACCGTCTCCCTGCCGAACGGCAAGGACGTCGCCGGCACGATCTCCGGTACGGAGACGGTGATCGAGAGCGGCAGCGGCGGTGGGGCGGGCGGCCAGAGCGATCCGGAGACCAAGATCGAGGTCACCGTGACCGTGGCCGACCCGAAGGCGCTGACGGGCTTCGAGCAGGCCACGGCCAAGGTGGCGTTCACCGCCGCCGAACGCGAGGACGTGCTGACCGTGCCGGTCGCCGCGCTGCTGGCGCTGGCCGAGGGCGGCTACGGCGTGCAGCTGGTCGAGGGGTCCACGACCCGGATCGTGGCGGTCGAGACCGGGCTGTTCGCCTCCGGCCGGGTGGAGGTCTCCGGTGCCGGGCTCGCCGAGGGGGCGACCGTGGGGATGCCGACGTGACCGGCGACGCGGTCGTCGAGCTGGACGAGGTGGCCAAGGTCTATCCGGGCGGCGTACGGGCCGTGGACGGGGTGTCGCTGACCATCCGGTCCGGTGAGCTGGTCGCGATCGTCGGCCCCTCCGGGTCGGGCAAGTCGACCATGCTGCACCTGATCGGCACCCTGGACCGGCCCTCGACCGGCCGGGTGCGCATCGACGGGTACGACGTGGCGGATCTCGGTGACCGGCAGCTCTCCGCGCTCCGGTCGTCCCGGATCGGCTTCGTCTTCCAGCAGTTCCACCTCGCCCCGAACGTGCCGGTGCTGGACAACGTGGCCGACGGGCTGCTCTACGCGGGCGTACCCCTGCGGGAGCGGCGGCGGCGCGCGGAGGCCGCGCTGGCGCGGGTCGGGCTGGGCCACCGGCTCGACCACCGGCCGCACGAGCTGTCCGGTGGCGAGCGGCAGCGGGTGGCGATCGCCCGCGCGGTGGTGGGTGCCCCCGCGCTGCTGCTGGCCGACGAGCCGACCGGCAACCTGGACTCCGCGTCCGGCGCCGGGGTGCTGGCGCTGCTGCGCGACCTGCACGCGGCCGGGACCACGATCGTGGTGATCACCCACGACCTGGAGATCGCGGCGGGCCTGCCCCGCCGGGTCCAGATGCGCGACGGCCGGATCGTGGCCGACCACCGTTCCGTGGGGGTGCCGGCGTGAGCGCGAGGACCGAACCGGTGGTGCGAGCCCCGCGGTCGCGACCTGAGGCGGCACAGGTGGGCCGGCCGGTACGGCTGGCGCCCGCCCGGCTCCGTCCGCGGGACATCCTGCGGGTCGGCGGCGTCGGGCTGCGCACCCGGCCGCTGCGGGCGTTCCTGTCCGCGCTGGGCATCGCGATCGGGATCGCCGCCATGGTGTCGGTCGTCGGGATCTCCGCGTCGTCCCGGGCGGAGCTGGACCGCACGCTCGCCGAGCTCGGCACCAACCTGCTCACCGTCGGCCCCGGCAACACGCTCTTCGGCGACAACGCCCAACTGCCGGCCGAGTCGGTGGCGATGATCGGGCGGATCGGGCCGGTGCGGACGGTCGCCGCCACCGGGCTGCTGGCCGACGCCAGGGTTTACCGGTCGGATCTGATCTCCCGGGGCGAGAGCGGAGGGATCGCCGCTCGGGCCGCCAGCCTCGAGCTGCGCGACACCGTCGGGCTGGAGGTGGTCAGCGGCACCTGGCTGAACGCCGCCACCGCGCGCTATCCGGCGGTGGTGCTCGGCGCCTCCGCGGCGCGGCGGCTCGGGATCGGCGCCGCCGGGCCGGACGTGCAGGTCCAGCTCGGCGGACGGTGGTTCACCGTGGTGGGGATTCTGGCTCCCGCGCCGCTGGCTCCGGAGCTGGACCTGTCCGCGCTGGTCGGTTGGGACGCGGCGACGTCGTACCTCGGCTTCGACGGGCACCCGACCACGGTCTACGCCCGCACCGCCGACCGGGCGGTCGAGGCGGTACGCGCGGTGCTCGGCGCGACGGCGAACCCGGAGGCGCCGAACGAGGTGAAGGTGTCGCGGCCCTCCGACGCGCTCGCCGCGAAGCAGGCCACCGACGAGGCGTTCACCGGGCTGCTGCTGGGGCTCGGCGCGGTCGCCCTGCTGGTGGGTGGGGTCGGGGTGGCGAACACGATGGTCATCTCGGTGCTGGAACGGCGCCCGGAGATCGGCCTGCGCCGCTCGCTCGGCGCGACCCGCGGCCAGGTACGCACCCAGTTCCTGGCCGAGTCGCTGCTGCTGTCCGCCCTCGGCGGGATCGGCGGGGTGCTGCTGGGCAGCGGGGTCACGGCCGGCTACGCGTTCTCCCAGTCGTGGCCGACCGTGGTGCCGGTGTGGGCGATGGCCGGCGGGGTCGGCGCGACCCTGCTGATCGGTGCCCTCGCCGGGCTCTACCCGGCGATCCGCGCTGCCCGCCTCGCCCCGACCGAGGCGCTCGCCACGCCCTGAGCGGCGGTTCTTGGCGGGTTGTGGTCGACGTCGGCCACAACCCGCCAGGTGCGTCACCTGCATCCGGACGACGAGCGCCGGAACGGCTGCTGCGGCCTGGACGGTTGCGACGGCCCGAACCTGGTGTGCGACTGCGGGGCGGAGATCGCGACCGAATCGTCTGACTGCTGGACAGCGCAGGTTGTGCGATTGCAGCCGCTCGCCGTGGTTCGAACCGCAAGGGTGGACTAAGTCGCGGGCGGGCCGTGGTGAGGCGGCTGGCGGCGGCCCGTGGATCCCGGTCGGGCCGTGGTGAACACCGCTGCCCTCCGGGTAAAGAGGGCCATGGCTCGGACGCCACCGAGCAGTGATGCGTTCGATCGGATCCTGGACGTGGACGCGCTGCGGGGATTCGCGTTGTTCGGCATCCTGCTGGTCAACATCTGGTACTTCGCCTCGGGCTACGCGTTCCACCGCATCCCCGACCCGGCGTACCCCTCCTGGCTTGACCATCGGATCCACGACAGCGTGGCGCTGCTGTTCGAGATGAAGTTCTACCTACTCTTCTCATTTCTGTTCGGCTACAGCTTCACGCTCCAACTCGACGCAACGCGGCACCGGAACACCACTTTCCGGCCGCGATTCCTGCGCCGGATGGCCGGACTGTTCGTGCTCGGCGGACTGCACGCCGTGCTGCTCTTCCACGGCGACATCCTCACCACCTATGCCGTACTCGGGCTGGTTTTGCTCGCCATACACCGGATCCGGCCACGCACGGCGGTGATCCTGACCGGGCTGCTTGTGGGGGTCGTCGTGCTCTTCTTCGGCTCGATGGCCCTGGCGGAGGCGCGGTCGGTCGACCAGTCGGCCGCCCTCATGGCCGGGGAAAGCATCACAGCGGCGCTGGCCGGCGGACCGGCCTCCGTCATCGCCCAGAACGTCCGTTCGATACCGCATATGATCGCCGGGACGGCGATGCTGCAAGGACCGGTCGCCCTGGCCATGTTCCTTCTGGGGCTCGCCGCCAGCCGTCGCCGGATGCTGGACGACGTGTCGGCGCACACTCGCGGTCTGCGCCTGATCCAGCGCGTTGGATACCCCGTTGGTCTCGCCGGCGCGTTTGCCGTCGTAGCCCTGGGCGGCCGCACCACGGACGAGGGCCTTGCCTTAGCCACCCTCACCGGGACGGCCCTGGCGGCCGCGTACGCCGCCACGATGCTGCGGCTGTTCCACACACCGGCAGGGCGTCGCATATCGGCCGCGCTCGCACCGGCTGGGCGGATGGCGTTGACCAACTACCTGGGCCAGTCCCTGATCTGTGCTCTGATCTTCACCGGACTCGGACTCGGGCTGATCGGCCGGGTACCACCGGCCGGCGTACTGGCCATCGCACTTGGCATCTTCGCCGCGCAGCTGGTACTGAGCGCTCGCTGGATGAGGACCCACCGGTACGGCCCGGTCGAGTGGATCCTCCGGGCGGTGACCAACGCCGAGTGGCCGGCGTGGCGCCACAAGTCCTACGCGGAAGCCACCGTAGTGGAGCCGGACGACGGCCAGCACCCGACCCGGACCCGGTGACCAGGTTCGCGCAGTGGCTCGTACGGCACAGCATCACCGCCCTGCGGCTCTCCCCGCCCTCTAAGGCATCTGTCCCTTATTGTGAGGCAATGTCCCGCAGTCGGTTGCTGGCCGCCGTGCCGGTCCTGTTCCTGTCGGCCGGGCTCCTGGCCTGCACCGACGACCGGGCACCCACCAGGGAGGCGCTGACCAGCCCGTCCGCGGGCACCTCGGCGGGCCGGTCGTTCGGGCCGCTAGCGCCCGGCATGCCGACCTACCCAGCGGCCGGCAACGTCTACGCCGCCGCCGGCCCCAACCAGCTCGCCACTCCGGTGCGCGGCGACCGCCCGCTGGTCTACGTGCCGAACACCAAGAGCAACGACGTCTGGGTGATCGACCCGGCGACCTACAAGGTGGTGGACAAGTTCCCCGGCGGGCCCGAGCCGCAGCACGTGGTGCCCTCCTACGATCTGCGCACGCTCTACGTGGCGTCCAGTCAGATCCCCAACGGTGGCCTGGTCCCGGTCGACGCCGGGACCGGCAAGCCGGGCCAGTTCCGGAAGCTCGAGGACGTCTACAACCTCTACTTCACCCCGGACGGCAAGCAGGCGATCGTGGTCGCCGAGGCGTACCAGCGGCTGGACTTCTACGACGTGAGCACCTGGCAGCGGGTGCGGTCGGTCCGGTTCCCCGAGTGCGGCGGCATCAACCACATGGACTACTCCGCCGACGGCAGGACCATGCTGTTCAGTTGTGAGTTCGCCAATCGGATGCTGGTCCTGGACACCGCCAGCCTGCGCAAGCTGCGCGACTTCCGGCTCACCGAGGCGTCCGACGGGATGCCCCAGGACACCCGGCTCACCCCGGACGGGCAGCACTTCCTGGTCGCCGACATGCGCGCCCACGGGGTGTACGTCTTCGACGGCCAGGCCACCCGGCAGACCGGGTTCATCCGTACCGGCCGGGGCGCCCACGGCATCTACTTCAGCCGCGACGCGCGGCTGGCGTACGTCACCAACCGGGACGAGGGCAGCGTGACCGTCCTGGACCTGGCGGGCCTGAAACCGAGGACGACCTGGCGGATCCCCGGCGGCGGCAGTCCGGACATGGGTGGTCTCTCGGCGGACGGCAAGCAGCTCTGGCTGTCCGGGCGCTACCACGACGAGGTGTACGTGTTGAGCACGGAGACCGGCAAGCTGCTGGCCCGGATCCCGGTCGGTCGGGGCCCGCACGGCCTGACCGTATGGCCGCAGCCCGGCCGCTACTCCCTCGGCCACACCGGGAACATCCGGTAGGGCCGCTCCGGTCCCGGCCGGGCCGGCCGCGGCAAGGCTCTCGAACCTCTAACCTTCTGATCCGTCGTTCAGTGTTTGCCGAACCGGCAAGAATCCTTGCCGACTCGTGTCCCGGCGACGCACCATCGCCGAGTCGGGGCGACGGCCGTTCGCCCGGTGAGGAGGAGACGCGATGACCGAGCACGGGGCCCACCCGGTGGACGAGGACACCGCCCGGTTCTGGGACGAGCTGTACCAACAGCGCGACCGGGTGTGGAGCGGCCGGGCGAACGCCGTCCTGGCCGAGGTGGTGGACCCGCTGCCGCCCGGCACGGCGCTCGACCTGGGCTGCGGTGAGGGCGGCGACGCGATCTGGCTGGCCGGCCGGGGCTGGCGGGTGACCGCCGTGGACGTCTCGACCACCGCCCTGAGCCGGTTGACCGCCGAGGCGACCCGGGCTGGTGTGGAGTCCCGGATCACCGTGGCCATGCACGACCTGACCCGAACCTTCCCGGAGGGCCGGTACGACCTGGTTTCGGCGCAGTTCCTCCAGTCCCCGCTGGAACTGCCCAGGGAGGCGGTGCTGCGCGCGGCGGCACGGGCGGTCGCGCCCGGCGGCCGGCTCCTGGTGGTCGAGCACGGCGCACCACCGTCCTGGGCCCGCGAGAGCCACCCGCACGCCCACTTCGCCAGCCCGGAGGAGATCCTCGCCGCGCTCGATCTCCACCCCGACGACTGGCACACCGAACGGCTCGGGGCCGCGCACCGGACGGGCACCGGCCCCGACGGCGAGACGGGCACCCTCGTCGACCACGTCGTCCTGACCCGCCGCCTGCCGCACTGAGCCTCGCCGTCGGACAGCCGCCGCTCGCGCCCCCGGAGGCAGTGCCGATCATGTGGCACCAATGCGCCGGATCACCGTCGCCGGGCCGGGTGTTCCTGGGATCGTCAGTACGGCTGGCGGGTGTTGAGCAGTAGGAGCGGGCGTTGGGCAAGGAGCGGGACGGTGAGGGCCAGGAGCGGCCGACCGTCTCGCTGAGCCCATCGGCGGAGTTCCCGCCCCTGTCGGCGCCGGATCTTGAGGCGCTGCGCCGGCTGGGTGACCAGTGGCGGGTCGACGAATCGGCGCGGGCGCTGCCGGTGGATCCCGAGCTTCGTCCCACCGGGCCGGGCGCGGCCCACCCCCGAGCGCCGAATGAAGAGTTCCGGCCGGATCAACCGGGTGAGCTCACCACGACTCCGGCGGCGGAGCAGCCCGACACCGACGTGGGTCGGCTCGCCGTCCGGATCCGTCGGGTGCTGCTCGGGCCGCCCCTGTCCAGCGGGTCCGTGCTGCGGGAACGCATGCGCAAACTGATCGCGCTGCCGATCCTCTCGTCCGACCTGCTGTCGTCGGTGGCGTACGGGCCGGAGGCGTTGCTGACCATCCTGGTCCTCGCCGGAACTGCGGCCCTGGGGTTGTCCCTGCCGATCGCCGGCGCGCTGGTGGTGTTGATGCTGGCGGTCGGTGCTTCGTACCGGCAGACCGTGCGCGCCTACCCGCACGGCGCGGGCTCCTACCTGGTTGTCAGCGACAGCATCGGCCCCCGGGCCGGGCTGACCGCGGCGATCGGACTCATCCTCGACTACGTGCTGACCGTGTCCGTGTCGGTGGCGGCGGGAATCGCCGCGATCACGTCGGCCATGCCGGCGCTGACCCCACTGGCCGTACCGCTGTCGTTGCTGGTCATCGCCGCCCTGCTGACCGGCAACCTGCGCGGGATCCGCGTCGCGGGAAACATCTTCGCCGCCCCCACCTACCTGTTCCTGATCGCGATCGGGGGGATGACGCTCGTCGGGCTCACGCAGGCCGCGGCACGCGGATTCACCGTGGCCCCGGCACCACCGGTGCCCGCGACGGAGACACTCGGCGTGCTGCTCATCGCGCGCGCCTTCGCCTCCGGCGCCACGTCGATGACCGGCATCGAGGCGGTGTCCAACGCCGTACCGGCCCTGCGCCCCACCGAGTGGCGCAACGCCCGCACCCTGCTCACCTGGATGGTCAGCATCCTGATCCTCCTCTTCGCGGGCCTGATGTTCCTGGTCCACCTCAACGGCCTGGCCCCGCGGGCGAACGAGACCCTGCTGTCCCAGCTCGCTCACCGCACCTTCCCCCACGGACCGTGGTACGGGATCATCCAGGCGGCCACCGCGCTGATCCTGCTGCTGGCCGCGAACACCGCGTACAACGACCTGCCCCGGCTGCTGTACTTCATGGCCCGCGACGCCTACGTCCCGCGCCGGTTCCTGCACATGGGTGACCGGCTGGCCCTCAGCAACGGCCTGATCACCCTGTCGATCGCCTCCGCGGTGATCCTCACCGCGTTCGGGGGCCGCACCCAGTCCCTGATCCAGCTCTACGCGGTCGGTGTCTTCCTGGCGTTCACGCTCTCGCAGGTCGGCATGGTGAACCACTGGCGGCGGCACCGTGAGCCGGGCTGGCGACGCAGGGCCGCGATCAACGCGTTCGGAGCGGTGCTCTCGGCGATCGTGCTGGTGACCGCCGCGATCACCAAGTTCGCCTCAGGCGCCTGGGTGGTGGTGGTCGCCGTGCCGGTGCTGGTCGTCCTGTGCCTACGGATACGACGGCACTACGACCGGGTACGGCAGGCGGTGTCCCTGCGCCCCGCCCCGACACAGTTGCCCTCCGAAAAGAGCGAGCGGGACATGACGCAAGAATTCCTACCCCAACGGGTACGCCACCTGCTGGTCGTCCCGGTAGCCCGGTTCGACCAGACGACCCTGCGTGCTCTCGCCTACGTGGTGTCGCTCGGCCAGCCGTCACTCGCCGTGCACGTCAGCCCCGAAGATCAGGAAGCCGACCGGCTCCGCGACGAGTGGACGGCCTGGGGTGACCACATCCGGTTGGAGATCGTGGTGTCGCCGCACCGGGAGATCCTCGAGCCCCTGGCCCAGTACATCGGCCAGCTGCACGAAAGGAGCCCCGACCTCACTCTCACGGTGGTCATACCCGAGGTGGTGGTGGACCATCCCTGGCAGAAGGTCCTGCACTCACGAATCGAGCATCGCCTCCGCAAGGCCCTGCGCCGCCTACCCGGTGTCGTCATCACCAGCATGCCCGTACAAGTGTCCGACGACTCGCACCACCCCTCTCGTTGACGTCAGCCGGATCGGCCGTGTGCGAGGGCCGCGCCGAGCGCGGTCAGCGGGCGGGCAGGGCCTGTGAGAGCTGGGTGGTCCCCGCGATTAACAACTCGTAGCCCCTGTTGCTGATCTTGTCATCCTCGCGGAGGTTGATCAGCTTCTCGACGAAGCCGCGCAGCTTCTCGCGCGCCTCGCGCGCCTCACCGTCGGCGAGCTTCTCCTCGACCTCACGCAGTCGCTTGTTCAGCTCCCGAGCTGCGCCACGGCGAAGGTCGCCCTGCTGCGCGAGGCCGTCCACCGTTGCCCGCAGGCCCGCGACGAGCTGCTCCGGCCTGGCCGGGGGCCGCACCGTGGGCCGCGGCGACGGGGACGCGGTCGGGGTGGGCGACGGCGCTTCGGTCGCGGGCAGCTCGCTGGGCGCAACGGATGGCTCGTCGGCGGGCGTGGCCAGTGCGGAAACCGGGCCGGAGCCCTTCGGGCCGTCGTCGCCGCCGAAGCCGACCATCAGCGCGGCGGCCACCACCGCGACGACGGCGCCCGCCGCGGCCACCAACATGACCCGGCGCCCGTCGTCCAACGACCGGTGTCGGCCGCGTCCCGGGTTCACCACAGGCAAGGCGGTGGTGGGCGGATCTGGGTCGGTGAAACGCGGATCGGAGTTGGCAGACACGCCGGACATCATGCCAAAGCTGCGAAGGTCGCCAAACCCTTCAGTTCTCCACCTACGATGCGCGGATGACCGAGGCGGCTACCACGCAGAGCACAGGCACCGTAGTCGTCAACGAACTGGGCCGGGCCCGGTGACCGCGTCCCGCGTCGACAATCCGCCCGGCGTGCCGCGCCCGGCGTTACCGGACGCCGTGAGGCGACGCCTCGCCCCGTTCGATCCTCGTGGAGACCTGCGCTCCTGGGTGGCCACCGCGGTGATCGTGGCGATCGCCGGGGTCCTGCGCCTGCTCAACCTCGCGCAGGTGAAGGGCAAGATCTTCGACGAGCTCTACTACGCCACCGAGGCGCACGATCTGCTCGTCCACGGGATCGAGTGGGACGAGAAGACCAACGCCGGCAAGTACGTGGTGCACCCGCCGCTCGGCAAGTGGATGATCGCGCTCGGCGAGTGGCTCTTCGGCTACAACGAGTTCGGCTGGCGTATCTCGGCGGCGGTCACCGGCACCGTCTCGGTGCTCATCCTCGTCCGGGTGGCCCGGCGGATGTTCGGATCCACCGTGCTCGGCTGCGCCGCGGGGCTGCTGATGGCGCTGGACGGCATGCAGCTGGTGCTGTCCCGGGCGGCGCTGCTCGACATCTTCCTGATGTTCTTCGTCCTCGCCGCGTTCGGCACGCTGATCCTCGACCGTGACGCCCGGCGGCGCCGGTGGCTGCGGGCGCTGGCGGACGGGCTCGACCCGACCGCGCCCGGCAAAAGGGGACGGCCCCGGTTCGCCGTACCGTGGTGGCGGTTGGCCACCTTCGCCCTGCTCGGCTGCGCGTGCGCGGTCAAGTGGAGCGGCGTGTGGTACGTCGTCGTGTTCGCCGCGCTGATGCTCTACTGGGAGGCCCAGACCCGGCGCTCGGCCGGCGTACGGCGCCCGTGGCGCGACGCGCTGCTCGACGAGACCGGCTGGCTGGTGCTCGGCGGGGCCATCGTCGGCGCGGTCTATCTGGCGAGCTGGACCGGGTGGTTCGCCAGCGACAACGGCTATCTCCGCCACTGGCTGCGCGACACCGGCCAGCGGGAGGCACCCGTCATCGGCGCGCTGCAGAACCTGTGGCACTACCACCATGAGGCGCTGAAGTTCCACACCGGGCTGCAGACCCCGCACCCGTACCAGTCGTCGGCGTGGCAGTGGCTGCTGCTCGGCCGGCCGGTCGCGTTCCAGTTCCACTGCTTCGGGACGTGTGGCGGGTCAACCCCCACCCTGGAGGTCCTGCTGCTCGGTACGCCGCTGCTGTGGTGGTCGTTCATCCCGGCGCTGGGCGCGCTGGCCTGGTTCGGTATCGCCCGCCGCGACTGGCGGGCGGGCACGATCGGGCTGGGTGTCATCGCCGGGCTGCTGCCCTGGTTCTACTTCGCCGCCGCCGACAACCGCACGATGTTCTCCTTCTACGCCATCCCGGCGGAGCCGTTCCTGATCCTCGCCGTGGTCTATGTGCTCGGCGCCATCATGGCGCCGGCCCGCGTCCCGGCTAGGACCGGCGGCGCCCCGGAGAGCGGGGGAGACCGCCGCCTGATCGGCGCGATCGTCGCCGGCGTGTACGTGCTGCTGGTCGCCGCCTGCTTCGCGTACTTCTATCCGATCTACGTCGGGGACACCATCCCGTACGCCGACTGGGCAGCTCGCATGTGGCTGGGCAACCGCTGGATCTAGGTGCCGACGGGCGGCTCAGCGGTGGTGGCGGATGCGATCCCAGGTGCTCGGGGCTTCCAGCCCTACGCCGGTGCGTAGCGCGGCGGCCACCGGGCTGCCCTCACCGACGGTGGCTCGGACCTGGCCGTGTTCGGTCTCGGCGGGAAGTTCCGCCGGCACGGCCGGGATGTCGACGTCCAGCCGCACCCGCAGGCCGGGCCAGCCCACCACGCTCACGTCCTTCGCCGCGTTGATCGTCGTGCTGGCACCGAACGGTCCCTGCACGGTGGCGACCTCATCGCCGGCTCGCACGACCGGGTGCACCGCGATCGCGGCGGCGGCGGTGCGCAGCAGTGGACGGGTCGCCCGGAACACCCGGTCCAGCTGCACGGGGGTGTTGGCGCCGGGCTGCCCCAGGATGGCGCCCACGATGGTGATCTTCCGGCCGCCCACCTTGACGACGGCGGCGAAGGCGAGGCAGCCGCCCGCCTCGTCGGTGGACCCGGTCTTGATCCCCACGACTCCGTCCTTGCCGACCAGTTCGTTGTAGTTCTTCACGGTGCCGGCGACCGGCAGGGTGGCCTTCTTCTGGGCCACGATCTCCGCGAACGCCGGCAGTTCCATCGCCTTCCGGGCCAGGATCACCTGGTCGACGGCGGTGCTCACGGTGGCGGGGTCGAGCCCGGACGGGTCGGTGTAGTGGGTGTCGGTCATGCCGAGCGCGGCGGCGGTGTCGTTCATCTTGGCGACGAACGCCTCGATGCTGCCGGCGTCCCAGGCGGCGAGGATCCGCGCCATGTTGTTCGCCGACGGAAGCAGGACGGCCTGCAGCGCCTGCCGTTCGGTGAAGACGGCGCCCGCGACGACCGCCACGAGGGACTCCCCGCGCGCCTGCTCCTTCGGGTACGCGGCGGCCTGCTGCGCGCTGACGGTGAGCTTCGGGCCCTGCTCGCCCGGGTCGAGGGGGTGCTCGGTCAGGATCACGTACGCGGTCATCACCTTGGTCACGCTCGCGATCGGCACCGGCTTGCTTTTGCCCGACTTGCCGAGCGAGCCCAGCCCCTCGACCCAGAGGGCGGCCTGCCCGGTGTTCGGCCATGGCAGCTTCGGGGCCGTGCCGGGGATGATCGCCGACGTGGGCAGGGTCCGCGTGACCGTCGGCGCGGGCAGCGGGCGGTGCAGCGGCTCGATCGCGACCAACGCGGTGGCGGCCAGGAGCAGGAGCAGCAGGCCAGTGACCAACGCCCAGATGCCTGGTGCACGGCGCCGGGCCGGCGGTGGTGGCGGGACCGGTTCGATCACCCGGGCCGTCGCGGAGTCGGACATCCTCACATCTCCCCCACGAGGTGATCTCTCTGCCAGGCCGCGAGCATCGTCTGGTTGGCCGCCCAGCCGTCCGGGAACTTGACCGGCACGTCCAGGTGCATCCGCTCGGTCGACGGGTGCGCGTCCAGCAGCTCCGGGATCCCCGCCCGCGCCACCACGACGCACGCGTGCCGGTGCCGGGAGGCGAGCACGCAGAGCCGCCCGGACTCCAGGTGGAAGGCGGTCGCGTCCCGCCGCCCGGACAGCGGGTGCAGCACGATCGTCACGTCGTACTCCCGGCCCTGGAGGCGGTTGGCGGTGTCGACGGTGATGCCGGCGCCCGCCTCGCCCAGCCGGGCGCGGATCGCCGCCACCTGGTCGCGGTGGGCGGCGCCCACGGCGATCCGGTCCGCCGTCACGGGCGCGCCGTCGGGTGCCTGCTCGGAGATCGCGACCGCGCCGCGCCGCAGCACCCGCAGCGCGAGGGCGGCGCAGGCCGCCGCGGCCTCCCCGTCGGTACGCAGCGTGTGCCGGGCCGGCAGCTCGTACAGCGCCCAGCCCGTCGCCGCTGCCACCTCGACGGTCGCGTCGAACCGGTCGCCCGGTCCGGGCTCGGTGAACGACAGCGCCCGGTCGGCCCGCCCGGTGCCGGCCCGGAACCCGGTGAACGGGTAGAACGCCGCCGCCACCACCGGCGCCGCGGTGGCGGGCAGCCGCCAGGAGACCGGCAGCCGGTGTACGGGCAGCTCCGGGTTGTGCCGCAGCAGGGTGGCCACCGCCGACTGCATCGGATCCCAGGTCAGGCCCGTCCAGCGCGCGGTCTCGACGGTGGAGAACGGGTCGAGCTGCCCGGGATCCCCCACGAACAGCGCCCGCTCGAACCGGCCGGCCACGCGCAGCAGGGCGTCCGAGCGCATCTGGTACGCCTCGTCCACGATCGCCCACGGCCAGACGCCCTCGGCGACGGTGGCCCACTTGGCAGCCGTACCGATGATGATCGCCGAGCCGGCGAGGTCGGCGACCTTGGCGGCGACCCGGACCGTCTCGTGGCCCTCGACCCGCTCGGACGGCTTGTAGTCGGTGGCGGAGAGCCGGCCGATGCGCAGCTCGGGGGCCTTGCGGGCGAGCCGGTCGATGAGATCGTCGACCTGCTCGTTGGTCTGCGCGATGATGATCAGCGACTCGCCGGCGGCGGCCAGTTCGACGGCGGCGCGGACCACGAGCGTGGACTTGCCGGCGCCGGGCGGGGAGTCGACCACCACGCCCCGGTGCGCGCCGGAGCGCAGGTCGGCCAGCACGGCGGTGATGACCCGTTCCGCCTCGACCGCGGGCGGCACCGCCAGCTCAGCGAGCATCGACATGTCCCCTCCCCGGCACGGCGTTTCCGGCACCCTATCGGTCGGGGCGGCGGCCCGGCGCCCACGGACACCCGGTTGTACGTGCCGGGGCAGCGGTTCGCAAGACCACCAGCTCGACCCGGAGGTGCCCCCGCAGGGGACGGGCGTCAGAGCAGGCGCTGGCACGCCTGCGCAGCGTCTCGCTGCCAGACGCTTTCCCCTACGGCGACCGGGTAGTCGACCTCTCTGTCCTGGTTGTCGTCGGTCTTCACCGAAAACCGCGTCGGCAACGGCTCGTTCTCGATCGGGATCGAGCAATCGAATCGCAGCTCGACGTCGATCAGGACGGTGCCGCCAGGTCGTATCAGCCGCGACTGGCCGGTGTCCCTGATCCGCGCGTCCGGCCTCTGCCCCGTGGCCGCATGAACCGTGAGCGGCGCGGAGCCGGCGTTGATCAACGCCAATTGACCCTGCAGTCGAACCAGGCCCGGAGAGCCCGCACTCACGCCACTGGTTGATGCAGGCATGGCCACGAGTGAGACCGTCCGCTCCCGCTGTTCACGCGAGTCTCGAAGCACCTTGACACCGACGCCGCCCAGCACGACACCGGCCACGAAGGCAGCGACGAAGCGCAGGGCCAGCGAGTGCCTTGCCGCGAGCCTTCTCGGGCCGGCGCCCGCCGATCCGGCCGGCTCACGCTCGTACCTGTCCAGGTCGATTTCGCCATCCTCCGTCGGCACGGCGTCAGCTTAGTGTTACGGCGGCGGCACCTGGGGCCGCTGGCCTGACGCGGGTAGTCGGACAGGAGGGTGGGACGTGGCGCCGGAGGTTTCACCGGGCAGGGCCAGGGCGGCGCTCGTCGTGCTCTCCCTCGCCGCGTTCGCGTTCATCACGACCGAGCTGCTGCCGATCGGCCTGCTCACCGTCATCGCACCCGACCTCGACCGGTCGCGCTCGCAGGTGGGCCTGCTGGTCAGCGGGTACGCCGTCGTGGTCGTGCTGGCGTCCGTACCGCTGGCTCGGTTGACCCACCGGATCCCTCGCCGCCAACTGCTCGGCGCCACGATGATCCTGTTCGCGGTGGCGAACGTCGCGGCCGCGCTCGCATCGATGTACGCCGTGCTGGCCGGTGCCCGCCTGGTCACCGCGCTGACCCAGGCCCTGTTCTGGTCCGTCGCCTCGGCGACCGTGACCGGCCCCTTCCCGGCCGCCGTGCGGGGCCGGGTGGTGGCACTGTTCTCGACCGGGGCGGCGCTCGCACCGGTGCTCGGCGTGCCGCTGGGCACCTGGCTCGGGCAGCAGGCCGGCTGGCGTGCGTCGTTCGCGGTGCTGGCCGGGGTCGGCCTGGCGATCGCCGTCGCGGTGGTCGCGCTGATCCCGTCCTACCCACCGGCCGCCGGGGGTGCCGCCCGGGGCACCGCACCGCACGCACGGCGCTTCACGATGCTCCTGGTCGCCACCGCCCTCGGCATCACCGGCTTCCTGACCCTGCAGACCTACGTCACGCCGTTCCTGCTCGACGTCAGCGGCTTCACCGCTGCCGCGCTGGCGCCGCTGCTGTTCGTCTCCGGCGTGGCCGGCGTCGCCGGCACGATCATCGTCGCCCGCACCCTGGACGCCCATCCGATCGCCTCGTTGCTGGCACCGTTGGGCGTCGGAACGGCCAGCCTGCTCGGCCTGTACGCGCTCGGCTCGCTCCGGCCCGCCACGGCGGTCCTGCTCGCCGGCATCGGCATCGCCTACGCGGCGTTCGGCACCGCCGTGCAGAGCCGGATGCTCCAACTCGCCCCCGGCAGCACCGATCTCGCGTCGGCCGGCGTCAGCACCGCCATCAACGTCGGCATCGGGGTCGGGTCGTTGCTCGGCAGTGCCCTCCTGCCCGGCCCGGGGCCGCAGCCGCTCGCGCTTGCCGGCGGGCTGCTGACGCTGGCCGCGCTGGCGGTTCTCGCCGTTGACGCGCGACCGCGCACCGCCCGTCCCTCACCGGCCGCTCCGATGCTGGCGGCGCACTCCGCCGGAGGCCATGACGGGGACGAGGCCTCGGCAGTTACTGGCGGGTCTCGGTGAGGTCGGCCGCGCACCGCCGCATCGGGGATGTGCCGATCACACGTTCACGCCGGCAAAGTAGAACGGTATCGCCACGATCGCCGCGACCAGCGGATCCCACCGCCACGGCTGGCACGCCCACCGCACCAACCGCACGCGCCGGCGCCCGCTGGTGTTTGCCTGGGAGCCTTGGCGCTGGCGCAGCCGCAGCCGGGTCTTCTTGTCCGCCGCATCGCCGGGGAACACCAGCCAGCCCCACCGGCCCGCCGCCATGGCTCGCAGCCCGCTCAACCCTGCGCTGACCGCCGACAGCACCAGCCCGAACATCACCACACCAAAGAACGTGTCGGCGGCCGTCTTCCCGATCACCGGCTCGAGCAGCAGGTCAGCAGCCACACCACCGAACGCCCACGATGCGCCGAACACCGTCCACGCGTAGCCTCGTTCCTGGTTGCGCAGGTTGGCCTCGACGGAGTGCGTCGGCCGCTGCACCGTCTGGCGGCGTAGTGCCGCCCGGTCATCGGCCAACCCCGTCAGCCAGACCACCGGTGCGGCCATCAGACGCACCAGGCGACCGCCGGGGTCCGAGAGGGAATCCCTCGGACCCCGGTCGTCGCTCAGAGCCAACCGCCTCGCCACCTACTCACCCTGCTTCCGCACGGACGCACGAACTTGCAGGCCGTCTGGGCTCCCGCCGTGGCAGCGTAGCCAACACCGGCGTACTTCCACGGGTTGTACCGCCGCTGGGCCTTGTTGAAGGCCTTTCTCGCGTTCACCGCCGCCTTGCTCAGCTTGCGTTTGTTCTGCAACTTACGGGAGTTCGCCCCTGGCTTGTAGGCGGCCCGCGCTTTCTGGGCGCTCTGATAACCGGCTCGGGCTTTGTTCGCGGTCTTCGCCAACCTCATCGCCGAGCCACCGATGACGGCTCCCGCGATGCCCAGGCCACATGAGACTGCCTTCCGTCCCTTGCAGGACGACACCGCGTCGATCACCCCGAAGGCCAGCGATATCGCACCCATCCACTGCAGGCCTGGCACGAATGCCAGGACGCCGGTGACGGCCGAGATGGTGCCCGCATTCTGGATCAGGAAGGAGCCCACCGATTTGGTGGCGGACACCGCCGCGCCGGCGATCTTCTTGAGGCCATTTTTGAGGGACGAGAGGCCCCACTTTCCGTCCAGGTCGAAGCAGTTGACCGGATCGCCAGTGCAGTAGTCATAGGCGGTCGCGTTGCCTCCCTCGGCGGGATCGACCTGCAGGAACCGGCCGATGGCCGGCAGATACAGCCGAACACCCATGAGGACGACTCCGCCGAGCGTCTCAGCGGACCTCTGTTTGCCGCCCAGCCAGCCGTACCGCTGGTCGGCCTGTGCCTGCATCGGCGCGCCGAACTCGTCGTAGTCGAACAGCTCGGGTTCGGTCAGCTCGGTGTCGACCGTCGCGGCCACGTCTCCGTGCAGGCTGGTCAGGTGCAGCCGGGCGCCACTGCTCGAGGACGTCGTGGCGACGAGGTCACCGTCGGGCCCCGGGACGTTCCGGGTGACGGCGCCAGTGGCGTCCTCGGCAATCCATCGAGGCTTGTCGGAGTCGTCGCCGTAGTGGTTCAGCTTGGAGGTGGTGTTGACCCAGGCATCGTTGACGAGGGTCTCGGTGGTGAAGGCCCGGAACCGGTGCGCCGGGTCGAGGGTCCACGTCTGGCGGGTGTCGCCGAGCTGCTGCTGCTTGACGAGGTCGTTGGCGTAGTAAGTGTTGGTCAGCCCGCCCGGCAGCGCGGTGGTGCGGCCGAAATTGTCGTACACGTAGCCGGCGTCGACCAGGCGGTCGGCGGTGTCGTAGCTATGGTCTTCCTCCGCATCGGCCGTGTCCTCCTGGCACCCGCCGTCGGCGGCCGGGGCGAAGCTGGCCTTGCGGGTGCGGTTGGACCGGTCGTCGTAGGTGTAGGTGCGGGTGACGCAGCCGCCGGTGATGGCGCTGTCGTGCCGGGTCTTCACCAGGCGTCCGAGCCGGTCGTAGCCGTAGTTCTTGGCGCCGCCGGTGTAGGAGTGGTTCACCCACTGGCCCGCGCTGTTCGCCACCACGGACTCGGAGTAGATCGTCGCGCCGTCGGAGTCGCGGGTGTAGGTCCGCTCCACCGGTTGCAGGTTGGCGTCGAGCCGGTCGGTGCGCGTCAGACCGCCGGGGTACTTCAGCTCGGTGAGCTGCCCGTCGGGTGAGTACTTCGCCTTGAAGGTGCCGGCCACGCTGTCGGTGACGCTGGTCATCAGGCCACGCGGTTCAGCGTTGCGGTCGTAGGCGTAGACGGCGTAGCCGGTCGGGTCGGACACCCTGGTCGGTTTGCCGTATCGGTCGAACTCGTTGACGGTCCGGCCGCCGTCCGCGTCGGTATACACGGCGAGCCGGCCCAGCAGGTCGTACTCTCGGGTGATCTTGGAACCGTCGAAGCGGCTCTCGATCACGTTGCCGGTGGTCGTGTCGTAGACCGTGTTGACCGATCCCAGCGATCCGCCGAGGTCGTTGGACACCCAGCTGTAGCTGACCCGACCGGCCGAGTCGTAGCCGGTGGTGCTGACCCGGTAGGCGCCCTCGACATAGTCGACGATCTTCTCCGGGTCACCCCACCGGTTGTACCGCTCGATGTTGCGCCACGGCAGGTGTCCGGGCATGCGGGCGGAGTCGTGGCCGGTGATCGTGCTGTTGGCGTTGGTCACACACGGCTGGCCGGCCCATTCCGGCCGGTTCCCGCACGATGCCTGGCTGGCGTTCGGCCCGGCCGTGTAGTAGATCGCGTAGTTACCCTTCGCATCCGAGCCGGAGGATCCGATCCCCCAGGACTTGGTCACCCGTCCCGCGCTGTCGTGGACCGTGTAAGCGGTCAGGTTCCGGCCGCCCGGCCCCGCGTCGGCGATCACCTTGGTCGGGGTCTTCAACACCCAGCCGGACGTGCCGCCGTTGTGCGCGTCGTAGCCGCTCTTGCTGATCCGGACGTCCGCGTCGGGGTAGCCGACGACCTGCGCGCCCTCGGTCTCGGTCGTCACCAGGTGGTAGGTTGCGCCGTCCGGCTTGCCCTCGTCGTAGGTTTTTGCGCTGTGTGTCCGGCCGATCACCGTGGCGCCGGCAGGGATCGCCTGCAGCGGTCCGGCCCCGTCCGGGTCGGCCAGCGGGCTCTCCAGGACCATGGTGACGGTGGGGCCAAGGGTGTCAACGACATCAACACCATCGGCGCTGTACGCGCTGACCGTGGACAGCGCCAGAGCCCGGGTGGCGGTGTCGGAGTTCGCCAGCCCGAGTTCGGCGAGGTAGGCGCTGGCGTTGGGCAGGATGCCCAGGGCGAGTGCCCGGTCCGTGGCCTCCAGGGTCCGGACCACGTTACCGAACCGGTCGTACTCGTTGGTGTCGATGTTCCCGCCCGGCGTGGCGGTGTTGACCTCCTTACCGCCCGCGGAGAGGTAGTGGACGGTGGCGTAGGGGTAGCCGCCGGTGCCGGGGGCGGTGGGGGTGGCCCGGTTGCGGCCCGGGTTGTCCTCCGGCCCGAACACGGCGGTGGCGTCGGTGGGCAGGTCGATCTGCCCCCAGGTGGCGATCGAGGCGGCACCGAGGTTGTAGGGGCCGCCGGCGGCCTGGGTGAGCGGCACGTTGTAGACCAGGTTGGTGGCAACCTCGCCGTCGGTGGCGGTCTTGGAGCCCTGCTGCAGCGCTGCGCGGCGGGCTTTCAGCAGCCGCCCGGCGTTCTCGTCCCCGGCCAGGGTGGCGACCTGGTCGTCGGTGAGGGCCTTGCCGTAGATGCGGACGTCGTCGATCTCGCCGTCCCAGATGTTGCTGGCGGCGCCGGCCCACCTGGCCCGGCCGATCACATAGCCGCCGGTGGCCTCCCAACCGCCGGTCGCCGCGGTGGTGTTCTGCAGGACACCGTTGACGTAGAGCTTCATCTTGCCGCTGGCGGTGTCGTAGACGCCGGTCAGGTGGGTCCACTGCCCGGCGACGGCGGTGGTGTTCGCCAGCGCCCGCACCGGGGTGGCGGTGTCGCTGTCCGTGGTCACGCGGGAGAAGGCGAACTTGTCGTCGGCGGCCACGTAGTTGAGGAAGAACCCACTGGTCCGGGTGCCGTCCTTCGACACCGCCGTCCGGTTGACCGACTTGTCCTTGATCCGCACCCATGCCGACACCGTGTACGACGAGGTGTTCGACGGCGTGGTGCCGGCGACGCTGATCTGCTGGCCGGTGCCGCCGGTGAACGCGGCTGCCTTGTCCGCCGGGTTGTCCGGGTCGTTGCCCTGGGCCCAGCCGACGCCGCTGGCGATGGTGCCGGTCCGGCCGCTGCCCGAGGAGTCGGTGACGGTGGTGCCGGAGCCGGCGTCGAGGTCCCAGCGAAGCGCCGCGGCGTCGATGTCGGGGTTGCCGTAGTCGAACTGCCAGGGCAGCTCACCTGCCGGGGTGAGCTTGCTGACCCGGCCTCCGGTGTACTCGTAGGCCGTCTTCAGCGGCGGGCTGACCCGAGGGTCCCACACCTCGCGGAGCTGGCCCAGGTTGTCGTACGCGTACTTCGCGGTCTGGGTGGCGGTCATCGCGGACGTGTTCGGGTCCCAGGTCCACAGTTTCACGCCGGAGACCCGGTCGGTGTAGTCACCGAACACGCTCTGGCTCAGTCCAGAGCTGGTGGTGGTGGCGTACTCGTATTCGAGGACCTCGCAGCCACGGGCCGGGACGGCGGTGGTGCAGCGGTTCGTGTCGTCCACCCCAGGCTCGACCGGGTTGATGACCTTCTTCAGCAACGCCCGGCCGCCCGTGGTGTCGTAAACGTAGCGGGTGGTGGTGTTGGCCTCGGAGGTCCACGACGACGTGGCCGCCCAGATGCTGCCCTGCTGGGTGAACTCGGTGACGCTGCCGTCGAGCTCGGTCAGCCGGTAGGCCGTGCTGCCGACCTTGCTCAGCACCATGCCCTCGGCCCCCGGCTCAGGGGTATAGCTGACCCCGTCGGGGTTGCGGGCGAAGGTGATCCAGCCGCCGCCGATGGTGTTGACCTGGGCCAGCGATGGCTCAGGCAGGGTGACGGTGGTGTAGTCGACGTCGGCCGCGCCACCGGTCGCCCCGCCGGACCAGGCGGGGCCGAACGGGGCCATGATCTCGGTGACCGACAGGTTGTCCCAGTAGACCTTGCGGCCGGAGCCGCCCTGCATGCCGTTGTAGAGCCGGAAGAACGCCTCGGTCGCACCGGCGGGCACGCTCATGTCCACCGACAGTTCCTGCCAGCCGTCGGTGTACGCGGCCAGGGGCGAGGCGACCTCGAAGTAGTTGTCGCCGAGCTTGTAGAAGCCGACGATCCGCAGGCCACGCTGGGCGAAGGCAGGCACCAGACCGGTGCTCGCGGGCACATAGATCCACCCCGTCGCCCGATACATCCTGCCCGCGACCATGCCCAGCCGCATGCCGCCGCCGTCTCCGCCAACGGCCACATACGTGTCGTTGCTGGTCGTGGTGACCGGGGTGATCTCCACAGACGCGACCGGGGTGACCTCACCCTGACCGAACGCGGTCGATCGGGCCGCCGCCGAGGTGAACGGCACGGTGAACCCCGCCAGGTCCGTGGAGACCTGCTGCTGGTTCGCGGTCAGCAGCTGCCCCATCGGCTGATAGCCGTCGGTCGGCGTCCGCGACGACGACGACCGGGCCACCGTCAGGCCCATCTCGTCCGTGTCGGTGGCGGAGAGCGCGTAGTCCCCGGTGAGCAGGTTCGCCGAGCCGGGTCCGATCTCGTCGCTCGCGGCCCCGTCACCGCTGGAGTCGACCGACGCGCGCACCCACGGGGTGGTGTAGGCGGGGGTGCCGCCGGTGGCGGTGTAGATCTGGGCGCGGACCTCGACCACGCCGCCGACCAGGCCCAGGGTGTCGGTGGCGTTCCAGATCGCGTACCCGCCCAGCGAGGACAGGTTGACGGGGCTGGCCGCGGTGGCGGTGATCGGGGCACCGGTTGCCGAGGTCAGGTTCGCCGACGGGACCGGCAATGTCGCCCCGCCCGGGCCGCGCCGGTATTCGAAATAGGCGCGGGTGTAGCCGGCCACCGGGGTGCTGATCTGCATCTTGGTGCGTTTGACGATTGTCGCTCCGGGTAGCGGCTGCGCCAACGCGGCCGCACCGGCGTCGAACACGTACTGGTTGGCGTTGGACAGGTTGCCGGCGGAGTCCTTCGCCTGCACCGTCAGCGTGCGATGCCCGTCGCGCGGGCTCACCGTCACCGACGTGGCGCCGGTGGCGGACAGCGTCGTAGCCGTGGCCTCGTAGTCGAGCTTGTACACGAACGCCGCGAGGTCGTTGGTGCCGGACGCCGGGGTGAAGGTGAACGTGTCCGGCGCTTCCGCGCCACCGTGTGGTTGCCCGTCGTTGAGGTAGATGGTGGCCGACACGAACGGCACCCCCGGCTTGGCGGTGTCCACGGTGAGCGTCGTCCACGCGCTGTAGGCGCCGTAGCTCCACGCGTCCTTGGCCCGCACCCGCCACTCGTACTGGGTGTCGTTGACCAGGTCGACCGGCACCTGCCAGCTTGCGGTCGACCCGTTCGTCCACGCCGGGTTACCCGACAGCAAACCGGACGTCGCGACCGTCGCCTGGGTGGTCTTGTTGCGCACCTCGAACTCGGCCTGCAACGTCTGCCCGGCATCCGCGTCCGCGAGCTTCGCCGACAGCGTCGGCCGCACGGCGGCGGTGCGCGCCCCCGCCCCGCACAGGGTGTAGCAGGGCGCGACGGCCAGCGCCGACGGGGTGCCCGGCGCGCTGTTGTAGGTGATCGTCACCAACGGCGGATGGACGCCTTCGGCCGAGTCAAACCGCTTCCACGACAGGTTCAACGACTCATTTGTCGCCCGCAGCATCACGCTCGCGCTGGTCGCGCTGGTGTCCGCCGCGTACTGCAGGGCAGGGCCGACCTCGATGTAGACGTAGCCGTCGTTGCAGGAGGCGTTGTAGCCCTTCGTCTCCGTCGACGTGCCGACCTTCGCCCGCGCGGCCGGCTGGTTCGTCCACCGCACCGACGAATCCGCGTAGTCGGTGCGCCACGCCTCCCAGGACGCCGCCGTGCACGACCACGAGTGGTAGTTCCAGAGCCGCAGCTTCGCCGTGATGATCCGACTGCCCGCGAACCCGGTGGTGTTGAACCGCAGGTACGACCGCGCCGTGAACGAACCACCGTCGTTGGAGTAGCCGAGCTTCAGATCCGGCGAACCCGACTGGTCACTGCTGTAGCTGTTCTGCACGAACGCGTCGAACGACGGCGACAGCGACGTCGGCGGGTCGATGGTCACGGGGAACGACAGGTCCGACCGGGCCAGGAACGCCGCGTCCGGCGTCAACTCCACCACCGTACGACCGGCCCCCTTGCCAAGGGCACGGAGCCCGACCCGGCCATGGTTGACGTGCTCCAGGGACTGCGGGGCCACCTCGGCGTCCCACATCAACGGGGTTTGAGCCCGCCCCACCTGCCCGCCCTTGGCGTCCTTCAACACCAGGCCGCCCATGCCGTCAGCGACCGCCGCGAGTTTGCCGGTCCGCATCGGCAGGCTGAGCTTGCGCACCTGCGCCAGCCCGCCCCGGTCCTTCACCACAAAGTGCTGCTCGTAGCCGGTCGTGTGCGCGTGGAACACCAGGTCGACACTCGGCAGCACGTCCGGGTAGGTGATCGTGCGGCCCTCCGCCACGGGCTCCGGCAGCGGTCCCACCCACGCCAGCGAGCTCCGGTCAGCGCCCTCACCCACCGCGACCAGCTCATGCTCCCCCGCACCCGAGGCGGCACCGGAGAACGTGAGCGCCCGGGGATGTGCCTTCGGCGCGACCGAGCCGTCCGCCCGACGTTCCAGCGTCAAGTCCACCGGCACCCACCGGTCGCCCTCACGCACCCGTACCGGAGCGAGGGACCGCTCCTCCGTCAACGTGCCGTCCGGGTTCGCGAACACCTGCGTCGTCTCCGACCGCCGGCCCGCGACCTCCACCCGAGCGCCACACATCTTCGCCGCGACCGCCGCCGACACCTCATCCGCCCGATCATCCGGGCACTTCGGCTTCGGTGCCGCCGCGGGCGCTGCCGCCTGCGCTGGGCGGACCGGACGCTCTGGCACCTCTGTCAGCGTCGCCACCAGGACCAGCGCCAACAGAATCGCCAACCGGCGAACCCAACCGGCGTAGGCCCCGCCGGCCGCAGTGATGAACACCCGAGACTGCCAGCGATGCGTCGGCACAGCGCCCTCCCGTTCGGCCCCCCAGTCGAGGCGAGCAGAACATAGATTGCTGGAGATGCATCGATCAAGACCTTGATTATGTGACCGGTAACAGATAGAGCACGGAACGTAGTAGTCGAGATCGTCGACTAACCCCTGTCAGCGACCACATCGGGCGAACGATGGCGAAGCCACCGGGATGCTGGACGGTCCCGGCACACAGCGCGAGCCGGCGTCTGGACAGGATGCTAGGGATCGATCAGGATCGGCGGTCATGGCCCCGACGACAGCCGACCCCGCCGGTGGTGGCGAGCTGCCCGACGAAATCCTTGCCGTAGCGAAGCGGCTGGCCGATCTGATCGGCCCGCTACCCACCGCCGACATCCCCATCCCCGGCGCGGACTGGACCGCCGCCGAAGCGGCAGCACATCTGGCGACGGCCAACGAACTCATGGCCACCATCGCCGCCGGCCGGCCGGCAACTCACGGCGACGGAACGAAGGCCGGGCTGGCCATTGCGAACGCGCAGTCGCTGACTGAATACACCGAGCGCAACCCGGGCGTACTCGCGCAGCGGATCGCCGGACAGGCCGCGGCGTTCATCGAGGCGGCCCGGGTCCGACCCGCCACGGAGATCGTCGACACCCCGATGGGCCCGATGCCGCTGGGCGTGTTCAGCTGTTATCTGCTCGCGCACATGCTGAGCCACGGCACCGCGATCGCCGCCGCGCTTCGGCTGCCACCGATCGTCCGGCCGCAGCACGTCGAACTGATCCTGCCGTTCATCCGCACCACCATGCCCCGCCTCGTCGACCGGGCCGCCGTGCGGGACCTGAGCGCGTGCTACGAGTTGCGGCTGCGCGGCCTCTCCCGGTTCTGGGTGCTCTTCACCCAAGGGGTCGCCACGGTCAGCGACACCCCACCGCGGCGGGTCGACTGCACCATCTCGGTCGACCCGGTGTCGTTCTTCCTGCTGAGCACCGGCCTGAGCGGCCAGTGGCCGTTGATTGCCCGCGGGAAACTGCGGGCGTGGGGACGCAAGCCGTGGCTCGCCTTCCGGTTCCTCGGCTTCTTCGCCATCCCGTGACGGCCTGACCCAGCCGGACGCGGGGCGGCGACCAGGACTCCGCGATCGCGGTTCAGGAGCGGTAGCCGGCCGCGCAGACCGCTGGGGTCACCGTGAAACAGATGCGGGGCCGGCCCGACAGAACCGGCCCCGCTCAGGGATCTTGCCTCAGCGCCCCTCGATCAGCGCTTGTTGTCGATCACCGTCAGGGTGAATTCGACGTACGACGCCGCGTGGGTCTCGTCGCCGCCGTAGACCGCCCGCACCTTGTGGGTGCCGGGGTTGGGCAGCATGCGGACGCTGCAGGAGGCGGTGCCCTTCTTGACCTGGGCCTCGCAGAGCACGTCCTCACCGATCATGAACTGCACCGGACCGGTCGCCTTGGTGGGCGTGACGGTTGCGGTCAGTTTCAGGGTCGCCTTCCAGTTGACCTGTACGTCGTTGGCCCGGACCGAGGTCGGGGTGCGCTCCACGGTCGGGGTCGCGGTGACGGTGACCACCCGGTTGGCGACCGCCTGGTTGCCGTTGGTGTCAGCGACCAGGTAGGTCAGCGGGTAGCTGCCCGGGGTGGTGGTGTCGACGGTGCCGATCACCTGGATCCGGTCGGTGACATCACCGTCGGTGTTGTCCACCGCGGTGACCCCGGCCAGCGGATCAAAGTCCTGCCCCTGCTTGACCGAGGTCGAGGCGGGGACAGTCAGCACCGGCGCGGTGACGTCCGTGCCGGCGGCGGTGGCGATGAAGATGCCGCCGAACTGGTCGACCGAGCCCACCTGGTCACCGTTGCCGGTGCGGCTGGTGGTGGTCCAGGCGTAGAGCTCACGCTCGGTCAGGCCGCTCCACTTCACCGTGGCCGGCCAGCCCGACTTGGCCGTGGTCTCACCGATCACGGTGTCGGTCGGCGTGACCAGCACGAGACCGTCGGTGCTGAAGCTGGTCTTACGCGACGACAGGTCGATCGGCAGCACCATGTTGTCCTCTGCGCCGTTGTAGCGCTTGCGGTCGTCGTACTTGGTGGCACCGAAGCTGCCGAGCATCGGCGAGTAGGTGTCGATGCTCATCTGGGCCCGAGCGACGTCGATCTGCAGCAGCCGCAGGAAGCTGGCACCGAACTGCAGCAGGTCGTCCTTCTTGTGGTCGACGATGCCGTCGCCGTCGAGGTCGAGGTTGCCCTTGGCGTCGACCTTCTCCGGCCACAGCTCACCCGCGGTCATCTTGTAGAACTGGTAGTCCGCGAGCAGCTCGACCACGTTGTGCTCGACGGTGACGCCGACCCCGGACTTGAGGTTGGTGCCGACGCCGTGCTCGTGACCGGCGAGGACCAGGAACACGTTGGGGTTGGCCGCGACGATGCTCGAGAAGGCCCGCGAACCGTCGGTGGAGAAGTTGGCGCCTCGGCCGTCCGGCGTGGTCGACGGGGCGAGGTAGGCGTGCGTCAGCAGGATGCCGTTCCGGTCGTGGTAGCGCCGGAAGATCGAGCTGGCCCAGTCGGCCTCGGCCTGGGTGACGCCGTAGGAGAGGCCCACCGAGACGAAGTCCAGACCGCCGGCGGAGAAGAGGACGTAGTTGTTCTGGTTGTCCTTGCCGGGGGTGACCACGGCGCCGGAGGCGTCGGTGGTCTCGTCCCAGGCGTGGTAGGACGCCTTGTACCCGGCCGGCCACAGCTTGGCGCCCTCGTAGTAGCGCTCCGGGCCGTAGTACTGGTTGAACCGCGAGCTCGGGCCGGTCTCGGCACCGCTCTGGTTGTCGTGGTTGCCCGCGACGACCTGGTTGACCAGTCCGGCCGCGTCCAGGGTGCGCTGGGCCTCGGCGGTGAACTGGAACTCCTTGGTCACCTGTTCGTTCAGGCCGGGGCGGAGCAGCTTGCCGCTGGCGTCAACGGCCAGGGGGTTGCTGATGTCGTTCTCGATGATGTCACCGGTGTGCGCGGTGTAGGCGATCTTCCGCTCGGCGGCGTTGTCGGCCAGCCACCGGGTGGTGTCCCGGTAGGACTTCGCCCAGAGCGCCTGCTCCTCCATGGTCATCTTGTCGCTGGGCTCGTCGATGCCGTCGAAGTTGTCGTACGTGCCACCGACCGCGCCCTCGGCGAGGTACTGAGTGTCGGTGAAGTGGGCCAGCGCGAAGTCGTAGTCCGACGGGTTCTCGAAGTGGTCCCGGTTGCCCGGGGCGCCGGCGGTGGCGTCCCGTGGCGCCAGGTCGTCGGCGAACGGGTCCTGGCCGGTGACCAGCACGTGGACCACGCCGTTGTCGACCAACTCCGGCCGGACGACGGCCTTCAGCGCGGTCTCGCCCTCGGCCTGGCCACGGGCGGTGGCGAGCTGGGTCCATGCCTGGGTGGTGCTGTTCCAGGCGTGCAGCGCGACGGCGCGCGCGGGGTCGACCACACCGTTCCACAGGATCTGGCGACGCTCGGCGGACGCCGGCACCTGGACGTCGTACCGCTGGAAGGGGATGTCGCGCGTGGAGGGGCTGTCGATGGTCGTGCCGTCGGGGCGCGGTGCGGTGCCGATCTGGCTGCCTTCGGTGTAGGAGAAGTCCAGCGTCGAAGGCATCACCGGGACGACACCCTGGATGCCGCCGGTCGGGACGCTGGGGGTGGCCTGCTTGAAGGTGGTGGTGACCTCGCCGCCGTCGGGGCTGTGGGCGATCGCGGAGAGGGTCACCCGGCCGCTGCCCTGACCGGCCTCGGTGCCGCCGCTGGTCGGGATGGCGTCGGAGGTGAAGCTCACGGTCTTGCTGACCGGCTTGCCGAAGACGTCGGTCGCCGAGATCTGCAGGGTGTGGCTGCCCGACTTCAGGCCCGGGCCGATCTCCTGGCCGACCTGGATCGGCTCGCCGTCGAGCAGGTACCGCCAACCGGTGGCGTTGCCCTGGTTGGCGACGGTGACCTGGAACTCGGTCGGGCGGCTGAGGCGGGCGCCTTCGGCCGGGACGGTCGAGGTGACGGCAACGCCCGCGTCGCGGACATCGCCGAAAGCGGCGATGTTGAGCGCCTTGACCTCGTCGAGGGTCAGCACCGTCGAGTAGATGCGGGCGTTGAGGACCGAGGCCGGGGCCCAGAACTGGTTGACCGCGTCGGCGCCGATGTAGAAGGCGTTGCGGGCGGCGCCGGTGGGCAGCCCGAGCGTGCCGGCGGCCGGGGTCGACGCCGCGAGGACGCCGTCGACGTAGAGCCGGACCGTCTGGCCGTCCCAGGTGCCGACCGCGTGGTACCAACGGCCGGAGACGATCGTGGTCTGCGCCGACTTGTAGCCGCCCGCGACGTACGCGGTGAAGGTCAGCTTGTCGCCGTAGATCACGATCGAGTAGCCGCCGCTCTCCTTCTCGGAGCAGACGGAATGCTCACCGCTGTTGGGCAGGGTGCCGTTGGACTTCAGGGTGCACTCGATCGACACCTTGGTGTTGATCTTGCTCCACTGGTCTCCGAAGGCGTAGGAGTAGGCGTCGTCGGAGCCGTCGAAGGAGGCGACCTTCGCCTTCACCGCGGTGTCGTGCGCGATCACCGGGTCGCCGTGGACGGTGACGGCCAGGTTCTGCGCGTTGTCCTTCGGGGTGCCGTCGTGGAAGTCGACGTCGAGAACGTCGGCCACCGGGACGGGGGGCTTGGTGGTGTACGCCGACGCCAGCTCGGCCACCTGGGCACCGGTCAGTGCGGCGCTCCAGACCTTGCTCGCGGCGAACGAGGCGGGCGGGGCGACCTGGCCGATGCCGTTCGGGGCGGCGTCGGCACCGATCACGAAGTGGCGCGCGGTGGCGACCGGCGGGGTGAGCGTACCGGTGGCCGCGGTCGAGCCGGCCAGTTGGCCGTTGACGTAGAGGCTCAGGGTCCGGCCGTCCCAGGCCGAGACGGCGTGGTACCAGCGGTTGCCGCTGATCGGGGTCAGCACCGACTTGTAGGCGCCGCCGATGTAGGCCATCGTGCCGAGGTTGCCGCCGTTGACGTAGACGGAGAAGCCGCCGGCCTCCTTGTCGGAGCAGAGGTCCTTCTCGCCGCTCACCGGCATCGCGGTGTCGACCCGGAAGACGCACTCGATGGCGAAACCGGTGGAGAACTTGCTCCACCGGTCGGTGAAGTCGAAGGAGACCGCGTCGTTGACCCCGTTCACCTTGAGGATGTCGTAGCCGAACGCCGGGTCGGTGGTGTAGGTCGGAGCGCCCCAGGTGGTGGCGGTCAGGCCCGTGGCCCGGTCGGTGGCGGTGCCGTTGGTGAAAGCGACGTCGAGCACGTCGGCAGCCGGAACCGTGACGGCGGTGGCCGCCTGGCTGGTCGCGGCGGAGTTCGCCACGTTTTCGAGCAAGGCCGGAGCGGCCTGGGCGGCGGGCGACAGCAGCGTGCCGCCGACCATCGCGAGCCCGAGGGCGGACGCGCTCAGGCGACGCCACCTCCGGGCGGCCGGATGGAGTCGTGTGGTCACGACATCTCCTTCTTCTAGGGGGTTTCCTGTTGGTGATGGGTGGGTGGCTGGCCGGAAGTCCGGTGGAGAAGGGAAGCCTGAGGTCAGGTGCCGGGCAGGCCGGCTACGGCGGCGGCCGAGATGCCGACGCCGATGAGGGTGATCCCGCAGGCGGCCAGCACCGGTGCCACCCGCGTGGCCAGTCGCAGGAGGACGTGGGACTTGGCGGCACGGGCCACGAGGGATCGGCCGGTGAGGGCCATGAGGCCGACGGTGAAGAGCACCGCGGCGAGCCCGAGGCCGAAACAGACCACGAGGAGGAGAGCGAACCCGGCCCGCCCGGCGAAGATGCCGGTGACCAGTACGAGGAAGGCCGCCGGCGAGGGCGTCAGGCCGCCGGACATGCCGAGGAGGAGGAGACCGGGGCGGGACGTGCTGGTGTGGCCGTGATCGTGGCCGTGGCTGTGTCCGTGGTCGTGGCCGTGGCCGTGCCGACGCAGGTGGCGTCGCAGCAGCCAGACCCCGACGGCGACGACGGTCAGGCCGGCCGCCAGCTGCAGACCGGTGGTCAGCCGCTCGAGGCTGACCAGGTCGGAGAGAGAGAAGAAGGTCCAGGCGACCGCGATGGCCAGCACCGACACGGTGTGCATCGCGGCCACCGAGAAGCCCAGCCAGGCGGCGTCGCGGACGCGGCCCCGGGACCCGATCAGGTACGCCGCCGCGAGGCTCTTGCCGTGGCCGGGGGCGAGTCCGTGCGCTGCCCCGGCCACGAAGGCGATCACCAGTGCCACCGGTACGAAACCCGGCGACTGCACCGCCTCGATCAGTCGGTCGCCGAACTCGGCGGCTCCGAAGAGATCGGCGTCAGGGAGGAGTGCTCTGAGGCCGGAGCCGAGGGGCGCCGCTACGGTGTCGAGGCTGGTGGTGGCGCTCATGGTTCAGGCCTTTCGTCCGCGCCGACGGTGCCAGAGGATTCCGGCCGCGACGGCGGCCAGCAGGGCGCCCCCGACGACCGAGAGCTGCAGGGCGCTCCGGCCCGAGGACACCGCGGCGGCGACCGGAGTGGACACGGAGCGGGAACCGGTGTCCGGGCCACCGGTGATGGTCCAGTCCACCGACTCGTGCGCGGCGTCGTAGACGGCCTTCTGCCCGCGGGGGCCCCTGGCGAGCGTCCGGTAGGCCTCGTGCAGGTCGGTGAGCATTCGGGACGTCACGGCCACTGTGCTCACCGGTCCGGGGCAGGTGAACAGCAGATCGGCACCATGGGCTGCCAGGTCGTCGGCCACGCTGACCTCGCCCGCGCAGGGCTGCCCGTCCTGGGTCACGGTGATCCGTTCGGTCAGGTACCGGGCGAACTCGGGAGCCTCAGCCATCGCCGCGGCGTCGGCGGCCTCGTAGGTCACCGCGCCGTCCAGCATCACCCGGTCCTTCGGGAGAACGCCGAGGCTGATGCCGAGCAGGGTCAGGTCATCCGTCCCGCCGACGAGCCAGCGGACCCGCACCCCGTGATCGCCCTCGCCCGCGACCTGGATCTGCTGTGGAGCACCAAAGGGATGCGCCGAGGCCGAGCCCGGAACCAGCACCCCCATCAGCACCAGTGCGAGTACCCAGGAACAACGCACGGCGCGGCGTACGGCACAGCGTGGGGCAGACACAACAGGCTCTCATTCGCTCGGAGACCGGGCGCACACGGCGATAACCGTTCCGGCCGCGGGTGACCATCAAGATCACGGAAACCGAGCGAACTCTTACGGGGAGGTTGCCGGACTACGAAACTGTGGAGCCCGGCCGGGTGACCTGGTGGTATCCGAGCGCCGCCACGCCGAGGGCGAGGCCCCACGCGAGGAAGACGAACTCGGTCCCCACCACCGCCCACTCCGACCACAGCTGCGACCAGGTCACCGTCCTCGTCACCAGAGCCTCCGTCATGAGGTAGATGCCGATCAGGCCGTAGGAGGTCAGCGCCACCGCGACCACACCGGCCGGGATCAGGGCGAGCAGGCGGGGCACCCGATGGCCGGCCCACCATGGGATCCAGCGTGGGAAGACCTGCCCCCAGCGAGCGGCCAGCCCCAGCGTGAGCAGGCCGCCGAGCACCGGAGTGACAGTGAGCGCCAGGCCCGCCGCCAGGCCGATGTCCTGGGTGGCCGCACGGATCCCGGCCGAGGAGATGCCCAACGGAACGCCCATCAGCCACAGCGCGTGCGGAACGGTGAAGCCGAGCACGGGCACCAGACATCCCGCGTACGCCCAATGCCGCACCCATGCCGGCACCGGGCGTGGCCCTTCCATCCTCGGCAGGACGGACCGGCGGGCTCCGAGCGAAGCCGCCACCGCCCCCAGGATCAGCCCACCGCTCAACAGCAGCAGCCGATGGACCAGGTCCCGCCAGTCGGCGGGCCGCCCGAACGCTGCCGCCGGGATCTCGAACAACAGGTGCCCGGGGAACGACAGCGCGACCAACGCCACGCACCCGCCCCAGGCCGCGAACGATGCCGTCCTCCCGGTCCACAGCAGGGCCAGCACCGTCACCCCGGCGAGCACACCGCACAGGGCGACCGGACCCCACCCCTGCCAGAACGGCAGGGTCGCGACCTGGTCCGCGCCGCAACCGGTGGCGATCTCCGCCGCGCCCAAGGACCGGGTGCGGTCGCACGCCGTGTAGCCCCACCGGCCGCCCGCGGCCCAGTAGAGCCGGAGGAGTCCATAGCCGACGGCGTAGGCGAGCGCCGCCAGGGCCCGCCTCCGGGACGTCGACATCCGCGTCACTGGCATGCCTCGACGATCCGGGCGAACGGCGAACCACGTCCTCCCACCCGGTGGGGATTCCGCTCCCCCGTACGGGCTGTGCCGTGCTCATTTCCAGTTACGGAAGTGACTGGACCGCGCGATAATACTGAGTATTATACCGAGTATAATCACGGTGGGTGGTGGACCATGAGCATTCGACATGCACTGCTGGCACTACTGGCAGAAGGATCGAAGTACGGCCTGCAACTGCGGCAGGAGTTCGAGGCACGCACGGGTGAGGTCTGGCCGCTCAACGTCGGGCAGGTCTACACCACGTTGCAGCGCCTCGAGCGCGAAGGACACGTGGAGTCGGACGAGACCGAGCGCGACGGTGCGCAGCGACGGTTCCGGATCACCGCCGGCGGCGAGCGCGAACTGGACAGGTGGTTGCGGACCCCGCCCGGCGCGACGCCTCCACCCCGTGACGAGCTCGTCATCAAGGTGCAGGTGGCGATGCGCCTGCCCGGCGTCGACGTACGGGAGATCCTGCAGCTCCACCGCCGGCGCCTCGTCGAGGAAATGCAGCGGTACACCCACCTCAAGGCCGAGACGAGCCCCGACGACGTAGCACTCGGCCTCGTCGTCGACGCGGAGCTGTTCCGGCTCGAGGCGGTGGTCCGCTGGCTCGACGCGGCCGACGCCCGGCTGCGCCGCCTACCCGCCGCGCCCGGCGTGGCCGCCGGGACAGCGCCGAGCGGCCCGGCCCGACCCGCCGACCGGAACCCGGTCGAATCCACACCGGCACACGAGGAGGCCCGTCGATGAGTGCCGTGCTGAGCATGCGCCAGGTGTCCAAGGTGTACGGCGCGGGCAACGCCGCCGTACACGCGTTGCGGCAGGTGGACCTCACCGTGGACGGCGGCGAGCTGGTGGCCGTCATGGGTCCGAGCGGCTCCGGCAAGAGCACCCTCCTGACGATCGCCGGCAGCCTAGAGGAGCCGACCGACGGTGCGGTGCTGGTCTGCGGCAGCGACGTATCGACCATGTCCGCCGACGCGCGGGCCAGAATGCGTCGCCGGGCCATCGGCTTCGTCTTCCAGGACCTGAATCTGCTCGCCGGGCTGTCCGCCGTCGAGAACGTGGCGCTGCCACTCGAACTCGACGGCGTCGGCGCGCGTGCCGCACGCGCCGCCGGTATGCGCGTACTGGAGGAGCTGGGGCTGGCCGAACGCGCCGCCGCCTTCCCCGACGACCTGTCCGGCGGCGAACGGCAGCGGGTCGCGATCGCGCGCGCGGTGGTCGGCGACCGGCGCCTGCTGCTCGCGGACGAGCCCACCGGTGCGCTGGACTCGACCAACGGCGAAGCGGTCATGCGGATGCTGCGCGCGGCCTGCAAACGCGGGATCGCCGGGGTGATGGTGACCCACGACGCGCAGCTGGCGTCCTGGGCCGACCGGGTGGTGTTCCTCCGCGACGGCCGGGTGGTCGACCAGACCGCGCGGTCGGTCGGCCCGGACACGCTGCTCGCCGGGGACGTGGCCTCGTGACGGCGACCGCCACCCCGCCGGCCGCGGCCCGGCCGGCGCCCCGCCGCGCCCCGGGCGGCGGCCTGCCGGCCCGCCGCGCGGTGATCCGCTGGGCGGTACGGCTGTTCCGCCGCGAGTGGCGCCAGCAGGTGCTGACCCTCGCGCTGCTCACCGTCGCCGTCATCGGCGCCACCTTCGCCGTCTCCGCGACCTACAACATGGCCTCGTCGAGCGACGCGACGTTCGGCCGCGCCGATCACCTCCTGCAGCTCGACGGCGCCGACCCGGCCAGGCTCGACTCCCGGCTCGCCGCCGCACGAAGCTGGTTCGGCACGATCGACGCGATCGGCCACCGATACGTGGGGGTGCCGGGCCTGTTCGACCCGGTCGACGTGCGGGCGCAGGACCCGCACGGCGCGTACGGCGCACCGATGCTGGCGGTGCGGCAGGGCCGGTTGCCGGCCGGCGCCGGCGAGATCGCGGTCACCGACGGGGTGGCGCGTACGTTGCGGACCGGGCTCGGCCGGCGGCTCAGCTTCGACGGCCACGACCGGCTGGTCGTCGGGGTGGTGGAGAACCCCAAGGACCTGGCCGACGAGTTCGCCCTCGTGGACCCGGCGCACGCCGATCCAGGGCAGACCGTCACCGTCCTCGTCGCCGGGAACAAGGACTCGCTGGAGGCGTTCCGCAACACCATCGACGGCCCCCTCGCGCGCGAGTCACGGCCTGACACGACCCGCACCGTGATCGCCGCCGTCACGCTGGCGCTGGCCACCGTCGGTCTGCTGCTGGTGTCGCTGGTCGCGGCGGCCGGGTTCATCGTGGTGGCGCAACGCCGGCTACGGCAGCTCGGCATGCTCGCCGCGATGGGCGCCACGCGGCGACACCTGCGGCTGGTGCTGCTGGCCAACGGCGCCGTCGTCGGCGCGGTCGCGGCGGTGCTCGGCACCGCCATCGGCGTCGCCGCCTGGCTCCTCGTGGCGGGGAGGGTGGAGACGGCCGCCGGGCACCGCATCGACCGGTTCGACCTGCCCTGGCCGACGATCGGCGCGGGGATGCTGCTGGCCGTCGCGACCGCCACCGCCGCCGCGTGGTGGCCGGCGCGGGCCATCGCGCGTACCCCGATCATGAGCGCGTTGTCGGCCCGGCCGCCGCGGCCCCGCCCGGCCCGGCGCACGGCGGTGGTCGCCGCGGTCCTGCTCGCCTCCGGCGTCACCTGCCTGGTGCTGTCCGGCGGGAAGAACCCGGTGCTGATCTCCGCGGGCACCGTCGCCACGGCCGTCGGGGTGCTCTTCGTCGGGCCGGCGGCGATCCGGGTGCTGGCCGCGGCGCGCGGCGGGATGCCGGTGGCCGTCCGGCTGGCGTTGACCGACCTGGTCCGCTACCAGGCCCGGGCCGGCGCGGCGCTGGCCGCGATCAGTCTCGCCCTGGGGATCTCCGTGGCGGTCGTCGCGGGCTCCGCCGCCGCCGAGTACCAGGCCAGGCGGTCGGCTGGGCTGGGCAACCTGGCCGAGGGCCAGCTCCTGGTCCGCATCGGCCGACCCACCCCGGTGATCCCGGTACGCACCCCGGCGGAGCTGGCCGGCCTGCAGGCCCAGCTCGACGCGATCGCCGGCAGACTCGGCACGCCCACCGTGACCCCGCTCGACATGGCGGTCGCCGCGGACACCGAGCCGGGCCAGCCCGGAAGCCAACCCGGCCATCCGGCCGTCGAGATCGGCAGGCCGGTCGCCGATGGCCAGGCAATGGCGTCGTACCCCGTCTACGTGGCCACTCCGGAACTGCTCCGGCTCTACCGACTCGACACCGCGGCGGTCGCGGCCGACACCGAGGTGCTCACCGTCCGTACCGGTGCACTCGAACTGGTGAACATCCCCGAACGCCGCGTCTACCCGAAGACCCAGTCCCTCCCGGACACCGGGTACACCTCGATGCCGAACTCGATGGTCACCACGAGCATGATGTCCCGCCACGGCTGGCAGCCCGCACGGGTCGGCTGGCTCGTCGCGGCGGACCACCCCCTCGCCGAGCAGGAGCTGACCACCGCGCAGAACCTCGCCGCGGCCGCCGGCTTCACCATCGAGTCCCGCCGGCAGCAAGGCTCGCTCACCGCGCTGCGGACCGGGGCGGTCGCCGCGGGCGCGCTGCTCGCCCTCGGCATCCTCGCCATGACCGTCGGCCTCATCCGCGGCGAAGCGGCCGGCGACCTCCGCACCCTCACCGCGACCGGCGCCCCGCGACGCGTACGGCGCACCCTGACCGCCACGACCGCCGGTGCGCTCGCGCTGCTCGGTGCGCTTCTCGGCCTGGCTGGCGCGTACGCCGGGTTGGTCAGCGTCCTGCACCGCGACCTCGGAGCCCTCGCCGGCGTACCGGTCGCCCACCTGGCGGCGATAACCGTCGGTCTGCCGGTGCTCGCCGCGGTCGCCGGATGGCTACTGGCCGGCCGCGAACCGGTCGCGTTGAGCCGTCGCAGGCTGGACTGAGAGCAAGGCCCGCGCGATCGTGGATCTCCGGACCGGCGAGATCCGGTCCGGCGTGGCGGCTGCGGTAGACGGTCATCGCCACGGATCCGTTCCGGCAGGTGGATCCGCTCGCCGGGCACGCTATTCATGATCTCGACTCCACCGTCACACTCGCCGTCGCACCGTCGCACCGTCGCACCGTCGCTCGTGTGCGCGGTGCTCGCGGTCTTCAGCAGGCTGCCTGGAGACGGGGTAAGCCAGTGACCGTTTGGCGATAGAGGCCAGTACGCTGCCCGCCGCGATGGTTTCGTCAGCAACCGCATCCTTCACGGCGAGGAGGGCCGGCGAGGCTTGCCGCCGGCACGCTGGCAGTCCGCTACTGGGGCTTTGGCACCTGACGGTTGAAGTACGGCCGCAGCGCCAGGACCAAGGCATCTTTCATAACCTTTGGATTGTCGGTCGCCTGCCAGCGGACCTCGCGCCGGCCCAGCCAGCCTGCGATGTTGGCGGCCGAAGCTGCCTTGCCCGGGTCGTCCAAGAGCTGGCCGATCTGGTCGTGCAACACCGACGAGCCGCGGTTGCCGGTCAGATGCTGCCGGAGGCGCCGCCGCAGGTCGCCCGTCGACCCGACGTAGAGTATCGCGCCCCGGTCGAGGACCACGTGCACGCCGGGCGAGCAAGGAGCGCTGGCGGCGGCTTCCATCGTGTACAGCTGGGGAGGCGTGAAGTCTGCCAAAAGATCCTCGGCGTCGAGCATCCCCGGACGTTACCGGTGTCAGCCGTCCCTCGCAGTTACGCACTTTCTGGCTGCCGTCGGGTAGAGAGCAGCGCCGATCGCCATCAAGCTCTATGCCGCACCAGACGCGGTGGCGGGGGTGCTACGCATCCTCCTCGCTGAGGCACGGTCTCACAGAAGTCGATACCGGTGGCGCGGCTGAGCGGCTTCGCACAGCGCGACGGACAGCTCGGCGACCATGTCGTGACTGGTCAGCGTGGTGGATAGGTGGATGATTCAGCGGGGTGCGGCCATCGCCGTATCAGTGGACACCTGCGTGCCATGGCGCGTAGAGCGACAGCGGGGCAGGCAGAACGGCGGACCCTCGATCGGGAGGAAGCGGCATCGCCGGAGTTCGTCACCCGCCCCGGACCATGCATTCACTCTGGCCAGCCGCTTGAGCCCACGCCATGACTATGGACTGGACCTTGGCGGCAGCCATGGACCAGCCTGACCCTGCGGGACACCGACGACGGCCACTTGGTGAATGTGGTTCAGCGCCGGATCTTGCACCCGGTAGTCGAGACGATCATGAGGTCTTTCCTATGATCCGGACACGCTGGCACCGAGGAGGATTCCGTGGCACGTGTGCGTTCGTTCGGCCCGTCCAATCAGCTAGTCAAGGCCCATCCGACAGAGGTGGACTGCGAGTACGTGGTAATCCACGACGGTTCGCAACGCCTGCTTCATTTGAGCACCTTCGGAAGCGACGATCGCGCGAGCGAGCGTAAATCGAGCCAGAGCCTCCAACTGGACTTGGAGGCAGCCCGTCGGCTCCTTCAGATCGTCGAACGAGCCTTCCCGGAGCTCAGCCGTCCGTAACCGTCACGGCGTGGGGCACTACTGGCGGCTAACCATCAAGGGCTCCCGGCCGCGGTCGGTGCCGGACGCGTGTCCTTGGCCTGATGAAACTTTCACAGGGACTCGAACCCTTGGACCTCGTGGCCCGTCGACCAAGCAAACGCCGTACCAGCTCAAACGGCTGGCAGGGAGTTCACTTGACGCTTGACCTCAATGACGCCGGCGCGGCGTAAGGGCGATCGACGTGTTCCTGCAGCAACAGCCGGCGAAGGGTCGTTTGGCGCCCAGGTCAAGCCAGTGACCTGCGGAAGCAGTAACCTTCCACGGCTGGCCGCGTCGAGGTCCCCTCGGCTCGACCGAAGGCCTTTGCCGATGTACGCGGCAAATGTCCGGCATACGGCAACGGTGTCGTTTATCCCGACACGGGTGATACGGCGTGACGTTCGCAGAGCTCAAGCTGCCAGGAAGACCGGTGACATCGTGATGATGAGCAGCACGTCCACCAGCGGCCCCGCCGGTCGTCGACCGGCTCCACTCAACGAAGCGGTCTCGTCTCAAATGAAGCGAATGCGCCGTGCTTCCACGAAGCCAGAGCTGCTTATCCGCAAGGAGCTTCACGGCCGCGGCCTTCGGTTTCGGGTGAATCATCCCGGATTGCCGGGACGGCCTGATATTGCCTTCACCAGAGCCCGCCTTGCCATCTTTGTCGATGGTTGTTTCTGGCATCGCTGCCCCAAGCATGGCGTCATGCCAAAGAACAACGGCGTGTGGTGGGAGGCGAAACTGCGCCGCAATGTCGAGCGGGATCGGGAGAAGGATGCAGCACTGTCGGCGCTCGGCTGGCACGTTCGGCACTTCTGGGAGCACGAGGATCCGGCAAGGGTGGCGGAAGAGATCGCGCAGCACTGGCGCTGCCTGCTGGACAGCGTGGGTGTCTGATGCAAGATCATCAGGTGGCTTGTGAGATCCTGGTCCTCGTTCGACCGAGTTGATGGAGGTGGCCGAATGCCCGGCAAAGTTTGGTTCGACGTCGCACCGTCGGCCGCACGCCTGACCAGCTCTCTTCGTGACATCGGCTACGACTTCCCCACGGCGGTCGCGGACGTCGTCGACAACAGTGTGGCGGCTGGAGCTACCCGGGTGGAGGTAATGATCGAGTTCGCGGGATCCAAGTCTCGGGTCTACATTGCCGATGACGGCCACGGCATGTCGCCTGGCGCGTTGCTGGAGGGCCTTCGCCTCGGCACCCGCCGCTCTTACAGGCCGGGCGAACTTGGTCGCTACGGACTGGGTCTCAAGACCGCCTCACTGTCCCAGTGCCGATCGGTGGCGGTGATCTCCCGAAGCAATCCGGAGGTGGTTAGGACATCGGCCCGGGTCCTCGACCTTGACGTAGTGGAGGAATGGGACCAGTGGGTCGTGGTGGACCCGGGCAGTGATCCGGACGTCGCCAGAGCCAAGCAGTGGCTGGCCGAGGGAACTGGGACGGTTGTCCTCTGGCGTCATCTCGACCGGGTGCTGCCTGAGAAGCAACCCGAGGGAGGTTGGGCTCGGCGCCGGTTCGAGAACCTTGCCGCAAAGACTGCGGAGCACCTCGGAATCGTGTTCCACCGCTTCCTCGAAGGCGCCGCCGGAAAGGCTTCGCTGGTCATCACAGTCAACGGTCAGAAGGTCAGGGCATGGAACCCATTTGCACCCGAGGAGCCTGGCCTGTCCGAGCTGCCGGCGCAGCGCTTCGAGGTCACGGCCGGTGATGTGACAGGTCACGTGGATCTCCGGCGCTTCATCCTCCCTTCGCGCGACAGGTTCTCCAGTCCTGGGGAGTTCGAGCGGCTCTCCGGCCCCCTCAACTGGAACCGACAGCAGGGCCTTTACGTCTACCGGGCGAACCGACTGGTGCAGTGGGGCGGCTGGAACGGCATCCGGGGCATCGACGAGCACACCAAGATGGCGCGGGCCTCTCTCGACTTCAGCACCGACCTCGATTCGGCCTTCAACATCAATGTGGCCAAGATGCGCGTTTCGCTACCCGCGCAAGTGCGCCAGATGCTCGAGACGCCGGTCAACGAACTCTGCATTTACGCCAACGACGCCTATCGCCGGAGCGCGCGACCCAAGCCCAAGCCAGTCCCCGCCGATCTCAACGCCGCCGCTGACGTCCGTCCGGCGACGCAGGCAGCGGCCACAGCCGGACTGGCCCTTCGGGCGGCAGCAATGCAGGCCGGCGAGTGGGACGCATGGCAGCGGATCGCTGCGTCGTTGCGCAGGGAAGCGCCCGAGGTCGCAAAATCGCTGGGGCTCGACGGCTGAGCCACCGACAGCGATCAGAAGAGCCGCAGCGGGTCGGCGCGGGACTCGACACAGAGTTTCTGCAGCGGGCAAGCATTGCACTCGGGCTCCACCGGCCGGCACAGCGTGTTCGCCAGTTCCACCAAGCCGAGGTGAGCGCCCCGGGCATTGCTGTCTGCGCCAATCATCCGAGCGATCTCGAGCCGTCCGTCGGTGAGCCGATTCCGGCGGTTCACGGGGTCGCCGCTGAAGCGGGCCGCTACTCGCAGCACGCCCTTGGTCACCAGGACGGGCTCCTCGGAGTCCTCATCGCCGTGGCTGGGCACAACCAAGACAGCAAGGTCGGCCACCGCCTCCGTCAGACCGGGCACTTGGCGCAGGCCGTCATCGTCGTTCAGCAGCTCGGGATTCTCTGCGAGCCGGCCTGCCAGCTCGAGAATCGCGCCGGCCCGCTGCGAGCGCGACGCCCACTTGCTGATCTCGACAAGCTCGCTTTCCGCAAGGACCGTGTCCTGGGGCTTCCGCCAGCGGGCGAGCAGCGGCCAGATGAAGCGCACGACCTCAGCCGGGGCTCGGTCCAGCAGCATCTCGGCCTGGATCACCTGCCAGCGTGTCTCTGCTCGTAGCCAGGGGATGCCTCGGACCGCCGCGCTGTCAAACCAACCCGCCAGCAGCGCCGCGACGTCCTGGGTCGTAGCCGCAACAGGACGGGGATCGCCGAGCGACCCACGCACTGCGGCAGCGAGGTGCTCGCCGAGCAGCGGCGGCACGGCGTTGCCGATCTGCCGGAATGCCGCCGACGGCGGTCCGGCGAAGCGGAACCAGTCCGGGAAAGTCTGCAGGCGAGCGGCCTCACGGACAGTGATGGTCCGGTTCTGCCGAGGATGGATGTACCAGTAGCCGTCCTTGGCAATGTGCGCCGTGATCGTCCGGGAGAGGTTGTTCTCGTCCAGCCGCTTGTACTTGTCGTCGAAGATGTCGTCCCGGTACCGCTTAACGTCGTCCGGCAGGTCGCTGTAGCGCGTGCTGTGGTCCATCGCCTCAAAAGCGCGCGCGTCGTCCTCGCGGACTGGCCTAGTGATGTGGTCGAAGACCTTGTGCCTGTCGCTGGCGGGCACGTCCTCCCGCATCCGGCGCTGGAAAACGCTGACCGGGCCTTCGTAGTCGCTCCAGCCCTCTGCGCCACCTTCCGGCCGCCATCCCCCCTCTACTGGGGGAAGATCGCCGATGGCGTTCCAGACCGTGACCCGCTCGGGCTGCTCTTGCGGCCATGTGAACTGGACACCATCACGTAGAGCCACGAGGATGAGCCGCTGACGGAACTGCGGAACTCCGTAACGGAAGGTCTCCACCGACCGCTCCTCGACCGAGTACCCGATCGATTCGAGCTCATGGACCATCGTCCGAAGGATGAACATCTCCTTGTCGAGCGCCATGTCGGGCACGTTCTCCATGACCACGGCCTGCGGGCGAGCGGTCCGTGCGATCTCCAGGAACGACCGCCAGAGGTCCCGACGCTCGTCATAGGGATCGCGGAGGCCGTGCCGGACGCGGTGCCGAATCTTCGAGCGCCCAGCTTTTGAGAACGGCTGACACGGCGGGCCACCCGCCAGCAGCTCAATCTCGGCGGCCTTCATTAGCTCGCCGACCTGCCGGACCCGTTCCGGATCGCCGAGGTCCCAGTCCACGCTGAGTCCCGGATGGTGGTGGCGGTGAGTCTCGACCGCCTCCTCGTCGTGGTCGACCGCGAGTACAACCCTGTAGCCAGCGGCGTCGAGACCGAGGCTCAGCCCACCGGCACCACTGAAAAGATCGGCCGCCAAGCGCCCGCCCTCGGCGCGGAGCTTCGCGGCGAGGGAGATGAGTTCCTTGGGCTCCGAGCACGCCTCGGGATGCGGCGCGAGCCGGACGAACGGACCTCGGACCAGCTTTACTCCGTACCCACGGCGACGGGCAGGGGCGGTGGGCTGGTCTTCACTGGTCACGATCAGGCAGGTTACCGCCACGGCATCCCGCGTCACCGACCGCCGGTGGCGACACACCGCCCGCTACAGCCACCGGTACAGATGTCAGCCGCCGTTGGCCTGAGGCAACTATTGCCCGTACGGCTCAATGTTGGCAGAGTAAAGAGAACAAGCTGCTCGAAAGCCACACAACCGATCTTGGCGGGCTGACCGAGCAACGGCCCCTACCTATACTCGCGGCGTCCGTTCCAAGGTTCGAGGTCCGCCGGGCTGGCTACACCTGCTGGATCGGGCAGCAAGGACGCGACTGTGCGGCACCGTCATGGTTCCTGCACCGACTGGAGCCCACCTGCCTTGAGCTACGACATCGCGAACCCCGATCCCGCGGGCACCATCACCTCTCTGCGGTCGTTCGGCTACAGCATCGAGGCTGCTGTCGCGGACCTGGTCGACAACAGCGTCTCCGCCGGCGCCCGCCACATCGACGTCTTCTTCACCTGGGCAGGCCCCGCCTCGTGGGTCGCGGTGGTGGACGACGGCCGGGGGATGACAGCCGAAGAACTTGTGACCGCAATGACCGTGGCGGCCCGAGGCTCCTACCAGGCTCGGGCATCGGAGGATCTCGGGCGCTTCGGCATGGGGTTGAAGAGCGCTTCGTTCTCGCAGGCCGCCCGTCTCACGGTTGGCACCACAACGGAGGCCGGCTCCCACGAGGCCGTCCGGACCTGGGATCTGTCTGTGGTGTCAGAGACGAGCGAGTGGCGACTGCTGCACGGGACCGACGAGGAGACCAGCACGGTTCTGAAGCAACTCCGGCCGGACGGCCATGCGGGCACGACCGTCGTCTGGCGAGATCTGCACCGGTTCGCTGTGGACGGCTTGACCAACGAGGACGTACGGGCGCAGAAACAGTTCTACGCGGAGGCAACCCGGGTCGAGGAGCACCTCGGCATGGTGTTCGCACGATTCCTCGCCGGCAGGAACCGGACCACGATGACCGTCAACGGCACGCCCGTCAAGGCCTGGGATCCATTCCTCAGCGGTCACCCGTCGGTCCAGCGGCTACCGGCAGAGGAACTGCCGGTAGACAACCACGTGGTCCGCATCGAGCCGTTCATTCTGCCGCATCCTAAGAAGCTCAGTCCCGAGCAGCAGCAACAGGCAGCTGGCCCGGGAGGGTGGCTGGATCAGCAGGGCTTCTACGTGTATCGGCGAGACCGGCTGATCCTGGCAGGCGACTGGCTGGGCATCCGCGGCTTCCGGCGGGACGAGCGGTACAACCTCGCGCGCATCGTCGTCGACGTGCCAGCCGAGGCGGACGCCGACTGGGCCATCGATGTGCGGAAGTCGACCGCTGTGCCTCCCGTAGGCGTCCGACGGCACCTTCAAAGAATCGGTACCGCCGCCCGCAGCCGAGCCGCAGAGGTGCTCAGCCACCGGGGACGAATCGCTGCCCGCGAACACGGCGCAGAGTTCATCTACGCCTGGCGTGTCGACAAGCGGGAGAGCAGCATCCGCTGCCGCATCAACCGGGATCACCCTCTCGTACGAGAGGTGCTGCAGGGCGGCCCGGACGCGGCGATCGACGCCAAGGCACTCATCCGGCTGCTTGAGGAGACCGTCCCGGTGGCTGCGCTCCGCATCATGCACGACGGCGACGTGACGGACGATCCCGAGCCATTCCTCGGCGCGGCCCCGAAGGAGGTGAGCGATGTGGCAAATCGGATCTACGCAGCTTTCGTCGCCCAGGGTCGCACGCCGCGGGAGGCGAGGGAGCGGCTTGCTCTGATGCCGCCGTTCGATCAGTTCGACGGCTTCTGGCAACACCGTTGACGGGGACCTGCATCTCATGACGCAACCAGAGCGACCTGCGGAGGGCGCAGTGACGATCAGCAGCGATGAGCACGACAGCGCCCTCGAGCAGGCGATCCGGCTCGTTCTCGCATACCTGCCTCAGGACCGGCAGGCGACGCCGACCGAGGTGGCCAAAGGCGTCGACATGGTCTGGATCATGCAGCACTCTCAAGGGCTGGTGCTTGAGAAGGAGCTCCTGCTCAAGGAGATCCAGTCGCGGGTCGTGGTGTGGCAGGACGACTCGGTCGGGCTGAAGGACGACCGAAACCACATCGAGTGGCTGACAGAGGCACAGCTGGAGCGCAGCTGGGACTTCTGGGACCGGTACCGCCGGTACCTGGAGGACGTTCGCCTCATGCCGCCGCGCGTCGTCAGGAAGCTCGACCAGAGCACGGGGCGGGTGCTACGCCAGCTGGAGGATCCCCGGCGCCCGGGCCCGTGGCGACGGACCGGCATGGTTGTCGGGCAGGTCCAGTCGGGCAAGACCGGCAACTTCATCGGGCTGGCCTGCAAGGCTGCCGATGCGGGCTACAAGCTCATCGTGATCCTGGCAGGCATCCACAACAGCCTCCGCAGCCAGACCCAGCTACGGGTCGACGAAGGCCTCCTCGGGTTCGATACGCAGTACCAGCACCGGTACGACGAGGCAACCAAGACGGCACGGATCGGCGTAGGTGTCATGCCCGGCGTGAAGCGGCTGAAGATCGCCTCGCTCACGAACAGCGCCGAGAACGGAGACTTCCGGCGGGACATCGCCACGAAGATCAACCTGCCTATCGGGGACTACCCCGTGGTTCTCGTGATCAAGAAGCACCGGAGCATCCTCGAGTACGTGCGGAAATGGATCGTTGAGGTCGACGGCGAGCTGAAAGGTGACGGCAAGACCAAGATTGTCCGGGACATCCCCCTTCTCGTGATCGACGATGAGGCGGACCACGCATCGGTCGACACGAGCAAGGACGATGAAACCGACCCGACGAAGATCAATGCCGCGATCAGGCACCTGCTCAACAGCTTCGAGAAGGCTGCCTACGTCGGCTACACAGCAACCCCGTTCGCCAACATCTACATCAAGCCGAAAGCTGACCACGACCTCTTCGGCTTGGACCTCTTTCCTGAGAGCTTCATCGAGAGTCTCCATGCCCCGTCCAACTACCTCGGACCAGAGCGCGTGTTCGGCCTTAGTCGGACGGATGACGAGGACGTGGAGCCGCTGCCCATCTTCCGTGCCGTGGAAGACCACGAGTCCTGGATGCCGCCGAAGCACAAGAAGGAGTGGGTGCCGCAGGAGGAAGATTTCCCCCGGTCGCTCCGCGAGGCCCTTCACGCCTTCGTGCTCACCTGCGCCGCCCGCGCCGCACGGGGACAGGACAAGCAGCACAGCTCGATGCTGGTACATGTGACCCGGCTGGTGAACGTACAGAACCGGGTCCGCGAGCAGATCGACGACTACATCGGTCTGATGCGCGACAGGCTGCGCGACACGATGAGCGACCAGGCCACGAAGGTTCTCACTGAGCTTCGCGACCTCTGGGAGAGCGACTTCGTGCCTACGAGCGAAAAGTGCGGAACAGAAGGCGACCTGTCGACTACATGGAACGCCGTCGAGAAGAACCTACGAGCTACGCTGCTGAAGATCCAGGTACGAGCGATCAACGGTAGTTCTCGCGATGCCCTCGAGTACTACGAGCAGCGCAAGAAGGGCATGTCTGTGATCGCCGTCGGGGGCGACCGGCTCTCCCGTGGCCTGACCCTCGAGGGCCTGAGTGTCAGTTACTACCTCCGCGCCTCGAACACCTACGACACTCTCCTGCAGATGGGGCGTTGGTTCGGCTACCGCCCGCGCTACGAGGACCTCTGCCGGCTGTATACCACCTGGGATCTGTGGAACGCCTACGCCGAAATCACGGCGGCTGACAACGAGCTGCGCCGTGACTTTGAGGCAATGGCAGACATGGGCGCCGCACCGGAGAGCTTCGGGCTCCGAGTCCGAACCTCCTCCGCCGGCTTGACCGTGACCGCCGCAAACAAGATGCGCCGTGGCGTCAAGGTGCGACTGAGCTACTCGGGAGAGCTCCCGGAGACAACCACCTTCAGCCTGCGGCCGGACGTCGTTCGACGGAACTTTGACAACCTCGAACGCTTTGTCACGTCCTTGGACGAGCGGAGTAGTGCCGAGGAAGATCTGACCAGCCTTGTCTGGAAGGACATCCCAGCAGCCGACATCATCGACAACTTCCTTGAGGGCTACGTTCCGGACCGCGGCTCCTACCGAGTGAGGCCAGCCCTAATCGCCGAGTACGTCCGCCGGTGCGCTGCGCTGGGAGAGCTGACACGTTGGACAATCCGGCTTGTCGGTACGCCGACCGGAGAACCCTTCAAGGTTGCGGCTCACACCCGGACGTTGGTGAAGCGTTCCCGTCCCAAGGGTCATGTGGACGAGGCGGACCGGTACACCATCAAGCGGGTGCTGAGCCCCGCGGATGAGGGCCGCGACCTCCCGCGCAGCTTGTTTGAGAAGGCGCTTGAGGCGACGAAGCTCGCGCGCGCCCGCGAGGCTGAACGCACAGGCAAGGACGCCGTTCCCACCGTACCTACCGGCGAACCGCTCCGCAGGTTCCGCCCCGTGGACCAGCCCCTTCTCTTGATCTACCCGATCAAGCATCCGGACTGGGCCCCCGACAAGCAGCTTCCCCCGCTGATCGGTTTCGCCATCAGCTTCCCGTTCTCGGCGCACCCCACAGAGACCGAGTACGTGGTCAATGAGATCTGGAGGCAGCAGGGGCTTGACATCTACGACGAGGCGGACGCCGAGTGAGGATCAGCGAGAGCGACTGGGAAGCGCTCGAAGCGGAACAACATCCGTACGGGCTCGTCAAGCGTCGTCTGTTTCCGCGCTCAAACCACGACATCTTCGTGGCCGTTCAGCAGCCCGCCGGCAGGCGAATGCTGCTGCTCACCGTGTCGGCCGCCGCCGCTGAACTCCTGCGCCAGCACCCTGCCCTGCCGAGGACCAAGGGTCTCTTGCTACAGCTCGTTCCGACGAGCGATGGAAGTCAGGAGCTTCAGGTGGTGCTCACCGCCGGCGAGCGGCGGGAGGTCTTCAATCCTCTGATCACCGACATCGCAGCTGCTGCAGCTGCGCAAGAAGGGCCGGTGGGAGCTCTCCGAACGGCGATCGAACGCTTTGAGCACTGGCGTCGACTGCTGCAGTCGATCGGGGACGGCGGGCTTGGTGCCGATGCTCGCCGGGGCCTCTTCGGCGAACTGGTAGTCCTCCGGGACCAGGTCATGCCTGTTGTTGGCTCCGAAGCCGCGGTTTCGGCATGGCGCGGGCCCACTGGCTCTCACCAGGACTTCCAACTGTCGCCTTGTGCAATCGAGGTGAAGACCGGAGCGGGAAAAAACCCGCGAACCATAGCGGTCGCAAACGAGCGTCAGCTCGACGGAACCGCTGCCGGGCAACTGCTCCTCTGTCATCTGTCAGTTGACGAGCGGCAGGGCGGTTCAGGGGAGTCACTGAACGACGTCGTGGATGATCTGCTCGGCAAGCTCGCGACGGGGCCGGCGGACGAATTCGCTGACCTGCTCGTTCGTGCCGGCTATCTCTCTGAGCACCAGCACCTGTATGACGAGCCGCACTACACCGTACTGCGGACCGACTTCTGGCATATCACTGGCGAGTTCCCCCGCATCGTGGAGGCGGATCTGCGGCCAGGAGTTGGCAGCTGCAGCTACCGCATCAGTCTTGTCGGGCTGGACCAGTACGGTGTCCCCGCCGAGCGGGTCGCCGTCATCATGAAGGGGGATGCGTGAGTCAGAACAGCCTGTCGGTCTATGCTCAGGATCTCGTCGCAGATGTGCTCGCGACGGCCGAGGCGGAGAACGCCACCGCTCCTGACACCTTCACTCGTCGGGTGCTCGACGAACTTGAGCAGGCCGGCGAGATCGAGAACACCTTCACCGCCTACCACAAGGCCCATGGGCTGGAGGTCAACGGCTACGGCACGAACGAGTCCCTCGGGACTCTCGACCTCTTCATCACACATTTCAGTCTCAGGCCTGAGGAGGACCGGCTGCCGCGGGCCCAGGTCGAGACGTTATTCAAGCGCCTGGCCACTTTCGTCCGCAAATGCCGTGATGGTCTCGCACGAGACATCGACGAATCCTCCGACGTGCATGACATGTGTGCCGCAGTGGAGAAGGCCCTACCTGATGCTCCTCGGATCCGTCTTTTCCTTCTCACCGATGTCGTCAGCACTGTCTCCGCCCTTCCGCCTGGCGATCTGGACGGTCTGACGCTCACCCACGAGGTCTGGGACCTCAACCGCCTCCACCGCTTGGCCTCTTCGGGGACGCTCAGCGAGCCGATCGTGGTCGAGTTCGATCCGCCGCTGCCCTGCCTAGCCACCCCTGAGACGGATCACGACTATTCAGTCTTCCTGGCGATCATCCCCGGACAGGAGCTCGCTGATCTCTACGGGAAGCACGGCACGCGACTGTTGGAGCTCAACGTCCGGTCCTTCCTGCAGACCAAGGGTGGCGTTAATCGCGGCATCCGGGACACGTTGCTGCACAACCCCGACCGCTTCCTGGCCTACAACAACGGGATCACCGCCACCGCCGAGGTCGTCGAGTTCACCCAGCTCCCCGGCGGCGGGCAGGCGATCAGCCGGATCCAGGCCCTCCAGATCGTCAACGGCGGCCAAACCACAGCGTCCATCCACTACGCGCACACGAGGGACAAGGCAGACCTCAGTCAGGTGCACGTCCAGATGAAGCTGACCCGGGTCTCTGAAGAGCGGCTGCAGGAGATCGTGCCTGAGATCTCCAAGTACTCGAACACTCAGAACAAGGTCACGGTTGTGGACTTCAGCTCGAATCACCCCTTTCATGTGGGCATCGAGAAGGTCACCCGGTCACTCTGGGCTCCCGCTGCCGACGGCAGCGGGCAGGAGACCCGCTGGTTCTATGAGCGCGCCCGGGGCCAGTACACGGACGCGCTGGCCCGTGAACGGACCCCGGCCAACCAGCGCAAGTTCAAGAGCCTGCATCCACTTGCTCAGAAGTTCACCAAGGCCGACGCCGCGAAGTACATCCATTCCTGGGCCGGGCTCCCATACCTGGTCAGTCGAGGAGCTGAGAAGAACTTTCGCGAGCTGATGATGCGGATGGGCGACAACGTTCCGGACATCAACACCAGCTTCGGCCAGCGACTGATCGCCAAGGCGATCCTGTTCAAGGCGACCGACAAGGTTGTCGCCGACCAAGACTTCGGCGGGTACAAGATCAACATCACCTCTTACTCGGTCGCTCGCATCGCCGAGGCGACGAATCGGCGGATCGACCTGGATCGGATCTGGCGGGAGCAGCGGCTCAGCCCGGCTCTCGCCGCCGCCTTGGAAGAGCTGTGCGTGCCCGTCCGTGAGGTCATCGTCAACCCTCTCCGGGGCGGGACCAACATCGGTGAGTGGGCGAAGCGTCCGGACTGCTGGGAGGCGGTCCTCGCCATCCCTTGGACGGTACCGGACGATCTCGCCGCGGAGCTGGCTGACCAGCCCGTCGAGGACAGCTCTCCCTCCGCGTCAGACGACAACGCCACTGGCGACGTCGCCGCGGTCATGGCCATTCCTGCGCCAGAGTGGTTCTCCATGGCACGTTGGGCAAAGGAGACGCGCAACCTGCAATTGTGGCAACGCCAGCTCGCTGACAACGTCGGCCGTTACATCAACAACAGCTGGGACATCACGGACAAGCAGGCGGCCCAAGCCCTTCGGGTCATGGAAGAGGCGAAGCGGCTGGGCTTCCACGCCGCCTCCTGATCGGCAACTGGCTCGAGGTCGAGCACGGGCATGAAGGGACAACTGTGACCAGCACGGCATTCGGAGATCTCCCTCCGGAGGCGTACCACGATGCGCCTTGGACCCGGCTGCTGCCCTGGCTCGCCCCGTACACGCCGGCGACAGCGCGCGAGCTCACGGACCTGACTCCTTCGCCTGACTGGTGGATCACCGAGTCGCCGGCGGTCACGACGATGACGGCTGAGCACGAGGCGCTCTGCCGTCACCTCGCACGGCTTTTCGTCCTCCGTCATTCAGTTGCCGCCCTCGGCCCGAGTTTCCCCACAGTCCCTCGCCGACTTCCCCTGTCCACTCTTGCCACGAGCTCCAGGGTCGAAACGGCATTTCAGCGCCTGCAGGTGCAGACCGTCGCCGACCTCGAGCCGCTGACGGTCAGGGACCTCTACGACGTACGCGGAACGGGCCATAACACGGTCGAGGATGCAGTCACGGCCCTCGTCTCGGCGGCGATCGTCCGCTCCGGTGAGCTGAGCGAGTGGGAGGATCCGGGGGATGACCGGCAGCCGATCGGCGGGGCGCCGCAGGTGCAGCTGCCCCCCGCGCAGCGTCAGCTGCTGGAGGACCTCGCTCAGCTGGCAGGTTGGCGCCACATCCGCCGCCGCGGAGATGAGCCCCTACTGAAAGTCGTGATCGAGGACGGCGCCCCTGAGGAGATCCAGGAACTGGCTCTCCGCCTCAACTCACTCACCGCAGCAGATATGGCTTCCGTCAACGGAAGCTCAGACCCAGTCCTCGAGTTCACCGCGTTCCTATCTGAACTCGACGAGCGGCAGGCGCGCATCGTGCGGGATCGGTTCCTCGGCAGGCCTCCAAAGAAACTCGCCGAGCTGGCGAGCGAGTTCGACGTATCCCGCGAGCGCGTCCGGCAGATTGAGACCAAGGTGAAGGATCTGCTGACCGCGAGGTTCCACTTCGGCACCACCATTGGGAATCTCCTGGCCAGTCTGCGCACGGAGATCCAACCGATCGCCGCCTTGGACCGACTGATCACCCTGCACCCCGACCTCGCCCGTGATGTCCCAGGGGTGAACGTCCCCCTCTGGCTCGTACTGGACCGCTTGGATGACTACTTTGAGGTTACGGACGGGTGGGCGGCCGCTCCCGATGTCGCCGCCGCGCGCGAGCAGACCCGCATCCTGCTCGAGGACTTCGCGACCGAACATGGCCTGGTCGATCTGGCCGCCGTCACCTCCGCCACTTCGATGCCGAAGACCGAACTGCTCGCCTGGCTCAGCTGGTGCGGCTACGTGCTTCACAACAACCAGATCCTGACCCGTACCAGCTCACTAAGTGACCACGCGGCGGGTCTGCTGGCCGCGACTGGCGAACCGCTGCACATCGACGAGTTGCAGCGGCAGATGGATCGGGACAACAGCATCCGGAGCCTGGCCAACCAGCTGGGCGACGACGAACGTTTTGTGAGGACCGATCGGGCGACCTGGGGGCTTGCGAGCTGGCAGCTGGAGGAGTACACCTCGATACGGCAGCAGATCGGCCTTGAACTCGCCGCTGCAGGAGGCGAAGTTGAGATCGGGCAGCTGATCGATTCGATCACCAGCCGGTTCGACGTCTCGCCGAGCAGCGTGCGGGCCTACGCTGGAAACGGCGACTACGAAATCGTTCAGGGCGTGGTCCGGCGTCGGGAGGCGCCAGCGGCACCCCGCAAGGCCCCCAGCGCCACCCGCCGGCTCTTCAAATGCGACGACGACTGGTGGAAGTTCCGGGTGACCATCACCCGCGATCATCTACGCGGCTCTGGTTTCCCGGTGCCATCTGGCGTGGCCAGCCTCGTCGGATGCGCGCAAGGCGAGGTGGTGGAGCTGGAATCGGACCTCGGCCCGCAGAGCATCCGATGGACGGGTCTGCAGCCGTCAAGCGGAACGATCAAGAGATTTCTCGACCGCCTTGAAGTGCAGGAGGGGCAGAACATCTTCCTCGAGTTCGGCCCGTACGGCCGTTTCGACGTCACGCTCCTAGACCCGGTCAACCCCGAAGACCACCCCTTGGAGCAGGCTGCGGCGCTCACGGGGTGCGACGAGGGCGTCGGAAACCCGGAAGACGCACAGATGGCCTTGGCCATGGCGGTTGATCTTCCGGTCCATGCCAAGCCTCGACAAATTCTGTCGACATACCGCCAGCGGGGCGACGATGACATCGCCGGCCTCTTGGAGCAGGTATGGACCCGTCCCCGCCATCAGTGGGTAGATCAGCCACCATCTGATCGGCCGGATCCCGCGGGCGGACGGAACGAACACGACAACGAGGGCTACGCCAACGACGAGATGATCGACGTCAGGTCGGGGGAACAGCACGACCAGGTGTCGTCCGACAACGGCTCAGTGCCGGTGCCGACGGGATACCGCAGTGTGGGGTGGGTCCGACCGCACGAGGCGGAGGCCGCTGTGCTGGCCTACCAACTGCACTCCGACGTTCCCGTGCACGATGGAGACAAGATCGCGGGCTGGGCCCGTTACGTCGACGACAGCTCCGGTGACGCGTCCAAGTTCCGCGCCAACGTGACGCTGGCCAGAGCCAGGTCGCAGGGCGAGCGCATCGTGTGCTGGATTCGCGAGCACGAGGCGTTCAGCATCATCCAGGCGGTGGCGGAGGAACGGTCGGTGCCCATTCTCAGCCCCGACGGCGTCGCCACAGGGCTGGTGCAGTACTTCCAGCCAAGCAGCGAGGCCGCCGAACGCTACAGGAGCACCACTCGACTGCTGCGCGGACACGGGCGAGCTGGCTGACACGCTGGGCGCAGGTTGAGCACGACCCCGCCGGCGCCTTCCAGTCACCTCTGGTGTTCAGCCGCTGAGGTGGCCGTCAGCACCATCTCGCCGTGCTGGCGGCCAACCCGGCTCAACCTCAGGAGCTGCGCGAGGAGGCCTCCTCGACCCGGCTGCTGGCCACCGTCAGCTCTTCCTCCGTGAAGAGCGAATGGAACTCCGGCTGCAGCGCGAGAGCCTCCACCGTCAGATCCACGCGGTTCCGCTCCCACAGCGCGGTAAAGCCATCCGAAACCACCGGATTGCGGAGAAGCTGTCGGGCCGCGGCGAGTCCCCCCATTTCGGTGACCATCCTCAGCAGGAGAGTCGGGTTGTAGTTGGCCTCATCGCGCGCCCGCACGAGGATGCGGACCATCGCCTGGTGGAAGGCTCGCTCCAGCCCCGATTGCTCACCCCTCCCGGTCGCGGTTGGGTCCGTCAGGTGTCTGCGGGACTGAGCGACCCGTTTCACCCTCTGAGTCGCTGTTCCCCGCTGCGGCTGCTCGGCGTCAACTCCCTCAATCGGCTTCGCGATGTCCCGGGCATCGCTGTCGCCGAGATCCGTCGTGTGGGTTGCGTCGTGGTCCGCCAACCGCAGCAGACGGGTCACACTCCGGTGTCGGACTGCGGCGGGGCTGGTGGGCGAAAAGTATTGGACCAACCCCCCGTGGCCACCCTGGGGGCCCTCCCAGCGAACGTCTTGCCGCCAGCTGGCTGCTTGGATGACCGCCTTCGCCTCGTTCTGGTGCACCCAGCAAACTACTTCAGGGCCACCGGGACCAACCCGGTCAATTCTGATATTTGCCCGGTGAGCTCGAGCCTCCGCGGAGGTGCCTGGGTGGAACCTGGCCCACCCGAGAACCTTTCCGTCGTGCCGGATGGGGATGTCGCACCGATCGTGGTAGCTGGTAATGGCGGCCCGAGCCTCGTACGGCCGCAGCCACGCGAGGCTGTCGTAGCCAGCAGGCACGGGAGCATCCGGTTCCCTTGTGGTCGCGACGGACGTAGGCGGGAGGGAGCCTTGCCCGGCTGCCGGAGGTGGCGCCGTCGGCTCAGCCGGTTGTCCGGCATCCGAATCTGTTGCTGCCTCTTCAGCCGAGGCCGGGCAGGGCATCTGTTGCGTCGCCTGGTCCCCCGGGCGCGACGGCACCCCGTGGCGCAGCTGATCCAGCGGACCAACCTCAACGACCGGACTGGGCTGGTGCGCCGATGGCTCATTCGATGCCGAGGAATCACCCTCACTATCGCCCTCTTGAAGGCCGGAAGGATCCTTCCCGGGCTTCAAAGCCGGCTCGGCCGCGGCCGGAGCTACCGTCGCCTCAACATCCGGCAGGTTCTCCAGCGCCCGAACCTCGATGATCCGCGGTTCCGCTTCGGCAGGGTCGCCACCAGCGGCCTCCCGCTCGACACGAATTGGGGGTGAGCCATCAGCAGAAGCGACGGCGTTGGACCCAGCGTTCGTCGACGATTCAGTTGCAGTCGCAACCGGATCCGATGGCAAGGCCTCCTCTTCATGAGCAACGCCATCCACGACCGCCCTGGAATCGGTGCCGGCCGCAGGGCCACCTGGCTGAGACGCGAGAGTCGGCTCAGCGAATGTGATGCCCAACTCGTCGATCCGCTGCCAGAGTGGTGCCAGCGCCGCCTCCGGATCCCGGCTGAACACGCTGCCGCGAATACGGACGAACACACAGTTGCCGACCCGTTCCAGCACCGCCTGCCGGCGCATGTCGCTCTCCCACTGGTCCGGCCCGTGGTACGCGTCGCCGTCGCACTCGATGGCAAGCCGCCGGCCGTCCGGAGCAGGCAGGACGAAGTCGATCCGGTACCCGCCGATGCGGAACTGGGGCAGCGGCCGGTACCCGCGGCGCAGGATGCGACTCAGCACCTCACGTTCGAAGTCGCTGTCGCAACGCTTCTCCAGGTCGTCATACGCCTCGTCGACAGCGTTGACGTTGTGGCAGTAGGTGAGCAGCAGTCCGCGGGCGTCGTCCTCGCGCAGGTCGGCCGGCTGCACCGAGTGGAACACCCACAGCTGGTCGCGCGCACGGGAGGCGGCGACGTTGACCCGCCGGTGGTGGTCCCGCTTGGTGAAGGCGGACACCGGACCGTGATGCGGCTCGACAACCATCGACACCAGGACGATGTCCCGCTCGTCGCCCTGGAACGTGTACGAGTCGCCGACGCGCAGCCGGCGCCGTTCCATCTCCTCCTCACCGATCTCCTCACGGAGGCGGGTGAGCAGATAGAGGGCTTGGCCGCTGGTGCTGAGCAGGCTGACCACCCCGATGCTGCGTCCCTCGTACGCGGGGTCGGCGACGATCGCCGCGACCCGCGCGACGAGGGCTTCGGCCTCGGGGACGTTGACGTCGCCGTAGCCGACGAGGCCCTGGCGGATGCCCTCGGGCACGTGCACAGCAATGACAGGATCGCCGATACCGGCGTGCCGGTCGGTGCGCAGCGGCTCGATCTCCCCGCCGTAGTACGTCTCGCTGGAGAATCCGATGATCGCCGGTACGGAGCGGAAGTGCTCGGTGAGCAGGATGCGTTCCGGGGAGCGCCGGACGGCATGGTCGTAGAGGCTGCTCTCCGGGTCGAAGTGCTCGGCGGAGGGCACGTCGACCAGGTGCGAGTTGATCAGGCCGGTGACCGCGCCGACGAACGACAGCTGCGGGCCGATCTGCTGGTCGTCCCCGACGACAACGGCCCGTTCGGCGAGGCTCAGGACGGGCAGGGAGAACATGTCGGCTTGGGAGGCCTCGTCGACAATCACGACGTCGAAGTGCGCCCCGCCCGCGAACTGCTCAATGGCCCGGTCGACGGACATGACCCAGACCGGTACGGCGTCGACGGCGGCGCTCATGGCCCGCTGGGCGTGTGCCTGCCACTGGGCGGCGTTCTTGCCGGTGCCCTTGCCGATCTTGCGCAGCGCGGTCGTCCAATCGGCGAGCGCGGCCCGCCGGCGGTCATCGAGCGCCTTGGAGACCTCCAGCCAGGAGGAGGCGACGACGAGTTCCTGGGTGAGCCGCCGGATGCGGTCCCGGGTCTGCTCGACCCGCCGGCCGAGCGCGACCGGGTCGACGCTGCCGACGACGGTACCGAACCAGGTCTGGGCGCGGCGCCACTGCCACCGGTGCAGGCAGTCGCCGCCGGTGCCGGCGAGGGCGGCGGCGGTGCCGGCGTCGATCTGGGCGGTCCAGGTGGGGGCAGCCGGGCGGAGTCGTTCGGCGAGTTCGGTGAACCGTTGCGCGTCCGGGCGCAGGCCGGCCAGTCGGCGTACCTCGTCGAGGACGCCGTCCCAGCCGGCGACGTCTGCCCGCTGGCGGCTCTGGTCCAGCAGCCGCCACAGCTCACTGGCGTCGGCACTCGACATACCCTGCTGCAGCAGAGCGCCGAGGTCCCGCTCGTCGGCGACCAGCTGGTCGTACTGGAGCACCGTCGCGCAGCGGCCGACCACATCGGTGAGCGCGGTCAGCCGGCGTACGTCGACCGCCTGCTCGACCCCAGGCACCAGCCGGCGGAGGGTTGCGTACAGGGTGGGCCAGCGTCGGCGGTCCCAATCCAGGGCGGTCGCCGCGTCGGTGAGCAGCCGGCCCGCCCAGAGTTCGGGCTGGTCCCCGGGTTCGTGTGGCAGATTGAGCAGGTTCCGCCACTCGGTCCACCGGGTAGCCAGCTCCTGCCGCAGCCGCAGCCGGTGGACGTACGCGACGACGATGTCGACGTCGTCGGTCGTGCGCAGGATCTCACCGTCGATGCGGCAGTCCATGGCGAGTTTGGCGAGGGCGCCCTGGAAGAGCTTGTTGACGCCCTTGCCCGCGCCGAAACGTTGGCGCAGCTCGCCGAGCTGAGTCAACAGCCGGCGCGGTTCGGCGAGGTGCACATCGGGGACGGCCACCTGGTGGCCGGCGACGACCCGGGCCGCCGCAGCGAGTTCGCCGAGCGCCCGCTGGCAGGCCCCGACGTGGTCCTCCCACATGGCCCGCCAGTTTGGGTCGGCCTGCAGCAGCTTGGCGAGCCCGTCCGTCCAGGCGCTTTCCCGGAGGGTGAGCACGGCGAGCGCCTCCCGCAGGTGCCCGGCGAGCTCGTCGAGAGCGGTCCGGCCGAACGCCCGTACCTCCGGCAGCACCACGCCGGCGGCGACGAGCCGGTCAAGCTCAGCGCGGGTGGCGGCGAGTTCCCGCCGCGCGGCGAGGACGGCCGAGGCGGTCGGCAGCGCGGCCGCCGTCGGCAGGTGCCGCAGCGCCTGCGTGCGGTCCTGGCGGACGGTACGGCGGGCAATTTCGAGCAGGTCGGTGAACTCCTCGACAGTGAGCGGGGCGTCGAGGTGCGGGGGGATCTCATCGGGGATGTCGCCGTACCGGTCGACACGATCGCGCAGCCAGCTGCCGACGTCGCTCGGCGACAGCCGGATGCCGTCGATCTCATACTGCGCGGACTCGTTCTCCGCCAGGGTGCGCAGCGCCACGAGCGCCTGCCCGAGGTCCCGTTCAGCCTCCTCGAGCTGGCGGCGCAGCCGGTCCACCCGCTGCTGCTCGCTAAGCTTGTCGAGGGTGGCGCCCCGGTCAGACAGCTCCCGGGCGGCGAGCTGGAGCTGGACGAGCTGGTCGGTGGAGCGGCCGAGCACCGCCAGGCAGAGCGCTTGGATCTCCTGGGGCAGCCCGTCCCGCAGGACCCGCAGCGGGTCCTCCTTCTGCGCGACCACGAGCACCCGCTTCCCGTGCGCCATCAGGTGGCAGATCAGGTTACGGATGGTGTGGGTCTTGCCCGTGCCGGGCGGACCCTGGACGGCCACGTTGCGGTGCTGGGAGAGCCGTCTGGCAATGGACTCCTGCGCCTCATTGGTGGGCAGCGGCATGAGTAGCCGCTCCCCCAGCGGTGCCCACCGCGCCGGCTGGTCGTGCGGCATCTCCAGACGGCTCGGCTCATGGGCGAGGATGGCGGCCAGCGCACCGATGCTCGCGGTGTCGCCGTTGAGTAGGCGGGCCCGCAGTTCCTCGAGGAAGCGGCGCAGCATCCGCTGCCGGGGCCGGACAAAGAGCACGCCGGTGTCGTGGACGTAAGAGCCGGCCGGAGCGGGCGCGCCGGCGGCCCGGACGGTCGGATCAAGCCCGAGACGGCGCAGGGCCCGTTCGAGGAACTCCAGGCGGGTGAAGTCGTCCCAGACGTCGAGGTCGAGCTGCCCGCCGGAGCCGGCGAGCGCAAGCAGCTGGCTGAGGTACCGCTCGTCGAGACCGGTCAGCGGGTCGGTCTGGAGGCGACCGGCACCCTGCGGCACCACCCGGATCATCGACCGGTCGGCGTCGAACTCGATCGCGACCGGCGTCACCACGAGCGGGTACTGCACCCGACTAGCGCCGACATCTGTCCGCAGGACGCCATGCCCCCACACCAGCTCATGGGTGGCGGCGTTCATGTCGACGCGGTGCTTCAGGTCGAACAGGCTCCGGTGCAGCCGTCGCACCGCCTCGATGCGCCGGGCCTGCTCGGCCCACGGGCGCCAGTCCCGTTCCTGCCACTGCTCGAACCGGGTACGGAGACGCTCGACCGTCTCCTCGTCTCCGGACAGCCGTGGCTCGACCTCGTACGACGGCGGCCCAGCGAGGTATGGGCTGAACTCGCCGGGTGCCCGGAGCTGCTTCGGCGCAGGCGGCAGACCCACCCGCAACCAGCTGCTGCCGTCCGGAGAGACACCGACCTGACAGTCCGGGTGGACGGGCAGGTCGTGCTCCCAGAACGCGTCGGCCTGCGGCACCGTCCGGGCCGGCTTCTCCATCTGGGCCCGCACGGCCATCAGGTAGTCGACCAGGGAGGTGGCGCGGTCGAGGATCAACGACGGCGACTCAGCCGGGGACGTGGTGCGGGAGAACATGGGAACCCTTTGACTCGTTGTAAGGATGCATGGTCGAGCGGACTGTGCCGCCTACGGCTCCGATCAGTCGACTGGGCCTGGTCTGGGCGACGGAAGAAGCAGCAGATTCCAGTCCGGCTTCGGCGCCTGCCGCAGCCACGCGCGCATCCCCACCCACCTCCCCACTGGCGGTCTTCGGACCCTATAGGCAGAGCCCTGGCAGCGGGACCCCTGAGTCGCCACTACTCCATCGAACGAGCAGGCATGAAGGGTGCCGAAATCGCCGAATCGAGGTGTCTGAGTGCTCGGAAAGTCAGGCAAATCGCTCATGAGACCCGGCCGGCAGTATGCCTTACTCGTTCAGGTACGCAAGCATCGTCAACACCCGCCGATTGTCGTGGACGCGCGGCTCAAGCGGCTGCGGGGCGAAACGGGGGCACTGGTCAAGGTCAATGGACTCGGGATGAACGATGTCCCCAGTCCCAGGTCATTCGCGTCGAGCGGCGGGGCGAACGGCTAGTTACCGGCCGCGTACACCGGGTCCTTCCGGCCCGCGCGCTCCGGGCACCTGCCGGTAGGGCCGCCGACCATGCCGATCCGCCCGTCATCGCACACGATCATGTAGCCCCTGCCCGCCCAGAAGCCCTCCAAGCAGGTGAAATAGTCGCATACACCGGCGGCCGGCTCGTGGACGAGTTCGCCGGTGCAGTAGGTGTAGCCGTACGGATTCGCCGGTGCCCCGCACCGGTCCGCCGGCGTCGGGTGGCCCCCGGGCCCGGTCGGCGGGGCCGAGGTCGGACGGCCCGGCCCGGCCCTGGGCCGGCAGCCGGCGGTGGCGCGGGCCGCGTGACGGGGCGGGGAGCTGGGGCCGGCGGGCGGGGAGTCGGGGTCGATCGGCGCGGGGCGACCGGCTGCAGGGTCGGCGAACCGGCAGCCCTGCCGGGAGTGGTCGTCGCGGGTACCGGCGATGCGGTCGTGGTGGCGCCGCCGGGTGCCGGCGACGCGCTGGTGGGGGCACTGCCGGATCGTGTCCCGGTCTCCGGTTCGGGAAGCGCCGTGCGCGGCGGTGGGCCGTCACCGACTCGGAAGGAATCGTCCGGCCCGCCCGCGTCGACGATCATGGCGTATGTCGGCAGGGCGATCAGTGCGACGGCGGCCGCAGCGATCGCGGGGTGGGCGAGGCGAGCTCACGCTGGCGCCTGCTCCGCCGTTGCCAGCATCGACATCGGCGGCGGCGACCGCCGGTTGGCGGCCACCGCCCGGTCGAGCCGGGCGAGAACGGTCGGGCGCCGACCGGCGGCATCCGCGTACGCCATGGTCAGCCTCAGCCGGAAGCGGGCCGCCTCGTCCACGGGAACCCGGAGGCCGGCCAGTGGCCGGCCGTCGGCGGTGTGCAGCAGCGTGATGGGCGCCGTCGGGTAGTGCGCGAGGCCGCTCAGCAGCGGGAACGCCCACTCGCGATCGTCCTGGCGGCCGAGGAGGATGACCCGGCGATCGGTGACTACGGCCGTCCCGGCATCGGCCACCCGGAGGCCGTGCGGCAGACGGCGTGCCCGCCGTGTCCGCCGAACGGGAAGGACGGCGAGTTCGGGTACGGGGAGGTCGGCGTGGCGGCCGGGCTGGACCTCCACCAGCTCCGCCTTCGGCTGCACGGCGACGACGACCTCGCCGTCGGCCAGGTCCACGGGCAGGCCGGCCGGCGATTCGGCCGGGACGTTCTCGGCCTCGGCGCGCAGGCGGAGCAGCCGGATGCCCTGCAGGGACCAGGCCTCGACGGTGTCCTCGTACGCGCGCCGCCGCCGCCTGTTCTCGCGGTTCGCCCAGCGGTCCCGCCAATCCGAACCGGCCGTGTCCGGCTCCCGTTCAGGCGAGGGTGCGGCATGGCGTGGGGTGGAGCTCGTCAGGCTCTCCCGGGGCACGCCCTCACCTCCTCAGCGGGCCGTGATCGGTCACTGGTCGCGTACCCACGGAAGCGGTCCGTCATTCCCCCGGGCAGTCGGCTCCTCTTAGGAAGCACGGCGGCCGAAACCCGCCCCATTGCTGCCAGTCCAGGCAGAGTGTCCGGGTGCGCCAGGCCGAGCCAAGCTCAAATTTCGATCAATTGATATAGACATCCATCCTGGTCGGTGGTCACGATCATCGCATGACCTCCTCAAAGCCGACCGGCGCGGAACCCACGAAGTCCACCCGCCGGACCTTCCTGACCGCGTCCGCCGCCACCGCCGCAGCGACTGTGGCCGTACCTCTGATGGGCACTCCGGCCGCAGCCGCCCCCGGCGCGCACCGCATCGACGGACCGGGCAAGCCGGCCAAGCCCCAGCTGCCCGACAACGAGCTCAAGCGGATCCTCGCCGAGGTCGACGAGGCGCGCATCGAGGCCACGGTGCGGCGGCTGGCCGCGTTCGGGACCCGCCACACCCTGTCCAGCCAGACCGACCCGGAGCGTGGCATCGGCGCGGCGCGGGACTGGATCTACCAGGAGATGCTCGGCTACGCCGCCGCCTCCGGTGGCCGGATGACCGTCGAGCTCCAGTCCTACCTGCAGGGACGGGCCTCCCGGATTCCGGTGCCGACCCAGATCACCAACGTGATCGCCACCCTGCGTGGCGACGCCGACCCGAACCGGGTGTATGTCATCACCGGGCACTACGACTCCCGGGCCAGCAATGTCGACGACGCCGTCAGCGACGCACCGGGCGCCGACGACGACGCCTCCGGCGTGGCGGTGATCATGGAGCTTGCCCGGGTGCTGGCCACGAGGCGTACCAGGGCCACCATCATCTTCGCTGCGGTCGCCGGTGAGGAGCAGGGCCTCTACGGCTCGACTTACATGGCGAAGCAGCTCAAGGCCGCCGGGGTCGACGTCCAAGGCATGTTCAGTAACGACATCATCGGAAGCAGCACCGCTGACGACGGCGCCCGCGACAACCGCACCGTTCGGCTCTTCGCCGAGGGGGTGCCGACCTCCGAGACGGCGCAGCAGGCGTCCAACCGGAAGTCGGTTGGGGGCGAGAACGATGGCGTGTCCCGTCAGCTCGCCCGCTTCGTCACCGATGTCAACCCGCGCAGCTTCACTGGCATGCAGGTTCGGGTGATCTACCGGCGGGACCGCTACCTGCGCGGCAGCGACCACATCCCCTTTCTGGAGGAGGGCTGGCCGGCGGGCCGGTTCACCGAGCCGAACGAGGACTTCGCCCACCAGCACCAGGATGTCCGCGTCGTGGACGGCAAGCAGTATGGCGACCTGCCTGAATTCTGCGACTTCGACTACATCACCCGAGTCGCCCGGGTGAACGGCGCGGTGATGTGGTCGCTGGCCCAGGCACCAGGCACCCCGAGGAACGCGAGGATGCTCACCAGCTCGCTCACCAACGACACCACACTGACCTGGCAGCGGGGCACGGAGGAGGACCTGGCCGGCTACGAGCTGGTCTGGCGGGAGACGACCGAGCCGGACTGGACCCATGTCATCGAGGTGGGCGACGTCACCACCGCGACCGTCGACCTGTCCAAGGACAACGTCTTCTTCGGCGTACGGGCCGTCAACCGGGACGGATTCCGCAGCCCGGTGGCGTACCCCCGCTGACGGCAGCCCGCGCGGCGGTCCGAGCGCCGCGTGCGTGACCCCTGGCGCGGTGGCGGGTGCGGCTCTCGCACTCGCCACCGCGCCGGGAAGCCGGCGAAGCGGGTTTACGTGAGGCACCTGGGGCGGGTGTTGCGCTCGGGGTCCCGGAACCCACCGCGAGTGGACGGGAAGCTCCATAGCCTGGCAGGTGGAGACACGTCGGGAAGCTGTCGGAGGACATCGTGGCCAACGCGATCATTGACGCTCTCGAGGGCGTCAGGGAAGTCGAGATCACCGTGACCGGGCGGAAGTCCGGACGGCAGATCTCGCACCCCGTGTGGTTCGTGCAGGAAGAGGACAGCGTGTTCCTGGTCCCGGTGACCGGGTCGAACAGCGAGTGGTACAAGAACGTACGCAAGACACCCATGATCCAGGTGGCCGCGAACGGCACGGCGTTGAGCTCGAGCGCCACCCCGATCACCGAGTCCGATCGGGTCAAGCACGTCGTGCAGATGTTCCGCGACAAGTACGGCGCGGCGCAGGTGGAGGCGTACTACCCTCGGCGCGACGTCGCCGTCCAGGTGCCACTTGGGGGGTAACCAGGGATCGGCCGCGCGGGTCAGCCGGTGACCGTCAGCGCGACCGGCATTCCCTGCTGCACATCGAGGACTGCCCGTCCTCCCAATGGTTGGGCCAGGTCGACGGTGGCGGTGCGGCGCGCTCCGACATCCGCACACGACTCGCCAAAGCCGTGGCGCTTCTCGATGACGATCACGACGACGGCGTTGGCCGACTCGACGGCCTCCGCCCGGTAGTCGGCGCCGCACGGCTTGCTGCCGGGCTCCGGGGAGCCCGTGAAGGCGACGGTCAGCTGCTGGCTCGTCGTGGCCCCGGTCGCCGACTCGATCGACAGCGCGAGCGGCTGGTCGGGGTCCCATGACGGTGGCGTCACCACGATGGCGGGGGCGACCGCGATCCGGGTGAGCCGCACCGCCGTGTCCTTGAGGGTGAATTCCCAGGCGGGGGCCGTGGCGGGGCCACGCGTGGTGGGAATCCGCGCCGTGGTCAGGCGCGCGGCGGTGACCTGCAGGGGTGCGCATCCGGAGCAGTCGCCGACCACCGCGTTCATCTGCGCGATCGCGTCCCTGGCCGACAGCACGGCAACGGGCTGCGTCCGGCCGTCCTCCCACACCACCTGCCCCGTCGTCTGCCCGGCGGCGAGTTCCCCGTCGACGACGACCCGGCCGGCCAGCAACGCCTGCTTGTTGTTGTCCCCGTTCGCCAGTTCCCAGTCGCCGAGCTGGCCGGTCAGGTCCCCGACCGGCACGAAGCTCTGCGCCCCACCGGCGTCGCGGACCGCCTGGTCGTAGCGGGTCAGGGCATCGCGGGCCTGCTGGTGCGCCCGGTCCTGGTCATCTCCGCCTGGGCCGCCGATCACGCCGCAGCCACTGACCGCGGTCAGCGCGGTGACCACCCATACCAGCCAGCCCCGTCGAGCCATCCCCGCTCACCTCCGCGCCCCACCCACGTGGGGTGCGGTGAGGGTATCGGGGAAGCCGATCGATGTCACCGGCATGGGTGGTACCGGCGGGGCGCCGGTACCACCCGTTCCGTGCCCGCTGCCGGATGGTCCCGGTCAGCGCCTCCGGGGTCCGCTCAGGCTCCGGGCCCCTCGCTGACCCGACGGACGTCCACCTCGACGTCGATCCCGGTCTGCACGAAGATGTCGACGAACCGCTTCGCCCACTCGACCGCCTCCTCCTTCGACCGCACCTCGACGAGCGCGAACCCGGCGATGAGTTCCTTGGTCTCGGTGAACGGCCCGTCGGTGATGGTGGTCTTGCCCTTGGTGGCGGTGATGCGGGCCGACTCCTCGCTGCTCTTGCAGAGCCCTTCGGCGGCGAGCAGCACCCCGGACTTGGCCACCTCCTCCATGAAGGCGCCCATCCGCGTCATGAACTCCGGGCTCGGGTCGAAGGCGCCGGGCAGGTTCTCGTCCAGCTTGTGCATCAGCATGTAGCGCATTGGTGAGGTTCCTTTCAGGAAAGGTCGGCGCGGATCCGGGCGGATACCGCGGTGAGCCAGCCGAAGATGAAGATCGAGCCGACGGCCATCCGGACGCTCATGCTGTCCTCGTCGGGCCAGGCCATCACGACCACGAAAGCCAGCGCGCAGAGCAGCGAGAACAGCGCCCAGCCGCCGGCGCCGAGCCGCTGGAAGCGGCGGGCGAAGACCAGGCAGGCGACGGTGAGCGCCCCGAACGACAGCATCGCCCCGACGCCGTGGCCGACGGAGTGCCAGCTCATCGTCTCCGGCGCCCCCTCGGGGGCACCGGCCGGCCAGCCCATGCTCGGGTCGGCCCGCAGCACCCCGGCGACGATCAGGCCGACACCGAGCACCGCCACCAGAGCCGGCCCCCACGTCCCGGCCGGCCCGCCGCGCAGCGCCCGTCGCAGCCCGGCGGCGCCGGCGAGGGCCAGCAGCCCGGACAGGACGAAGTTGGCGATCTGGATCCAGCCGTACTCGCCGAGGGAGAGCAGGCTCAGCGGTTGCCGGCTCAGGTCGAAGCCGTCGCGGGTGAGCACCTGCGCGAAGGACAGCCCCAGGAACAGCGGTCCGGTGGCGGCCCCCGCGCCGAGCAGGGTGGCGGTCGGGACGCCCCGTGTCGTTCCGGCCTGCGGCAGTGTCGTACTGGTCATCTCGATCTCCTCGTCATCGGCTCTCACTGACGCGTCGATCGGGTCGACCGGAATTCGACATCGGGTCTCAAGATTTTTTACGAGCGGCAGGCGGCGGCCCGGTCGAGCAGCAGCGCCCGCTCACGGGCGTTGCCGGTGAGCGACGCCGCCCGCTCGAACTCGGCCCGGGCCTCGTCGTGCCGGCCGAGTTTGGCGAGCAGGTCCCCGAGCACGCTGGGCAGCAGGTGGTAGGCGGCCAGCGCCGGGTCGTCCGCCAGCGCGCGGGCCAGCGCCAGGCCGGCGGCGGGCCCGTCGGCGTAGGCGACGGCGACGGCCCGGTTCAGCTCCACCACGGGCGAGGGCACCAGCCGGGCCAGCTCCGCGTAGAGGGTGGCGATCCGCGCCCAGTCGGTCTCCTCGGGAGTACGCGCCCGCGCGCGGCAGGCCGCGATCTCGGCCTGGACGGTGTACGGGCCGGCCTGGCCGGTGCGGGCCCGGTCGAGGGCGGCGAGGCCGCGGCGGATGAGCAGCTGGTCCCAGCGGCTGCGGTCCTGATCGTTCAGCAGGATCGGTGCGCCGTCTGGGCCGGTGCGGGCACGAGTACGCGACGCCTGGATCTCCAGCAGCGCGGCCAGCCCGTGCACCTCGGGCTCGTCGGGCATCAGCCCCTGCAGCAGCCGGGCCAGCCGCAGCGCCTCCTGGCAGAGGGCGGGGCGCATCCAGTCGTCGCCGGCGGTGGCCGCGTACCCCTCGTTGAAGATCAGGTAGACGACCTCCAGCACCGAGTCGAGGCGTTCGGCGCGTTCGGCCGGGCCGGGCACCTCGAACGGGACCCGGGCGGTGGCGAGGGTCTGCTTGGCGCGGGTGATCCGCTGCGCGACTGTGGACTCGGAGGTGAGGAAGGCGCGGGCGATCTCACCGGTGGTCAGGCCGCCGAGCAGCCGCAGGGTGAGCGCCGCCCGGGCGATCGGCGAGAGCACCGGGTGGCAGGCCGCGAAGATCAGCCGCAGCAGATCGTCCTCGATCGGCTCGTCGAGGTTGGCGTCGAAGTCGGGGGTGACCTGCTCGTCGAGGTCCCGGCCGAGCTCGGCGAGCGTACGGTCCTGGGTCTGTCGGCGGCGCAGCGCGTCGACGGCCCGGCGCTTGCCGACGGTCATCAGCCACGCCCCGGGGTTGGCCGGGACGCCGTCGCGCGGCCACTGTTCGAGGGCGGCGACCAGGGCGTCCTGCGCCAACTCCTCAGCCTGACCGACATCGCGGACGATCGCGGCGATGCCGGCGACGACCCGCCCGGCCTCCATCCGCCACACCGCCTCGACGGTGCGCCGCACCTCGGACTCACCCATGGGTCCCATGACACCAGCCCGGGCCGGCGCCGTGGTAACCGGGTGTCGTCAACCGCTCGCTGATCGGGGGTGGCGGTGATTCCGGTGCCGCCGGCACCACCCCCGACCAGCGAAGATTGCCCGTTTATCGCCTACGTGCAGGCGATGGAGATGCCGTTCGCGTTCTCGACGCCGGCGGCCAGCGGTACGACCTGGGAGATGCGTCCGGCCAGGTCGACGACCCGCACCTCCGACCCGTTGCGATCGTCACGCCAGTGGCGAAGGACGAGGTGCTCGTCGTCTGCCCATGCGATGACCTCGTTGTTCCCGGGGAGCGGGACGGTCTGCTGGGCGGCGCCGGTGGCCGTCGCGACGATCCTGGCCGGGGCGTCGGAGAGCCGGTCGTGCAGGGCAATCCGGGTCCCGTCAGGGGAGAACGCCTGCCCCGAATACAGTGCGGCGGTCGCCGGGATGGTGCGTGCCAGCTGCCCGGAGCGGTGGTAGAAGTGGATCCCGGTCACCTGGTCGGGCAGGCTCTCGTTGCCAGCGTTCTGCGACACCGTGAGCGCGACCTCGCTGCCGCCGGGCGCCCAGACGAAGTCCTGCGAGCCCGTGTTGCCGCCGGCGTAGAAGTCAAGCTTGACGAAGGTGGCCTTCAGGGTCACCGCGTCGACAATCGCGAAGCCCTTGTCGCTCAGGCGCTCGCGTACGGTGAACAGGATTTCCTTGCCGTCGGGCGACCAGGCGCCCTCCCCGGTATAGCTGTCGATCCACTGCATTTTGGACGGGTTGGCCGGATCGAGGATCCCGCTGCGCAGCGGGCTGGTCGGGGTGTCGTCGCCCGCCTGGACCAGCACCCGGGATCCGTCGGGAGACGGGACCAGGCTGCGGTACGCCGGCAGGTCGAGGTACCCGCCGGCCGCGTTGTCGCGCAGCAGCGATCTCGTCGCACCCTGCCCACCTTGCCGTTCTCCGCGTACCGCTCCGTCAGGGTCACCCTGCTGGCCGACTCCGCTGTAGGCGGTCACGACCACCGAACAGCTCGGTGTGCCAGCGCCGAACTGTTCGTTCTGCCCACCCACCGCCCGAACCCCGAAGGGCGCCGCGGCGGCGACGAGCACCACAAGAGCGCCGGTGGTCAGGGCCATGCGCACTCGACGCTGACGGCGGACCCTGCGTACGACGGCAGGTGCGACACCGACCGGCGGAGGTGCGTCGCCGATCCGTTCGAATGCGTCGCGCAGTGCTCGGTCCAAGTCGGTTGTCATCTGCGAGCCTCCTTCACGGCAAGGCTGTCGAGGTCTGGGCAGAGGGTGCGTAGCCGGCTGAGGGCCCGTGCGATCTGGCTGCGGACCGTCGCCGGTTTGCAGCCGAGCAGTTGCGCGATCTCGTTGTCGGGGACGTCCTCGAGGTAGCGCAGCACGAGCACCGCACGGTGCTTCGGCGCGAGCCGGCGCAGCGAGTCCTGTAGGGCCAGGTGCAGATCGAGCCGAGCGGTGGGGTCCGGCACCGCCCGGTTGTCCGGGATTCGATCCGTGCTCAGTTCGCGGCCATGCCCCGCCCGCCGCCACCAGCTCACCTGCTGGCGGTACATGGCCTTGCGTAGGTACGCCTCCGGCGACCCATGAATGTGTTTCCAGCGCCGAAGGGCCTTTGCCAGGACCATCTGGAGTAGATCTTCCGCCTGGTGCCGATCCCCGGTCAGGGTCAGTGCCGTACGGAACAGCACGTGCGACCGCGCCTCGACGAAGGAGACGAAGTCACGCTCGGTCTCAACGTCCACGTGACCTCCGCTCTGCGTGAAGAACCGTGACCGGCCCCGGAAGGGACGAACGGACCACCATGCGCAGGGAATCACGCATTCCGCTGCGCCGAAGGCACCCGCCCGCAGACCCGCACCCGGGCTCGCGTTGCTCGCTCATGCCGATAAAGACGCCGGCCGGGCTGCCGCTGCTGCTCGACGCAGCGAAAATTCTGGCGCGCCACCGGCCGGCACCGGGGCCAGCACATCCAGGACCCGCCAGGAGACAGGGAAGAAATGTCGTAGCTCGCTCCTAGCCTGACCCGGTCACGACCAACCGCAGGGAGGAGTGACTGGTGGTCACTATCCTGGCTAAAGCTGTCTATAGACGACTGTTGTGGGTAGCGTTTATCGGATCGTCGAGTTCGCTGAACGGGTCGGCCGGTCGGTGAGCACCGTGCGCCGGTGGGAGGCGGAGATCCGGATCACGGCCCGCCGCCTGCCGTCCGGTCAGAGGCATTTCGACGACTCCGATGTGCGCGGGGTGCTGCAGCCCGGCTTCGATGCAGGCCAGCGGAAGGTCGTGGTGTACTGCCGGGTCTCCTCGTCGGGACAGAAGGCGGACCTGGCCTCGCAGGTATCGGCGATGCAGCAGTTCTGCCTGGCTCGCGGCCTGGCCGTGGTCGAGTGGGTAAGCGAGGTCGGCGGCGGGATAAACCTGCGCCGCAAGAAGGTTCTAGCGCTGATGGACGCCGTCGACCGGGGTGAGGTCGCCACGCTGGTGGTGGCCCATAAGGACAGGCTGGCCCGGTTCGGCCTCGATTTCCTGGAGCACGTGGCGATCCGCGGCGGCTGCGAGATCATCGTGGTCAACCAGGAGGCCCTGTCTCCGCAGCAGGAGCTGGTTGAGGATTTGCTCGACATTGTGCGTACCTTCTCGTGCCGGCTGTACGGTCTGCGGCGTTACGAGAAGGAGCTCAAAGAGGCGGACCTGGGCGCGGGAGATGGTCGGTGAAGGTCACCCGTATCGCGTACTCCGCCGCTCTGAATCCAGGTAAGTACGCGGCGCTGGCGGAGCAGGCCCGCCGGCTGGGCCGGGTACGCAGCGAGGTGTGGCAGCGTTACGGGTCGATTAACGGCGTCGGGTCTGGGTTGCGGGACCGGCAGGTGCGGGACCGGTGGATGGCCGAGGGTACGCACGTGCAGTTCGGTGTATCGGCGAATGCGTGGAAGGAAACCGTGCGCGACGCGATCGGCGATATCGCGGCGAGTCTGGAGGCGGCCAAGGTTCAGGTGCGGCGGGCGATCACCCGGCGTACCGACGACCCGGCCGAGCGGAAGCGGATGTTTACCGCACTGAAGGCCGACCGGTGGGCCAGTGACCCGTTCCTGGCCCGGCAGATACGCAGGTACTGGAAGCGGGGCCGCAACCACACGCACGATCAGATTGTTGTGCGCGCTGACAAGCACAACACGGTCACTGACGGGCGCGGCCGGCTGTCGCTGGCGGTTCCCGGCCTGGAACGCCGCATGATGGTCAAGATCCCGCTGTCCACGACCGTCGCGCCGGCGGGCACGCTGCGGCTGATCCTGCGGGGCGGCCGGGTGGAGGTGCACTACCAGATCGACGCGGCGCGGATTCGGTCATCGCAGCGGCCCTGCGGTAACCAGACCTTGGGCGTGGACAAGGGCTACACCGAAGCCCTCACCGACTCCGATGGCCAACCCCACGGCACCCGCCTCGGCGAGCTGCTGACCAGCGAGTCGGATCAGTTGAAGGAACGTAACCGGCGTCGGGCGAAGCTGCGTTCGATCGCCAACACCGCCGCCGCACGTGGTGACCAGGCCAAGGCGCACCGAATCGCGCGCAACAACCTCGGCACCGTGAAGCGGGATCGGCAGGCCGCCCGGCATCGGGCGCGGGTGCGGACGGAGATCTTCACCGCCGTGCACGAGGTCGTGGACAAGGCCGCCACCGTGGTCGCCGAAGACCTCACCAAACGCTTCGCTGGCCGCAAGAAGCTCGGCAGAAACATCAACCGGCGTCTCGCCGCGTGGACCAAAGGAGTCACCGCCGAGGCCCTCAGAAACGTGTCGGAGCGCAGAGGTTCTGCGCTCGTTCCCGTCAACGCCGCCTACACCTCACAAACCTGTCACCGCTGCGGCGCCTTCGGCCGCCGTAGTGGGGACCGGTTTCACTGCACTCGGTGCGGGGTGGTGTGGCAGGCCGACGTGAACGCCGCGATCAACATCCTGCACAGAGCCGGCGACCCCGACATCGCCCTGCACACCCCACACCAGCGGGTGAAGCAGATCCTGCAGGATAGGACCGATCGCCACCGGACCAGACTGCCGGTCCAGGACTCCAGCCCGGCCACCACGGCCGAGCGGAGAGCGAATTATCCGAACCGCTCAGCAGTGAGCAATTAGTAGGAAGCAGGATCCGTGCTCGACCACTTCTCCGTCATGGTGCGCGACCTGTCGGCCAGCGCCGCCTTCTACGACACCGTGCTCGCCCCGCTGGGCGGCCGCCGGATCATGGAGCCCGGCCCGATCGGCTACGGCGTCGACAGCCCCGACTTCTGGCTGGTTCCCGCACCCGCCGACGCCGCGCCGCTGGAGGCGCACATCGCCTTCACCGCCCCCGACCGGGCTGCGGTGCAGGCCTTCCACGACGCCGCGGTCGCGGCCGGCGCGGAGGTGCTGCACGCGCCCCGGGTCTGGCCCGAATACCACCCGACCTACTTCGGCGCGTTCGTTCGGGACCCGGACGGCAACAACGTCGAGGCGGTTTGCCACCGCCCGGAGTAGTCGGCCGGCGGGCGGTCAGCGCAGCGGATCGCGGGTGTGCCGCGCGGCACGTGCGGCTTGCGTCGTGCTACCCGGTCGGCAGCCATCCGCCCGCCCACCGCGAGGCCGTACTTCTTCACCGCCGCCAGCCCGTACGCGCTACACGTCGGCGACCCAGGTAATGCGGGCGCGGTCATGCGGCCTGGCTCCTACTCGCTCGCCGACGTCGGCCATGCAGCATTCGCTGCAGGTGTCGCACCGCCCCGTCGGTGTCAGGACCTGAGCCGCGCGCTACGTCCCAGAGGATCTGCACAGCGTCCGCGAGGGGCATGCTCCCCGGTGTCTCCTCCGTGGTCGGTCCCGGCCAGACTCCGGGGTCCTTGGGCACGACGAGTTCCAGCGTTGCGTCGTCTTCGTCGGCGGGAGTGAGGCCAGCGCTGGTCAGGTCCGCGCCGGTCTGGGCGTAGATGACTGTTCGGCGCGGGCTCCGCCACGGGGCGAGCAGGTCTGCCGCCACGTCACCCGAGATCGCGATCCTCCGCTCGCCGCCGCGTGTCAGCACTTCAACGACCGTTTCCGCCTGCTTCACGGGCGGCTCCAGGCCGTACCAGAGGGTTCTTATCCCGCCTGGTCCTGGGTATGAGCGCAGCCACCAATCGAAAAGCGCATCGACATCTGTGGCATCCCATCCCGCCGCCGTGCGGTGGGCGAGACCTTGTTCAGTCAGCGCGGCGAGGGCCTGTGACACGCGGGGCTGGGAGACACCGATATCTGCTGCCAACTGCTGCTGCCCGGACCAGGGCCGCTCGGCCAGCCGGCGCACCAGCGTGAAGGTGCCCCACGGCACGCGACCCCGCCGGACCGGTTGTGAGGGGGTATCGGTGCCCCTTGTCTCGATCGGGATCTGTTGCCCTGCCACCTGAAGGAAACCCGTGACATGCTGCCCGTTGTCGATCAGCAATGACCAGCCAGCAGCTTCGACCGCAGCGCGGACAGCGGGCGTGGCCGACGGCACGGTGAGCAGGACCGTGTCCGGGTGTCTGCTCTTCAGGTTGATGAGGTCGCTGGGGTGCAGCACCGTTGTCGAGCTCACCACTCTCAGTACGGCGCGGTGTGCGCCGCTCCGCAGCTCAACGCGATCGGAATCGAGCGGAACGATCAGAACCCCGGCGTCGACCAGGGCCTTCCAAGCCGCCGTCGATATAAGCATTTTCCGACCTCCTCAGATAATACTTATAACACGGGTTCTCGCTCGGGACGCGTGTCCGCCCGGACACCACCCCCAGGATCACCAGCGGACCCGACCGAAACGGGCTCGTTGGGATCGGGTTCGGTGCCTCGGCGGCCCCTAGCGTCGGTGGTGGAAGAGGAAGGAGCACCGGGTGCTGGAGCGGCTGAACCAGGCCATGGACCATCTCGAACGGCACCTCGACCAGCCGGTCGAGGTCGCCGAGCTGGCGCGGATCGCGTGCACGTCGGAGCACCATTTCCGGCGGCTGTTCTCCGCGCTGGGCGGCATCCCGCTGTCGGAGTACGTGCGCCGCCGGCGGCTCACCGTCGCGGGCGCGGAGGTGCTCGCCGGCGAGGTGCCGCTGCTCGACGTCGCGGTCCGCTGGGGGTACGGCTCGAACGAGGCGTTCGCGCGGGCGTTCCGGGCCGTGCACGGGGTCGGTCCGGGCGAGGCCCGGCGTACGGGGGCGGCGCTGCGGTCCCAGCCCCGGATCTCCTTCCGGCTCGTCGTCGAAGGGAGCAGCAGCATGGAGTATCGGATCGTGGAGAAGGACGCCTTCCGCCTGGTCGGGCGCAAGGCCCGGGTCCCGTTGGTCCACGAGGGGATGAACCCGGCCATCGTGGCGTTCGTGAAGGGCATCGGCCAGGAGACCGTACGCCGGATCGAGGCGCTGTCGGACCAGGAGCCGCGCGGGATCGTCAACGTCAGCGACGACCTCGCGGGCGACCGGGCGGAGGGCACCGAGCTGGACTACTGGCACGGGGTGGTGACCGGCGCGGACGCGCCGGAGGACCTGGACAGCCTGCCGGTGGCGGGCGGCTCGTGGGCGGTGTTCACCGCGTCGGGGGCGTTCCCGCAGGCGGTGCAGTATCTGTGGCGGGATGTGTTCACCCAGTGGTTCCCGTCGAATCCGTATGAGAGCCGCCCGGGTCCGGAGATCTCGAAGGTTCGGGTGTCGAGCGACGGCACGGAGGCCGACGCGGAGCTGTGGATCCCGGTGCGGCGGGTCTGAGATCACCCGTCGGCGGCGACGCGCTTCCCGCCCGGTGCAGTTCAGCGCGGGCGCGGGCGGCCATGAGGCGCCGACCTCCGGAGGCACCGCCCAACAGCCAGGCCGCCACGGCCAGCGCCGGGTGGTTCGCCGGGGGATCAGCCGCTCAGGCTGACCTCCGCTTCGGCGGCGGCCCGGCCGAGGCAGGCCGGCACGTCGGCCAGGTGATACGGGTGCTCGCTCGGTTCGATGCCGGCGAGGAACATCGCGTACACGGCGGCCATCCGCAGCGGCGCGACCGGGCGGAGCAGCTCGACGGCACGGTGCGGGTCGCTGCCGGGCACGTCGGTCCGCCAGCGGGCGGCCCAGGTGTCGAGCAGCGGCGCGGCGGCGGCCGGGTCGAGGGTCTCGGTCAAGCGCAGGATGTCGAAGGCGGGGTGTCCGACGAACGCGTCACCCCAGTCGATGACCACCCGCCGCCGGCCGTCGCCGCGGACGTTGCCGGGGTGCAGGTCGCCGTGGACGAGGGTGTCGGGCAGGCCGCAGTCGCGGACCTCCTCGAGCCGGTCGTCGAGGCCGGCGAGCAGGTCGGCGGCGACCGACAGGTCGTGCGGAGCGAGCCGATCCCGGATCCACGCGGTGAGGGCCGGTCCCCGCAGGTCGGGTAGGCCGGCAGCGACCAGCGCGTCGACATCACCGGCGGCGCGCAGCTGAACGGCGTGGTGGTCGACGGCGATGGCGGCGCGTTCGGTGTCGTCGGCCTCGTAGCGGTCCTCGCCGGGTATGTGGTCGAGCAGGATCCGGCCGGTGCCGTCGGCGGCGAGCAGGGCCGGCCCGGTGCCGGGCGCGGCGGTGGCGAGCCAGCGCAGCACGGCGGCCTCGTGCCGGAAGAAGGCGGGGACCTGCTTGAGCCAGGCGCTGCCGTGCGGGCCGTCGAGCCGCCAGATCGCCGACAGGTTCCAGGTGCGGTGCTGGACGACGCCGGTCACCGGGCGACCGAGGCGGTGCAGCTCGGCGGTGGCCCAGGCCAGGCTGCGGGCCGGGCCGCCGGGCTGCGCCCAGGGAGCGCGCAGCGGGTGCGGCGACAGATCCACCGGCACCGGCTCCAGCGGCAGGGCCGGGGGCGCGCTTACCTGACCGAGGTAGGTGAGGTGACCGCCGGGCGGCTCGGGCCGGTCGGCGGCGAGCAGCCGCAGCACGGCCACATCGACGTCGTAGCGGCGGCGGGCCTCGTCGACGATCGCGCCGACCTGCTGCCACCACGGCTCCGGCACCTCGTACGCCGGCAGCGCACCCAGCGGCGCGCCGTCCTGGTCAACGAGGACGAGGGTAATCGTGCGGGACACGGCGGGAGGCTAGCGCCGCCGCCGCCGTACGGCGAGCGGTTATCCCCTGGGCCAGCGTGGCGAGGTGGTCGTCCCCGAGCCGGATGGGGGTCGGCGTTCCGGGGCGACTACGGGATGCACCCGGATGCCCGGGACGCATCGCGCTGACAAGCTGAGGAAATGACCGTCAGCGATGCCCGGGCGGCCGGGCGTACGGCGTACCTCTGGTTGCGGCCGATGGCCGTCACCGCCTCCCTGCTGCTGCTCGGCTACGGCGTGCTGCGCCTGGTCGACGGCCTGGACGGGCACCGCGACAAGTCGGCGTGGCCCTGGATGACCGGGCACACCCTGTTCCTGCTCGGCATCGTCGCGTTCGGGGCGACGATCGTGGGGTTGCACGGCCTGGTGGGTAGCGTCTCGTCCCGGCTACGGGCGGTCGACGACGTGGCCGCGGTGGCCGGCCTGGTCGGCGCGGCCGCCTTCATCTACGTGATCCTCGGCGACCTGTTCCCGCGCTTCGCCGACGCGGCGCCGCCGCCGGCCCTGGTGCTGGCGGGTGGGCCCGCGCTGTTCCAGCTGGGCATCTTGGTGCTGCTGTTCCGGGCCGCCGCGCTGCGGCTGCTGCCGGTCTGGGGAGCGGTGCTGGTGCTGGTCGGCTTCGTCGCGATCGCGGTGAACCTGGATCTGCTGCCGGTCGGCGCCGCGCTGGTCTTCAGTGGGCTGTTCCGGCTCGGGAAGCCCGCCGTCCGGGCCGGGCGCTGAGGGCGGAGTTGGTCAGACGTAGACCGGGCGACGGGTGCCGTCGTGTTCCGCGCACGGCCCGCGCTTCATCCCGGTCCTGCTGATCAGTCCGTCCTCGCACTGCACCAGATACCCCTTGCCCTCCCAGAGGTTCTGCACGCAGGCGAACCAGGCGCACACGTCCGGGGCGGGGTCGTAGACGTAGGAGCCGCCGCAGTAGTTGTAGCCGTACGGGTTGGCCGGCGCGCCGCACCGGTCCGGCTCCGTCGGGCTCGGCGTGGCGGACGGCGTCGGGGAGGAACTGACGGTCCCGGTGGGCTGCGGTGAGGGCGGGACCGGCGGCCAGCCGGCGGTCGGGGTCGCCGTCACGGAGGGGGCCGGCGAGGTGGCCGCGGTGGTGACGGGTGCCGCACCCGGGAGCCGACCGGACGTCGCGCCGGTGGTGCTGGTCCTGCCGGTCTCGCCGGGAGCGGTGGAGCTCACCGGTGCGCCGAGACTCGTGGCCGGGGATGGGAAAAACAGGTCGGTCGGGTCCGCCACCCCGGCGTTGCGGTCCACCTCCATCCCGACCACCGGTCGCTGGGGCAGGGACCCGCGGACCACGCTCACCACCGCCGCGACGGCCAGCGCCACCGCGACGGCGCCGACCAGCGCCGGCCGGACGAGCCGGGCGATCACCGGGGCATCGGCGGCTGTGGCCGGCGTCGGGACCGACGGCCGCTCCTGCCAGTGCGCCATCACCGCGTCGTCGAGCCGCTCCAGCAGCGCCACTCGCGCTCCCGTCGCCTCGGCGTAGGCCGCGGTGAGGCGCAGCCGAAAGGCGGACGCGGCGGCCCGGGGGACCCGCACCCCACGGATCCTGCCCGGGCCGTGCAGGTGCAGCAGGGTGACCGGTTCCCCGGGATGGTGCGCCACCCCGGCGAGCCGGGGGTACGGCCATTCCTGCTGCTCGTCGCGTCCCACGACGATCAGGCGCCGGTCGGTCACCACCGCCGGGCCGGCGTCGACCACGCTGACGCCTCTCGGCTGCCGGCGCGACCGCCGGGTGTCCTCGACGGGCACGACCGTCAGCTCCACGGGAGGCAGGCCGGCGGCGTGCCGCCCCGTCACCTCGACGAGTTCCGCCGCGGGCTGCACCGCCAGCACGACCTCGTCGTCGTCGAGGCGCACGGGCAGCCCCTCCGGCGTCTCCGCCGACCGGACGGGATCCTCGGCCTCGGCGTAGAGCCGGCGCAACTCCTCGTCGCGCCGGCGCCACGTGTGCAGGGCGGTGTCGTATCCCGCGCGCCGCCGCTCGTTCTCCCGGGCGACCCACCGGGCCCGCCAGCCGTGGGCCTCGTCGTCCCCTGCCGTCACCGGGATCGCCTCTCCTCGTGAAGGGCTTCCGCGTCCACCGGGTACAACCGTGCGTGTCCGTGGAGGACACGCGCAGGCATCGACGGGTTCGGCTGGTTCCGGGTGGCCGATCGGTGGAGGCGACGCCGGACCGGGTGCGCCGCCCGCCGACGCCAGCGGCGGTACGGTTCGGACATGGAGCAGCGTGTCAGCCTGATCACTCTCGGCGTGGCCGACCTGGCCCGCGCCCGCACCTTCTACGAGCGCCTGGGCTGGCGCGGCCAGGAGGTCGAGGAGACCGTCTTCTTCCAGGCCGGCGGCCTGGCGGTGGTGCTGTGGGGGCGGGGCAAGCTCGCCGACGACGCGGGCCTGACCGACCGGGGTGCGGACGGCTTCGGCGGGCTGAGCCTGGCGCAGAACGTGCGCAGCCGCGACGAGGTCGACGACCTCCTGCGCCGGGCGGCCGAGGCCGGGGCGACGGTCACCCGCCCGGCCCGGGAGACCTTCTACGGCGGATACGCGGGCTGCTTCACCGACCCGGACGGTCACCTGTGGGAGATCGCCTGGAACCCCGGTTTCCCGCTCGGCCCGGACGGCTCGCTGACCGTCCCCGACTTCGGCTGAGCCTCAGGTCCAGACGGTGCGGCGGAAGCCGCGGTGGTCGGTGCAGGCGTCCCGCTCCCCACCGGTCAGGCTGACCATCCCGTCGCGGCACTGCACCAGCCATCCCTCCCCGGACCAGAACCCGGGGACGCAGTCGAACCAGTCGCAGACCCCTCGGGCCGGCTTGCGGATCCGGGAGCCGCCGCAGAAGTCGTACCCGTAGGGATTGGCCGGGGCGCCGCAGCGCCGCTCGCCGGCCGGCTGCGGCGAACGCGACGGTTCGGTCGTGGGCGTGGCGCGGGTGTGGCGGGGCTTGGGCGTGGTGGTGGCGCCGATTCGCACCACGGGGGCGACCGGCGGGGACGCGGTGGGCGTGGCGGTGGCCGCCGGGGTGGCGGCGGAGGCCCGCTCGACGCCGGGATGCACCGGCGGCTCGGACTCGAAGAGCAGCGCCGGCACGATCAGCGCGACGGCCGCGCCGACCGCGACGGTCCGGCGGCCGCCCGGGACCCGCGCGGACGCCTGGGCCTGGGCCGGGGTGAGGACGGCGGGGCGGACCGGCCGCGCCGCGCTGTGTTCCTCGATCAGCTCGTTGAGCTGGGCGACGACGGCCGCCCGCTGCTCGATCGCGTCGGCGAACGCCAGGGTCAGCTTGAACCGGAAGTCGGCCACCGCGCCGGTAGGCAGCAGCAGCCCGGAGGTACGCCGCCGGTCCAGGACCTGGATCAGCGTCACCGGCGCCCCCGGGTCGTGGGACAGCCCGGTCATCCTCCCGTACGTCCAGTCGCGCCGGCCGCGTCCGCCGAGCAGGACCAGCCGCCGGTTGGTGAGCACGGCCAGCCCGGCGTCGATGACCTTGACCCCTTCGGGGCGGCGCGGGCGCGGCTGCGGCGGGTCGACCTCGACGGTCAGCTCGGGGGCCGGCAGCACGGCGGTGTGCCGTACGTCGACCAGTTGCGCGGCCGGCAGCGTCCAGAAGACCACCTCGCCGGGGGCCAGCTCCATCGGCAGGCCCGCGCCGGCCTCGGCCGAGCCGTGGAAGGACTCGGCGAGGGTACGCAGCCGCCGCAGCTCGTCGTCGCGTCGCCGCCACGCCTCGTCGGCGTCGCGGAAGTCCCGCTGCCGCCGTTCGTTCTGCCGGTGCGCCCACCGGTACCGCCATGTGGAACCCGTCGAATCAGTCTTCGCCACGCCGACTCCTCCGCCGTGCGAACCCCATTCGGGTGTCATTCATGTCAACTGTTGCGGAGGGCGGTAAAGACACGCGAAAGACGCCATTCTGACCGATCGGGTGATTGACCCGCACGTTAGGCGGAACGTCGCCGGGGTACGCACCGGCAGGGGTAAGGAGGTGGACCGGTGGGCGACCCGGCCGTCGTGGTGGGGGTGGACATCGGCACCACCAGCACCAAGGCGGTCGCGTACGACGCCGGCGGGCGGCAGCTCGCCAAGCACTCGATCGGCTACCCGCTCGACGAGCCGCACCCCGGATATGCCGAACAGGACCCCCAGCTGATCTACGACGCGGTGGTGGACTCGGTCCGCGCGGTGGTCGAGCAGCTCCGCGAGCCGGTCGCCGGGCTGTCGTTCAGCAGCGCGATGCACAGCCTGATCGGCCTGGACGCCGACGGCGCCCCGCTCACCCCCTCGCTCACCTGGGCCGACTCCCGTGCCAGCGCCCAGGCCGAACGGCTGCGCGCCGTACCGTCCGGGCTGGCCCTGCACCAGCGCACCGGCACCCCGGTGCACCCGATGGCGCCGCTGCCGAAACTGGTCTGGTACGCCGAGCAGCACCCGATGCTGCACGAACGGGTCGCCCACTGGGTCGGGATCAAGGAGTACGTGCTGCTACGGCTGGCCGAGGCGCTGGTCGTCGACCACTCGATCGCCTCCGCCACCGGACTGCTGGACATCCACCAGCTGGCCTGGGACGACGAGGCGCTCGGCATCGCCGGCGTCACCGAGGAACAGCTGCCGCAGCTCGTACCCACCACTCACGTGCTGCCCGGGCTGACCGCCGACGCGGCCCGCGCCACCGGCCTGCCCGCCGACACCCCGATCGTGGTCGGCGCCGGCGACGGACCGCTGGCCAACCTGGGCCTCGGCGTGGTGCACCCCGGCGAGGTGGCCTGCTCGATCGGCACCAGCGGCGCGATGCGGGTGATGGTGGAACGCCCCGGCGTCGACCCGCTCGGCGGCGTCTTCTGCTACGCCCTCACCGAGAACCGGTGGATGGTCGGCGGCGCGATCAACAACGGCGGGTTGGTCCTGCAGTGGGCCGGCGACGCACTCGCCCCCGACCTCGGCGAACACGCCGAGGCGGACCTGCTCGCCCTGGCCGCCGACGCGCCGGTCGGCTCCGGCGGCCTGATCATGCTGCCGTACCTGCTCAGCGAGCGGGCGCCGCACTGGAGTGCGGTGCCCCGCGGCGCGTACGTCGGGCTCGCCCACGGCCACCGGCGCGAACACCTCGTGCGGGCCGCGCTGGAAGGGGTCTGCCAGCAGCTCGCCCTGGTCCTCGCCTCGGTCCGGGCCGCCGGCAACGAGGTACACGAGGTCCGGGCCAGCGGTGGTTTCGCCCGCAGCCCGCTGTGGCGGCAGATCCTCGCCGACACGCTCGGCATGCCGGTGCGCTTCCCCGTCCAGCGCGAAGGGTCCAGCTTCGGCGCCGCGCTGCTCGGCATGCAGGCACTCGGCCTGATCGAGTCGATCGAACTCGCCGCCGACCTGGTCAAGATCGACGAGACGGTACGCCCCGACCCCGCCGCCGCCGCCACCTACGCGGCCCTGCTGCCCCTGTTCTCCGAGCTGTACGAGGCGCTGGTGCCGACGTTCGCGTCACTGCGACGGCTCGCGCCGAGCCTGCCGCCGGAACCGCCACCCATCGCACCCCTCCTGTGATCGCCCGCCCCGCCGCGGCCGCGTCAGGGCGCCTCGACGCCGGAGATCCGAAACTTGTGCACCTCGGCACCGCGGATCGCCGTCACCTGCTCCTCGGCCGGGCCGGATCCGCGGAAGGCGAGCAGTTGCTCGTCGGACTCCCACCGCTCGTACACGTTGATCCGGCCCGGCTCGATCAGGTCCGCGCTCACCGCGAAGTCGACGCAGCCCGGCGCCGAGCGGGCCGCCCGCACCGCCTCCATGCACGAGGCCAGGTAGGCGTCCCGCTCGGCCGGGTCGACGTAGAGGGTGCCGGCGACGATGAACACGTGACCTCCCGTGGTGAGCCGTCCGGCCCATCCTGGCACCCCGGCCCGGTCACGCCCGGTTGATCGCGTTGGCGTGGATGGCCTCGTTCAAGTACGCAGCCATCCCCGGCCGGATCTTCTCGAAGTACGCGGTGAACCGCGGGTCGGCCACATACATGTCCGCCAGCCCGGTGTGGATCTCGTACGAGCAGTCGTAGAACCACCCGGTGATCAACTGCCGGTGCTCCTCGGCCAGTGCCATCGCCTCCGGGCTGTCCGCCGCAGCGCCCGAGGCCATCAGCTCGGCGAACCGCCGACCCCAGTCCTCGTTCGCCGCCCGCTGACGCAGCCAGTCCTCCTTGCTGTAGCGGGCGACCCGCTCCGTCGACTGCCGGTACGGGTCGGTGCCGCCCCAGCGTCGCTCCGCCTCCTCGGCGTGCGCGTCCGGGTCGAAGTCCCCGAACACCTCGAACCGCTCCTCCGGCGTGAGCTGAATATCCATCGTTCTCGCCTCCATCGCGAGTTCGATCGCCGCGACCATCTCCCGTAGCTTCCCGATCCGCGAGGTGAGCAGCTCGTGCTGCCGGCGCAGGTGCGCCACCGGGTCCGCCGCCGGGTCGTCCAGGATCTCGGCGATCTCGTCCAACGGGAACCCCAGCTCCCGGTAGGCCCGGATGAGCTGCAGCCGCTCCAGGTCGGTGTCGTCGTAGCGGCGGTAGCCGGCCGGCGTGCGCCCGCTGGGCGACAGCAGCCCGATCTCGTCGTAGTGGTGCAGGGTCCGGACCGTCACCCGGGCCGCCCTGGCCACCTGACCCACCGTGTAGGACATGGTTCCCTCCCTTCCACGACCAAGGCTCCCGCCTCCCGCTGCGTGAGGGTCAAGTCCGATTGTGCGACCACCCGATGTGCCCGCAACGCGATCGCCCCCGGTGTCCGCTGGGGGTGGCGGAGACCGGGGGCGGTCGGGTCGGGGCGGGTCAGGCGTTGATCGGCTCCCGCGCCTTGTCGGGGGCGGCGAACGTCTCGCTGGCCGGGGTCCGGAACGCGTGCACCAGGCCGGCGATCGACAGCAGCAGGAGCAGCGCCGCACCCAGGTACATGGCCAGGGCGCCCTGCTCGGCCTTGCGCCCGAACTCGCTGAAGCCGTACGAGGTCAGCAGCATGCCGCGCAGCGACTCGCCCTTGAACACGGTCTCCCGCAGGGCGGAGGCCTCGGCGAGCTGCTTCTGCAGGTCGGCCAGGTTCGCGGCGTTGGTCTTCTCGGCCTCGGCCACCTGCTGCTTCAGCGCGGTCTCCGGTCCACCGAGCTCGGCGTACGTCTTGCCACCAGACATCGCCTTCAGGTGCAGCCCGATGAACTCGTTGGCGTAGCACTCGGCCTGCTTGCCCGTGGTCATCGCCTTGCCGGCGTACTCGCGCAGGCAGTCGGACTTCTTCTCCTCGTCGGTCAGCTTGTCGGCCGGCTTGAAGGTGATGTGCTGGGCGGCGAGCTGGTCGTGCACGTAGGTGTTCGCGAAGTTGGCGTTCGTCGTCAGGACGATGCCCACGACGAGCAGCAGGACCGCGAGGCCCAGCCCGCCGATGCTGAACAGCAGATCCAAGGTCCGGCGCTTCATGACTGCTCCTGTGTGGATGATGAGCTCTTCTCGGTGACGCTTCTATCGTCACGGTACGGGCACGGCCGGCAGCAGGGCCGAACCCCCTGACCGTCCGGGACCTTCGACCCTCTCCGCCCGGGCCGGTCAGCGGGCCGCGTCGATCGGGGTGAGCGTGGTGAGCAGCTCGGACAGGGTGGCCGGCCGGCCGTACCGCCAGCCCTGGCCATGCAGGCAGCCGATGGCGGCGACCGCCGCGTGCTGGGTGCCGGTCTCCACCCCCTCGGCCACCACGGCCAGGTCGAACGCGCCGGCCAGCCGGTTGACCATCTCCACCGTGGCGTACGCCCGCGCGTCGTCGGCGTCCAGCCGGGACACGAAGGACCGGTCGATCTTCAGCTCGGTGGCCGGGATCCGGTGCAGGTAGCTCAACGAGGAGTAGCCGGTGCCGAAGTCGTCGATGGCGATGCGGACGCCGAGCTCACGCAGCTGGTGCAGGCGTTCCAGCACCGCCTCGCTGCCGTCGATCAGCGCCGACTCGGTCAGTTCGAGGGTGAGCGCGCGGGGCGCCAGACCGGCGGCCGCGGTGGCCCCGGTGACCGTGGCGATCAGGTCGGGACGGCGCACGTGGGCGGCGGCGATGTTGACCGCGACGGTCACCTCGGGCGCGTGCTTCCGCCAGGCCGCCGCGGCCCGGCACGCCTGATGGATCACCCACCGGTCGATCGCCAGGATCAGCCCGGTCTCCTCGGCCAGCGGCAGGAACCTCGCCGGCGGGAGCACCCCGAGCCGGGGATGCCGCCAGCGCACCAGCGCCTCGGCGCTGCGTACCGTGCCGGTGGCCAGGTCCACGATCGGCTGGAACTCCATCAGCAGCTGTCCCTCGTCGACCGCGCGGCGCAGCTCGGCGATCAGCTCGGCCCGGCTCACCGCCGCCTCGCGCAGCCCCGGCGTGCAGATCCGGTACGCCGACTTGCCGGCCTCCTTCGCCGCGTACATGGCGATGTCGGCGTCGCGGAGCAGGTCGGTGTGCGAGGTGTGCTGCGGGCCGTACTCGGCGATGCCGATGCTGGCCGACGGGTGCACGCCGAGATCCTCCTCGCCGGGCAACGGCTCAAGGGCCGCGAGCAGCCGCTCGGCGAGCCGCTCCGGCGGCAACGACCGGTCCCGGTCGACCAGCACCGCGAACTCGTCGCCGCCGAGCCGGGCGATCATCCCGTCGTCGCCGACGGCGTCGCGCATCCGTTCCGCGATGGTGATCAGCAGCCGATCCCCGGCGGCATGCCCGAAGCGGTCGTTGACCTGCTTGAACCCGTCCAGGTCGAGAAGCAGCACGGCGACCGGCCCGCCGTCGCGCAGCGCCCGCCGCAGCCGCCGGGTGAAGGTCAGCCGGTTGGCCAGGCCGGTGAGCTGATCGGAGTACGCGAGCCGGCGCAGCCGGGCGACCAGCCGCAGGTTCTCGTTGGCGGCCAGGCCCTGCCGCAACGCGAGCACCCCGAGCAGCGCCATCATGCCGACGAAGATCAGCTCCGGGGTCTGCCCGGTGGGCCGCCGGGCGAGCACCACGGCGACGATCGCCGCGCCCACCGGCAGATACGGCAGGGCGACCCGCCACCACGGGGGCAGCGGCGACTCCCCGTTGTCCTCGCCACCGTCGTCGCGGGCGGGCGGGGGGTTGCGGGTGGCGGCGCCGATGAGCAGGTAGCTCAGCGGCCAGCAGAGGTCGATCGGGTGGCCGGGGGCGTACCTGTCGGCGGCGACGAGGGAGACGTAGACGACGTCCGCGGCGGCCCGGGTGGCGAGGCTGGCCCCGATCAGGGTCAGCGCCCGCCACATCGGACGGGCCGGCCCGGCGACCGCCACCAGGATGGTGAGCTGCATCAGGTCGAACATCGGGTAGAGCAGCCCGAAGGTGCGCAGCGGGTCGGCCAGGTCGGCGGCGGCGATGTCGCGGAACGCCACCACCCAGGCGACCGGGATGAGGGCCAGCCCGACGATCACCCCGTCGAGCAGGGTGCGGATCTGCCACACCAGGCTGCGTGGCGCGGCCAGCGAGCAGAGCAGCGCGGCGGTGCCGGTGACGATGCCGACGGTGAACAGCGCGCCGACCAGCGGCGTGTGCGGCAGGGCGTGCTCGGCCAACCGCTCGACCGTCCACACGATCCGGCCGATCGCCGCGAGCGCCATGGTGAGCGCCAGGAGCGCCCAGAACCGCCGCAGCGGCGCCGGGTGCCGCCGGGCCACCCCGGCGCAGACCACCGCCGCCCAGCTCGACACCGCCACCGCGCCGAGGTCACTGACCAGGGCCGCGCCCGGCAGGCCGGCGATCAGCCAGCCGGCCTCCCCGAGCACGACGACCACGGCCGCGACGAGGCCGACGCGGCCGTGGAGCGGGCGACGTGCGGCCGCCATCACCACGCGGCTCACGTCCTGCTGGGACACAACGATTCGCTCCGGATCCCTCTCAGACGCGCACCCTCGACGATGAGGACCGGTTGCGGTCAGCGAACGCGGAAAGCCTAGTCACCCGCGCGGCGCCACCGCCAGAGCGGATCGGCGTGCGTCATCACCCGGTCAGCCAGGTGACGGCGTGTCGCGGCGGCGGTAGAGGGACACCAGCACGCCGTATCTCGGCTGCGCCGGGTCGGCCTCCTCGAGGTTGTCGACGAGGTCTTCCAGAGTGGCCCGCAGCCGTTGCACCTGGGCCGGAGTGAGCCGCAGGTGGCGCAGGTGCAACAACGGATCGTCGTCGCCGGCCAACTCGTCCGCGACCGCGCCGAGCATGGCGGCGGTGGCGACGGAGTCCTCGCCAACGATGCGGCGGAAGCTGCGCTCGTGGTACTGCTCGGTGCCACCGCGCACCTGCCGGGTGTGGGCGGCCCGCACCAGGTCGGCCTCGGTGAGCACCTTGAGGTGGTGGGCAACGGTGCCCTTGGCCGCGCCGAGCCCGGCGGCGAGCTGGCTGATGGTGGCGGGGCCGGATCCGAGCGCGAAGAGCAGCCGATGCCGGAACGGGTGGGCCAGCGCCTTGAAGTGGGCCGGGGTGCGGACCTCCAGCATGTCGGTGATCTCGTCGGACACCCGGAAAGCGTCCACTTCTCTTGACGCTTTGTCAACCGGCTGCTCTACTGCCCTCATCACAGTGGATCCAGGGACGGGGGCTGCCCATGCGACAGGACGAGGTCACCGCGATCATCGAACGGGCCGCGAAGCTGGTCACCGAGCACTACGTCTTTCCCGAAACCGCTGAGCACATCGCCGCGCACCTGGGTGACCGGCTCCGCGACGGCCGGTATGCCGACGTCACCGACCCGGCGGCGCTGGGCGCGCTGGTCACCGAGGACCTCCAGTCGGTCAACGGAGACCTGCACCTGCGGCTCCGCCACGGGGCCAAGACCGCGTCCGAGCGCGAGGAGGAAGCCGAGGAGGAGTTCTGGGCGCTACAGGCCGCCGCCACCATGGGTGGCGTCGCCCGGGTCGAGCGGCTGGCCGGCAACGTCGGGCTGCTGGACATCCGGCCGGCCCTGTTCCCGCCGCAGGTCGCCGGCGACGCCATGATGGCCGCGCTGCGGCTGCTCGGCGGCACCGACGCCCTCCTGCTCGACCTGCGCGGCAACCGGGGCGGCAGCCCGGACATGGTCGCCCTGATCTGCGGCTGGTTCTTCGCCGAGCCCGCGCACCTGCACACCATGCACGACCGGGCCGGCAACACCCACCAGTTCTGGAGCGCCGCCTACCTCCCGGTGCCGCGATACGCGGCCGACAAACCGGTCCACGTGCTGACCTCCGCGCAGACGTTCTCCGGCGGCGAGGAGCTGGCGTACGACCTGCAACAGCTCGGCCGGGCCACCGTGATCGGCGAACGGACCCGGGGAGGAGCCCATCCCTGCGTCGGCCACCGCGTCCACCCGCACCTGGAGCTGACCGTGCCGGTGGCCCGGCCGATCAACCCGCTCACCGGCACCAACTGGGAAGGCTGCGGAGTGACGCCGGACGTCGAGGTGGCGGCCGACGCGGCGCGCGACGTCGCGTACCGCAGGGCGTTGGAGGCCCTGCTGGCCGCCGACCCGCAGCGGCCGACGTCGGACGAGGCGCGCGAGGCCCTGGCCACCCTCCCCTGACGCGGGCGGTTCCCGCATGGAGGTGTCGTACGGCTACGAGGGAGTGCGGGCCAGCACGTACAGCCGCCGGGTCTCGACCTCGTGGGGATAGCTGGACCGCTCCAGCCGGGCCTGGACCACGAATCCGGCGTCGTCCAGTGCGCCGAGCAGCGTCTCCGCCGGGAGGAAGCGGAAATCGACATCCACCTGGTGACCCCACCACTCGTCCAGATGCCGAACCTCAGTGCCCAGGTGCACCGCGACCAGCAGCGGCGCATCCGGCCGCAGCGCCCGACGCGCCTCGGCGAGGGCCGGACGTAGCTCGTCGGGCGCAAGGTGGATCACCGAGTACAGCGCCACCGCCGCGCCGAACTCGCCGTCCGCGGCGGGCAGCCGCAGCAGGTCACCCTCGCGGAACTCCGGACCCGGGTACGCGCGCCGGGCCACCGCCACCATCCGCGGCGACAGGTCGATCCCCACTGCCGGCACGCCCCGCCCGGCCAGCCAGTCCGTGACGTGGCCCGGCCCGCAACCAAGGTCCGCCACCGGCGCCCCGGGCACCGCCAGCTCGACCAGGGCGGCCAGCAAGGCCCGGTCCACGGGCTTGTCCGTCAGTTCGTCGGCCAGCCGCGCCTGGTACTCGGCGGCCACGGTGTCGTAGCTGCGCCGAGTCCGCTCGCGCTCCTCGCTCAGGTGCCCGAGGCTGCCAGGTCCGCGGCGGGCAGTCACGACCACTCCTCTGCGGGGTCGCCGTCGCCGCTCTCCGCCAGGTCGCGCGCCGGGGCGTCGGTGGCGGGCGCGGCGGCCGGCGGGCCCCCGTGCGTCCACGGCGTCTCCTCCGTGGCGGGGAAGTTCCCGGCCGGCAGGTACGCGTCCGAGAGGGTGGTGTAGCAGAGCCGCTCCCCCACCTCCGGCACCGTGCCCGGCGGCGCGGTCAGCCCGCGCCCCATCCCTCCGGAGAGCTCCAGCACCACCTCGGTCTTGCCGTCCGCGCCCGGGGTCAGGAAGACCACCTTCGCCTTCTGGCTCGGCCGGGCCGGCGAGTACACCGTCGCACCGACCGGCACCGCCACCGGCTCGGTGGTGACCACCTGGATCCGCGGGCGCAGCACCGGCCGTTTGCCGGAGTCGTCCACCCGCTTCGGGTCGGCCAGGGTCACGTCGCCGACGAACGCCTCCCCGGTCAGCCGGTGCTCGGCCATGACGAGCGGATCGTCGTAGGCGCGCTGCACCGCGTAGGAGGCCAGGGCCCGCTCCAGCCGGTGCAGCCGCACCGCCGCGGCCACCGCCCCGTCCCGGCGCGGCTGCGGCCGACCGCCGTCGTCGACGTGCTCGGCGTAGCCGGTGAAGGCGTCCTTGTCGCCGTCCCACCGGCCGGCCACCCGGGCGCCGGGCGGCAGCGCGCGCAGCAACCCCACGCCGCGCCACATCAGCTCCCAGGTGGGCGCGAGCTGGTCGCGCAGCAGCCGCTCCAGCTCCGCGTACGCCGCCGCTCGGGCGGCCGGGTCGTCCTCGGCCTCGGCGTACGCGGCCATCGCTGGGGCGAGCCGACGGTTGTCGAAGTCCGGGTCGGTGGCCGGGCCGGCCGGCGGGCAGACCGTCGGATCCTCGGCCCGGGCGGCCGCCTCGGCGCCGGTCGACCCGGTCGGCGGGTCGATCCAGCCGAGCAGCGCCGGCAGGTGCAGATCCTCCACCGCGCTCTGCCCGGTCGCCCAGTGCAGGGTCAGCGCCTCGGTCATCGCCACCAGCGCCGCCGAGCCGGGGTGCTCGGCACGCTCGGCGAAGAAGGTCAGCCACCGGCCGAGCAGCGGCACCGACGGATGCACCGGATAGTCGCCGTCCGGTCGGCGGAACCGGGTGGAGCGGCCGAACAGCCGCAGGAAGGTGACCCCGGCCGGGTTCGGCACCAGCACCTGCGGTGCGTCGACGTAGCGGTACCGCACGTCCTTTCCCCGGTCCACCGGCACCGCCTCGCTGACCCCCCGCAACGAGTCCAGGTACGGCAGCACGATCGCGGCCAGTTCGGCGGCGAACGCGAACCGCTGGTCCCGGTTGCGGGGCTGCGGTACGACCAGCAGCCGCGCCTCGTCGCGGGCGGTGCCGACCATGGCGGCGAGCGGGGCGTTCGCCTCGCCCGCCATCGCCAGCGGCACCAGCACCAGCGGGCGGTCCGACAGGTGCAGGTGCCGGACGGTGGCCACCGGCTGGGCCACCCCGGCGGCGACCGCCTGCGCCTTGGCGAGGGCGCGCAGCGTACTCACCGGGACCTCCGGGACGGGACGGGCCGGCCGGGCCGGCGGAGCGTACTCATGCGGGGTTTGCGGCCAGGGCGTCGGCGCGCAGGCGGGCAGCGGCCTGCAGCAGCGCGGCGGCCTCCGCCTGCTCCGGGTCCGGGGCGCGGACGCCGTCGGCCAGCGCCAGCGCCTCGCCGATGTCGGCGATGCCGCCCAGCGCCTCCCGCACCGGCCGGCCCAGCGCGCCGGTGTGGCCGCGCGCCTCGTGCCGGCAGAAGTACGCCAGCTCGCAGGCGGCCAGGCACTCCGGCGCGTAGCGGGCCGGCACGTCGGACAGCGCGGCGGTCAGGGCCGCCGGGTCGGCGGCCAGGTCGGCGGTGAAGCCGGCCGGCACGTCGGCGAGCAGGGCGTCGATCCGGGCCATCCGGTCGAGCTGGCGGCGCAGCACCAGCAGTTGCTTGCGTACGTCGAGCAGGCTGGCCACCGGCTGGTTGGCGAAGTCGCGCGGACAGACCAGCACCACCTCGTGCGACACCAGTTCGGGGTCGTGTCCGGCGGCAGCCAGCAGCTCGCGCAGCGCCAGCACGTAGACGGCGGACTGGATGGCGGCGGCGGACACCTTGGCCGGGTCGGCCTGCCCGTCGATCACCGGGAAGGACTTGACCTCCACCACGTGGAAGCGGCCGGCGAGCCGGGCGGCCACCAGGTCCGGTTCCAGGTGTACCCGCCGGCCGGCCACGTCCAGGCCGAGCAGCGGGTGGTCGAAGAGGGCCGCCTCGTCGCCAGGTGCGGTCAGCGCCGCACGGGACCGCTCGTGCCGATCCGGCAGGTCGTCGGCGCCACCCAGGTCCGTCCAGGTCGCCCCCGCCGGCACCGGTACGCCCAGCCGCTCCGCGACCAGCCGCAGCAGCTCCACCCCACCGTCCGCCTTCACCTGGGCCTCGAACGCGTTGCCCCGGGTGATGGCGAAGCGGGACTGGCCGAACCGGGACGGGAAGCCGATCCGCTCGGCCAGCTTCGGCTTGTCCACCCCGGCGCTGTCCAGCACCGCCCGGCGGGTGCAGCCCGGATTGCCGGTCAGCGCGGCGATGGTGCGGGCGTTGTGCCGCCGGGGCGGCACGTCACCCCGGATCTCGGCCAGGCGCTGCGCGGTGTCCGTCACGACAGGCCACGATAGTCGCCGCCCGCTCACTGGTCCCGCAGCCGACGCCAGCCGCAGGGCGTTCGGACGCCTACGCGGCATCGTCCTTTCGGGGTTCGCCCCTGTTGACGATCACGTCATCGACCCTGCCCCGGCGGAGACCGTCGTCGGCTCGGCGCGGGCCGCGCTGCGGCGGACCAGCACGCCGACGGTCACGGCGGCGGCCAGCGCCAGAGCGGCCATGGACCACAGCACCGTACGCAGCCCGCCGGTGAAACCCGGATCGGCGAGCCGGCCGGCGGTGGTGCTGGCCAGCACCGCGCCGACCACGGCGATGGCGACGGTTTCGCTGGTCAGCCGCGCCGTGTTGATCATCGCGGCGCCGGTGGCCGCGCGGGCCGGGGCGACGCTGCCGATCGCGATCGCGTCCAGCAGCCCGATGGACAGCCCGACCCCGACGCCGATGGTGAGCAGCGGCCCGGCCAGGGTGACGGTGTCCGCGTCCGGGCCGAGCACCGTGGCCCAGGCCGCTCCGGCGGCGACCACGACCACCGACACGACAGTGACCGCGGTGGCCGGGACCAGCCGGGTGAGCGTGCTGCTGAGCAGCGGCAGCACCAGGGTCGGCGCGGTGAGCAGGATCAGGGTGGCACCGGCCGCACCGGGGCTGAGCCCGACCACGGTGGTCAGGTACGACGGCAGGTAGACCAGCAGCGGCACCAGCACCGCCACGATGGTGGCCGCCGCCAGGCAGATGCCGACGAACCGGGGGCTGGCCAGCAGGGTCAGGTCGAACATCGGGTCGGCGCGGCGGCGTTCCACCCGGACGAAGACCACCAGCAGGGCCGCCGCGGCGACGAACGCGGCGAGGATCACCGGGGCGGCCCAGCCGTACTCGGGGCCCTGCACGAAACCGAAGATGGCCAGCAGCAGCGCGGCGGTGAACGAGACAGTGCCGGGCCAGTCGACCCGTCCGGGGTGCGGTTGGCGGGACTCCGGCAGCAGCGGGACCAGGGCGAGCACCGCGCAGGCGGCCAGGGCCGGGGCGGCGAAGACGGCCCGCCAGCCGAAGCCCTCGATGAGCAGCCCGGCGATCGACGGACCGAAGGCGAGGCCGACGCCGATGGTGGTCCCGAACACGCCGAAGACGCGGGCCTGGGCCCGGCCCTGGAACGTCCCGGCCAGCATGGCGGACGCGCTGGTCGCGGCGGCGGCCGCGCCGACACCGGCGAGGGCGCGGGCCAGGTCGAGCAGCACGATGCCCTCGGCGATCGAGGCGAGCAGCCCGCCGGCCGCGAAGACCGCCACGCCGATCGCGAAGACCCGGCGGCGGCCGAACAGGTCGGCGAGCGCGCCGGTGGCGAGCATGAAGCTGGCGAAGGTGGCGTTGTAGCCGTTCACCACCCACTGGACGCCGGCCAGCCCGGCGTCCAGGTCCCGGCCGATGTCCGGCAGCGCGACGGAGGCGCCGGTCAGCGAGACCGGCAGCGCGAGGGTGGACAGCAGGACGGCCACCAGCACGACGGCCGGGTGATTGCGCAAAAAGTCTCCCCGTTCGGACGGCTGCCCCAGCGTAGTTCGGTGGCCTGCGGCGGGATCCGTTCCGGGTCGAAGATCACAGGCCGGGCCAGCCGGCGGAGCAGGCGCGCCCGTTCAGGCGGTCGGTGACGGGGCGACGGTGCCCTCGGGCTCGTCGAGCACGCGCCGGCGCTGCCAGGCGATCACCCCGAGCGCCGCCAGGGCCACCACGATCAGCAGGGCACCGATGGTGGACCAGGGCGCCGCCCAGCTACCGGCCGAACGGCTGGTCGCCGGCAACCGCCCCTCGGCGGTGATCGGGTTCACCGTGACGACCGCGTCCAGTCGTCCCGCCGGCCAGACGTCGACGTCGCGGTCCAGCACGATCTCCCCGCCGGGCAGTAGTTCGGGCAGGGTGACCCGCTGCGGGCCGGCGAGCGAGAGGCCGAGGGGTCCTCGTACGCGTACCACGGCTTCACCGGCGACCATCCGGACGTTGCCGGTGTTGCGGACGCGGTACTGCACGCCCAGCCGGCCGTCGGCGAAGGGCAGGCCCGGAGTCCGGTAGGTGGTCTCCAGCCGTTCGATGCGTACCTCGGGCGCCAGTTCGCCCTCCACCCGCAGGTAGACCCGGGCCGCCACCCGGCGGTCCAGGTTGACCCGCTGGCCCTGGGCGTCGGTGCGGTGCTCGGTGACGGAGGCGACGATCCCCGCCGCGTGGTCGCCGGGGGTGGCCCGGGCCGGCACGGTCAGTCGAAACGGGATTTCCAGCCGCTTGCCGGCGGGCACGGTCCAGGACCGCCGGGGCAGCTGGATCCAGGAGCCGAGATCGGCCGGCTTGTCGCTGGCGGGCAGCAGGGCGAACGCCCCGTCGGCGGCGCTGTAGGCGTCGGTGGCGTAGACGGCGAAGGTGAGTGGCCGGTCGCTGAGGTTGCTGATCGCGACCCGGTCATCCACGTGGGTGCCGGCGCCGCTCTGGTACTCGAACAGGCTGCGGGCGGGGGTGCCCGTGCCGCTGGCCGGTTGCACCGCCCAGCGCAACTCGGCGTCGGCGGCGCCGCCGCGTGGCCCGGCCGCGGCGACGGGACCGGCCACGGCGGGCACGGTGGCGCCGGCGGGGACCGCCGCCGGGGTGGCGAGCGCCGGCGCGGGCCCGGCCGACAGGCCGACGGCCAGTACCGCGGCCAGCAACGACACGGCGCGCGTACGGCGGGACGGGCGGTGGCCCATGCGGAACTCCGTCTCTGCTGGTTTCGAGTGCCCGAGCACGCTCGGGGCGGCAGGTGAGGTGCGGAGGTGCCGCCGGGTGATCCCGGCAGACCGGGAGGACGGCACCTCCGCGTGGTGTCCGGGCCGGTACGGCGCCCGGAGCGGTCGGTCAGGCCAGGGTCAGGGTGAGCGTCGCGGCGTAGCTGCCCGGGACCGCCGAGTCCGGGATGTCCAGGGTCAGCCCGGCACCGCACTCGAAGACGCCGGCGCTGGCGCCGGAGTCGGCCTTGCAGAGGGTGCGGGCCGAGCCGAGGCCGCTCCCGGTGCCCGGGGCGGCGGTGGCACCGGCCACCACGGTCCCGGAGGCGTCGACCTTCGCCGCGTTCGGCGCCCAGCCCAGGTTGTCACCGGGGATCTGGGTGCCGCCGTTGGCGAAGTCCTGGACCTGGCCGACCAGGTTCCAGCCGGCGTTGGTGCCGCGCAGGTCGGTCACCGTGGCCTTGTTCAGCCCACCGGTGGCCTGCCCGCCGACCACACCGCCGGTCAGGTTGACCGTGTCACCGGCGAGGCCGAGCGAGAAGGCGCCCGGGGCGACGTCGGCGAGGATGGTCTGCGAGCCGCTGGCGCCGCCGACCGGCGCGGTGATCTCGTAGGACACCGCGGCGGAGGTGGAGCCGGCGTAGTCGCTGCCGGCCGGGGTGAAGACCGCGGTCAGCGAGAGGGTGCCGATCGGCAGGTTGCTGGCGGCCAGGCTGGCGGTGCCACCGGAGACCGGAGCGGTGCCCACGGTGGTGGCGCCACGCTTGAAGGCGACCGTGCCGGTCGCGGCCGACGGGGTCACCGTGGCGGTCAGGGTGACCGGCGCGCCGTACGCGGCGGTGCCGGCCGGGGAGGCGGCCAGGGTGGTGGTGGTCGGCTCGGCGACCACCACGCCGGCCACCGTCCAGGTGCCGTTGTTGACCTTGATCGGGGCCCGGAAGTAGTTCGGGTTGTCCCCGAGGATCTCCCCGGAGCACTGGATCACGATCTCGTAGTTGCCGTTGGCCGGGACCCCGCCCAGCGCCCGGGCCATCGACCGGTTCGTCCCCAGCGAGAACGGACCCGCGTCGTAGTTGTTGTCACTGCCGATCTTGTTCAGGTTGTTGTACGGACCACCGACCGGGCCGACCTTCGCCACCGCGTTCGTGCCGTAACCGGTCGGGCAGGCCGCCGACGTCGCCGCCGAGGTGAACATCGGCGTCGCGTCGTCCACCCCCGAACCCACCGACCCGCTCGTCGGCGTGATCGTCAGCGTGCCCAGATCGGCGGCGAACGCCGGGCTGGACACCCCGACCACCGCCACCGAGGAGAGCACTGCCGCTCCCAGCAGCGCGGCCATCCGGGCCGCGCGGGAGGACGGAGCCTTCATGAATCACTTCCTCTACTCGAAGTGAACGCCGGTGCCCGGCGGGCACCGGGGCTTAGGTTTCGGGTGGCCTGTGACCCGCTGAACAGGCCAACTCATACGCCGGACATGCGCGAGGCGAATTCGCGGTGACCGCGCCCGGGTCAGCCGAACCGGCCGTGCACGTAGTCGGCGGTGCGGCTGTCGAGGGGGCGGGAGAACATCGCCTCGGTCGGGCCGTGTTCGACGATCACGCCCGGGGTGCCCTGCTCGGCGAGGAAGAACGCGCACTGCTGGGAGACCCGGGCGGCCTGTTGCATGTTGTGCGTGACGATCACGATGGTGACGTCGCTGGCCAGCTCGGCGATGGTTTCCTCGATCCGTCGGGTCGAGGTGGGGTCGAGGGCCGAGCAGGGTTCGTCCATCAGCAGCACCCGGGGGCGTACGGCCAGCGACCGGGCGATGCACAGGCGTTGCTGCTGCCCGCCGGAGAGCGCCCCGCCGGGCTGCCGCAGCCGGGCGTTCACCTCCTTCCACAGCCCGGCGCGGACCAGGCACTCCTCCACCAGGTCGTCCTTGGCCCGCCGGTTGGCCCGGATCCCGGTGAGCCGCAGGCCGGCGAGAACGTTGTCGTAGATGGACATCGCGGGGAACGGGTTGGGTTTCTGGAACACCATGCCTATCTGCCGGCGGGCTGCGGTGAGCCGGCGGGAGGGCTCGTAGATGTCGACCCCGTCCAGCAGCACCTCGCCGGCGAGCGACGCGCCGGGCACCAGCTCGTGCATCCGGTTGAGGATGCGCAGGAAGGTGGACTTGCCGCAGCCGGAGGGCCCGATCAGCGCGGTCACCTGGCCGGCCGGCATGGTGAGCGAGACCCGGTCGAGCACCTTGTGCCCGCCGAACCAGGCGGAGACGGCCCGGGCGTCGAGCTGGCCGGAGAGGGGCGGCACCGCGGGGGCGTCGATCCGGGTCAGGTCGAGGGAGGTGGTCATGACGGCCTCTCTTCTCACAGCAGGTTCGGCAGCAGCCGGCTGAGCTGGTCTGCGACGGCAGCGCCCAGCGCGCCGAGGACGGGAACACCGACGACCCACGCCTGCCACCGCCCCCAGCGGGTGCGCAGCCAGGCGAAACCGAGCGCCGCGGCGGCGAGCGCCTGGCACCACAGCAGCAGCGGGGTCCACGCCCCGGGGTCGCTGGCCATCGGCTTCTCGGCGGGTGGCAGGCTCGCGGCGGTCAGCGGCCGCGGGCCGGTCGGTTGCGGCGCCGAGATCAGGTCGGCGTCGACCCGGACCAGATCGTGCGGCAGGAACGGCTGCCCGTCGGCGGTGATGAGGGTGAGCCGTCCGGCGCCGGTGGCCAGCGGCGGTGGCGCCAGGTCGCCGGTGCGGCGGACGGACTGCACCCGGTAGGTGTGCTCGCCCTGACCGGTGACCATGGTGATGATGTCGCCGGTGTCGAGCAGGTCCAGGTCGCTGAACGGCCCGCCGTACGCGGCGCGCCGGCCGAGCAGCACGCTGGTGCCCGGCTGGCCGGGCAGCACGGTGTCCCGCCGGTGCCCGGGACCGGAGGTGAGCACCCCACCGGCGGTGCCCTCCAGGACCACCTGCCGCAGCTTCAGCCGTGGAATGCGCAGCACCGCGACCGGGGTGCCCGGGGCGAGCAGTCGCCCGGCAGGGTCGACCTGGCCGGTGGGGGCGGTCGCGCTGGCGAGCTGGCCGCGCAGGTCCGCGTAGGCGGTCTGCTGGTCGCGGGCGTACTGCAACCGGCTCAGCAGGGTCAGGTGCGCCACGAAGCCGAGGAGCACGACGGCGAGCAGGGTCAGCGTCGTGGCCACGACCTGCGCCGTGGCGGCCGGCCGGGGTGCGAGGCGTGGCGCGGCGGCCGGGCGGACCGCGGGACGCGGCGCGTCGGCCGATGGGGGCGGTGGCGAGAGCGGGGCGGCGGTCACAGGGTTCCTCCGGGGTCAGCCGGCGAGGTCGTCGCCGATGAAGGCGGCGCGTCGGCGGGCCGCGGCCCGCAGCACGGTGCCGGCGACGACCAGCAGCAGGCCGGCGGCGACCACTGCGGCGACCGCAAGGCCGGTACGCGGCAGCGTTCCGCCGTTGCCGGGGTTGCCGGGCCGGGCGGTGGGACTGGCGCTCGGGTCGGCCGGACTGCTGCCGCCCGGGGCGGGGGCCACCTCCGCGCGCAGGCCGATGGATCCCGACGGGCCGCCGGGTGGGTTGGACGGCTGGGGGGACGCGGCGGACACCGTCCAGGTCCCGTCCCGCACCGTGATCGGGGCCCGGAAGTAGTTCGGGTTGTCCCCGAGGATCTCCCCGGAGCACTGGATCACGATCTCGTAGTTGCCGTTGGCCGGGACCCCGCCCAGTGCCTTGGCCATCGACCGGTTCGTGTCCAGCGAGAACGGACCCGCGTCGTAGTTGTTCTCGCTGCCGATCTTGTTCAGGTTGTTGTACGGACCACCGACCGGACCGACCTTCGCCACGGCGTTCGTGCCGTAACCGGTCGGGCAGGGCGCCGACGTCGCCGCCGAGGTGAACATCGGCGTCGCGTCGCCCGCCCCCGAACCCACCGACCCGCTCGTCGGCGTGATCGTCAGCGTGCCCAGATCGGCGGCGTACGCGGGCACGGCGGGCACCACCAGGGCCAGCAGCAGGCCGGTCAGGGCCGCCGCCAGGGTTGTCGACTGTCGCATGAGGACACCTCTCGTCGGGGACGCGGGGTGGCCGGACGCCCTTGTCGGGCGCCCGGCCACCGTGGTCACGCCGGACCCTCGTGGGGCACGGCTCAGCCGTTGGCCTTCAGGTACGTGTCGCCGCAGCCCTGCTGGAGCAGGTCGGCCGGCTGGCTGCCGGTCGGGGCGCGGTAGCCGAAGCCGAAGGCGGTGATCACCTGGTCGCGGGTGCAGACCGCCGAGCCGGCGCCGACGAAGGTGCTGGCCACCGTCGGGTTGCTGAGCCGGGCGGTCGGGATGACGTTGTAGACGTCCCGGGTGAGCGGGAAGCCGATGTTCAGGCTGCCGGTGAAGCCGCCGGCGCCGACCCGCGGGCCCACGCCGTTGATCTTGCCGAGCGCCGCCTGGCCGCGCCGGTCCTGGACGTTGACCTGCACGCCGCCGATGGTCTTGCCGGCGTTCTCCTGGGCGATGTACTGCGCGATGGAGAACGGCACCAGGTAGTTCAGCTGCCCGTTGAGCACCCGCCCGTCGTGCTCCTGCACCGTGTTGTTGAGACTCTGCAGGCACGGGTAGTCACCGGCGCTGATCTCCGACTCGGAGATGCCCATCTTGCTGTTCCAGAACGACCGGGTGCCGGAGCCGGACTGGATCAGCAGCGGGGTCACCGCGACCCCGTTGATCTTGGTGGTCAGGCACCGGTAGATCCGCTGGAGCTGGACCAGGGTGAGGTTGCTGGGCAGGTCGCTGTCGGCGTTGACGGCGTAGGTCACGCCGTCCACGCCGAAGGAGACGTAGGTGTAGAGGCCGGTGGTGCCGGGCGTGCCGGACGGGCCGCTGGACGAGCGCGCGAAGTCGACGCACCCGAGGACGTTGGCGCTCTGGTAGATGCCCCCACTCTCGCCTTCCGAGGCGCGCAACGCGGTGCGGCCCGCGCCGGAGCCGTCCGGCCGCGGGAACTGGCAGTTGCTGGCCCTGGTCTTGATGTTGGCGCTGCCCCGGGCGTCCCAGGAGGCGATGATCTTGGCACCGCCGGCCGCGGTGATGGCGTCACCGAGGCCGTTCATCACGTCCTGGGTGGTGTCGGACCCGACGCCGGCCAGGGTCCGGTAGTCGGTGGCCGGGCTCGGGTCGCCGTACGCCGGTCCCCCCACCGCCACGGCGACCATCAGCGCACCGAGCGACGCCGCCAGCGCCCGGGCGATCTGTGTCAGCTGCATGCTGTCTCCCTTTCCGCACAGGATTTGGGCCGCCCAGCGCCGATCGGGTCTGGGCAGGACCATGCTCGTCACGACGGACCGGCGGCTGATACCGCGCGCCGGAGAACGTTTGCTCCGCAGTGCCTCGCCAACATGCACGCCGGATGAACGGGCCGGCCGGGGCGGGCGCGCGGGGGTCATGACCCGACTCCGGGGGCGCGACGCCGTCCGATCAGGCGCACCAGCGGACCGGCGAGGGCGGCCGCGGCGCCGAGACCGAGGGCGCCGAGCAGGGCGTACCGGATCGCGCCGAGCGGCTGCCCCTGGGTGAGCGCCGCGACCGGCGTGCCTGACGGGCGGGCCGGCGCGGCCGGGGTGGTCGGGGCGGTCGGCTGGGCGACCGGGCGGACGCCGGACGCGGGCGTGGCCGTGCCGTCGGGTGCCGCGGCGGCCGGCGGCGGCGCACCGCCGGGCTCGGCGACGAGCGGCGGCGACGACGAGGACCCGGCCGGCGCCGCGTTCTGCAGGACGTCGGCGGCCGCGCCGGCCTCGGCCCGCAGTGCCGCCGGCAGCGGTACGTACCCGCCGGGCAGCTGTCCCCGTTGGACGCCCGGGTTCTGCCCCGTGCCGACGGCGTACCGGATCAGGTTGGCGTAGTCCCGCCGCGCCGCCGGCTCGTCGGTGGTGTCGCCGACGGCGTAGGCGACCATCCCGAGCGGGTACGCCCCGGCCACCCTGGCGTCCGGGTCGATCCGGCGTACGCCCGGGGTGCCGCTGGGCACCATCGCGGCCGCCGCGGCCAGCAGCGCCTGGTCGGTGGGGGCGACGAACTCTCCGGCCCGGTTGCGCAGCCGGGCGGTGAGCAGCCCGTACCGGGCGGCGGTGGCCGCGTCGGTGATCGAGGCCGAGAAGCGCTGGGTCACCTGCTGCGGCGGGAACGCCTTGTACGCCTTGGGATAGGCGAACTGATCCCACAACGTCCGGTTCTTCGCGTCGGCGCGCAGCGTCTGGTAGCCGGCGTCGGCGAACGAGCCCATGTACGGGCGCAGGTCCAGGGCGCAGTACTTGTCCTGTTCGACCGGCTGCTCACAACCGAGGTCGGCGCGGGGGAAGTACGCCGGCGCCACCGACGTGGCGAAGATCTGCAGGTACTCCTTGTTGACCACCATGCCGTGTTCGTCCGGCTTGCCGCCCAGCCAGGCGCGGGCATCCGGGTCGGCCAGGATCCACTGCCACACCTCCCGTGCCACAGCTGAGTTCCCGATGGGGACCATCAGCCCGTCGAACTTGGCGATCGAGGTGAAACCCTCGAACTGCGGGTTGGCCTCGGCGAACTCGGGATCCTGGCGAATCGTGCGCGGGTTGTCCTTCAGGTAGGCGTAGGCCTCCTGGGTGCTGCCGGGGATATCCCGTTTGTACGACTGGGTGAGCAGCTTCGCCACCAGCCGCGGCGTGAGGTTGAGCTCGCGGATCATCGTGCCGGCGCGGCTGTCGGTGTTGCCGGGATCGATCTGGAAGTCGATGTTGAAGGCGATCACCGCTGCGGACAGAGCGACCGGTGCGTGCACCACCCGTGGCCCGTCCGGCGGCGGCACCACCGGGTCGCTGGTGAAGACCAGGCCGGGGCCGTCGGGCGCCAGCAACTGGCGTGCCGCGTTGTCGTCGGCGGCGGTGGAGTAGCCGAAGACCGGGCCGTCGTTCGCGCAGAGCGCCGGCTGCCAGGACAGCATCGCGCCGGCCACCAGCTCCGTCCCGGTGGTGCGCCGCTCCGCGCGGTCCAGCGGGCAGAACGCCTCGACCGGCTGGAACTGCAGGGGCACCGGGATCGCGTCGCGGAAGACGGAGGCGCCCAGCGGGCTCCCCTCGACCTGCGTCGTCGGGTTTTGGGACCGGTCGTGGTCGCCTCTGGGCACGATCACCAGCCAGCAGGTGAGGTGCCCGGGGCTGCCGCAACCCAGATGGGGCGCCTCGACTTCGGTCTGCATCTCGAAGACCACCCGGCCGGTGCCGTCGGCCGCGGTGACCGCCTTGGAGATTTCGTTGGTGGTATAGACGCTGTAGTAGTCGGCGAGGACATCCGCCTCGGTCGACGCGCAGTCGAGCTTCTGCTCCGGCGGACCGCACGGCTTGCGCGGCCACGGCTGATCCGCGCCGCCGTGCGGGGTGGGCTTGCCCTCGACCGGCCGGAACGGCACCATCTGGGCGTCCCGCGGCAGGCTCTCGCAGGGCCCCCCGTCGTCACCCGGACAGCGGGGATCCACCCCGGACGGCGCCCGGGCCGGGATGGAGGTGCCGCCCAGCTGGCAGGTCTCCCGGAAGTCCGGCGCCGTCGGGTCGGGGCCCCAGCACTGCATGAGCTGGAGGTAGTTGGTCGCGGCCGGGTCGTCGTCGCGGCGGGTGCTCGGCCGGCCACCGCTCCAGCTGACGACGACGCCCTGGCTGGTCAGCTCCCTGGTCTGGGCGACGGTGATGGTCAGGCCGGTGAAGTCGTCGCCGAAGACACCCTTCCGCCCGTGCACCGTCACCGCCGAGTCGGTGACCGGGTCCTGCGGACCGCCGGTGGCGGCCGTGGCGTCCGGGGGCCGCACGTCCACGGCGATCAGCCCGGCGAGGGCGAGCAGCAGCCCGGCGACGGCCAGCGCGCGACGGCGGCTCATCGCTGTCCGCCCTCGCCGCGCCGGCCCAACGCCCGGGCCAGCAGCGGCGGCCCGGCCACCACCAGCACCAGCAGCAGCCCGGAGAGGATCATCAGCACCCGGACCAGCCCGGAGTCGCCGCCGGCGGCCAGCGCCACCGGCACACCGTCGACGTACTGGCCGCCGGCGCCGGCACCCTCGCCGACCAGTTCACCGGTGTCGGGGTCGACCTGTGCCCCCGGAGCCGACGCGCCGCCCGGACCGCCCGTGCCCGCGGCGGTCGGGGTGGCGGTGGCGCGCGGACCAGTGCCGCCGGTCCCGGTTCCCCCGGTGCTGCCCTGGCTGCCCTGGCTGCCGCTGGTCGGCGTGTCCTGCCGGGCACCGCCGGTGCCGGTCGAACATTGGGTCGGGCCGTCCTTCTTGTCGCACTCCGGCGGGTACGGCGCGGTCTTCGCCAGCGCGTTCGACCCGTCCGAGGAGAAGGTCGGGTTGTTGCAGTTGCGGATGTCCTTCTTGTCGGGGCTCACACCGGGGATCCGGAGAACCTGCTCCATTCCGGCCTCGACCAGGTTCTTCGGAAGCGGCGAGTAGCCCAGGCCGCTGACCAGCCGCTGTCCCTCGCAGAGGAAGTACTTGGCGAACTCGCCGAGGGTGTATCCCTTGTCGTTGGTGAAGCCGTTCTCCAGCTTGATCGGCAGAATCATGTACGAGTACGACGACAACGGATACGCCCGCTTGTCCTTGTTGTTGTAGACGCCCTCGAGCTTCTGGGTCAGGTCCGCCGGGTCGATGCGCGCGCCGAGCAGGCCGACGGCCACGCTGGGCGCCTTCGGCTCGACGTAGTAACCGGCGGCGTTGAGCACCTTGGCGACCGGGAAGCCGGAGGTGTTGGCGTACGCGTACTCGACGTAGGTGATCGAGCCCTCGCCGAGCGCCTGGCCGACGTAGCCGGCGACGCCGAGCGAGCCGGCCTGCGCGACCACCGACCCGTCGGTCGGGTACGGGTAGTACGAGGTCACTCCGCACGGGGCGGCTCGCTGGGTGCGGCGGCACCAGTCGTTCCACAGATCCGGGTACTGCGTGCTCATCCAGAGGCTGAACTGGGCGGTGGTGCCGGACCCGTCGGAGCGGACCACCGGCACGATCCGCCGGGCCGGCAGGGCCAGCCCCGGGTTGTCGTCCTTGATCTGCTGGTCGTTCCAGACCGTGATCTTCCGGGTGAAGATCTTGGTGAGCACGTCCCCGGAGAGCCGCAGGTTGGTCACGAGCTTCCCGCCGATGCGCAGGTGGTACATGAACGCCGTGCCACCGGCCACGATCGGCATGTACGCGAAGCTGCGGGCCGGGGGCGGATCGGTGGTGCCGGCGCCGGCGTCGCGCAGCCCGTACGGGATCTCCGAGACGGCGAAGTCGACGGTGCCGTTGCGGAACTGGTTACGCCCGTCGGACGAGCCCGTTCCGGTGTAGGTGACCTTGATGCCGTTCTTGTAGACGTTCGACTTCCACTCGCGGATCGCGATCTCGCTCCACGTGGAGCCGACGCCGGAGATCGGCACGTACTTCGCGGCCGAGGCGGGGGTGGCGAAGCCGATGACGGCCGCCAGCACCGCGGTGACCAGGGCCGCCGCGGTGACCCGGCGGCGCGCTGCGCGTGTCGACATGGGTGTCCTCACTCTGGGGTGGATCCGGAATCGGGGGCGGCGGAGGCGCGACGGGCGTATCGGAGCGCGTCGCGACGGGAGGCGCGGACCCGGCTGGCCTGCTGGCCGCGGCTGAGCTGGCCCGGTCCCCGTCCGCCGACGAGCCGGGCCAGCACGAACAGCAGCAGCACCAGTACGAGCAGCACGGTGGCCGCGCCGAAGCCGCGGGACACGTCGTACGCCGAGGCGGAGCCGACCAGCTTGAAGGTCATCAACGGCAGGGAGACCTGCGGGCCGTGGCGCGGGTCGAGGTTGAGCCCGTCGGCGAAGCCCGCGGTGAGCAGCACCGGCGAGGTCTCCCCGATGCCCCGGGCGGTGCCCAGGATCACCGCGGTAGCCAGCCCGGACCGGGCCGTCGGCAGCAGCACGAACAGGGCGGTCCGCCACTGCGGCGCCCCCAGGGCGAGCGACGCCTCGCGCAGCGTGCCGGGGACCAGCCGCAGCACCACGTCGGCGGCGCGGATGACGATCGGCAGCATCATCACCGTGATCGCCAGGCCGGCGGCGAAGCCCGACCGCTCCACCCGGTGCGTGACGATCACGGTCGCGTAGATGAACAGGCCGGCCACGATGGACGGCAGCGCGGTCATCGCCTCGCAGACGGTACGCACCACCCGGGTGAACCGGCCCGGCACCTCGTTGAGGAAGACCGCGCTGGCCAGCCCGAGCGGGATGGTGATGATCAGCGCGATGGTGATCTGCTCCAGGGTGCCGACGATCCCGTGCAGGATGCCGCCCCGGTTCAGCGGGAGCAGCGGGCCGGCGGAGGAGAGGTCCTCGGTGAAGAAGTTGCCGTGCCAGAAGATCGCCTTGGCACCGCGGGAAACCGGGTAGGCGACCACCACCACGAGGGCGAGCAGCAGCAGAGCCGCCAGGCTGTGCACGACGACGGCGACCGTCCGGTCCCGGACGGTGGGCCCGTCCTCGTCCAGCGAGACCAGCAGCGCGTAGCAGCCGACGAAGGTCAGCCAGGCCAGCACGACGAAGCCGAGCGGGCCGTTGAACGGGGCCAGCCGGACGAAGACCACGGTGGTCAGTGCGAGCGCCGCCGCCGCCGCGCCGAGCAGGGCGAGCACGTCGCTGCGCCGCACCCCGCCGATGCGGCGGCGCGGCTCCGGTCCGGCGGGGCGCGGCTCGCGTACCGGAACGGTGGTGGTGGCGGCCGGCGGTGGCGCGGTGGGAACGGTGGTCGGGACCGTGTCGGTGCTCATCGACTCTCCTCAGGCGTCACTTGCGGCACCCGACCGGCTCCGGGCGATGATCGACGAGGCGACGAAGTTGACCACCAGGGTCAGCGCGAACAGCGCCAGACCGGCCGCCATCAGCGCGGAGATGCCGATCTTCGAGGCGTCGCCGTAGCGGAGCGCGATCAGCGCCGAGACGCTGTTGGCACCGTTGGCCAGCAGGTGCGGCTGGATGGCGAAGACCGGCGAGATGATCATGTAAACGGCGATGGTCTCACCGAGTGCCCGGCCCAGCCCGAGCATCGAGCCGCCGATCATCCCGCCTCGACCGAAGGGGAGCACGACGGCGCGGATCATGCCCCAGCGGGTGGCACCCAGGGCGTACGCGCCCTCCCGCTCCCCCACCGGGGCCTGGGAGAAGACCTCGCGCATGACCGAGCACACGATCGGGGTGATCATCAGCCCGACCACCAGGCCGGCGATGAAGGTCGACGAGGTGTACGCGGCGGCCGGCGACAGCGGGTCACGCGGATCGGCGCCCGGCACCCGGAACAGCGGGATCCAGCCGAACCATGTGGAGATCCAGCGGGACAGGCCGATCACCTGACCCTGCAGCAGGAACGCGCCCCACAGGCCGTAGACCACGCTCGGCACCGCGGCCATCAGGTCGACGAGGCTGACCAGGGTGCGCCGCAGCCGCCGGGGCGCGAACTCGGAGATGTAGAGCGCGGTGCCGGTGGCCAGCGGCACCGCCACGCTGATCGCCACCGCGGCGATCAGCACGGTGCCGGTGAGCACCGCGGCGATGCCGAAGGTGCCGGAATCCGGCTCCCAGGTCCGGGTCGTCAGGAAGTCCGGTCCGGCCACCCGCAGCGCCAGCGCCGCCCGGTACGTCAGGAACACCCCGACCATCGTCATGATGAGCAGGACCAGCAGCCCCGCGCCGCGGACCCCGCCGCGGAAGAGCAGGTCGGCCGGGCCGCGGCGCTGGCGGATCCGCCGCGGCCGGTCGGACGGCGCGTCGACCTCGACCGGCAGCATGGTGGCGGTCACCGGAGCACCCGACGCACCGGCGTGCCCGGTCGGGTGTCGCCCTCGCCCGGGCCACCGTGCCAGCGTCCCCGCCGCACCGTGCGGGTGCCGGGCACCACCTCGGCGGCGGGCAGCGCCTCCAGGAATCGTTCCAGGTTGTAGCTGCACTCCCGCATCCGCAGGTAGGAGCGGCTGGCCCCGGCGACCTGCCGGTCGTCGAGCTCGACCCGCCAGGTCCACTGGCCGGTCTCCTCCACGTTGCTCAGCAGCGGGTGGCAGCGCGGCCCACCCTCGCGCAGCATCAGCACGGCGTCACGGCAGTCGGCGTAGCTGCGGTGGACGCCGGCGCCCCGCCCGAGGGCGCGGTTGTTTGGCGAGACCAGCATCCACACCACGCCGCCGGGCGAGTCGCCCTGCGAACCGGCGGACGGAAGCACGGTCAGGAACACGAAGCGCGCGAGTTGCACCACGACCCCTTCCTCATGCGGAACCGCTCATCCCCAGGACGGGATCAGGTTCGGGAGCAGGGATGTCGTCTCCCGCATCCATCGGCTCACGCCAGACATGCAAGAGATGAACAACGCGTGAGGAGAGCTCCACCGTTCGTCAGGGTCGGCCGACCGGTACGACCACGACCGGCGCCGAACAGCCGCGCACGGACCACGACGGCGTGACTCTCCGCTGAACAGCGCAGCCGGGCCCGGGACATGACCGCCGGAAATTTCTGGTACGCAGGTGTCCGGATCCAGGTCCCTCGTTCGTCAGCTGGGCGGAACCACGACACGACACGGAGGAGCGAACCGATGAAGTACATGATGCTCGTCTGCACCGACACCGAGCCGGACAAGGACCCGAGCGCCGCGCCCGACATCGAGAAGTGGGTGGCCGAGCGGGACGCCAGCGGCCAGCGCGTGACGGGCAGCAGGTTCGCCGCGCCGTCGGCGGCCACCACGGTCCGGGTCCGCGACGGCGAACTGCTGCTCACCGACGGCCCGTTCGCCGAGACCAAGGAGGTGATCGTGGGCTTCGACCTGCTCGACTGCGCCGACCTGGACGAGGCGGTCGAGGTGGCCCGCGCCCACCCGATGGCGTACGCCGGCCGGATCGAGCTGCGTCCCCTCGTGGACCTGGACTGACGCCGGTGACCGACGCGGCCGGGGCGGTCGCCGACGCGGGTACCGAGGCGTACCCGCGGATCGTGGCCGCCCTGATCCGCGTCACCGGCGACTGGACACTCGCCGAGGACTGCGCCCAGGAGGCCCTCGCCGCCGCGCTGGAGCGGTGGCCCCGCGACGGCGTACCGGCGAATCCGGGCGGCTGGCTGATGACGGTCGCCCGGAACCGGGCCATGGACACCCTGCGCCGCGCCACGGTGGAACGCCGCAAGCTGCGCGAGCTCGCGCTGCTCACCGATCCCGAGCCGGCACCGACGGGAGGAGACGTGGTGGACGACCGGCTGCGGCTCATCTTCACCTGCTGCCACCCGGCGCTGGCGTTGGAGGCCCGGGTGGCGCTGACCCTGCGCACCGTGGCCGGGGTGCCGACCGCGGACATCGCCCGCGCGTTCCTGGTCAGCGAGTCGACCATGACCCGACGGCTCACCCGGGCGAAGACCCGGATCGCCGCCGCCGGCGTCCCGTACCGGGTGCCGACCGGGTCCGCGCTGGTCGAGCGGCTGCCGGGCGTCCTGGCCGTGCTCTACCTGCTCTTCACCCGGGGGTACGACGCCGACGGTGAGCCTGCCTTCGCCACCGAGGCGATCCGGCTGGCCCGGCTGCTCGCCGCGCTGATGCCGGGCCAGCCGGAGGTGGCCGGGCTGCTCGCGTTGTTCCTCCTGCACCACTCTCGCCGGGCCGCCCGCCGCGACCCGGACGGCAACCTGCTCACCCTCGACGAGCAGGACCGCTCCCGGTGGGACCGGGACGTCGTCGCCGAGGGCGTCGCCCTGCTGGACCGGGCGGGCCACGGCCCGTACGCCCTGCAGGCCCGCATCGCCGCCTGCCACGCCACCGCCCCCACCGGCGCCGACACCGACTGGCCGGCCATCGCCGGCTGGTACGACGACCTGGTCCGGCTCCACCCCACCCCGGTGGTCCGGCTCAACCGGGCGGTCGCCCACGGCTACGCCTACGGACCGGCGGCCGGGCTGGCGCTGCTCGCGGAGGCCCGCGCCGGCGGCGCGTTGGACGGGTACCCGCCGGCGCTGGCCGCCGAGGCCGAGCTGACCGCCCGGCACGGCGACCCCGACCGGGCCGCCGCTCTGTTCCGAGCAGCCGCCGAGGCGGTGGGCTCGGCACCGGAGCGGCGGGCGCTGCTGCGCCGGGCGGCCGACGTGGGTCGGTGAGGAGACGTCCACCCCGGTTTGCGCAGGTCACCCGTGGGTATGCGGCGGCCATGATCGCGCTGCTCGTTGCCCTGTTGCTGGTGTGGTTGGTGCTGGTGGTCATCGGGCTCGTGGCGAAGGGCCTGTTCTGGCTGTTCGTGGTCGGGGCGATCCTGTTCGCCGCGACCGCCATTGTCGCCTGGGTCCGCAGGCGGGTGTGAGCCCGGCCGTCACCACAGCTGTTGGAGGGTGGGTCAGCGCCTGCTGACCCACCCAGCCGCCGGAGCCATACACGCGATCAGGCGATGTTCTCCCGCTCGCGTCCGGCGATGCGGACGCCGGCGACCACCAGGGGCAGCAACAGCAGCGAGAACACCGCACCCATGACGAGGGTCAGGTGCACCGGGATGAACATGACGGCCGCGAAGGTGCCCACGAACGCGAACGTCATCCACCATCCGACCACGCCGGCGCGGGCCAGGCCGATGCAGATCAGCAGCAGGCCGAGCTGGGCGAACATGGTGGTTCCTCGCCACAGCGGCATGAGGCTGGCGCTGTCGACCGCGTCGGAGATGCCGACGGCGACGTCCAGTGGCAGCCGCTGGCCGATCTCCATCCGCCACCAGTCGTCCTTGACCGCCCCGGAGATGTTGAGCAGGCTGACGGCGGCGAGCAGCACGCCGACCAGGGTGAGCGCCCGCCCCCGCGCGCCACGGACCAAACCGGGCACCGCGAGCAGGCCGAGCGCGCCGATCAGCGTGCCGTAGTGCAGCAGGATCGCGGAGAGTTGGGTCTGCCCGCTGTCCTGGGCGAGCGAGAGCACGTAGTCGGCGGTGGACTCGCTGGCCTGCGGGGGGCAGGTCAGCATCCCGGCGAGGAATAGGACCGGACCGCCGATGAGCGCGCCCGCGCCGAGACGGCGCAGCGCGTTCTGGCCGCGGGTACCGCCGCCGGTGGCCGTCGGCTCGGTCAGGCCGGCGCTGTTGATGTTGCTGATCATCGTCACTCCCTGTCGCGGGCCGCACTCGGGCGGCCGTTGGCGTGTCGGTGCTGACGATGCCGTCCACGGGCGTTCGGGCGCGTCCGTCGCGGCGCACCGGGTCGGACCACCCCACCAGTGGATACGCGCCCCTCCCGCGCTCACCGAACGGTGGACCTGGAGCCGGTCGCCATCCACCGCACGGCGGACGGCAGCGGCGAATCGGCCACCTACAGTGCCAACCATGACCCTCGCCCGGCTACGCGATCCCGGCCTCATCCCGTTCGTCCTCGGGCCGCTGATCGGCGTACTCGCGGTCGTGGAGACCACCCTGGACCCGTTCTTCGGGGACGCCGCGGTCGCCACCTGGGTGTCGGGCGTGCTTCTCGGCGGCGGGATCGTCCTGGCGCGGCGGTTCCCGCTCACCGGCACGGTGCTCGCCGCCGGCTGCTACCCCGTCGGGGCGCTGCTGGGCGCGCCGGGCCCGGGCGGGGCGGCCATGATCGGGCTGATCGGTGTGGTGGGCTGGGTCGGGTGGCGGGAGCCGCCGCGGCGTTCGTCGATCGCGCTCGGCGTTGGGGCCGTCGCGCTCGCCCTCACCTCGGTGGTCACCGGCAAACCCTCCTGGGAGCTGCTGTTCGTCCCGGCGATCCTGGTGCCGGGCTGGTTCCTGGGGCTGCTCGCCCGCAGCAACGCCGCCCGTGCGGCCCAGCTCGCGGACCTGGCCGCGGCGTTGGAGGCCGAACGCGAGGCCAACGCGCAGGCCGCGGTGATCCAGGAGAGGGCGCGCATCGCGCGGGAGGTCCACGACGCGGTCGCCCACTCGGTCAGCGTGATGACGTTGCAGCTGGGTGGGCTGCGCCGGCAGCTTGCCGATCGCCCGGAACAGCAGGAGATCGTGCTGGGACTCGAGCGCCTCGGCCGCCAGTCCGTGGAGGAGATGCGGGGGCTGGTGGGCATCCTGCGGGAGAGCGGCACGGCCGGGGCCGCCGCCCCGCAGCCCACGCTGGAGCGGGCCGACGCCCTGCTGGCCGAGGTGCAACGGGCGGGCCTGCCGGTGCGGCTACGGGTGGAGGGCGAGCCGGTGCCCCTGCCCCGCAGCCTGGACACCTCGGCCTACCGGGTGCTGCAGGAGGCGATGACCAATGTGCTTCGCCATGCGGGTTCCGTACCGACGGCGGTGACCATCTCCTACGCCGGGGACGGGGTCACCGTGTCCGTCGTCAACGAGCCCGGCGATCTCGTGCCGGCCCGCGCTCACCATCGCCGGGGCGGCCACGGCCTGGTGGGGATGCGCGAGCGGGTGGCGCTCTTCGACGGGTCATTCGACGCGGGACCGCTGCCGGAGGGCGGGTACGCGGTGCGGGCCCACTTCGCGGTGCCGGGCCGGTAGGAGTCGATCATGAGCATCTCGGTCGTACTGGTCGACGACGAGGCGATGGTCCGGGTCGGCCTGCGGATGGTGCTGAGCGGCGAGCCCGACATCACCGTGGTGGGCGAGGCGTCGGACGGCGACCAGGCGGTCGACCTGGTCACCCGTACGCGACCGGACGTCGTGCTCATGGACATCCGGATGCAGCGCGTCGACGGCCTGGAGGCCTCGCGGCGGCTGCTCGCCGCGGCACCGGACACGAAGATCATCATTCTGACCACGTTCGACGAGGACGAGCACGTGGCGGCGGCGCTACGGGCGGGCGTGAGCGGGTTCCTGCTCAAGATCTCCCCACCGGAGCAACTCGTCGAGGGAGTGCGGTCCGTGGCGGCCGGGCGCGGACTGCTCGACCCGGCGGTCACCCTCCGGGTCATCCGCGGCTTCGCCGCGCAACCGGAACCGGTCCGCCTCCGGTCCAGCGAACTCGACCAGCTCACCGCCCGCGAGATCGACGTGCTGCGCCTCGTCGCGGAGGGGCTCACCAACGCCGAGATCGGCGGTCGCCTCTTTCTTGGCGAGGCCACCGTCAAGACCCACCTCTCCCGGGTGCTGATGAAGCTGAATCTGCGTACCCGGGTGCAGGCCGTCGTGTACGCGTACGAGAGCGGTCTCGTCCGACCGGGAGAGCGCTGAACTGGACGAACAGGGCGCCGGCCGCCGACTGTTGGAGCGAGGCACGCATGCTGTTCACCCGCTCGTCACAGCGGACCGCCGATCGCTTCACCTGGTCCTCGTAGCGTCGCCGACGCGTCCGCGGTCGCGGGCACTCCCCCGCTAGGAGGAAGCAACGATGCACATCTTTTCCAAGCGGCGGCTGTCGGCCGTCGCCATCGCCGGAGCGGCTGCCCTGGCCGTCGGCAGTGCCGCGTCGGCGGCGCCGGGCGGCTCGACCGGCCCGAGCAGCAGCGACGCCCCGTACCAGGTCCGCGCCACGCCCGGCATCACCCTGACGTCGCTGCTCACCACCGGCGACTCGGTCGGCGGCTACCGCATGGCCGGCATCCCCGACGGCCTCGGCGCGTTCGACAACGGCGACGGCACCTTCACCGTCCTGATGAACCACGAGTTCGCGAACAACGCCGGCGTGCTCCGGGCGCACGGCGGCAAGGGCGCCTTCATCTCGAAGTGGGTCATCGACAAGAAGACCCTGCGGGTGCTGTCGGGCAGCGACCTGATCCGCAAGGTCTTCCTGTCCAGCAACGGGCAGTACGTCGACACGCCGGGTGCCGTGTTCAACCGGCTCTGCTCGGCCGACCTGGCCGCCCGGACCGCGTACTTCAACCCGGTCACGGGCAAGGGCTACGACGGCCGGATCTTCACCAACGGCGAGGAGTCGACCGGCGGGCGCGCCTTCGGCCACGTCGTCGAGACCGGCGAGTCCTACGAGCTGCCCGGCTTCGGCACCGGGAGCTGGGAGAACATCGTCGCCAACCCGGCCAGCGGCGACAAGACCGTGGCGATGGGCACCAGCGACGGCGGGGCGGGCGAGGTCACGCTCTACGTCGGTGACAAGAAGACCACCGGGAACCCGGTGGAGAAGGCCGGCCTCGCCGGCGGCAGGAGCTACACCATCGCCGTGCCGAGCATGGCGGTGGAGGACAGCACCACGGCGTGGACCAAGGGCTCCCTGCCCTTCACGCTGTCGTCCACCGGCGGCACCTCGTTCGACCGGCCCGAGGACGGCGCCTGGGACCCGAACAACCCGAGCGACTTCTACTTCGCCACCACCGCCAGCATGACCAAGCACAGCCGGCTGTGGAAGCTGTCGTTCAACGACGTGACCGACCCGGCCAAGGGCGGCACCCTCACCATGGTGTTCGAGGGCCCGGCGGACCAGGCCAGCGGCCCGAAGATGATGGACAACATCACCATCAACGACCGCGGCCAGGTGCTCATGCAGGAGGACCCGGGCAACCAGGTCTACCTGGCGGGCGTCTACCAGTACGACATCGCCTCGGGCGCGGTGCGCCGGATCACCGACCACGACCCGCAGCGCTTCCTCGCCGGCGGCAAGTACTTCGACACCAATGACGAGGAGTCGTCGGGCATCATCCCGGTGCCGTTCCTCGGTGAGGGCAAGTACCTGCTGGACGTGCAGAACCACACCAAGTCCGCGGACCCGGAGCTGGTCGAGAAGGGCCAGCTTCTCGTCCTGAACGTGCCCCCGGGCCAGCCGGTGCGGTAAGTATCCACACCAGGGGCCCGGGCAGACGCACTTGACGTCTGCCCGGGCCCTCGCGGTTTTCCGAGCTGGCCGCCCGCCGCGCAGGGGGTGGTCAGCTGGTCGAGCTGCCCGCCGGCAGTTCCTCGGCGAGCCAGATCGGCTGCCAGTCGGCCATCTCGTGGAAGCGGCGCAGCTCCGACAGCCCGGACACCGACCCGGTCCACGCCGCGTACGGGGGGTTGCCCTCGTCGAAGCCGCTCTGCACGAAGGTCAGCCGGGTCTTCCCGCCGGACTCGGCCAGCTCCCAGGTGCTGACGCCGGTCGGTCCCCAGTCGATGGACATCTTGCGGCCCGGCTCCAGGTCGACCACCTTGGCCGCGTACCCGTTCTCGAAGCCGCCCATGGCGTACCGGCCGCCGACCCAGGGCTCGATGCCGATCGGGAACCCGAACCAGGCGCTGGCCTGCTCGGAGTCGGTCAGCGAGGTCCACACCCGGTCCAACGGGGCGTTGATCATCAGCTCGCCGCGCAGGTCGGCCGAGGTGAAGTCGGTGCGGGGCAGCAGGTCGCGCCCCTCCAGGTGGGCGTTGAGGTTGGCCAGCGCCAGGCTCCACCAGGTCTGCAGCACACCCCGGATGGTGCTGCCGTCGAGCGCCTCGCTGAAGACGAAGTGGCTCTGCCGCAGGGTCAGCTCGGTGTGCTCCCCCTGCGGCGTCAGCTCGATCTCGCTGGTGGTCTCCACGTCGCCGAGCAGCCAGGCGAAGCGCAGGGTGTGGTCGTCGGCGTGCAGCAGTCGCTGGTGCGGGGCGTCGCCCTCCGGCGTGAAGCGGCCCCAGAACACGTACCGCTGCGGCAGCTCGACCTCGGCGTGCTCGGCGAACCAGACGCGCAGCTCGGCGGGGTCGGTCAGCGCGCGCCGCACACGCTCCACCGGCGCGGCGAGCCGAACCCGGATGGTCAGCAGATCACTCATTGTTTTCGCCCTTCGGGTAGCAGGCCACGGCGAGCTTGAAGGCGTCTCCCTCGGCGCCGCCGTAGCGGGTGAACAGGTCCTGCAGCGTCGACTGCAGGTCGTGCAGGAACTCCTGGCGCCGCTCGGCCGGCACCCGGATCTCGCCGGAGACGCCGATCGACGGCAGCTCGGGCGCGGCGCGGTCGAGGGCCGCGATGTCGGCCTGGACCTCCTCCATCAGGTCGAGCAGGTAGCCCAGGCTCAACTCGTCCTGCGCCCGCCGCGCCCCGCCGATCCGTCCAACGAGGCGGGGTGACAGCCAGTACGACCGGGCAACGGCCTGGTAGATGCCCTCGGTGATGCCGCGCACCCGCCGCTCGGACACCTGCTCCGCCAGCCCGGCCGCGACCAGCTGCTTGACGTGGTAGTAGACGCGCTGCGGCGTCTGCCCCAGCAGGCCCGCGACCTCGGTGCAGGTGCGGGGCTCGGCGAGGTGCCTCAGCACCTCGATGCGCTGCGGCTTGAGCAGGGCCTCTGCCTGCTCACGTTCTTCCAGGTACAGGACGTCTCTCATGGCAAAATCAGTTTGTACGTACAAAACTTCTTTGTCAATAGGTTCGACGAAAGGCCGCGCGAACCGCGCGGCCCTTCGCTGATCCGATGAGGTCAGGGCGTCCAGTCGGGACGCAGCGGGTAGCGGTTGACGCCCTGCGCGGCGTTGTGGGTGGCGACCACCTGGTGCAACTGGATCTCGTTGCGCTCGAAGGCCATCCGGGAGCCGGCCATGTAGAGCCCCCACACCCGGGCCGTGCCCGGGCCCACCTCGCCGACGCAGAAGTCCCAGTGCTCGACCAGGTTGCGGCACCAGCCGGCCAGCGTCAGCGCGTAGTGCTGCCGCAGGTTCTCCTCGTGGTGCACCTCCAGCCCGGCGTCGTGGATCTCGCTGATCAGCCGGCCCGGCCCGGCCAGCTCGCCGTCGGGGAAGACGTACCGGTCGATGAACGCGCCGGAGCGGTGCGGGGCACGATTGTCCGCGCGGGTGATGCAGTGGTTGAGCAACCGTCCGCCGGGCTTCAACCGGCTGCGCAGCGCCCCGAAGTAGGCCGGGTAGTTGCGCACCCCGATGTGCTCGGTCAGCCCGATCGAGGAGATGGCGTCGAACTGCTCGTGCGGCGCGTCCCGGTAGTCCAGGTGCCGCACCTCGGCCAGCTCACCCAGCCCCTCCCGCTCGATCGCCGCCTGCGCCCACTGCGCCTGCGCCCACGACAGGGTCACCCCGAGCGCCTTGACGCCGTATTCCCGGGCCGCGTGCCGGACCATGCCGCCCCAGCCGCAGCCGACGTCGAGCAGCCGCATCCCCGGTTTGAGCGCCAGCTTCCCGGCGACCAGGTCGTACTTGGCCCGCTGCGCCTGCTCCAGCGTGTCGTCGGGGCTGTGGTACACCGCGCAGGTGTACGTCATGGACGGGCCGAGCACCTTCTCGTAGAAGGCGTTCGAGACGTCGTAGTGGTGGGAGATCGCGCTGCTGTCCCGGTGGCGTGAATGACGCAGCCCGGTCATCACCCGTTTCCAACGCGGCGCGGCCTCCTGTGGCGGGGGCGGCGGCGGCATCAGCCGCTCCCAGCCCAGCCCCTTCACCAGGGGCAGCGCCTCGCCCACCGGCGGGATCCGCAGGTGCACCTCGTCCTTGACCACCTTGAGCGCCTCGTACGGGTCGCCCGGGTGCACGCCCTCCAGCCCCAGATCACCGCTCACGTAGGCACGGGCCATGCCCAGGTCGCCGGGCGCGGTCAGCAGGTAGGACAGCCCCCGCTCGGAATGGATCGTCAGGGTGATCCCGGCGTCGGCCGGGCCGACGGCGCTGCCGTCGTATCCGGTGATGCGAATGGGCAGGTCGCCCGTGGTGACCGCGCGGATCACGTCCGCCACGGTCGGTCCGGTACGCCGGCCGCCCGCCGGTGGGTCGGCCGGGGCGTTCGCCGCCCCCTGTTCTCGATCGATCAGACTCATGCTCGCGCTACCGCCTTCTCGTACAGTCCGGTAAGCCGGTGATCCGGGTCGTAGCGGTGCTTCACGGCGCGCCAGGTCTCCCCGCCGTAGAGCCGGTCGAACACCTCCCGGTCGTAGTACGCGTCGGAGTAGAGCGACTTGTGCCCGCCCGTCTCCGACACCGCGCGCTCGATCTCCCGGTTGACGTCGCCGTCGGCGGCGCCCTCGGTGATCGGCACGCTCCCCCAGAAGCCGATGTTCACGTAGGTCTCGCCGGGCCGGAGGGGGTACAGCGGCCAGGCGCGTGCGGATCCGGGGCCGGCCGGCTCGCGCAGCCGCAGCGGGCAGAGCCAGACCGGAGTCATCTGGACCGCCCGGGCGAACCAGCGCAGGAACTCGGGGGTGCGGTCGAGCGGGATCTCCACGTCCTGCACCACCCGTTCCCGGGCCGGACGGCCCCGCCAGCGGTCGATCCGGGCGGCCACCTGGTGCTGGTGCTCCAGCCGGACGATGCGGTGGTAGACGTCGCTGCGCCGCCACCGCGCCGGCCAGAGCCGGCGGACCGTCGGGTGCTGCACCCCGAACGCCGCCGAGCACCAGAACCAGTCGGTGTCCCAACGCCACAGATAGTCGTACGTGGTGAGCACGTCCCGGGTGCGCCGGCGCAGCGACCGGTAGTAGATGTCCTGGCCGGTGTAGTCGCTGGGCCGCCCGGTGGCGTCGTCGACGAAGGTGGCGAGCACCAGGTACGCCTCGCCGGGGCTGAACATCACCCCGTCCATCCCGTCGACCGGGTCGCCCTCCCAGGAGCCCTTGGCGACCACCTCGCCGATCGCCTCGGCCAACTCCTCCAGCCGGGTGAACCGGATGTTGCGCAGGGCCACGTACCGGCGGACCGGCTGGAGCTCGATGCGCAGCCGGGTGGCGTAGCCGAGGCTGCCCAGCGAGTTGGGGAAGACCCGGAACAGGTCGGCGTGCTCGCCCCCGGGCCGGGCGGTGACGATCTCGCCGGCCCCGGTGAGGACGTCCATCTCGCACACCGACTCGTGCGGCAGCCCGTTGCGGAACGAGGTGGACTCGATGCCCAGCCCGGTGACCGCGCCCCCCAGGGTGATCGTGCGCAGTTGCGGCACGACCAGCGGCATCAGCCCGTGCGGCAGGGTGGCGTCGACCAGGTCCTCATAGGTGCACATGCCCTGCACGTCGGCGGTCCGCGCGGCCGGGTCGACGGAGAGCACCCCGGTCAGGCCGCTCACGTCCAGACCCGGGCTGCGCGGTGCCGATCTCGGGCGGAACAGGTTCGAGGTGCGTTTGGCGAGCCGTACGGGCTCTCCGGCGGGCACCGCGGCGTACGACCGCCGCAGCGTGTCCACCGCTTGATCATGGTCAACCGGATGATCCACACGCTGTGCACGCATGAGATCACATTACGCCTGCTCGGCTGCCGTGGCGGGATGTCCACCATGGCCTTTTCGGGTCCTCCGGTCGGCCGGCGAGCTAACGTGGCCGGCATGCCATCCACCGCGATCGCCGCTCTCGACGCCGCCGGACTGCCCTACCGGGTGATCCGGCACGGCCCGGTGCGCAGCCTCGCCGAGGCGGCGCGGGCGCGCGGCGTCGCGGTCCCCGACGTGGTCAAGACCATCGTGGTGCGCCGGGGCGAGGACGACCATCTCTTCGTGCTCACCCCCGGCGACCGGGTCATCTCCTGGCCCAAGCTGCGCGCCCTGCTCGGGGTGAGCCGGATGTCCATGCCGGACGCCGAGTCGGCCCGGGCCGCCACCGGCTACGAGCGGGGCACCATCACCCCGTTCGGCTCGACCACCGCCTGGCCGGTGGTCGCCGACGAGCGGCTGTGCGGCCGGGAGATCACCCTGGGCGCGGGCGAGCACGGAGTCGCCGTGGCGGTCGACGCCGACGCCGCCATCGCCACGCTCGGCGCGACGGTCGCCGACGTCACCGACCCGGAACCCGCCCGCTGACGGTGGCCGGTTCGCCCGCGGGCATAGCGTGGGGGCATGCCGAGAGCCGTCTGGAATGACCTGATCGTCGCGGAGAGTGACGAAACGGTGCTGGTCGAGGGCAACCACTACTTCCCGCGTACGGCGCTGCGCGCGGACCTGATCCGGGACTCCGCCACCCACACGTTCTGCCCGTGGAAGGGCACCGCGTCGTACTACACGCTCGAACACGAGGGCCGGACCAGCGCCGACGCCGTCTGATACTACCCCGACCCGAAGCCCGAGGCGGAGATGGTGCGCGATCGGGTGGCGTTTTGGAAGGACGTCCGGGTCGTCGACTGAGTCACCCGGCCCCGGGGCGACTGGCCACCCACGGTCGCCGTGGGTGAGGATGCCTCCATGTCCGAGCCACGCACCGACCCGCCCGGCACCGTCTACGGCACCCGCCGTTCGGTCGCGTCTCTCCTGCCGCAGGACCCGCTGATGCGGATCGCGCTGGGCGTCGCCGTGGTCGGCGTACTCGTGGGGGTCCTCTTCGTCAGCGGGGTGCTCGGTGGCGGCGGCGACCAGCCGATGGTGCCCGCAGCCGCCGCCGCGCCGAGCCCGACGGCGAGCGAGTCGAGCGAGGCCGAGCCCACCACCGAAGCGGCACCCAGCACCGAGGCCGCGCCCACCACGGAGGCGCCGCCGCCGGCGCCCCCGCCGGCCCCCGCGGCCGGGCCGAAGGTGTTCCGCGGGGTGCCCTCCGGGCGCTGCGTCGCGGCGATCGGCGACAACCCGGAGGGTGCGCAGGCGGCGCTGGCCGACTGCACCGGCGGCCCGGAGCAGCAGTGGGTGGCCACGCAGGTCGCCGCCGACGTGTTCAGCCTGACCAACGCGGTCAGCGGCATGTGCCTGGACGTCTACGGGCAGAGCACCGACGACGGGACGAACGTGGTGCAGTGGTCCTGCAACGGGCAGGCCAACCAGCAGTGGCGGCTCGCCCCGGCCGACGGCGGAGCGGTGCTGCTGGTCGCGGTGCACAGCGGCAAGTGCGCGCAGGTCCACGGCGCAGGCACCGAAGCGGGCGGCCCACTCGAACAGGCGCCCTGCACCGGCGCTCCCGAACAGCAGTGGGCGCTCGGCTGAGGGGTCAGCCCCGGTAGCTCCACGCCCGCCGACCGGCGGCGACCGGCACCGGTTCGACCAGCACCGGCACCGGCTCCCGGCGGCGCAGCAACAGGGAGAGCCCGGCCGCACCGATCGACAGCGCTCCGGCCGCGTACCAGGCCAGGGCGTAGTCGCCGAGCTGGTCACGGACCAGCCCGGCTCCGGTCGCCGCCACCGCCGCGCCGACCTGGTGGGCGGCGAACACCCAGCCGAAGACCACCGCGCCGGACGCGCCGAAGTACTCCCGGCACAGCGCCACGGTCGGCGGCACCGTGGCCACCCAGTCCAGGCCGTAGAAGACGATGAAGACCAGCATGCTGGGCTCGGCGGTGCCGGCGAAGAGACCCGGCAGCACGAGCAGTGACGCGCCGCGCAGCGCGTAGTAGGCGCCGAGCAGCAGCCGGCTGTCCACCCGGTCGGTGAGCCAGCCGGAGGCCACCGTGCCGACGATGTCGAAGATCCCGACCAGGGCGAGCAGACCCGCGGCCGTGGTCTCCGGCATGCCGTGGTCGTGCGCGGCCGGCACGAAGTGGGTGCCGACCAGGCCGTTGGTGGTCGCTCCGCAGATGGCGAAACCGCCGGCGAGCAGCCAGAACGGCCGGGTCCGCGCGGCGGCGGCGAGTGCGCCGACCGCCCGGGCCGCCGCCCCGCCGGCCGGCGGCGCCGGCGGGGACACCTCGGTCGCGCCGTAGGCGGGCAGGTCGAGATCCGCCGGGTGCTCGCGCAGCAGCCAGGCCACCAGGGGTACGACCGCCAGCGCGGCCCCGGCGACGACCAGCGCCGCCAGCCGCCAGCCGTGGTCGCGCACCAGCACGGCGAGCAGCGGGAGGAAGACCAGTTGCCCGGCCGCCCCGCCCGCGGTGAGCACGCCGGTGACCAGGCCCCGGCGGTGGACGAACCAGCGCCCGGTCACCGTCGCCACGAACGCCAGCGCCATCGAACCGGTGCCCAGCCCGACCAGGACGCCCCAACAGAGGATCAGCTGCCAGCTCTCGCTCATCACGACGGTCAGCCCGCTGCCGAGGGCCACCAGCACCAGCGCGGCGGCCACCACCCGGCGGATGCCGAACCGGTCCATCAGCGCGGCGGCGAACGGGGCGGTCAGCCCGTAGAGCATCAGGTTGACCGAGACGGCGGCGGAGATGGTGGCCAGCGGCCAGCCGAACTCGGCGTGCAGCGGGTGCAGCAGCACCCCGGGGGTGGCGCGGAAGCCGGCCGCGCCGACCAGCGCCACGAAGGCGACGGCGGCCACGGTCCAGGCCGGGTGGAGACGGTGTCGGGTCACGCACCGAGTCTCCGGGTCGGCCGCCGGCACGACGAGTGGCCGGAAAGCCATCATGCGCAATAATCGGGCCATGGCTGTCGTCCCGCACCGGATCGCGGTGCTCGCCCTCGATGACGTGGTCGGCCTCGACCTGGGCACCCCGTCCCAGGTCTTCGGCACCGCCCGCACCGGCGACCTCGATCAGCTCTACACCGTCGAGGTCTGCACCCCCGGTGGTGGCCCGGTCCGCAGCACCGCCGGCTTCCAGGTCCTTCCCGAGCACGGGCTGGAGCTGGTCGAGGCGGCGGACACGGTGATCGTCCCCGGCATCCACGACGGCCCGCCGATGGTCGACGGGACGGTGGATCCGCAGGTGGCGGCGGCGCTGCGCGCCGCCCACCAGCGGGGCACCCGGATCATGTCGATCTGCACCGGCGCGTTCGTGCTGGCCGCCGCCGGCCTGCTCGACGGCCGTCGGGCCACCACCCACTGGGCGTACGCGGACCGTTTCCGCCGGCTCCACCCGGGCGTCGACCTCGACCCGGACGTGCTGTTCCTCGACTCCGAAGGGGTGCTCACCTCGGCCGGGGTGGCCGCCGGCATCGACCTCTGCCTGCACGTCATCCGCACCGACCACGGCAGCGCGGTGGCCAACCGGTCCGCTCGGCGCTGCGTGGTGCCACCGTGGCGGGACGGCGGCCAGGCCCAGTACATCGAACGCCCGATCCCCCGCACGGCGGAGGCGGGCACCGCGGCCACCCGGGAATGGGCCCGGCAGCGGCTGCACGAGCCGGTCGCCCTGCGCGACCTGGCCGCGCACGCCCGGATGAGCGTCCGCACCTTCACCCGGCACTTCCGCTCCGAAACCGGGCTCAGCCCGGCGCAGTGGCTGCTCCAACAGCGCACCGACCACGCCCGGCTGCTGCTGGAGACCACCGGCCTGACCGTCGACCAGATCGCCCGGCACGCCGGCTTCGGCACCGCCGCCGCCCTGCGCCAGCACTTCCACCACCGCGTCGGCGTCGCCCCCACCGCCTACCGGCGCACCTTCCGCCGCATCTCCTGAGCCGCCCGTCAGGCGGGCTGCGGATGGTGGCGCAGCGCGCGGAGCTGGGCCAGGTGCATCGGGAGGTGGACCCGGGTGTGCAGGTCCAAGGCCCGCCCCCAGGGCAGCGACTCGTCCACGTCCAGGTCGAAGCCCTCCCGCAGCACGGTGTCGACCGGGGTCTCCGCGGCCGGGCCGAGGCGCTCGGCGAGGGTGCACAGCTTCTGGCTGGTGGCCCGCAGCAGCGCGGCCAGCGCGTCCAACCCGCCGCACTCGGACACCAGCGCGTCGAGCTGCGGCCGGTGAATGGTCTCCAGGTCGTAGTACGCGAACGGCGAGCCGGCCAGCACCGCCTCGGTCGCCTCGCTCATCAACTCGTCGTTGGCCGCCAGGTGGGCGACGATCTGCTCGGCGCTCAGCTCCCCGTCCTCGGGCGGCCCGAACCCGCCCGCGTCCACCTCCACGAGCACCGCCTCGTACACCCGCCGCAGCTCCGCGGCGTCCACGCCGTCCATGCCCGCATCCAACCGCGCCCGCGGACGGCGCCGCCGCGACTACCGCGCCGGGTTCACCCGGACGGGGTCCGGGCACCTCTGTCGGTGCGCGTCAACGTCGGCCGTGACGGGCGCGCAGGTAGTCGGAGACGACGTACTCGCCGAGGTCGTCGAGGTCGGGGGTGAACATCCGGCCCTTGGATCGGCGGGCCACCGCGTCGACGAAGCGGCGCAGGCCCGGGTCGTCGCCCAGCATGAACAGGTTCAGCGTGGCACCGTAGCGGGTCAGCCGGTCCACCTCCCGGACGGTCGCCTCGATCGTCTCGGGCAGCGGCGGCCAGTGGAAGTACGCCTCGCCGTCCTCCGGGTCCAGGTGCGCGGTGGGTTCGCCGTCGGTGACCACCAGTACCACCGGCTCGGCGCCCGGGTGCCGGCGCAGGTGCCGGCCGGCGAGCCGCAGCGCGTGCTGCAGGTTGGTGCCCTGCTGCAGGTCCGGCTCCACCGCCGCCAGCTCCTGCTGGGTCAGCGGCCTCGCCTCCCGGCCGAACCCGACGATCTGCAACGCGTCCTGCGGAAAGCGCGTCGCCACCAGGTGCGACAGCGCCAGCGCCGTCTGCTTCATCGGCCCCCAGCGGCCCTGCGAGATCATCGAGTACGACAGGTCGACGCAGAGCGCCACCGCCGCCGACGCCCGCCGCTCGGTCTCCACCACCTCGAAGTCCTCGACCGCGAGCTGCACCGGCACGCTCGGTCCCGACCGGCGTACCGCGCGGGTGAGCGTGCGCACCACGTCGAGGGGCTGCTCGTCGCCGTACTCCCACTGCCGCGACGCGCCGCTGACCTCGCCGGCGGCACCGGCCGAACGCAGGTCGTGCTGGCCCCGCGGGCCGGCGGTCAGATCGGCGAAGACCCGCCGCAGCGCGGTGCCGGCGAGCCGGCGCAACGCCTTCGGGCTGAGGGTCAGCCCGTCGGGGTCCCGGGTCACCCAACCCTGGCGGCGCAGCTCCCGCTCCAGGTCCCGCAGCCGCCGTACGTCGTCCGCGGCGTCCCGGCCCAACGTCCGGGCCACCGCGTCGACATCCACGTCGTCCAGGGTGGCGCCGGGCTGGTCCTGGTCGAGCTGGTCGAGCAGCTCGTCCAGCTCGGCGATCTCACCGAGCGCCCCGGTCGCCTCGCCGTAGCCGAGCGGCTGGTCGCCCCGGATCCGCTCGCCGCGCTGCCAGTTCAGGTCGGGGCGCAGCGCCCGCAGCTGGGCGTCGAGCTGCGACAACTCCCCGGCCAGCTGCTCGCCCAGGGACTGGCGCATCAGCCCGGCGAGCTCCTCGCGCTGCCGGTCCGACAGCGACCGCATCAGCCGCTCCCCCGCCGCCGCCCGCCGGGCCAGGACGTCGACCAGCTCGTCGACGTCCTTCGGCCGCTCCGGGAAGAACTCGCCGTGCCGGCGCATGAACTCGGCGAACGCGTCGGTGGTGTCCTCCGAGCGGGCGTGCCGGGCGAGCAGGTCGTTGAGGTCGCGCATCATCTCCGCGAGCCGTTGCTGGGCGGCCGGATCGGCGGCCGCCCGCGCCGCGTCCCGCAGCCCGGCGAAGCGCTGCTCCAGCACCTCGCCGCGCAGCCCGTCCAGGATTCGCTGGTACGTCCGCCGGGCCTCGTCGCTGGCCCAGTCGTACCCGGCCAACTCCGCCACCGCCCGGGCGGTCGAGCGGGGCAGAGCGTCCAGCACCGCCTCGGCGAAGCGCGCGTCGTCGCCGTCCCGGCCGCGCAGCTCCTCCCGCTCGGCGGCGAGGGCTTGGTCCAGCAGCGCCTGGGACCGGGTCACCGCGCCGTCCAGGTCGCCCCGGCACAGGGCCTCCCGGCGCAGCCGCCGGGCCCGGGCGGCCAACTCGTCCAGGCCGCCGCGTCCCTGCGGGCCACGCCGCAACAGGTCGCGCAGCGCCTCCCGCAGGCTGCCGCCGGCCAGCACCTCCGCACCGACCGCGTCCACCGCGGCCCGTACGTCGTACGGCGGGGCGAGCGGGTCGGGCCCGCCGCGCCACTGGCCGTACCGGAACCGGTTGCCGGCCATGGTCAGCCCCGACCGCCATAGACCGTGCGCCCCGAATCGGTGACGTCCTTGCCCAGCCGGCGGGTCAGGTGCAGCCCCTCCAGGACGAACTCGACCCCGGCGGCGGCCTCCTCCGGGCTCGGCGCGTCGCCCAGCCCGAGCCGGTCGAGCACCTTGGCCAGCCCGGGCAGGGTGCCGACCTGACCCAGCAGCTCGGCCGACGAGACCAGCTCCCCGGTCTCGATCACCCCGCCCTCGGCGACCAGCGCGGTGAACCCGGACAGGTCCAGCCCGGCCAACCGGGCCCGGAACGTCTCGGCGGTGGCGGTACGCAGCAGGTGGGCCAGGATCTCGATCTCCCGCCCCTCCTCACCGCTCTCGAACTCCACCTTCCCGCGCAACGTCGAGGTCACCGACACCGCGTCCCCCACCCGCGCGACCGCGGCCTCGCCAGGGGCGGCAGCGGAGGCGGCGAGCAGGCCGCAGCGGCGCAGCGCGGCCGCCGCGACGGTCTCCGCGGCGGCGATGGCGAACCGGGCGGAGACGCCGGAGCGGGCGTCCACCGACGGCGACTCACGGACCGCGCGGGCGAACCGGGCCAGCACCTCCAGCACGTGCTCCGGGACCTGCGCGACCAGGTCGGCCTCCTGCCGGATCAGGGCCAGCTCCAGCTCCAGGTCGACCGGATAGTGGGTGCGGATCTCGGCTCCGAAGCGGTCCTTCAGCGGGGTGATGATCCGGCCCCGGTTGGTGTAGTCCTCCGGGTTGGCGCTGGCCACCAGGAGCAGGTCGAGCGGGAGCCGCAGCTGGTAACCGCGGACCTGGATGTCCCGCTCCTCCAGCACGTTCAGCAGCGCCACCTGGATCCGTTCGGCCAGGTCGGGCAGCTCGTTGACGGCGAAGATGCCCCGGTTGGTCCGGGGCACGAGTCCGAAGTGAATCGTCTCCGGGTCGCCGAGGGTACGCCCCTGGGCGATCCGGATCGGGTCCACGTCGCCGATCAGGTCGCCGACGCTGGTGTCCGGGGTGGCCAGCTTCTCGCCGTACCGCATCGAACGGTGCAGCCAGCCGATCGGCAGCTCGTCGCCGCGCTCGGCGACCAGGGCACGCGACGCCGGGGTGAGCGGGTGCATCGGATGCTCGTTGAGCACCGAACCCGGGATGACCGGGGTCCACTCGTCGAGCAACGCGCCGAGCGAGCGGATCAGCCGGGTCTTGCCCTGGCCCCGCTCGCCGAGCAGCACCATGTCGTGGCCGGCGAGCAGGGCCCGCTCGACCTCCGGCAGCACCGTGTCCTCGTAGCCCACGATGCCGGGGAAGCGGTCCGCGCCGGAGCGCATCCGGGCGAGGAGGTTGGCCCGGATCTCCTGCTTGACCGTGCGGTAGTGGTGCCCGGACGCCCGCAGTTCACCGAGCGTGCCGGGCAGGTCGGCGGGCGGGACCGGGGAAACCTGGTGGGGCGCAGTCACCCGGCCAACGGTACTGCGACCGGATGACGTTGCGCCCGTCTTCACCTCCGCCGGGAATCCGGCGCCGATCACCGGCCGGGAACCGGGCCAGGTCAGGGCCGCCGGCAGCGGGCGCAGGCCCCCCGCCGGCGCAGGTTGTACGCGAGGGTCGCCGCACCCAGCGCCGGCCCCCACAGCGGCCAGAACAGCACCGGGAACGTGGCCGAGGTGAGCCCGCCCTCCACGTGCCAGAACTCGGGCGTGACCAGTTCACCGAGGCTGCCGGCGGTCACCGCGACCGCCACCAGGGTGGCCGGGACGACGGCGAGCATCGGCGGCACCCGACGCCCGGCCAGGCCCGGCATCCAACGCGGGAACACCTCGCCCCACCGCTGGACCAGCCCGAGGGTGAGCACCGCGCCGAGCAGGGCGAAGGTGCCGAGCCCGACACCGGCCCAGACCAGGCCGGTCTGGTGCAGCTCCTCGAAGAGGTCCCGGGATATGCCGAGCGGGAAGCCCAGCGCCCAGGCGAGGCGGGTCGCCGCGTAGACGAGCGGGATGGCGGCGGCCGTCCACGCCGCCCAGCGGCCCCACCGCGCGGCGGCCTCCGGTGCGGTCCAGCCGGCCTCGTCGCCGTCCCGGCCGCACGCCGCACAGGCACCCGCGGTACGCCGCTGCCAGGCGAGCACCGCGGCGGCGAGCAGGAGGCCCGCGGCCAGGGCGGAGAACTTGGCGGCCAGCGTCCAGTCGAAGATCTGGGCGTAGTCGACCGGCGGCCAGCCGAACGGCGCGCCGATGACCAACATGGGCAGGTAACCGAGGATCATCAGCACCCGCACGTCCGGCACGACCACGGCCAGCGCGACGGCCACCACCCACCCGTAGCCGAGCAGCAGGCCCCGCAGCGGCCGGGGCGGGCGGGCGGTGCCGGCCATGGCGAGCGCGGCGACCGCGGCGCTGAGCAGCACCGCGGCGAAGACCGGTGGCCCGTACCGGACCGGCAGCAACCGCAGCAGGCTCGCCTCGCCGTACGCGTCGTTCGCGCCGAACGGGTAACCGGCGCCGGCGAGCGTCCCGACCAGGGCGAGCCCGCCCCACAACCCGAGCCAACCGGCGGCCAGCGGAGCGGTCCGGCCCGGTCGGCGTATCGATGTCGTCGTCATGACTCCACCCTCGGCCGGCCGAGCCTCGGCGCCCTCCCGTGCCGAGGGGAACCCGCTCCCCTGGCCGAGGGAACTCAGCCGGTCGGCACCACGAAACCCGACTCGTACGCGGCGATCACCGCCTGGGTCCGGTCGCGCACGCCCAGCTTGGCCAGCACGTTGCCGACGTGCGTCTTCACCGTCTCCACCCCGACCACCAGCCGGTCGGCGATCTCGGTGTTGGACAGCCCGGTGGCCATCAGCCGCAGCACCTCGGCCTCCCGCTCGGTGAGCCGCGCCGACCGCAGCCCGTCCCCGCCCCGGCCCCCGTACGCCCCCACGAGCTGCCGGATCGCCGACGGGAAGAGCAGCGACTCGCCGGCCGCCACCACCCGGATCGCCTCCACCACCTCGTGCGGGCGGGCCCGCTTCAGCAGGAAGCCGCTGGCTCCGGCGCGCAACGCGTCGTAGACGTACTCGTCGTTGGCGAAGGTGGTGATCACCAGGACCCGGGGCGGGTCGGCGGAGGCGGCGAGCAGCCGCCGGGTCGCCTGGATGCCGTCGATCGCGGGCATCCGGACGTCCATCAGCACCACCCGGGGGCGCAGCTTCGCCACCAGCGGCGGCACCTCCGCGCCGTCGGCGGCCTCGCCGACCACCCGCAGGTCCGGCTGGGCGTCGATGATCGCCCGCAGCCCGAGCCGGATCAGCTCGTCGTCGTCGACGATCAACACGTCGATGCTCACCCGGTCTCCCCTCCCGGCAGCGGCAACGACGCCCGGACCCGCCACCGCTCACCTTCCGGGCCGGCGGTGAGCCGCCCGCCCAGCAGCAGCACCCGTTCCCGCATACCGGCCAGCCCGCGTCCGCCGCGACCCTGCCGCGGCGCGGCATGCAGGTCGTTGACCAGCTCGATCTCCAACCGGCGGCAGCTCCGGCCCGGCGCGTCCACGCCACGACCTGGATCCGTCGTCAGGGGCACCTCCAGGCGCAGCGTCACCGGGCCCCGGCCGTGCCGGGCCGCGTTGGTCAGCCCCTCCTGCACGATCCGGTAGCCCTCCCGGGAGACCGCCGCGGGCAACTCCCCCACCGCCCCGCTGACCCGCAACTCCACCGGCAGGCCGGTGGCCCGGGTGTCGGCGACCAGCCGGTCCAGCCGATCCAGCGTGGGCTGGGGCGCCGGGCGGACGCGGGGGCGACCGTCCTCGGTCTCCCGCAGCAGCCCGAGCACGTGGTCCAGGTCGTCCATCGCGTGCCGGCTGGTCTCCTCGATGGCGCGCAGCGCGCGCCGGGTGAACTCCGGGTCGACGTCGAGCACCTCGCGGGCGGCGCCGGCCTGGAGAGTGGCCACGGTCAGCGCGTGCCCGACCGAGTCGTGCAGCTCGCGGGCCAGCCGGTTCCGCTCGGCCAGCCGGGCGGTCCGGGCCTCCAGCGCGGCGATCCGCTCGCCCTGGGAGGGGCCGAGCAGCACCGGCGCCATCGACGCGGCGAGCGCGCCCAGCCCGGCCACCGCGTAGCCGAGCCCGACCAGCATCACCACCCCGGTCAACGTCGCCCCGACCGGGTTCGCGATCGGCGTTCCGAACCCGTCGTCGGGGAGCGAATTCGTGTCGAGGCCGAACGGCCCGGCGAGGAAGACCAGTGCCATCGGGAGGGCACTGATCGCGGCGAACAGCACCAGACCGCCGCTGAGCAGGTGCAGGGCGATCCAGAGCGCGGCGCGCAGCCGGGTCTCCCGGTCGATCCGGTGACCCACCGCCGGCTCGGGCAGGTCGACCGCGAGCAGCGCCCGGGCGGCGGCGATCTCCAGGGCCCGGCTGCCGGCGAGGAACACCGGCACCGCCGCGAGCACCACGGCCACCAGCAGCAGCCCGAAGACCACCGTCCGGGGTACGGTGTCGAGGGCCAGCATCTGGGCGAAGGTCGCCGCGAGCAGCGCGTACGGCAGCGCGAGCACCCCGCCGAGCAGCAGGAACACGGCACGCCGCCAGGTGCTCCCGCGCACCAGCGGCCCCACCACCGCCGCGAGCCTCATCCGCTCATTCTCGCGCCTGCCCACCGCGACCGACTCCCCCGCACCGGGGAGATCGTGTCCGCCCTCGCCGTGGCGATCGACGACCTGTCCGTCGCCTACGGTTCCTCACCCGTCCTGGGCAGCCTCCACCTGTCCGTCCCAGCGGAATCCGGCTGCCCTGGCCGGCGCGCCGGTGGGCCGCCCACGGTCGGGGCAGCTCAGCGGTGTTGCCGCACGTACTTCTCCGGGTCCTTGTCCAGAAACGGCAGGTTGCGGCCGTTCTTGTGCTCGCCGTAGAACGTCAGCCAGCGTGCCCCCAGCTCGGCGCGCAGCTCGACGCCGGCGTGCCGGCGGAAGTCGGGCAGCGCCTCGTCCTCCTCCTCGGCCAGGTGCTCGCTGTTCTCCCGGCGGGCCCGCCACACCGCCGCCCACCAGGCGTCCGAGCCGACCTCGTGGCGCTTCGACTCGGCGATCGCGTCGCGGATCTTGTTGTGGTCGCCGATGGCGTCCTCGGTCTCCTCCTCGCCGTCGTCGCCGTGGCGCACCAGGTGCGGGTAGAGGATCGCCTCCTCCGCCTCGGCGTGGATGTCCAGGTGCAGGGCGAGCGCCTCCCAGACGGCCAGCATCTCGGCCGGGTCGCGGGCGTCGTCGAGCCGGGCGAAGCCCCGCCGGAAGGCGGCGTGGTCGTCCAGGATCAGCGCGGTGATGTCATCCATTTCGGGCCTTCCCGAATCGGGCACGGATCAGCTTGGGTACGGCGGGCAGCCCGGTGACCGGCCGGAACTGGCGGGCGGCGGTGACCAGCGCGGCGTACTCGTCGTCGCCCAGGTCGATCTCGGCGGCGGCGGCGTTGCGTTCCATCTGCTCCACGCCGGAGGCGCCGGGGATGGCCACCACGTTCGGGTGGCGCAGCACGTACGCCAGGGCGATCTGGCTGGGGGTGGCGTCGTGTGCGTCGGCCACCTCGCGCAGGGTGGCGATCAGCGCGGCGCCGCGTTCCAGGTTCTCCGGCAGGAAGTACGGATTGGCCCGACGGACCGCTCCGCTCGGCGGGTGCTTCGCGTCGTACCGCCCGGAGAGGAAGCCCTGCGCGAGCGGGCTGTACGCGATGACGATCCGGCCGGCCAGCCCCGCGTACGGGATCAGGTCCTCCTCGGGGCCGCGGTCGATCATGCTGTAGCGGATCTGGTTGCTCAACACCCGGCGACCGAGCGCGGCCTCGGCGACCTGCCAGCGGCGCAGGTTGTAGTTGCTGACCCCGACCTCGCCGACCAGCCCGACGTCCTGCAGGCCGCGCATGCCCCGCATGGTGGTGGCGTCGGCGACCACGGGGTTGGGCTGGTGCACCTGGTAGAGGTCGATGGTGGTGACGCCGAGCCGGGCGGCGGAGGCGACCGCGCGCTGCTGCACGACCGCGGCGACCGGCAGCACCGGAAAGATCTTGCTGGCCACCACGACCCGGCTCCGGTCGTCGCCGAGGGCGGCGCCGAGGATCCGCTCGCTGCGACCGAAGCCGTACAGCTCGGCGGTGTCGAAGAGGGTGACGCCGAGATCGAGCGCCCACCGGACGATGTCCGTCGCCCGGCGCTCGTAGTCGCGGCCGTAACCCCACTCCTTCGACCCGAACTGCCAGGTGCCGAGGCCGATCTTGGAAATGGGCTTCGGGGTGTCCAGCCGCACGACGCGCATGGCCTCGAAGCTACCCCGCGTGACGGGCCGGCACGCCCGTTCCGGCGACCCGACACAATGGCCCGGCGGAACCCTTATCCCCCCGCCCCCACTACGACCGCTGAACCTCCACCCCACCCCCGCAGGGATGCGGTCGGCCGAATAGGGATTAGGGTCGCTGGCGTGATCTACCTCGCCGCGGATGAGCGTTACGACTCGATGGCCTACCGGCGCAGCGGGCGGAGCGGGCTGCGCCTGCCCGCCGTCTCGCTCGGGCTGTGGCACAACTTCGGGCCGGACCGGCCGCACGAGCGACAGCGCGACATCGTCCGGCGCGCCTTCGATCTCGGGATCACCCACTTCGACCTGGCCAACAACTACGGACCGCCGCCCGGCGCCGCGGAGGAGAACTTCGGCCGGCTGCTCGCCACCGACCTGAAGCCGTACCGGGACGAGCTGGTCATCTCCAGCAAGGCCGGATACCTGATGTGGCCCGGCCCGTACGGCGAGTGGGGTTCCCGCAAGTACCTGATCTCGTCGCTGGACCAGTCGCTGCGCCGGATGGGGCTCGACTACGTCGACATCTTCTACTCGCACCGCTTCGACCCGGACACCCCGCTGGAGGAGACGATGGGCGCGCTGGACGCCGTCGTCCGCTCGGGCAAGGCGCTCTACGTCGGCATCTCCAACTACACCTCCGAGCAGACGGCCCGCGCCGCCGCGATCCTGCGCGACCTCGGCACGCCGTTGCTGATCAACCAGCCGTCGTACTCGATGTTGAACCGCTGGACCGAGCAGGACGGGCTGCTGGAGACGCTGGAGAAGGTCGGGGCGGGCTGCATCGCGTACAGCCCGCTCGCCCAGGGTCTGCTCACCGACCGCTACCTGAACGGAATCCCGGCGGACTCGCGGGTGCGGACCAGCGTCTTCCTCAACGAGAGCGACCTCACCGAGGAGAAGATGGCGACCATCCGCGGCCTCGGCTCCATCGCCGAGCGGCGCGGCCAGTCGCTGGCCCAGCTCGCGTTGGCCTGGGCGCTGCGCGACCCACGGATGACCAGCCTGATCATCGGGGCGAGCAGCGTGGCCCAACTGGAGGGGAACGTGGCCGCGCTGGACAACCTCGACTTCACCGCCGAGGAACTGGCCGAGATCGACCGCCACCTGAGCTGACCCGGCGGCGCTCACGCGGCGGCTCCGGGATCGCCCGCGGTTCTGCCGACCGGGCCGCCGCGCCGGTAGGGACAACCCCGGAACGGCGTTGGCCCTACAGTGACGGCACCCTGTGTTCAAGGAGCGTGCCGTGCCAGAGACGCCACCGGCGCCTGATTCCCCCCGGACCGCCCCGGCGGCCGGACCCACGGATGGCGGAATCCCCGCCGACGTGACGCCATACCTTCTCGTCATGCCCACCGTGGACGGAGCGCCGACCGTGGCGTGGCCCGGCCCGGAGGACCAGCCCGCCTGGGCCATCCCGGTCGCCGTGCCGCCCGGAACCCGCGGCTACGCGCTCTTCGTGCCGCTGGTGCCGGCGGGCGAGGGCCAGCCGGTCCCCGCGCAGCCGTCGGCCGCGCCGCTGGCTGCCTCGCAGCCGGCGGCCCCGCAGGTGGCGGCGCCCGCGCCGGGCGTTCCCGCCCAGGCGACCCCGCCCGCCGTCGAGGTCACCGGCGCGGCGCCAGCCCCGACCGCCCGACCCACCGCCGGCACCCCCGGCACGGCCACCGCCGACACCACCGGCACGGCCGACGGTGGGACCACCGCGCCCAGCGGCGACCCGGCGGCGACGTCGGAGACGACGGCCGACGCAACGGCGACCGACGAGCAACCGGGCACGCCGGCAGCCACCGCCACGGCCCCGCCGGCGGTGGGCGCGATGCCGACGGCTCCCCCGCCCGGCTCCCCTGCCCCGCCGCCGTACCACGCAGCGGGCCCGCCGCCCTGGACGACGTTCCCGCCCCAGCCCGGGGCCGGCTGGGCGCCCCGCCCGCCGACCCCCCGGACGTCGTTCCTCAGCGCGCGCTGGCCTGGGCCGAAGCAGGCCACCGGACGGGCGGTACCGCTCGCGGTCCTGGCCGGCGCCCTCGGCACCGCGTTCTTCGTACCGCTGAGCCGGGTCGGCATCGGCTGGTTCCTCGGCTGGCTCACCCTGACTCTCGGCGTGCTGGTGGCGGTGCGGCGGCGCACCGCCGACCTGCCCCGCACCGAACGCCTGATCCGCGGTGGCTGGGCGGCGGCGGCCCTGGCGCTGCTCGCCGTCCTCGCCTTCCGTAACGCCTGGTGGCTGGTGACGTTCTGCGTTCTCGGCGCGCTGGGCTGCGCGACCCTGGCCATCGTCGGCGGCCGGCTGGTCCGCTCGATCCTGTTCGGCCTGGTCGCGGCGCCGTTCGCGGCCGTCCGCGGCCTGCCCTGGGTACGCCGGCACATCACCGCCTCCCCCAACGCCGGAACGGTTCGCCGGGTCACCGGCTCGGTGGCCGCCACCGTGCTGGTGCTGCTGGTCTTCGGCAGCCTGCTCGCCTCGGCCGACGCGAAGTTCTCCGAGCTGCTCGACACGGCGGTCCCCGAGACCAACGTCGGTACGGTGTTCCGCTGGATCTTCCTGGCGGCCGTCGGTGGGCTGACCGCCGTCGCGGCGGTCTACACCCTGGCCGCCCCGCCCGACCTGTCGACCGTCGACAAGCCGAGCACCCGCCGCCTCGGCCTGCTGGAGTGGGCGCCCGCCATCGGGGCGCTGGCGCTGCTCTTCGCCGGTTTCGTCGTCGTGCAGTTCACCGTGCTCTTCGGCGGCCAGCAGCACGTCCAGAAGGTCGCCGGGCTGAGCTACTCCGAATACGCCCGCAGCGGCTTCTGGCAGCTGCTCTTCGTCACCCTGCTCACCCTGGCCGTGCTCACCGGGGTGAGCCGCTGGGCCAGTCGGGATCTGCCGGTCGAGCGCACCGCGCTGCGGATCCTGCTGGGCCTGCTCAGCGCGCTCAGCGTGGTGATCGTCGTGTCCGCGCTGTCCCGGATGTGGACCTACCAGAAGGTCTACAGCTTCACCGGCGAGCGGATCTTCGTGATGGCGTTCGAGCTGCTGCTCGGGTCGGTCTTCCTGATGATCCTGGCCGCCGGGGTGCGGTGGCGGGGCCGGTGGATCCCGGGCACGACGGTGGCGATGGCCGTGGTGATGCTGCTCAGCCTGGCCGTGCTCAACCCCGAGGACTACGCGGCGCGGCGCAACATCGTCCGGTACGAGCAGACCGGCAAGATCGACGCTTGGTACCTGCGAGCGCTCTCCGCCGACGCCACGCCGGCGCTGACCCAGCTCCCCGACCCGGTACGCCGCTGCACGCTGAGCTGGATCGCCGACGACCTCGACGAGTCCGACCCCTGGTACGCCTGGAACCTCGGCCGGTACCGGGCCCGTCAGGCCCTCGACCGGATCGGCCCGGGCGCGATCGGCGGGCCGAAGGACTGCCGCAAGGCCGATCAGTTCGACCTGCCCAAGACCAGCCGTACGCGGTGATCCGCGGCCAGCCGCGGGCCCGGAAGCCGGACAGGTAACGGTGTACGCGGAGGAACTGGCCGGAGCCGTCGTGAACGTCCCGCGCCCACTGACCGCGACTGCGGTCGGCGGGCGCGGGACCGACCCCGGCCACCTCCCGGGTGGGTCCAGGACTGGCTCATGGCAGGACGACCGGCGTCTGCCGTAATGCGGGCCTGAGCTGGGATTGTTTCCCGCAGGAGCGGGGATGACCCGACCATGGCCTCGCCGGGCACCCGGGACGAGCGGCCGAGCGCCCAGGAGGAGCGCCGCGACCGCTCACTGCCGGTACGGGCCTTTCAGCGCTTCAGAGCCACCCGCTCCGTGGCGGCCATCGCGGTGATCTCTGCCCAGGCCGGGCTCGCCACGGCCGGCGCATGGCTCATCGCCACGGATTTCCTGGGCCGCAACGCGCCCGTCTTCGCGCCCGTCGCCGCTCTCGCCACCATCGCCTCGGCCACCGGCCAACGCACCAGGCAGACCGTGGAACTGCTCATCGGCGTAGGGCTGGGCATCACGGTGGCCGACGTGCTGCTCTATTTCATCGGCACCGGATCGTGGCAGATCGCCGTGGTCGTCTCCAGTTCCATCGCGCTCGGCCTCCTCGTCGCCGGCCGCAGTGGTGCCCTCGTCAGTCAGTCCGGCGCCACCGCCACTCTGTTCGCCACCCTCTCCGGCAGCCAAAAGGCCCTCGAGGTACCCCGCATCCTGGACGCCGCCGTGGGCGCGGCGGTCGGCTTCCTCGCCGTGGCACTGCTGTGGCCCCTCAACCCCCTGCGGGGCATCGACCGCGCCGCCAAACCGTTCTTCGAGACCCTCACCACCGCCATCCACACCGCCGCCCGGGCCCTGGCCACCGGCGACCGGGACCTCGCCGCACAAGCGTTGAACCGCCTCAATTCGTCCGTCACCAGCAACGCCGCGCAACTCAACGAGGCCTTGCGGGCCACCGAGGAAATCGTGACCCTCGCCCCGTGGTGGCGCCACCTACAGAACCGATATCAGCAGTACCGTGCCGCCGCCGACCAGTTCGACGCCTTCATCATCGACGCCCGGGTGCTGATCCGTCGCATAGTCACCCTGCTGGAGTACCACGAACCGGTCCCACCGGCACTGCACCAGGCCATCGAGGCTCTCGGCGACGCCGTGGCCCACCTGCACCGCGACTGCGCCACCGTCCCGGCAGCCGGGCGCGCCCGCAACACGATCCTCGAAGCCGCACGCCGGGCCGGACAGGTCGACGGCCAGCACGCCGGGATGTTCGGCGAGACCGTCGTCCTGCAGATCCGCAGCGCCGCCAGCGACCTGCTACGCGCCACCGGGATCCCCCCCGAGCAGGCCAACAAGCAGGTCCGCGACGCCGCCACCGCCAAGACGTGAACCCGCACGCCGGCGGGGGCTCACTCGTTCCTGGCCGTCTCGGGGCCGGTGATCCGGCCCAGCAGCGGCAGCGTCAAGGCGATGATTCCCAACGACACCGCCAGCCCACCGGCGACCATGAGGTAGAACGGCAGGTGCGGCGGCAGCAGTGTGTAGCCCAGCTGCGCCCGCAGGAACAGATGCGCGGCCAGGAAGCCCATCCCGATCGCCACCGCCGCGACGAGCAGCAGCGGTACGACGGTCTCCAGCGCGACCACCCGGCGCAGCGTACGCAGCTGCATCCCGGTCAGGCGCAGCATGCTGAACGGCCGCTTCCGGTCGCTGAGCCCGCCGGCCACGCTGACGGCCAGGCTGCAGCCGGCGATCGGCAGGCTGGCCAGCATGATCACGTTGGCCAGCTGCTGGAACTGGTTCATCTGCCGGGCGGATTTCGACTTCCACTCGCCGATGCTCGCCGGGAAGCGTCCCTGCGGGAACGCGTTGATCAGCATCGTCCGGGCCTGCTCGAACGCGGAGCGGCTGGTCGTGTTGACGACCACCGAACGGATGGGCTGCCGGTCCACGTCCGCGGGGGCGATGTCGGCGGCAGACCAGACGTAGTTGTCGCTGGTCAGGTCCCACGCATGCATGCCGATGAGGTCGTCGGGCACGGCCACGACCTGTGCGCCGGCGGGGCAGCTGCCGAACACGGCCAATCGGTCCAGCTCGGCGCACGTGATGACGCCGGGCCACCACGCCCGATTGGCGGCGGATACGGAATCCGTCGGCTTCCGCACAAAGTCGACCGGTGGGTGGTCGACTGGATTGGCGTGGACCACGGTCACGCTGCGTACCCCGGGGATCGTGCTGAGCCCGGCCGGAATCTGGTCCGCGGCCGGCGCCGGCCCTTCCTCGGGCATGAACGCCTTGGCCAGTGAGGTGGCCTCCACCATGTCGGGGTGCGGCGCGCCGCGGTTGGCGACGAAGGTGGTGATCGTGCCGGTCGCCACGCTGGTCACGAACAGCGCCACGATCAGCCCGCTGACCGACCGGAAGCCGGCCTGCGGGTTGTCCGCGAGCCGCCGCCCGGCGATGAGCGTGGCGGGTCGACTGGCACGCCCGGCCAGCACCCTGGCACCGACCATGGTCAGCCACGGCCCGGCCAGCACGAGCCCGATCATGATCAGCACAAACCCGGAGAGGTACGCGGTGATCTGGCCGTTGACGGTCGGCGGACGCCGGCCGATGAAGTACGCCATCTCGGCGAGCCCGGCGACCAGCGGGACCAGCCGCCAGACGCGCGGCGGTTTCGGGGTGACCTGTCGGCTCACGCCCAGCGGCGAGATCTGCACCCGGCGCAGCGCCAGCCAGGAGGCCACGACCGCGCCGAGTGGGATGGCGAGCGCGACCGCCAGGACGTTGACGATCGTGAGCGACAGGTCGCCGGGGAAGAACGGTTCGCCGGTGAACGGGATGGCGGCGAGTCCCGGCCGGGCGGCGAAGAACAGGCCGAACCCGACGGCGGTGCCCACCGAGGCGGCGAGGGGCGACTCCACGGCCGAGATGCGGGAGATCTGCCGTGGGGTGGCGCCGACCAGCCGCATCGCGGCGAAGCGCTGCTCCCGGCGGGTGGCGGCCAACCGGGTCGCGGTGCCGATGAAGATGAGCACCGGGAAGAGCAGCGCGGCGGCGACGATGGACAGCACGAGCGTGATGCCGTCGTGGTTGATCCCGACATAGCAGCCGTGGCTGCAGTCGCTCGGCGAGAGGGTCATGATCTGGGGGACCTTCCGGGCCCCGAGCGGCTCCAGCTCTGCCGGGGTGCGGCCGATGACGATCAGCAGCGATTCGGGCGAGGGCAGCGCCGCCGAGCCGATCGTGCCGATCTCGTGGCCGGGGAAGCGGTCGCCGAGTTCCGCGGCCGGGGTGGTCCGCAGCAGCTCGCCGAGGGCGGGCGAGACGTAGTATTCGCCCGGCCCGGGCAGGTGCGCGATGCCCGGTGGTACGGGCGCGTCCGGGCCCGCCACCGCGACCTCGACCCGGCCGATGGACCGGCCGTGGTAATAGTCCTCCCGCAGCAGCCACCACAGCTGGCCGGCCGACGCCTCGGGGGAGTCCGCCGGGACGGTGGCGGTGTTGAGCCAGCCGTACCGCTGGTTCTGCGCGCCGACCGCGTTCATGCCGGCGACCGTGGTCAGGAGCATGCCGACGCCGAGCGCCACCGCGGCGGCGATGATGACGAGCCGGGTGGCGGCCTCCCGCCCTCCGGCCAGCGACAGCCGCAAACCGAATCGGATCATGAGAGCACCAACGCGTTCACCTTGCCGTCGCGCACGATGACCTGCCGGTCGGCGTACGCGGCGACGCGGGCTTCGTGGGTGACGAGCACGACGGTCGTGCCCTCCTCGCGGGCCGAGGCGACCAGCAGGTCCATGACCTGCTCGCCGGTGAACGAGTCGAGCGCCCCGGTCGGCTCGTCGGCGAAGAGCGCCCCGGGCCGGGCGACCAGGCCACGGGCCAACGCGACCCGTTGCGCCTGACCGCCGGAGAGCTCGCCCGAGCGGCGGCGCTCCAGCCCGTCCAGGCCGAGCCGCTCGAACCAGGGCCGCGCCTGCTTCAGCGCGGCGGCGCGCTTGACGCCGCCGAGCAGCAGCGGCAGCGCGACGTTCTCCTCCGCGGTCAGCTCCGGCACGAGCTGCCCGAACTGGAACACGAACCCGAACTGGTCGCGGCGCAGCATGCTGCGCTCGTGCTCACTCAGCGTGTCGATCCGGCGGCCGTCGAAGTGGATCTCCCCCGCATCGGGGACCAGGATCCCGGCCAGGCAGTGCAGCAGGGTCGACTTGCCCGACCCGCTCGGGCCCATGATGGCGACGATCTCGCCCGGGGCCACCGAGACGCTGGCGCCCCGCAGCGCCGGGGTCTCGCCGAAGGACAGGTGGACGTCGCGCGCCTCAACGGCCTTCATTTGCGTACCACCTTCCGAAGGGCGTCCAGCCGGGCGATCGTGGTGTCGATCCAGTGCAGGTCGGCGTCCAGGTGGAACAGGCCGTGGTCGGCCAGCATGGTGTCGACCAGGTCGCCGCTGCGCCGCAGGTCGGTGAGCTCCTTCATCCGCCGCAGATGGGTGGCGCGCTGCATGTCGAGGTATTCCTCGGCGGGGCGGTCGAGCATGAGGGCCAGCACGACCTTGGTGAACAGCACGCTCTGCAGGTTGGGCTCGGCCTCGACCGGCTCGGTCAGCCACGACTCGAACTCGGTCGCGCCCCGTTCGGTGATGACGTAGCGCTTGCGCTCGGGGCCGACGCCCGGCTCGACCTCGCCGACCACGATCTTTCCGTCGCGGGTGAGTCGGCCGAGGGTCGCGTAGACCTGGCCGAACGGCAGCGACTTGCCCCGGCTGAAGAAGGAGTCGTAGTCGCGCTTGAGGTCGTAGCCGTGGCTCGGCTCACGTTCGAGCAGGCCGAGGAGGGTCATGGGAACGCTCATGCCGAGACCATACACTGAGGGTATACCCCGCGTATATATCCCGAGAGAATATGAGTGCGGCCATGGCCGTGACGGCTGGCCGCGCCAGGTCACCCCGTGCATCGTGATCGCGTGGTCGGACCGACGGCGTGCATATGCTGCCCTGGGGGTGTGTGATGCGACTTTCTTCTCTCGGGGCGCCGATCGTGCAGGCGCCGATGGCCGGGGGTCCGTCGACACCGACCCTCGCCGCCGCGGTCAGCAACGCGGGTGGCCTGGGCTTCCTCGCCGCCGGCTACAAGAACCCGACCAGGTCAAGGCGGAACTGGAGAGCATCAGCACCCTCACCGACCACCCGTACGGGGTCAACGTCTTCGTCCCCACGCCTCCGGCGGCGACGCAGCGGCAGATCGATGAGTACGCGGGGCGGATGGCCCGGGAAGCCAGCCGCTGGGGCATCGAACCAGGGACACCACGACACGACGACGACTGGTGGACGGAGAAGATCGACCTGCTACTGGCCCGGCCGGTGCCGGTGGTGTCCTTCGCCTTCGGGCTGCCCGAGCGGAATGCGATCGGCGCACTCCACGACGTCGGCAGCACGGTCATCGTCACCGTGACCCGCCCCGAAGAGGCCGCTGCCGCCGCCGAGCACGGCGTGGACGCCCTCGTCGTGCAAGGAATCGAGGCCGGCGGCCACCGCGGCGGGTTCGCCGACGACGGCCACGACGACTTCGGTCTACTCGTACTGCTGCGGCTGGTCGCAGCACAGACAGACCGCCCCCTGATCGCCGCCGGTGGCGTCATCGACGGCCGGTCACTGGCCGCGGTCCTGGCAGCGGGTGCGGTGGCGGCGCAGATGGGCACCGCGTTCCTGCGCTGCCCGGAGGCGGGCACCAGTGCAGCCCATCGGCGAGCGCTCGGACAGCCGGGCCGCACGGTCCTCACCCGCGCCTTCACCGGCCGAACCGCTCGCGGTCTCCACAACCGTTTCCACGCCGACCACGGAGCGTTCGCGCCGTACGCCTACCCCGAACTCCATCACCTCACCACGCCGATCCGCGCGGCGGCGAGGAAGGCCGACGACCTCGACTCGATCAACCTCTGGGCAGGCCAAGGCTTCCCCCTCACCGCGGAACGGCCCGCTGCGGACATCGTCCGCGACGTGACAGCCGCCGCCGCAACTGCCGCCGGCGACCTCGCACGAACGCTCAACCGCGCCCCGCAGGCCCGCAGCCGCTGAGCGGCGACAGCTTGAAACGCTCTTGAACATCGATCGATGACCATCGCTTGCTTCTAGTCATAGACATCGATGCGTGGTAGAAATTTCACGGGCCGGCCTCCGCTTCGCAAACATCTACCCCTGCTGCGAATCAGGAGACGCCATGTCAACGACCCGTAGTGCCCTGCGCCGCCGCATGCTCACCCTGCTCCTCGCGGGCGTCGCGGCGATCGTCACCGCCCTCGGTTTCAGCACCCCCGCCTTCGCGATCACCCACAGCAGCGCCACCTCCCAACTGAGCGCCGCCGGCATCGGCTGGGTTTCCAGCGGCAACTGCAGCAACCGCAACAACCCGACGTGCACCTCGTTCGAGGGCATCCGGCAGGCCACGATCAGCGGCATCATCACCTTCAAGCGGGCCAGCGGTTGCGCCATCACCATCACCGGCGGCACGGAAACCGGGCACGCCGGCGGAACGTACAGCCACTGGAACGGCTACAAGGTGGACATCGCCAAGACGACCTGCGTCTACAACTGGATCACCAGCGCTTATACCTACGTGGGTTACATATCCGGCTGGGGTTACCAGTGGCGAGCCCCGTCGGGCAACCTCTACACCGACGAGGGCAACCACTGGGACATCCTCTACTACACCTGCGGCTGCTGACGCCTGAGCGAGGCGACGCCCTGGCGAGGGGTTCGTCCCTCACCAGGGCGTACCGCACGGGTCGAGCCGAGGGAACTCGAACCCCGACCGCCCACCTGCCCCGGATCGGGTCAGGCACCGGCGGGGACCGCGACACCGAGACTGAGACTGAGCGTGGTGCCCGTCGGGCGAGCGGACAGAAGTCCGCACCCAGGTTAATTGCCGCTGGCCTGCTCGTTCTTTGTCCGCTCCGGCGCTATCGCGCACACCGTTGGGCGAGGCTTCAGCGGTTCCCGTCAGTGGGTGCCGGTGATGAGCCGTTCACGGTTGAGGGTGCCCGACAGGATCCGCCAGCCGAACCCGTCGAGGATCAGCAGTACGGCGGCACACCCGACGGCGAGCCCGATCGTCCCGTGGATCACGTCGAACGCGACGAGCGACGTGACCACGACCATCGGGATGCTCGCGAGCGTGCCGAGCTGCTGCGCGACCCGGATGTCGCTCACCCGTGCCGAGATGCCGATGCCGAGCCAGATCGACCAGGCGGCCAGCAGCGGAGTGAAGGCCACCTGAGCCAGGATGCGCGGTGACCAGTTAAGGCTCGGTCGGCGACACCGAAGCGGCGTGGGCGATGAACGCGCGCAAGGGCGGGTCCGTGGGCGGTGAATACGGCCCGAGCACACTAGAAACGACAAAAGCCCTGGTGGGGGTTTGAATCCCTCACCAGGGCTTTTGTGCTTGGGTGGAGCCGAGGGGACTCGAACCCCTGACCCCCACACTGCCAGTGTGGTGCGCTACCAGCTGCGCCACGGCCCCTTGCTGTCGTCCCCGGTCGCCCCGGGCACGGAGAGAACTATACACACGCCGGTTGGCATGGTCATCTCGTGGGGGTACCCCCGCCGCGGGATCAGTTCAGGGCCACGTCCGGCGGGAAGTGGGCGACCGCGGCCATCATGCCGCCCTGCCGGCGCAGCACCATCGGCCAGAGATCGTCCGGCCGATCGACGAAGGCGTCCCCGGGTAGGGCGTCGAGGACGAACCAGGAGCCCTGCTCGATCTCCTCCTCCAGCTGGCCGGCGCCCCAGCCGGAGTAGCCGGCGAAGACCCGGATCCCGCCGACGGCTTCCCGCAACCGCTCCGGGTCGACGGAGAGGTCGATGGTGCCCACCGCACCGGCGACCCGGTGGAAGCCCTTCACCGGCTTGATCGGGTGGCGCATCCGGGCCAGGCAGATGGCCGACTCGGGCTGCACCGGGCCGCCCTCGAAAAGCACCGCGGGGTATCGGGCCAGGTCGCTCCAGTCGCCCAGGACGTCGGCGACCGGCACCTCGGTGGCGCGGTTCAGCACCACACCGAGCGCGCCGCCGGGCTCGTGGGCGACCAGCAGCACGACCGTACGGTCGAAGTTCGGGTCCTTCAACGCGGGAGTCGCCACCAGCAGCCGCCCGGTCATCGACTCCATGGCTCGGCCACCGATCGCCTGTCCCTCACCCTGCATGTCCGACACCCGTCAGCCGTACGCCCGTGTGGCGAAACCGACGTCGTCGACCATCCGCGCGGTCAACACCATGCCACGCACATTAGCCTGCGGCTCGCCCGCTGGTTAAGGTCTGACCGGCGGGTGATCGCGACAGGATCGAGGGAGGACCGATGGGCCCCACGGCCGAAGTGGCGGTGATCGGCGGGTCGGGCCTCTACGCCCTGCTCGACGGCGCCGCCGAACACGCGCTGGACACGCCGTACGGGCCGCCCTCGGACACGGTCACCATCGCCGAGGTGGGCGGTCGGCAGGTGGCGTTCCTGCCCCGGCACGGACGCGACCACCGCTACCCGCCGCACCTGATCCCGTACCGCGCGAACCTGTGGGCGCTGCGGTCCCTGGGCGTACGCCAGGTGCTCGCCCCCTGCGCGGTCGGCGGGCTGCGGCCCGAGCTGGGTCCCGGCACGTTCGTGGTGCCGGACCAGCTCATCGACCGCACCAGCGGGCGCCCCCAGACCTACTACGACGAGGGCGCGGTGCACGTGCCCTTCGCCGACCCGTACTGCCCGGCGGGGCGACGGACGCTGCTCGACGCGGCGGCCGGGCGCGGTGTGCCGGCGGTGGACGGCGGGACGGTGGTGGTGGTCGAGGGACCGCGCTTCTCCACCCGGGCCGAGTCGCGCTGGTTCGCCGCGATCGGCGGCACGGTGGTCAACATGAGCGCCCACCCGGAGGCGGTGCTCGCTCGCGAGCTCGCCCTCTGCTACACCTCGATCGCGTTGGTCACCGACCTGGACGCGGGCGTCGAGGCCGGCGAATCGGTCACCCAGGAGGAGGTCTTCCGGGTTTTCGCGGAGAACACCGACCGGCTGCGCGGGGTGTTGCTGGACGCGGTCGAGGCCCTGCCCGCCGAGCGGGACTGCCCGTGCGGGCATGCACTCGACGGGATCAAGCTCCCCTTCCCGCTGCCCTGACCGCGGCCTGGCCGGCCCGCCGTCACGAAGCCCGGGAAGCGCCCGAAAAGTCGACTGGCGCCCGATAGATTCGGCTGGTCGGGGAACTGATCACCACGCTGTCTCCGGCACCGCGAAAGACGGAGGCGGTGGGCGATGGCAACGGTCCGCGACACGACGTACGACCTGCTTCGTGACCTGGGCCTGACCACCGTCTTCGGCAACCCCGGCTCCACCGAGGAGCCCTTCCTCCGCGACTTCCCGGCCGACTTCCGCTATGTGCACGCGCTGCAGGAGGCGACGGCCGTGGCAATGGCCGACGGGTACGCCCAGGCCACCGGACGGCCCGCGCACGTCAACCTGCACACCGCCCCGGGCACCGGCAACGGCATGGGCAACCTGGTCACCGCCTGGCACAACAAGACCCCGTTGATCATCAGCGCCGGCCAGCAGGCCCGGGAGATGCTGCTGCTCGAACCCCGGCTGGTGAACCGGCGGGCGGCGGAGCTGACCCAGCCGTACGTCAAGTGGGCCCACGAGCCGGCCCGCGCGCAGGACGTCCCGGCGGCCTTCATGCGGGCGTACGCGATCGCGGTGCAGCCGCCGGCCGGGCCGGTGTTCCTCTCCGTGCCGATGGACGACTGGGACCAGCCCACCGACCCGCCACCGCAGGTGCGCACGGTGGCCGCCCGGTTCGCCCCGGACCCGGACCGGCTGCGCGGCTTCGCCGCCACGCTGGCCGCCAGCCGCGCCCCGGTGCTGGTGCTCGGCGCGGCCGTGGATCGGACCGACGCCTGGCCGGCGGCCGTGGCGCTGGCCGAGCGGCTGGCCGCCCCGGTCTGGGCCGCCCCGGCGCCGGAGCGGGCCGTCTTCCCCGAGGACCACCCGCACTTCCGGGGAGTCCTGCCGTACGCGATCGGTCCGCTCGCCGAGGCGCTGCGCGGATACGACACGGTGCTGGTGGTCGGCGCCCCGGTTTTCCGCTACTACCCGCACGTGCCGGGCGACTACCTGCCCGACGACGCCCGCCTGCTGCACATCACCGACGACCCGGACGAGTCGGCCCGCGCCCCGGTCGGGGAGAGCCTGCTCGGCGACGCCGGGCTTGCCCTGGCGGGCCTGGTGGAGCTGCTGCCGCCCACGGACCGGCCAGCACCACCCATCCGCGCGGAGCCGGAAACGCCCGAGGCCACCAGCCCGCCGAGCGCCGACGCGCTCTTCGCCGCACTGGCCCGACACTGGCCGGCCGACGGGGTGCTGGTGCAGGAGTCACCGTCAAACCTCGCCGCGCTGCGCCGTCGGCTGCGGATCAACCGGCCGCGGTCGTACTTCACCATGGCCAGCGGCGGCCTCGGGTTCGGGCTGCCCGCAGCGGTCGGGATCGCCCTGGCCGAGCGGGACACCGGCCGCGGCCGACCGGTGGTGGCCGTGGTCGGCGACGGCTCCTTCCACTACTCCGTGCAGGCGTTGTGGACCGCCGCCCAGCTGCGCCTGCCGCTCGCCGTCGTGGTCCCGGTCAACCACCAGTACGCCATCCTCAAGGCGTTCGCCGAGCTGAAGCACACCCCTGGGGTGCCCGCGCTCGACCTGCCCGGGCTGGACATCGCCGCGATCGCCCACGGCTACGGCTGCGCGTCCGCCGTGGTGGATCCGCTGGACCAGCTCGGGGAGGCGCTCGACGCGGCGCTGGCCGCCGGCCGGCCGACGGTGCTGCCGGTGCCGATCAGCACCGAACTGCCGCGGCTTTTGTGAGCCTCACCGCCGTACCAGGGTGATCGGGATGCCGCTGCCCACGTCGAGCACCACCCGGTCACCGAGCGGCGCCTTCAGGGTGACGCTCGCCGGCTTCGCCACCAGCTGCGCCGTGCACATCTCGGTCGACCGAATCACCCCGCCGCCGAGCACCACCACGTCGTCCCGCTCCAGCACCAGCGGGGTGACATCGCTGTCGCACGCGCCCACCCCGACCCGGTAGTCCAGGCGGGCGCCGTCCACCGCGTCGAGGGTCTGCACGGCCACCACTCCGTCGGGCAGCGGCCGGTCGGGCGCCACGGCCTCCGGTCGGGCGCCGACCGCGCGCTGCGCGACCGCCAGCCGGGCCACCGGCACCCGCAGCTCCGCCACGGTGAACAGCCAGGCCGGCACCTCCGCCAGGCCACGGCTGGTCCGCGCCGGCGCGCTGCCCAGCTTCACCCCGGTGACCGTCAGCGGAACGCAGGGGGTGTCCAGGTGGGTGGCGACCGGGCTGTCCGGCCCGGGGCGGGTGGGCAACAGGCCGTCCGGCCCCGGCTCGATGGTCGGCCCTCCGTCCTTGAGCCGCCCCGGCCCGGTGGTCGGTGGTGCCATCGGCCGCCCGTCGCAGGCCGGGGGGTCGCCCTGGTGGAGCTGGGCGTACGCCTCGGCGGCGCTGATCAGCGGCACCCGCAGCGTGCCGTCCGGGAACCGGATGGTGCCGTCGGCCGGCGTGGCGGTCGGCAGGGCGATCTGGTCCCGGTACCAGCCGAGGAGGAACGCCTGCTTGGTGTCGCCGTTGAAGCCCGGCTCACCGGTCAGCACGGTGGCCTCCTCGAGCGGCACGTAGCCGCTGCGCCACACCTCGCCCGGCCGCCAGGCGTCGGCCACCTCACCGGCCCGCTGGTAGAACGCCTCCCAGCGGTGGTTGAGGGGGTCGACGGACGGCCCGGCCGGATCGGAGCCGGGCGCGGCGCAGCCGGCGAGGAGCAGAAGCGGCAACCCCAGCAGGGCGAGCGTGCGTCGCATGCCGGTTGGACGCCACGCGACCGCCACCGGTTCCCGCGGTCAGTCCTCCCCGCCCAGGTCCGCCTGGTAGGCCTCCCAGAGCAGGTCCGCACCCCGCTGCCGGTGCCGGTCGAGGGCCCGCAGCAGGTGCGCGACCCGTTCCCGCAGCTCCTCGGCGGTCCCGCTGGTCAGCTCGGCGGCACGCTGGAGAGCGACGATCGCCGCGGCGATGGCGGCGTGCTCGTGGGTCAGCAGGCGTACCCCCCGGTCGAGCCGGGGCGCCTGGTGGAGCAGCTCGGCGTAGAGGCCGGCGGGGCCCTCGGTGAGCCGGACGTGCTCGGCGAACCCCCGCCGGACCGGGCCGAGCTGGACGACCAGGTGCTCCCGCCAGCGCGGCTCCCCGCCGAGTGTGACGAGCGGCCGGGCGAGGGCGTGCAGGTCGCCGAGGGGGGTGGGCCCGGGCTGGCGCGCGGCCGGCGGCCGGGCCGCCGCGGCGACCGTGGACGGCTGCTGGATCGGACCGGTGACCATGGGCACCTCCCGCTGCTGCGCTAGCGCGTACAGCGATGGTGGACCCGGCCGGACGGGCTGTCCAGGGTTCCCGGATGCCTCATCTGCCCCAACCGCCCCGTCAGCCCCATCCGTCCCGATGGCCTCAGCGACCCAGCGGATTGTCCGCCATGCTGCGCAGCTGTCCGGCCAGCACGTGAACGTCGGCGTCCCGACCGCCGTTCGGGCGGCCGGCGGTGATCGCGTCGGCGAGCGCCCGCAGCTCGTACGGCGGCAGGGTGGCCAGCCCCATGCCCTGCAACGGGATGGTGACCCGGCGACCGGTGTCCCGGTCGCGGGCGACCACCGTCGGCACCCGCACCACCGCGTTGCCGCCGGCCTGATAGGCGACCGCCCCGCCGTGCACGTCGGCGGTGGCCAGGTCGACGGTGCGGGTGCCGAGCGCGCCGCGTACGGAGGCCCGGGTCCCCTCCAGCCAGGCGGCGGTGCGCAGCATCCGCAGCAGCAGATAGAGCCCGAGCAGGACGAACGGAAGCCCGCACAGCCCGACGAACCGTGAGGGTGAGGGGGCGCCGCCGGAGCCGTCGGTCAGGTCCGGCGGAAGCATGCCGGGCGGCAGGTCCCGCGCGTCGTCGTACGACGGGAAGGGGTCGCCGTAGCCGGTGAGCCGCGCCAGCAGACGGTCGGCGATCACCGGCAACAGCACGAAGATCGCTCCGAACACGGTGAACAGGCCGCCCACCACTGCGGCGAAGGCCCGCTGGCCGGACCCGGCGCCCACGGAGAGCTGAATCTTCTCGTTCGTCACAGGCGGCAGCGTAGACCGGACCGCCAACCGGGCCGGATACGACTGTGCGCCCCGGTCCGGGTGGACCGGGGCGCACAGGTCAGGTGGTGGAGGTGCCGGGAATCGAACCCGGGTCCTTCGCCGCCTTGTCAGGGCTTCTCCGAGCGCAGCTCGCTGTGCCTCTACTCGGCCCCTCCGATCACGCGAGCGAGTCGGTGTGACGGGCCCAGTCGCTGATTGATCTCGCCGCACGGACCCCGCGACCGGGTCCGATTGGCCAGCCTTCTAGCTGATGCCGGCTAACTGGGTCGAAGGCGCTCCCAGGCCGACAGACTTGCTACTCGCCTCAGGCGGCGAGAGCGAAGTCAGCGCGATTGTTCTTGGCGCTTATTGGTTTCCGACGACCGATTCACGAGACGACGTCGGCTTCCTCGGCTCGCTTCCCCTGCCGCAACGTACGAAGTCGAAACCTGTCACCCCCTCGAAGGGCTGCCCCTGTCGGCAGCGTCACCAAGCCTAACGCCTGGCGCAACCGGATTCATCCCGAGGCCGGCCGGAAACCGACCCCCGGACAAACCAGACTTTTCAGTCGCCCATCCCCTTGCCGCGTCGGCCCACCACACGGGCGATCTCCCGATCGGCGTCCCGTTTGGCAAGATCCTGACGCTTGTCGTACGACTTCTTACCCCGGGCCAGGCCGATCTCCACCTTGGCCCAGCCGTCGGAGAAGTAGACCTGCAACGGCACCATGGTGAGACCGCTCTCCCGGCTCTTGCCGATCAGCCGGTCGATCTCCAGCCGCTTGAGCAGCAGCTTCCGGGTACGCCGGGGCTCGTGGTTGGTCCAGGTGCCCTGCGTGTACTCCGGGATGTGCATGCCGTGCAGATAGAGCTCGCCGTCACGCTCCTGGGCGAACGCGTCGACCAGCGACGCCCGCCCGGCCCGCAGCGACTTGACCTCGGTGCCGGTCAGCGCCATGCCCGCCTCGTACGTGTCGAGGATGGCGTAGTCGTGGCGCGCCTTCTTGTTGGAGGCGACCACCTTGCGGCCCTTTTCCCGTGGCATCGGCGCCACCTCCTTCCTCATCGGTCCACGGCCACCGGCCGCGGAGCGGGGATCATGCTACCCGAATGACAAGGGCCCTCCCGCGCCGTTTATTCCGGCACGGGAGGGCCCTTGGAGAGCCCGTCGCGGTGACTAGACCCGCAGGTAGAAGCGGAGCGTGACCCAGGCCGTGACCGCGCTCACCAGGCCGCCGACGCCGGCCATCAGCGGGAAGATCAGGAAGATCTCGGACCAGGAGACCGGCGTGATCAGGCTCTCCAGAGCGGCCATCGACCCACCGGCCGCCACGACCTTCAAGCCGATCAGCGCCACCAGGCCGAGGATCGAGCCGATCAGGCCGGCGACCACGGCCTCCAGCACGAACGGCGCCTGGATGAACCAGTTGGAGGCGCCGACCAGCTTCATGACCGCGACCTCGCGCCGCTTGCTGTACGCGGCCACCTGGATGGTGTTCGCGACCAGCAGCAACGCGGCCACCGCCATCACGATCGCGATGGCCAGCGCGAAGTTCTGGATGCCGGTGAGGACGCCGAAGACCTTGTCGAGCAACTTGCTCTGGTCGACGATCTCGTCGACGCCCTCGGAGTCCTTGTACTGGTCGTAGATGTTCTTGTACTGCTCAGGGTTGACCAGCGTGAGCCGGAACGACTCGGGCAGCTGGTCCGGCTTGATGGCGTTCACCAGGTCCGGGGCGTCCGCGTACATCTGCTGGAAGCGCTTGTACGCCTCCGCCTTGTCGACGTAGGTGACGTTCTTGATCAGCGGGTCGCCGTCCAGCTTGGCCTTGAGAGCGTCGCGCTGCTCCGGCGGAGCGTCGGTCTTGAGGAAGATCGAGACCTCGACCTTCTCGTAGTAGAGGTCCTTCATGTCGCCGACCTTCTGATAGAGAAGGCCGCTACCGCCCAGCATGAACAGCGACACCCCCATCGTGATGATCATCGCGATGGTCATGGTGACGTTGCGCCACAGCCCGACCAGTACCTCGGACAGGACGTACTTCATCCGCATCGGGAATTCCTCCGGCTCTCCGGCGTGAGGTGTTCGTCGTCAGGGTCTACGGATCGTCAACGAGGACGGATCAGCCGTAGACGCCGCGGGCCTGGTCGCGCACGATGCGGCCGCTCTCGATCTCGATGACGCGGCGGCGCATCTGGTTCACGATGTTGGAGTCGTGCGTGACCATCACGACGGTCGTGCCGGTGCGGTTGATCCGGTCCAGCAGGCGCATGATCTCGATCGACGTGTCCGGGTCCAGGTTTCCGGTGGGCTCGTCGGCCAGCAGGATCAGCGGCCGGTTCACGAACGCCCGGGCCACCGCCACCCGCTGCTGCTCACCACCGGAGAGCTCGTGGGGGTAGCGGTGCTCCTTCCCCCCGAGCCCGACCAGCTCCAGCACCTCCGGAACGACCCGACGCGCGACCGCCTTGGTCTTGCCGATCACCTCCAGGGCGAACGCCACGTTCTCGTACGCCGTGCGGTTCGGCAGGAGGCGGAAGTCCTGGAAGACGCAGCCGATGGAACGCCGGAACTGGGGTCGCTTCCAGGAGCGCATCGACGTGACGTCCTTGCCGTTCACGATGATCCGCCCCTTGTTGGGGGTGACCTCGTGCAGCAGCATCTTGATGATCGTGGACTTGCCGGAGCCGGATGGACCGATGAAGAAGACGAACTCGCCCTTCTCGATCGAGACGGACACGCTGTCGAGCGAAGGCCGGGACGCCTTCGGGTACGTCTTCGTCACTTGCTCAAGCTGAATCACGGGTCGAGAGTCTACGCGGTGTAACCGGAGAGCCAAGCCCCCCGCCCCGTAGTTGCGAGTCGCGTCATCGATTCAGCCGGTCAGGCAAAGATCGATGACGCGCTCCGTCCGAGCCCGGTCACGCACCGTCAGTGGTGAGCTGCTGCTGCTTGCGCCAGCGAATGCCCGCCTCGATGAAGCCGTCCAGCTCACCGTCGAAGACCGCGGACGGATTGCCCGTCTCCTGCTCGGTACGCAGATCCTTCACCATCTGATACGGGTGCAGGACGTACGAGCGCATCTGGTCGCCCCACGAGCCGGCGGCCTCGGTCTTCAGGCCCTGGAGCTTGGCCTGCTCCTCCTGGCGCTTACGCTCCAGCAGCCGGGCCTGGAGCACCCGCAGCGCGGAGGCCTTGTTCTGCAGCTGCGACTTCTCGTTCTGGCAGGTGACCACGATGCCGGTCGGGATGTGGGTGATCCGGACCGCCGAGTCGGTGGTGTTGACGCTCTGCCCACCCGGGCCCGAGGAGCGGTAGACGTCGATCCGCATCTCGTTCTCGGGGATGTCGATGTGGTCCGTCTGCTCGACGACCGGCAGCACCTCGACGCCGGCGAAGCTGGTCTGCCGCCGGCCCTGGTTGTCGAACGGGCTGATCCGCACCAGCCGGTGGGTGCCGGACTCGACGCTGAGCGTGCCGTAGGCGTAGGGCACCTTGACCGTGAAGGTGGCCGACTTGAGGCCCGCCTCCTCGGCGTACGAGGTCTCGTAGACCTCGGTCGGGTAACCGTGCCGCTCGGCCCAGCGCAGGTACATCCGCAGCAGCATCTCGGCGAAGTCCGCCGCGTCCACGCCGCCGGCACCGGCCCGGATGGCGACCAGCGCCTCCCGGGAGTCGTACTCGCCGGAGAGCAGGGTGCGGACCTCCATCTCCTGGACGGCCTTGGTCAGCCCGGTGATCTCCGACTCGACCTCGGCGAGCGTGCCGGGGTCGGACTCGGCCTCGGCGAGATCCAGCAGCACCCCGGCGTCGTCGAGCCGGGAGCGGAGGTTACCGAGCCTGCTGATCTCGCCGTTGACGTACGACAGCTGCGACGTCACCTGCTGCGCCTTGGCCTGGTCGTCCCAGAGATCCGGCGCGGAGGCCTCCTGCTCCAGGCGAGCCTTCTGCTCGCGGAGCTTGTCGAGGTCGAGGACGGCCTCGATGTTGCGCAGGGTGGCGTCGAGTTCCTTGAGCTGTTCGGCGTAATCGGCAGCGGTCACGACAGACAAGCGTACTGCGCGGGCGAGCGCTCAGCGTGCCTGCCCCGCGGTCACCCGCGAAAAGTCCGCGCGGCACCACCCGAAGGCCGCTCACCGCGGCCGCCCGGCCCGCCCGGGGCGGTCAGCCGACCGGTGCGGCCTTGAGCCAGGACAGGGCCGCCTTGTGGTAGGCGACGGCGAACTCCAACGCGCTGGCGTCGTAGTTGTCGCCTTCCTTCTTGGCGTTCTTGACCTGCTCACGCGCCGCCGCGAGGGCCTCGGCGTGGTACTCGTTCGCCGACGCGTACAGGTTCTTGAGCTGAGTCTGGGAGTGCAGGCCGCCGAAGGCGATCCGCAGCGCGACCGGGTTACGGATGGTGTCCTTGCCGGGGTTTTCGGCCAGCCAGCGGGAGAATGTCCGTTTTCCGGCCGCCGTGATCGCGTACGGTTGGCTCATCCGCGGGCCGGGCTTACCGAGCCGCACCATGCCCTTCTCAGCCAGCACCGGAAGCTCCCGGTAGACCTGACTGCGGGTCATCGACCAGTACGGCGCCAGTCGGCGCTCGGCGGCGGCCATGAGCTGGCCGCCTGTCATCGGGCCCTCGTGCAGCAGCCCCAGCAGGGCCGCCGCGGTCGGGTTGACTCCGGTTTCCGCCATGCCCTCTAAGCTGCCACTTTGCCCGACCCGGCGTCCAGGATTTGCCGTTTTCGGCACCGGTTGGGTCGTCCGATGTGCACTGTCGGTGGACGACAGTCCGCCGGGGACCGCCGGAGACTCCCCCGGGCGGTCACCGTTGGTGGCCGCCGGGCCGCCGGATGGCCCGGCCGGGCCGCCGGTGGCACTCCGCGCGCCACCGGCGGCCTTCGCCGGTTCAGCCCATGTGGGGGTACCCGTGGTCGGTCGGCGGGACGAAGGTCTCCTTGATCGTCCGCGGCGACATCCAGCGGACCAGGTTGTGCCAGGAGCCCGCCTTGTCGTTGGTGCCACTGGCCCGGGCGCCGCCGAAGGGCTGCTGCCCGACCACCGCGCCGGTCGGCTTGTCGTTGATGTAGAAGTTGCCGGCCGCGTACCGCATCTTCTCGGCCACCTGGTCGACCACCCGGCGGTCGGTCGCGAAGATCGACCCGGTCAGCGCGTACGGGGCGATCGACTCGGCCTGCGCGACCACCTCGTCGAAGCGGGCGTCGTCGAAGACGTGCACGCCGAGGATCGGACCGAAGTACTCGGTGGTGAAGGTCTCGTGCGCGGCGTCGGAGCACTCGAAGAGCGTCGGCCGGACGAAGTATCCGACCGAGTCGTCGGCGGTGCCACCGGCCAGGACCCGGCAGGTGTCGTCACCGTTGATCAGCTCCAGCGCGGCGGTGTGCCGGCCGAACGCCTTGTCGTCGATCACCGCGCCGCCGAAGTTGCGGAAGTCGGTGACGTCGCCGTACGCCAGCGAGTCGGCGGTGGCGGCCAGCCGGTCCCGCAGCCCGCCCTCCCAGATCGACCGGGGGATGTACGCCCGGGACGCGGCCGAGCACTTCTGCCCCTGGTACTCGTATGCGCCGCGGATGAGCGCGGTGTGCAGGGCGTCCACGTCGGCGCTGGTGTGCGCGACCACAAAGTCCTTGCCGCCGGTCTCGCCGACCAGACGCGGGTAGCCCCGGTACCGGGCGATGTTCTCGCCGACGGTCCGCCACAGGTGCTGAAAGACCTTGGTCGACCCGGTGAAGTGGATGCCGGCCAGGTCCGGATCGGCGAGCACGACCTCGGAGACCTCCTCGCCGCGCCCGGTGACCATGTTGATCACACCGGGCGGCAGGCCGGCCGCCTCGAACAGCCGCATGGTGAAGTGCGCGGCGAACTGCTGGGTCGGGCCCGGCTTCCAGACCACGGTGTTGCCGAGCAGGGCCGGCGCCGAGGGCAGGTTGCCGGCGATCGCGGTGAAGTTGAACGGGGTGACCGCGTAGACGAAGCCTTCGAGGGGGCGGTGATCGAACCGGTTCCACACGCCCGGCGAGGACATCGGCTGCTCGGCCAGCAGCTTGCGGGCGAAGTAGACGTTGAACCGCAGGAAGTCGATGAACTCGCAGGCAGCGTCGATCTCGGCCTGGACGGCCGTCTTGGACTGGCCGAGCATGGTGGCCGCGTTGAGGGTGTCCCGCCAGGGGCCGGAGAGCAGGTCGGCGGCGCGCAGGAAGATCGCGGCGCGCTCCTCGAACGGCAGCGCGCGCCACATCGGGGCGGCGGCCTTCGCGGCCTCGACCGCGGCGCGGGCGTCGTCGTGGGTGGCGTGCCCGGTGACGCCGAGCACGTGGGCGTGCTTGTGCGGCTGGACCACGTTGATCGACTCGCCACCGGCCATCCGCTGCTCGCCGGCGATGGTCATCGGCAGCTCGATCTGCTCGGCGGCGAGCTCGGCCAGCCGTCGCTGGAGCCGCTCCCGGTCGGCGCTGCCGGGCTCGTAGGTGTTGACCGGCTCGTTGCGCGGCTCGGGTACGGAGAACACGGCGTCCATCACAGCTCCTGTGCGATCTCGACGGCGATGGCGAAACCGGCCCCGCGGCACCGGCCGGGCGGCCGGGTGCCGGACACCGCGCGGCGGACCGGTCGCGGCGGCGGGACCTCGGCCGATTCTTTCATGCGACACGCCCGCCCCACCCCCGCCGTCCCTCCTCCGGCCGCCCCGCCCGGAGGTCGACTCGAGAGACCGGGACGCACCCCCACACACCGGACCGTAGGCAGGAACCCATCCTCATCCGACGAACCATCAGCCAGGCCGCCTCTCCACCTGCGATCCGTCATCGGCCCGGATCGCCACCGGCATCGCCGTGCGCCCTGATGCACGGGCACGTGAGGCGGGTTCGGAAGGGCCTCCGGGGGCGACGCGTACCCTGGATTGCCGGTGACCTGCCCGGCCCGTCGCGGCCGATTTCGGCGTCCGTCGAAGGGAAGACGATGAGCAAGCAGCCCGGCAGCTCCACGGCCGCGGAGCCGGACCAGCCCGAGGCCGACGTGTCGGAGCAGCCGGCGCCCGCCCCGGTCGACGAGGCGGTCGCGGCGGCGGAGGGCACCGGACAGCCGACGTACGCCCCCGGCGCGGTGGTGCTGGCGGTGATCGCGGTCGGCTGGCTGGCGGCGATGCTCTGGTCCACCCGGGCGGCGATCAACAGCACCACGGCCGGCGTCACCGCGATCAGCCTCTCCGCCTACGCGCTGCCCGGCGTCATCGCCGCCGCGCTGATCGCCGGGGCCGCGGTCGCCCTGGCCGCGACCAACCGGCTCGGCCGGGCCACCCTGCGCTTCCTCGCCGCCGTCGGCACCGGCCTGCTGGTCGGGCTCGCCGCCGCGGTGGCGATCAACCTGACGTACGCCGACAACGCGACCACCAACACCATCGCCGGCACCACCGCCGCGGCGGCCATCGTCGGCGGCGCGATGGCGGGCGCCCGCAACGCGAGGATGGTGGGTGGCCTCGCCGCCGCCACGCTGGCCGCACAGGTGTTCGTGGTGCTGTTCAGCCGCGCCCGGGACCCGCTGTCCGACCTGTTCGGGGCCGGGGACACCCAGCAGTCGATGCTCGACGCCGCGAAGTGGGTGTCCCGCACGGAGTCGCTGCTCGCCGGGCTGATCGCCGGCCTGGTGGCCTTCGGCTACCTCGCCTGGGCCCGCCGTCGCGCGGCCCGTCGTGACGGGTCGGCGGACGACGGCTCCAGGTCGCGGCGCGGCGTCAGACGCGCCGAGCTGGAGTTGTCGCCGCTGCGCTGGCCCGCCTACCTGGTCGCCGGGGCCGGGCCGGGGCTGCTCCTGCTGCTCACCGAGGTGATCATCCGAGTGGGTGGGCGCGGGCTGCTCGACCTGGCCGCCGCGCTCAGCGACGCGGACGAGGTGGCGCAGACCACGCTCGGCACCTCGCGGATCGACAACGGCATCTGGGTGCTCTTCGTGGGGGCGCTCACCGCGCTCGTCGCGTTCGGCCGCACGCTCGGCCCGCGTCCCGCCGAGGACGAGGACGAGCCGGCCGCCTGACCGCCGTTTCCGGCGATCCGGCTCAGGAGACCTCGCGCAGCAGCAGGTCCAGCTCGGTCACGTCGTACCACTCCAGCTCGTGGTCCTCGGCGCCGTCGACCGTGAACTGGGCGTCCGGATCGCCGGCCCGGGCGTCGGCGACCACCTCGGCGGCAGCGGCCACGTCGTCGACCGCCTCCGCGCCGTCCACGTGCATCGCGGCGACCGCGGCCACCGGCACCGGCCCGGCCAACCGGACGACGCTGGAGCCGAGCTCGCCGTCGACCCGCCCGACCGCCACGGCCGGCAGGTCCACCGAGACGACCACCCGCCGCCGGGGTGCCGCCGGGTCCGATCGGAGCAGCATCAGCGCGTCCTGGGCGGCCCGGGTGAAGGCGACGTACTCCAGCTCCTCCTCGTCGCCCTCGGCGTACCACTCCCGCAGCTCCGGAGTGACCGCGTGTGCCTCGTCTACCGCGAGCCCCTGCTCGCGCAGCAGCGCCAGCATCGGGACGGTCGCCGGCACGTACACCCGGACAAGCTCGTCGGTCACCGGTCTCTCCCCTGCTCAGGCCCGTCCGGCGGATGCCGGCTCCGGGTGCCGATCATGCCGTACGCGTGACCGTCATACACCTTGCACCCGCCCGGGAGAAGCTCCCCACCGGTGTGTCCCGGCCGGATCGCCGCAACGGCGGCTGGGGCGGGGCGGCGGCTGATGGCAAACTGAGGCAAACGTAGCCGACCTGGGGAGTCACCGTGGAGCCGAGGTTCCTGCTCCTTTCCGACGTGGCCGCCGAGCTCAATGTCTCGGACTCGCAGGTCTACCACATGGTGCGCAGCGGCGAGCTGCCCGCGATCAAGATCGGTGGCCGCGGGCAGTGGCGGGTCGAACGCACTCAGCTCGAGGAGTACATCCAGCGCAAGTACGCGGAGACCGCCGAATGGGTACGCGACAACCCACTCGCCGACCGCGACACGGAGTGATCGCCCGATTCCACACCGGCATTGACGGTCGGCGTTGCCCTGCCCCAGAATGAACAACTGTCGGAGGCAAACGAAGGCAAACGCAACGAACAGGGGTTGAGGATGGTCGACACGCGCCGCCCGCTGGCACCGCGGCCCCCGGTCCGTCTCCGCCCCGCTCCGCCGATCGACCCACCCTGCGTCGACGAGGGCTCGTCGTGGGGCGACGTCGACCAGCTCGCCCTCGACCTGTTCAACCCCCGCCGCCGCGATCCCGGCCGCCCCACCGGGCGCCCCGCCGACCTCCGGCCGGCCCCGGCCGGCCCGGGGCGACGCACCGGTGGACCGCCGGCGGCCGCCCTGGTCACCGCCACACCCGAGGCCGTTCGGGCCGCCCACCGGTTCGTCCGCACCTTCCTGGAAATCGTCAACGGCTACCGGCCGCCCGGGCAGCTCCGGCCGCTCTGCGTCCCCGACGCCGCAGCCCGGGTGGCCGCCGAACTGGTCCGGGCGGCCCGGCGCGGCGGCCCGGTCCGCCGCCGCTCCACCCGGCCGACCCTCCAGCTCCGCCGGCTGCGCGTGTGCGAGCCGCGCGCCGGCGCCGTCGAGGCCGCAGCCGTGCTCGCCGGCACCGGCGCCAGCTGGGCCGTCGCCCTGCGCCTGGAGCATCGGCGGGGCACCTGGCTCTGCGTCACCCTCGACGTCCTCTGATCCTCGGTTCGACCGACGACTGCGGGAGGGCATCGCCGGCCGGCCGGGGCGCCCGAGCGGGCGGCCCGCCCAGGGGAGACCCGGAGACGTGGACGGGCCCCGGCCGTACCCGGCCGGGGCCCGTCGTCGCTCGCGCGGTGGGGTCAGTTGCCGCCGTTGGGGGCGCCGTGGCACCGCTTGTACTTGCGGCCGGAGCCGCACGGGCAGGGCGCGTTGCGGGAAGGACCCTCACCGGCGTCCACCTGCCCCGGAGCGCCGCGCCGGGCGGTGCTGGCCGCGACCGCCTGACCGCTCATCCCGGCGGTCGTCCGGCGCGGGGTCGACGCGGCGGGACGCTCCGGCGCCTCGGTGCGGCCGACACCGAGGGCCGGTGCCTGCTGATCGGAGTTCTCGATGATCGGTGCGCCCCGCCCCGCCTCGCCGTCGACGGCGGGCGCGGAGTATTGCAGGCCCTGCTGCTGCGGCGCGCGGTTGAGGCCCTTGGCGCGGATCTCCACCGGCTTCTCCAGCAGCTGCACCTCCTCGGCCTCCGGCTCCGGCTCCTGGACCTGAACCTCGAGGTTGTAGAGGAAGCCGACCGTCTCCTCCTTGATGCCGTCCATCATGGTGGCGAACATGTCGAAGCCCTCGCGCTGGTACTCGATGACCGGGTCGCGCTGGGCGTACGCCCGCAGGCTGATGCCCTCCTGGAGGTAGTCCATCTCGTAGAGGTGCTCACGCCACTTGCGGTCGATCACCTGGAGCAGGACCATCCGCTCGAGCTGGCGTACCGCGTCCTCGCCGAGCTGCTCCTCGCGCCGGTCGTACGCGGCGTGCGCGTCCTCCTTGAGGCGGGCGAGCAGGAAGTCCTGGTCGAGGCCGGCCCGCGAGCCCACCTCCTCCTCCAGCTCCTCGACGGTCACGGCCACCGGGTAGAGCTGCTTGAGGCTCGACCAGAGCTGGTCGAGGTCCCAGTCCTCCGCGTAACCGTCGCTGGTGGCGCCGGTGACGTACGCGGTGACCGTGTCGTCGATCATGTTGCGGACCTGGTCGGAGAGGTCCTCGCCGTTGAGCACCCGCAGGCGCTCGGCGTAGACCACCTGGCGCTGCTTGTTCATCACCTCGTCGTACTTGAGGACGTTCTTGCGGATCTCGGCGTTCTGGCCCTCGATCTGGGCCTGCGCGCTCTTGATCTGGCGGGTGACCATCTTCGACTCGATCGGCACGTCCTCCGGGATGTTGAAGCGGTCCATCACCGCCTCGACCGCGCCGGCCCGGAAGCGCTTCATCAGCTCGTCCTGCAGGGAGAGGTAGAAGCGGGACTCGCCCGGGTCACCCTGGCGGCCGGCCCGGCCGCGGAGCTGGTTGTCGATCCGGCGGGACTCGTGCCGCTCGGTGCCCAGCACGTAGAGACCACCGGCGGCGGCGACCTCCTCAGCTTCGGCGTCGCAGGCCTGCTTCCACTCGGGCAGGACCTCCTCCATCGCCTTGGCGTACTCCTCCGGCTGCTCGACCGGGTCGAGGCCGCGCTGGCGCAGCTCGTTGGCGGCGAGGAACTCGGCGTTACCGCCGAGCAGGATGTCCGTACCACGGCCGGCCATGTTGGTGGCGACGGTGACCGCGCCCTTGCGCCCGGCCTGGGCGACGATCTCCGCCTCCTTGGCGTGAAACTTCGCGTTCAGCACCGAGTGCGGGATGCCGCGGCGGCGCAGCATGTGGGAGAGGATCTCGGAATTCTCCACCGAGACCGTGCCGACCAGCACCGGCTGGCCCTGCTCGTGCCGCTCGGCGATGTCCTCGACCACCGCGTTGAACTTGGCCTTCTCGGTCTTGTAGATGACGTCCGGCCGGTCCATCCGGACCATCGGCCGGTGCGTCGGGATGGTCACCACGCCGACCTTGTAGACCTTGTTGAACTCGCCGGCCTCGGTCTGGGCGGTACCGGTCATGCCCGAGAGCTTCTCGTACAGCCGGAAGTAGTTCTGGAGGGTGATGGTGGCCAGGGTCTGGTTCTCCTGCTTGATCTCCACCCCCTCCTTGGCCTCGATCGCCTGGTGCATGCCCTCGTTGTAGCGGCGGCCGTGCAGGATGCGTCCGGTGAACTCGTCGACGATCAGGACCTCGCCCTCACTGACGATGTAGTCCTTGTCGCGCTTGTAGAGCTCCTTGGCCTTGATCGCGTTGTTGAGGTAGCCGACCAGCGGGGTGTTGACCGACTCGTAGAGGTTGTCGATGCCGAGTCGGTCCTCGACCCTGGCCACGCCGCGCTCGCTGATGGCGATGGTGCGCTTGGCGTAGTCGACCTCGTAGTCGCCCTCGCCGTCGGTGCCCACCTGGAGGCGGGCCACCACGGCGGCGAACTCCTGGTACCAGCGGGCGGAGTGCTCGGCCGGGCCGGAGATGATCAGCGGGGTCCGGGCCTCGTCGATGAGGATCGAGTCGACCTCGTCGACCACCGAGAAGAAGTGGCCGCGCTGGACCAGCTCCTCCTTCGACCAGGCCATGTTGTCGCGCAGGTAGTCGAAGCCGAACTCGTTGTTGGTGCCGTAGGTGATGTCGCACTCGTACGCGGCGCGGTGCTCGCTGGCCGGCCGGTTGGGCAGCACCACGCCGACGGTGAGGCCGAGGAACTCGTGCACCCGGCCCATCCACGCGGCGTCGCGCTCGGCCAGGTAGTCGTTCACCGTGATCACGTGCACGCCCTTGCCGGACAGCGCGTTGAGGTAGACCGGCATGACGGAGGTCAGGGTCTTGCCCTCACCGGTCTTCATCTCGGCGATGTTGCCGAAGTGCAGCGCCGCGCCGCCCATCACCTGCACGTCGTACGGCCGCTGGCCGAGCACCCGCGAGGCGGCCTCCCGGCACACCGCGAACGCCTCGGGCAGCAGGTCGTCGAGGGTCTCGCCATCGGCGAGCCGCTCCTTGAACTGGTCGGTCATGGCGCGCAGCTCGTCGTCGCTGAGGTTGACGTAGTCGTCCTCGATCGAGTTGACGGCGGCAGCGATGGCCTTGAGCCGACGCACCATACGGCCCTCGCCGGCGCGAAGGACCTTTTCCAGAATCGACACGGATCAACGCTCCCCTAGACGGTCTCGAACCATCGTAGGCGCTCCATCGCGGTGGTGGTCACTGGTGGCGGTGGTCCGGCTCCCCGAACCCGACATAACGCCTCACCGACACGCCGGCGGGCGGGTAATCGGGTTACGCCCAGCGCGAACGGTCCGGCACGATGACCCGAATGGAGCCCGTGGAGATCATCGAGGACGGCCTGCTGCTGCGACCGTGGCGGGCGGAGGACGCCGACGCGGTGCACCGCGCCTGCCAGGATCCGGACATCCAGCGTTGGACCACCGTACCCCGCCCGTACCTGCCCGAACACGCCCTCGACTTCGTCAGCCGGCGGAGCCAGGCGGCCTGGGCCGACGGCACCGGGGCGGAGTTCGCGGTCTGTGACGCGGCCACCGGCGAACTGCTGGCCTCCTGCGGCCTGGTCTCGATCGACCGGGGCCTGGGCAGCGCCGAGATCGGTTACTGGACCGCGCCCTGGGCGCGTGGCCGGGGCGTCGCGGTCCGCGCCACCCGGGCGGTCGCCCGCTGGGCCTTCGACGTCCGCAAGCTGCGCCGGCTGATCTGGCAGGCCGAGATCGGCAACCACGCCTCCCGGCTGGTCGCGCTGCGGGCCGGTTTCCTGATCGAAGGCGAGCTGCGGCTGGCCACGCCGGCCGTCGGCGGGCGCCGGGAGGGCTGGCTCGGTTCGCTGCTCCCGGGTGAGCTGCCCGCGCCCGGCGAACCCGGCCCCGCCGGCCCGGGCACCCTGGCGGCCCGCCGGGCCGCCGTGTTCGGCCGCCCGCAGCCCGTCCTGTTCGCCACGGCGGGCGCCACCGAGCTGCGGCTGCGCCCGCTCGAGGAGCGCGACCTGGACGCGCTCGTGGCGACCTGCCAGGACGACCAGACGGTGCGCTGGACCAGCGTCCCGCACCCCTACCAGCCGGAGCACGCCGCGAGCTTCCTGCGGGACATCGCCCAGCCGACCTGGGCCCGGGGCACCGGCGCCAACTACGCCATCGCCGATGCCGACGACCGGTACGCCGGCTCGATCGACCTGCGGATCTCTCCTGCCGACCCGCTCGTCGCCGACGTCGGCTTCATGACCGCCCCACACGCCCGGGGCCGGGGCTACATGCCGGCCGCGCTGGGCGCGCTCAGCGCCTGGGGGTTCACCACGCTCGGCCTGGCCCGGGTGGAGTGGCGGGCCAACGTGGGCAACACCGCCTCCCGCCGGTCGGCCGAGAAGGCGGGATTCGTCTTCGAGGGCACCACCCGCAGCGGCATCCAGCAGCGGAGCGAGCGGCCGGACGTCTGGGTGGCCGCGCTGCTCCCCACGGACCTGACGTGACGCCGGAGACGATCGACTCTTACGCGGTACGCCTGCGGCCGTTCCGCCTCGACGACGTGCCGGACACGGTCGTCGCCTGCGCGGATCCGGTCACCCAGCGGGGCGTTTCCGGCATGCCGAACCCGTACACCGAGGAGAGCGCCCGGTGGTGGATCACCGAGGGCGCACCCGCGGCCTGGGCCGCCGGCGGCGCCGCGTACGCGATCGCGGACCCGGCCACCGACCGGCTGCTGGGCGGCATCGGCCTCAGCCACCCGGTGCCGGCCCGCGCCCAGCTGGAAATCGGCTACTGGGTCGCGCCCTGGGCACGCGGTCGAGGCGTGGCCACCGCGGCGACCCGCGCCCTCGCGGAGCACGCCTTCGCCGCCGGCTGCGCCCGCCTGGAACTGCTCACCAACGAGGAGAACACCGCCAGCCAGCGGGTCGCGCTGGCCGCCGGGTTCCGGCACGAGGGGGTACGCCGGTCGGCCAACCCCGGCCGCGACTCGCTGACGCCTCGCGGTGGCGGCCGGCACGACCTGATCGCCTGGGTCCGCCTCGCCGACGACCCGCCCGGCCCAGCCGACAGGCTGCTGCCCGACCTGCCCGACGGCCGGCTCACCGACGGCGTGGTGGCCCTGCGCCGGCTCGCCCCGGCGGACACCGACCCGCTGCACCGGCTGCACACGCTGCCCGAGGTGGTGGCGAACCGACTGCCGCCGGCGGCCCCGACCCGGGAGTCGATCGAGCGGCGCTGCCGCCTCGCGGAGAGCCACTGGCTGGCCGGCCGCTCGGCCGACCTCGCGATCCTGGACGCGGCGACCGGCACGGTGGCCGGCGGCTGCGCCCTGGTGTACGACGAGCCCGCCAGCGGCCAGGCCATGCTCGGCTACAGCCTGCTGCCGGAGGCGCGCGGCCGGGGCCTGGCCACCCGGGCGGTGGGCCTTCTCGCCGGCTGGGCGTTCGACATCGGCCTGGCCCGGCTCTGGGCCGGCACCCGTCCGGAGAACGTCGCCTCCCAGCGGGTGCTGGAGAAGGTCGGTTTCACCCGCGAGGGGCTGCTGCGCGGCCGACTGCCGGGCCCGGAGGGCACCCGGACCGACTCGCTCCTGTTCGGCCTGCTCGCGTCGGACCTGCCGCGCTGACCGGCGGCCCCCGCTAGCCGGGGTGCCGCGCCTCGCGGGAGCCGTGGCGGTCGACCGCCACGGCTCCCGGCGGGTGTCGCAGGGGGTCAGAGCCCGGTGTCGAGGGAGATGATCCCGTAGTCGTAGGCGTGCCGGCGGTAGACGACGCTCGGACGCCCGGACTCCTTGTCCTGGAACAGGTAGAAGTCGTGGCCGACCAGTTCCATCTGGAACAGGGCGTCGTCGACGGTCATCGGTTCGGCGGGGTGCACCTTCGCCCGCGCGATGTGCCACGGCTGGTCGTCGTGCTCCTGGTCGCCGTCCTCGTCAGGGCGTACGGCGACCGCGGTGGCCGCCCCCGCACCGTTCAGCACGGCCAGGCCCGGCCCGTTCAGGTCGGCGACGGGCAGGTCGGCGGTGGCGGCGGCGACGGAGAGCGGCGCGTGCCGCCCGCGATGGACCCGACGCCGGTCGGCCGCCCGGCGGAACCGGGTGTCCAGCTTGGCGATTGCCGTGTCCAGCGCACTGTAGAAATCACTCGTGCAGGCCTCGGCCCGGATCACCGGGCCACGCGTCACGCAGGTGATTTCCACCCGCTGGCAGTGATCGGCCTGGCGCGGATTGCGCTCGTGGAACAGCTCGACGTCCACGCGAATGAGCTTGTGGTCGTAGCGTTCGATCTTCGCGAGCTTATCGGCTACATGCACCCGGTAATGGTCCGGCACCTCGACGTTACGGCCCTTGACCACGATGTCCACGTGACCTCCCTTGTTCGGACGGTCGTTCGAATCAGTCGTCGGTCGACGTGCCCTGGGAGCATCCCGCTCGGCGTCGACCGATTGGTACGGCTACGCCTCCCTTCCCACGTCGGGGGCGGTTGGGCAAACCTCCTACCCCCGACACAAGAACGCTAACGCCTGTTTCCCCGGTCGTCACCCCTCGTTGTCGAGACTGGCCGCAGGTCATACACCATGGGGTGAAACGGAAACACGAAGCGTTACCGATGGGGTCGCTTTTGCGTTGCGGCGAGCACCACCGCGGCCTTTGGCGTCATTCCCGCAGCCCGCAAAACCCGGCTGACCGCCGCCAGCGTCGCCCCGGTGGTGACGATGTCGTCGAGCAGCACCACCGGCCCGTCCACCGGCACACCGCCGGTTCCGCGCAGCCGGAACGCCGCGTCGGCTGCGGCGGCCCGTCCGGCACTGTCCAGGGCGACCGAGTCCGGCCGGGGCAGCGCCCGCAGCGGCCGGAGCACGCGCACCCGCCAGCCGGCCGCCCGCAGCCGGTCCGCCGCGTGGCGGGTCAACCGGTCCAGGTGGTCGCCGTACCGGGCCCGGGCCGCCCGCGCGGTGTCCGGCACCGGCACCAGGGTCACCGGCCGGGCCGTTTCCACCGCCGTGGCCACCACCTCGGCGAGCAGCGCGCCCAGCGGCCGCGCCAGCCCGTGCCGGCCCCGCTCCTTGTACGCCAGCAACCCCTCCCGCAGCGCGCCGGCGTACGGGCCGAGGGCGACGCAGGGCGGCAGGCCCGGTGGGGCCGGGTCCGGGCGGGTCGGCGCGGGGCGCAACGCCGTCAGCTCGTCGACGCAGCGCGGGCAGAAGCCCTGCCGCAACCCTGCGACCCGCTCCCCGCAGCCGGCGCACCCGGTCGGCAGCACCAGGTCGGTCAGGTCCGACCAGAGCCCGCCCAGGTCCCGCACCGCTACGCGCCTCAGTAGAGGAAGAAGGGGGCCGTCGGATCGGCGACCTTGGTCCCCGTCGGTGGCGGCGTCACATCCTGGACCTGCGCCCGCACGATGGGGGTTTTGGACGGATTGCTCCGGTAGGCAACCTTGTTCGCCTCGTACATGACCCCAGCCACCTCCGGCCCCGGGTACGCGGACAAGTTCGTGACCTGAGCGCCGATGTCCGTGTCGAGTGCGGCTTCCCGCGCCCCGTCGATGTTGCTCGCGCTGATCGCGGGCCGCCCCTCACGCGTCCCCCCGCGCGGCTCGGAGCCGGCGAAGACGAGGCGGTTCTCCGCGTACCAGTCGACGGCGGTGATGTCGGTCAGCTTGGTGACCACAGGACGCGGCGAGCCCAGGCCCCCGTCGGTGCTGACCACCGCGACGTAGAGCGCCCGGTTGATGACCAGCGCCACCCGGTGGCCGTCGGCCGAGGCGGCCACCGCCGTCACCTTGCCGCCCACGCCGAGCGGGACCTGGGTCAGCTTCCCCGATCCGTCGAACCGGTAGAGGTCGCCGTCGGCGGCAACCAGCCCGTACGGGTGCTGCGGGTCGAGCGAGCGGAGCCAGGTTGGCCGGCTCACACTGGTGAACCACCTCTTCTCGGCGCGGAAGTCGGTGACCGGGCCCGGCCCGGAGCCGACCTTGAGCTGCTGGAGGCGATCCGCCCGGGTGGTCACGAGCGCGGCGAGGATCTTCCCGTCGATCTTCCCGTCCGATCGGCTGAGCGCCGCGGTGACGATGCTCCGGTTCTGGGGGGCGTCCACCGGCACGCTTCCGGGGGGCCCGTCGGTCAGGGAGAGGGGGTGGATCGCACCGTCGTAGATACAGAACCGTTGCGGGTTGCCTTCGAACGGGTAATTCTGGTGCGCGGACTTCTCCTGATTGATGTCGACGATCGTCCGGCTCTGATCCTGGATCTTGAGATCGAGCTCGCCGGTGACCTGCTCCGGCACCGACCAGGCGAGCTGGGTGGCGAGCCGGGCCAGCCGCTTGTCGTCCGCCCCCGATCTGAGGTTCACCTCCCACCGCCCGTCCGAGCGGGTGGCGTTGTTGATCGGACTGGTCTGGTCCGGCAGCCGGAGGACGCCGGACGCGAGCCAGTCCTGCGGGCCGGCGGCGAGCCACTTGACCACCTCGGTGACCTGGCGCTCGACCGGCAGCGCCTTCGGCAGGTAGCGCTGGTCCGGCACCAACCGCGTCTGGTTCGTTCCGGACCAGAAGTAGATGGTTTGCGGGGCGTAGTAAGACCCCAACGCCTCGTCGCTGAGCAGCAGCTTTTGCGGCGGGTCGCCGGTGATGCGCCACCCGGACTCACCCTCGCCCTCGCGGGCCTCGCGGAGCATGAACGTGTACTCGGTATCGGCGACGGGGGTCCCTGGAGACGCCAGGACACCGTCCTGCGCGCGGAGCACACCGAGCTGCTGGACCTTGACCGTGACCTTGTAGGTGCCCTCGTTGTTCCGGGTGGCCTCCGGCTGCTCCCGGAGGCGGATCACGTACAGAGGATCGTTGCTCTGCTTCCCCTTCAACCAGCCCTGCGCCTCGGGCGCGGTGAACTGCTTGACCCGGTTGTACGCCTGTTCCCGCTCCCCGGCGGCGGCGGAGAGGTAATTGAGGATGAATTCCTTCGGGTCTTTGGCCGTCGGGCCGGGCGGCGGGGAGGCACTGCCGCCGAGCGCACCGGACTCGGCCGCCTGCCCGAACCGCCCGTCCACGTGGACGTCGGTCTCGTGCGGGATGCCGCAGCCGGCCAGCCCGGCGGGCAGCAGCACGCCGGCCAGGAGTATGGGCAGCAGCCGCGGCCTCACGCCATCACCTCAGCTCGCGACTGCGGGGCTCGCAACCCCGGCTCACTCCTCGCGCTCACGACGTCACCTCGGCGCGGTCGCCGCCCTCGGCCGGCCCGATGACCAGGGCCCCGGGGCTGCCTGAGCTGATGGCCAGCAGGCCGCCCTGGCGCGGACCGCCGAACGGCAGCGCCGCGTCGGCCGGAACCAGCCGCAGCGGCGAGGTGGTCAGCCGGTCGCCGGCCCGGGCGGGCAGGGTCAGCCGGAACTGGGCGCCCTGGCCGGGCGCGCCCCACGCCTCCAGCCAGCCGCCGTGCAGCCGGGCGTCCTCCAGGCTGATGGACAGGCCGAGGCCGGTGCCGCCGGTCTGCCGGGCCCGGGACGGGTCGGCCCGCCAGAAGCGGTTGAAGACCAGCTTCTCCTCGCCCGGCTTGAGCCCGACGCCGTGATCCCGCACGGTGATCGCCACCGCGCTCTGGTCCATGCCGAGGGTGATCAGGACCGGCTTGGCCTCACCGTGTTCCACCGCGTTGCCGATCAGGTTGCGGAGTACCCGCTCGACCCGGCGCGGATCCACCTCGGCGATCACCGGCGTGCTCGGCACGTCCAGCTCGACGGCCACGCCGACCCGCTCGGCCAGCCCGGCCAGTCGCTCGGCCACCCGGTGCACCACCGGCACCAGGTCGGTCGGCTCGGCATCCAGCATGGCGAAGCCGGCGTCGAAGCGGCTGATCTCCAGCAGGTCGGTGAGCAACTCCTCGAACCGGTCCAGCTCGGCCTGGAGCAGCTCGGCGCTGCGGGCCACGGCCGGTTCGAACTCGTCCCGCTCGGCGAAGATCAGGTCGGCGGCCATCCGGACCGTGGTCAGCGGGGTTCGCAGCTCGTGCGAGACGTCCGAGGTGAAGCGACGCTGCAACCGGGACATCTCCTCCAGCCGGAGGATCTGCCGTTGCAGGTTGGTCGCCATCTGGTTGAACGAGGCGGCCAGCAGGGCCAGGTCGTCCTCGCCGTTGACCACCATGCGCTGGTCGAGCAGGCCGGCGGAGAGCCGCTGGGCGGTCCGGGCGGCCACCCGTACCGGAGTCACCACCAGCCGGGTGACCAGGGCGGCGAGCAGGCCCAGCAGGAGCACCAGTGCCACGCCCGTGGCGACCACGGTGGCCCGGGCGTCGGCGGCGGTGGCATCCTGCCGGGCCAGCGGCACGAGGTAGTAGAGCTCCACCTGCCCGAACCCGGTCGGCACCGGTGAGCCGTAGACCAGGTATTTGGTGCGTTGACCGCCGAGCGTGCCGGTGCGGATCTGGTGGGAAACCCAGCCGTCGGCCACCTTGGCCCGCATCTCCGGACTGATCAGCGGCCCGAGGTCCGTCACCGGGGAGGTCCGGGCCTCGATGATGCCCGCGTGCCTGTCCGCGGTGATGGCCACGACCACCCCGCTGGTCTGCGCCGGGTCACCGCCGGCCAGGTAGTTGACCGTGCCGTCGATGGTGTCCTGGAGCTGGGCCTCCGCCGGCTGGTTGAAGGTGCGGAGTTGCTTGCCCGCGTATTCGCTGCCGTTGCGCAGCCGCGCCAGGACGTCGTTCTGGGCGTTCTCCACCAGGATGCCGGTGATCTTGTCGGCGATCACGTACGCGAACCCACCGACCAGCAGGCTGGAGGCCACCAGGGTGATGGTCACCACGCGGAGCTGCAGCGACCGCCGCCAGGTCTGGTGGACCCCGCCGGCCAGCCGGGCCGCACGGTCGACGAGGACGTGCCACAGCGCCCGCGCGGCGCGTAGCCGGCGGGACGCGGCAGCCGGGGAGTCGGGGGGCGGGGAGGTCACCACAGTGATGACCAGGCTATCCCGTGCCCGCCTTGTAGCCCACGCCCCGCACGGTGAGGATGATTTCGGGTCGCTCCGGATCCGGCTCGATCTTGGCCCGCAGCCGCTGGACGTGCACGTTCACCAGGCGGGTGTCGGCAGCGTGCCGGTAGCCCCAGACCTGCTCCAGCAGCACCTCGCGGGTGAAGACCTGACGCGGCTTGCGGGCGAGCGCGACCAGCAGGTCGAACTCCAGCGGGGTCAGCTTCACCTCCTCGCCGTCCCGGGTGACCGTGTGCGCCGGCACGTCGATCGAGATCTGGTTGCCGGGCGGGCCGATGGTGAGCAGCTCCGGGGCCACATCCTCGCCCCGGCGCAGCCGGGCCCGCATCCGGGCCACCAGCTCCTTGGGCTTGAACGGCTTCACCACGTAGTCGTCCGCCCCGGACTCCAGCCCGAGCACCACGTCCACCGTGTCGCTCTTGGCGGTCAGCATGACGATCGGCACGCCGGACTCGGCCCGGATCGCCCGGGCCACGTCGATACCGCTCATGCCGGGCAGCATCAGGTCGAGCAGGACGATGTCGGGCCGACCGTCACGGAACGCGGCCAGCGCCCGTTCCCCGTCCGCGACGAAGGAGGGCACGAAGCCCTCGCTGCGCAGGACGATGCCGAGCATCTCGGCGAGCGCGGGGTCGTCGTCGACCACCAGTACCCGGGCTCTCATGGGGTTTATCGTTCCATCCCCGTTCTATTCGAAGGGATCGGCGTCATCACGGCACCGTAACCGCTACGGGACGCCCCGCACCACCGCCGACCGGGCGGACCTCCTGCGAGGCGCGCCCGCGGCGGACAGGTCCACCGGAACAGGACCGGCCGTGCAACCATGATCCCTCGGGCGCGTCGTCGCCCGCCACCACCGCCCGTCCGCCAGGAGTACGCGTGCCCGACGTCGGCCCGACCACCGTGCTCCCGCGCCGCCCGTTGACGGTGGGCGAGCTGCTGGACTCGGCCGTCCTGCTGCTGCGCGGCCAGGCCCGGCTGCTGGTCCCGCTCGCCGTCCTGCTGGCCGTCGGCGAGCAACTGCTGCTGCACCCGCTGCGACTGCTGGCCGACGCCCGACCACCCGAATGGTGGCCCGACCTCGACCGGCTCGGCTGGGCCTGGCTGCTGCTGGCGGTCGGTGCCGGAACCGAAGCGCTGATCATCGCCGTGCTGGGCAACCCGGCCGCCCGGGGCGCCGCGGCGGCGCTGCTCGGCCGCCGGTCCGGGCCGCGCGAACTGGTGCGCCCGGACCAGGCCCGGTGGGGTGCGACGCTGCCGGCCGCGGCGGCGGTCGGGCTCACCGTCTGCCTCGCCGGGCTGGCCGGGCCGGCCTGGTTCGTCGCGTACGGGCTGCTCGGCGCCGTCGTCCCGGCGCTGGTGGTGGACCGGGTCCCGGCGCACCGGGCACCGCGGCGCGCGCTCGCCCTCGCGGTGCGCGCCGGTGGGCGGGCCGCCGGCATCCGGCTCCTCGGCTACCTGGGCTGGTGGCTGATCCGGCTCGGCATCGGCGTCGGCGCCTACCACGGTCTCGGGCTGCTCGGCCTGTTCGACCTCTCCGCGTGGGCGCTGCCGGTCGCCACGGCCACCTGGGTAGGCGTGAACGCGCTCGCGTACCCGGCGCTGGCCTGCCTCGACGCCGTGCTGCACCTGGAGACCCGGATGCGCACCGAGGGGCTGGACATCCGGCTCGCCCGCGCGCCGGCCGGGGCCCCGGAACCCGCCCTGCTGGCGGTCCCGCGGTGAGCCGCTGGTGGACCGAGGCGGTCGCCGCGCTCGGGGACGTCGTACCGCTGCCGCTGGCCGCCCTGCTCCTGCTGCTCGCCGCGCTGCTGGCCGCCCTGGCCTGGTACTTCTTCCCGGCCTGGGTGCCCCGCCGGATCCCCCGGCCGCGGCTGCCCCGGCTCCGGCTGCGGCTGCGGCTGCGGCTGCGGCTGCGGCTGCGGCTGCGGCTGCGGCTGCGGCTCCCCAGGCTGCGGCTCCCCCGCCGCCGGCGGCGGCCGAAGACCCGGCCGGTGGACGAGGCGCTGACGGTGCCCGCACCCCGCGCACCCGAGCCGGTCGCGGCCGGCCAGGCCAGCCTCGCCGACCGGCTCGCCGCAGAGGGCCGGTACGCCGAGGCGGTCCGGGAACGGCTCCGCGAGATGGTCGGCGAACTGGTGGCCCGGCAGGTGATCGAGCCGCGCCCAGGGATGACCGTCACCGAGCTGACCACGGCGGCGGCCCGGGCCCGCCCCCGGGTGCACCCCACCCTGCACGCGGCCGGCACCATTTTCTCCGACCTCTGGTACGCCCAACGTCCCGCCACCCCACAGCACGACCACCGGATGCGCGACCTCGCCACGGACCTGCACCACGAACTGGCCGGGGACGGTGAACGCCGGTGACCGCCACCCTCGACCCGCCCCGCCCGATCACCCCGCCACCGGCCCGGCGCCGGCGGCACCGCGTGCTGATCCCGCTCGGACTGGCCGTCCTGCTGATCGTGGCCACCCTGGTCTTCCACGCGGTCGACCAGCCCGACGCCGGCGACCAGGGCTTCCTCTCCCCGGTCGCCTCCGGCGACGACGGGGGCAGCCGGCTGGCCGAGGCGCTCCGCGGACAGGGCGTGACCGTACGCCGGGAGACCGACACCCTGCGGGCGCTGCAGGCCACCGCGCCGGGCCCCGCGACCCTCTTCGTGCCGGCCCCGGAACTGGTGCACCCGGACACCCTCGCCGCCCTGACCAACCTGCCGCCCGACAGCCGACTGGTGCTGGTCGACCCGTCCCGCCGGGTGCTGGCAGCGCTGGGCGTGCCGCTGGGGCCGGCCCAGCGTCGCTGGGCCACCCGGGTCACCTCCCCGGACGCCGACGGACACCGCTGCCCACTGGGCGAGGCCGACCGCGCCGGCGCCGCCGCCGCCGACCGGCAGCGGTACGCCGTTCAGGACAGCTCGTCGGCCGGCCGCTGCTACTCGGGCGGACTGGTCCGGGTGCCGTGGCGTACCGAGGTGGTGGTGATCGGGGCCAGCGACCCGTTCCGCAACGACCGGATCGACGAGTGGGGCAACCGCGCCCTCGCCACCGGTCTGCTCGGCGGCGACCGCCCGCTGGTCTGGCTCGACCTGCCCGGCCCGGCCCCCGCGCCCGACGGACCGAACTGGTCGCCCGGCCCCACCGCCGAAAACGGCAACGGCAACGGGAACGGCAACGGCGACGGCACGCCGCCCCACCGGGAACGCTCCGACGACAACCGCCGGCCGTGGCACAACCCGCTCTGGGACGCCTTCCCGGCCTGGTTCTGGGCACTGCTGGTCCAGCTCGCGCTGGCCGGGCTGCTGGCGGTGCTCTGGCGCGCCCGCCGGCTCGGCCCGCCCGTTCCGGAGCCGCTGCCGGTGACCGTCCGCTCTGCCGAGACGGTGCTCGGCCGGGCCCGGCTCTACCGGCGGGCCGGCGCCCGGGGACCAGCCGCGCAGACCCTGCGCGCCGCCGCACTGGCCCGACTGCTGCCCCGGCTCAACCTGCCGCCCGACACCCCGCCCGCCGAGGTGGCCGCCCGGGTCGCCGGGCACACCGGCGCCGGCGCCGAACAGGTGGCGGGGCTGCTGCACGGCGCCGAGCCGACCACCGACCGGGAGCTGCTGGAGCTGGCCCGCGACCTGGACGCCCTGACCCGTACCGTCGCCCATCCGACCGAAGGAGATCCCCGGTGACCGGACCCGTCATCGCCGCCGCACCGACCGACGCCCGCGCCGCCCTGCACCGGCTGCGGGCCGAGGTGGCCAAGGCCGTCGTCGGGCAGGATGCCGTCGTCACCGGCCTGGTGATCGCGCTGCTGTGCCGGGGACACGTGCTGCTGGAGGGCGTACCGGGGGTGGCCAAGACCCTGCTGGTTCGGGCCGTGGCCACCGCGCTCGACCTGGACTCCAAGCGGGTGCAGTTCACCCCCGACCTGATGCCCGGCGACGTCACCGGGTCGCTGATCTTCGACCCGCGCACCGCCGCGTTCACCTTCCGCGAGGGGCCGGTCTTCACCAACCTGCTCCTCGCCGACGAGATCAACCGAACGCCCCCGAAGACCCAGTCGGCGCTGCTGGAGGTGATGGAGGAGCGGCAGGTCTCCGTCGAGGGCGAGCGCCGCCCGTTGCCCGAGCCGTTCATCGTCGCCGCCACCCAGAACCCCATCGAGTACGAGGGCACCTACCCGCTGCCCGAGGCGCAGCTCGACCGGTTCCTGTTCAAGCTGGCCGTGCCGCTGCCCAGCCGGGACGAGGAGCTGGGCGTGCTCCGCGCGCACCACGCCGGCTTCGACCCGCGCGACCTGCACGCCGCCGGCGTACGCCCGGTGGCCACCGCCGCCGACCTGGCCGCGGCCCGGGACGCGGTCCGCCGGGTGCACGTGGCCGAGCCGCTCCTCGGCTACGTGGTGGACCTGTGCCGGGCCACCCGGGTCACCCCGGCGCTGGAGCTGGGCGCCTCGCCTCGGGGCGCCACCGCGCTGCTCAGCGCCGCAAAGGCGTGGTCCTGGCTGGCCGGCCGCGACCACGTCACGCCGGACGACGTGAAGGCGGTGGCCCGGCCCACCCTGCGGCACCGGCTCCGGCTGCGCCCCGAGGTCGAACTGGAGGGCCTGAGCGTCGACGCGGTGCTGGACACGGTGCTGGCCACCGTGCCGACGCCCCGATGACCTGGCGGGCGGCGCTGCTGCTCGCGGCGGGCACGGTCACCCTGCCGCTCTGGCCGGCACCGTTCCTCGGCGTCGCCGTGATGACCGGCGCGGTGCTGCTGCTCGTCGCCGTCGACTGGGCGCTGGCCGCGCCGCTGCGCGCGCTCGCCGCCACCCGTGCCGGCGACCGGACGGTCCGGCTCGACGACACCGCCACCGTCATCCTGCACCTGGCCAACACCTCCGGCCGCACGCTGCACGCCCAGGTACGCGACGCGTGGGTGCCCTCGGCGGGAGCCCGGCCGGACGTACCGCCGGGACGGGTGCTGACGGTCGAGCCGGGCGGGACGGCGGCGCTACCGGTCCGCCTCACTCCGACCCGGCGCGGCGACCGGCCCGCGGCGGCGCTGGCCGTACGCTCCCTCGGCCCGCTGCGGCTCGCGTTCCGGCAGCGCGCCGGCCGCCCCGCCACACCACCGTGGACGCTGCGCGTGCTGCCCCGCTTCGACTCGCGGCGGCACCTGCCCGAAAAGCTGACGAAGCTGCGAATCATCGACGGGGTCCAGGTGACCCGCGGGCGGGGTCAGGGCACCGAGTTCGACACCCTGCGCGAATACGTGGTCGGCGACGACGTCCGCTCGATCGACTGGCGGGCCAGCGCGCGCCGCTCCGACGTGCTGGTGCGTACCTGGCGGCCGGAGCGGGACCGGCGACTGGTCTGCGTGCTGGACACCGGCCGCACCTCGGCCGTACGCGTCGGCGACGAGCCGCGGCTGGACACCGCGATCGACGCGGCGCTGCTGCTCACCGCGCTCGCCGCCCGGGCCGGTGACCGGGTGGACCTGCTCGCCGCCGACACCACGGTCCGGGCGACGGTGACCGGCAGCGGCCGGCCCGCGCTGCTCTCCCGGCTGGTGGACGCGGTCGCCCCGCTCCAGCCGGCGCTGGTGGAGACCGACTTCGAACTGATCGCCGGCGAGGTGCTGCGCCGGGAGCGGCGGCGCAGCCTGGTGGTGCTCTTCACCGCCCTGGAGGCGGGCGCGCTCGGCGAGGGGCTGCTACCGGTGCTGCCCCGGCTGGCCGCCCGGCACCGGGTGGTGATCGCGGCGACCCACGACCCGGTGCTCACCGGGCTCACCCTCGCCCCGCCAACCAGCCCGGACGACGCGTACGCCGCCGCTGCCGCCTGGCGGGCGCTGGCCGAGCGCGACCGGGTCCGGGCCGCCCTGTCCCGGCACGGCGTGACCGTGGTGGACGCCCCCGCCGACCGCCTCGCCCCGACGGTCGCCGACATCTACCTCCGCCTCAAATCTCTCGGCCAGCTCTGACCCTCGCCGCCCCGTTCCTGGTGTCCGTGCGGGGGTGGGCCGGGCGGCGTGGCGGCCGAGAAGCAGGGCGTACGCCAGGAAGGCCAACCAGACCGTGGCGCCGACCGCCACGCGGACCGCGACCGGCTGCGGCGCCGGGGTCACGAACGCCTCCAGCAGCGCGGAGACCGCGAAGAGCCCGACCAGGCCGACGGCGACCACGATCGCCGACCGGCCCGCCTCGGCGACCGCCCGACCCCGGCTGAGGTGGGCCGGCGGTGCGATCCACGCCCAGCCGGTACGCAGGCCCACCCCGGCCGCGACGAAGATCCCGGTCAGTTCGAGCAGCCCGTGCGGGGTGATCAGGCCGAAGAAGACATCGGCCCGACCGTACGAGATCATCACGCCGCCGACCACGCCGATGTTCAGGGCGTTCTGCCACAGCAGGTAGCACACCGGCACCACCAGCACCCCGGACGCGAGGCACTGCGCGGCGAGCCACGCGTTGTGCGTCCACAGGTGGAACGCGAAGGTCGGCGCGGAGAACTCGGTGTAGTAGCCGGCGAAGCCCGAGTCGACCAGCTGCTCGGCGGCGTCCTCGCCGACGAACGCGGCGGCGGTTTCCGGGTGGCCGGCGACGAACCACATGAGAAAGAGGCTCAGCGCGGTGAACCCGGTGGCCACCGCGCACCACCAGGGCCACGCCCGGTAGAGGGCGGCCGGCAGGTCGGCGAGCAGGAACCGGCCCACCGCCGCCCAGGAGGGCCGCGGCCGGCCGGCGATCCGGGCCCGGGCCGCGAGCACCAGTTGGGACAGGCGGGTGACCAGCACCGGGTCGGGTGAGCGGCTGCGCAGCGCGGACAGGTGGGTGGCGGCCCGCTGGTAGAGCACGACCAGTTCGTCGACCTCGGCCGCGTCGAGCCGGCGTCGCCCGGTCAACTGCTCCAGCCGCCGCCACTCGGCACCGTGCTCCGCCACGTACGCGTCGAGATCCACTCTGCTGCCTCCCCCGTCCGGCGCTCATAGTGTTCACTGGGGGCGTGCGTGCGCAACCTCCCCCACCGGCCGGGTGGGCCGACGCCGGTCTGGTCAGCGGCGAGGCGGTGGAGCTGGATGTCCGCGCCGCCCGGCTGGGTTCCCGGGTGCTCGCCCTGCTGATCGACCTGGTGGCCCAGGTGGCGGTGGCGCTGCTGCTGGGCGCGGTGCTGATGGTGGCGCTGCTCGCGCTGCCGCGCGAGGCCGTGGACGCCGCCCTGTGGGGCGCGTTGCAGACCGTGCTGGTGATCCTCGTACTGGTCGGCTACCCGGTGCTGATGGAGCGCTTCGCCGGTGGCCGGACGCTGGGCAAGCTGGCGGTGGGGCTGCGGGTGGTCCGCGCCGACGGCGGCCCGGTCGGGGTCGGCCAGTCGCTCACCCGGGCCCTGGTGGGCGTCGCGGTGGAGTGGCCGGGCCTGGTGCTGCCGCTGCTGAGCTGGGTGGCGAGCGTGACGGTGATGCTGACCGACCCGCGCGGCCGGCGGCTGGGCGACCTGGTGGCGGGCACCCTGGTGGTGCACACCCGGGGCGCGGGGACCTGGCGGCCGGTCCCGCCGGCCGTACCGCCGCTGCTCGGCTGGGCGGGGATGCTCGACCTGACCCGACTGGACGACGGGTTGGCGCTGGCCGTCCGGCAGTACCTCGGCCGGGTGGACCAGCTCGCCGAGCCGGACCGTACCCGCCTGGGGCGGGAGTTGTGGGCCGAGGTCGCCGCGCTCACCTCGCCGCCTCCGCCGTGGGCCGCGCCCGAGGCGGCGTACCTGGCCGCCGTGCTGGCCGAGCGAAGCCGGCGGGCGGCGTACCGGCTGGGGCGGACCCGGGCGGTCACCGCCACGCTCTGGCCGGAGCTGGCCCCGCCGCCCACGGCCCCGGCCCCGGCCGTGCCGCCAGCGCCGCCCGCGAGCCTGTTGCGGCCCGCCGTCCCCACCCAGCCCCATCCGGTACGCGGACAGCCCACTCCGGTCGAGGCGGAGCACTCGCCCCGCTGACCCAGGCCCGTGCCCCTGATCGTTGACGGCTGGGCGACTCGACACACCGCCGGATGCACAGCTACGGCGTCAGCGATCGACGCGCCATCGGCCCGGTCACGCCCGGTGCCGGACCCGTCGGGCACGGGCGAGCCGGTCAGGAGAAGAGCGCGCGGCCCCACCAGTCGGCGGCGTCGCGGACGCCCGGCGGGCAGGCGAAGAGCCCGCTGGAGACGTGCCGCAGGTACTCGTTCATCGCGTCGTGCCGGGCGAGCCGGGTCTGGATCGGCACGAACTGCTTGCGCGGGTCCCGCTGGTAGGCGATGAAGAAGAGCCCGGCGTCGAGCCGGCCCAGTCCGTCCGAGCCGTCGACGAAGTTGTAGCCGCGGCGCAGCAGTCGGGCGCCGCCGTTCTGGCTCGGGTGCGCGAGCCGGACGTGCGAGGTCTCGGCGATCACCGGCTGCCCGTCGTCGCCCTTGGCGGCGAAGTCCGGCTCGTCGAACTCGTCGCGCCGGCCCAGCGGCGCGCCGCTGCCCTTGGTCCGCCCGACGATCTGCTCCTGCTCGATCAGCGAGCTGCGGTCCCAGGTCTCGATCTGCATCCGGATCTTGCGGGTGACCAGGTACGACCCGCCGGTCATCCAGTCCGGCCCGTCGCCAGACTGCGTCCAGAGGTGCTCGCGGAGCAGGTTGGCGTCCTCGGCCTTGAGGTTGGCGGTGCCGTCCTTGAAGCCGAACAGGTTGCGCGGCGTGGCCTGGTCCCTGGACGTCGACGAGGTCCGCCCGAAGCCGAGCTGGGACCAGCGGACGCTGACCACGCCCATGCCGATGCGGGCGAGGTTGCGGATGGCGTGCACCGCCACCTGCGGGTCGTTGGCGCAGGCCTGGACGCAGATGTCGCCGCCGGAGATCTCCGGCTTGAGCGCGTCCCCGGCGAAGTGCGGCAGGTCGGCCAGGGCGGCGGGACGACGGTCGGCGATGCCGAACCGGTCCCGGCCCTCGGCGTCGCGGAACAGCGTCGGGCCGAAGCCGACGGTGAGGGTGAGCTGCGACGGGGGCAGCCCGAGTGCCTCGCCGGTGTCGTCCGGCGGAGCCTCCGGCACGCCGTTGACCGCGCCGATCAGCCCGGCGTCCTTGCCTGCGGTCATCCGGGCCGCGGCGGCGGTCCACTCCTGCAGCAGCGCGACCAGCTTCGCCCGGTCCTTGGTGATCACGTCGAACGCGACGAAGTGCAGCCGGTCCTGGGCCGGGGTGGTGATGCCGGCCTGGTGCTCGCCGAGGAAGGGCACCACTCCGGCGGCCGTGTCGCTGGCCGCCGCATGGTCGCCGCCGCGGGCCAGCGCGCCCGCGGCGCCCGCCACCCCGGCCACGCCCGCCACGCCGACGCCGGCCAGGGTGATGGCCCGCCGGCGGGACAGGGTGACCCCCCGCGGTGCCTCGGCGCCTGCGGCCCCGATGCCCTGCTCGATGATTCGCTCGCTCATGCCGCCGCCTCCCTGCGGTCGGCGCCGCCATGAGGCTCGGCCGCACTGTGCCCGATGATTCGCTCGCTGCGCTCGCTCATGCCGCCGCTTCCCTGTCCGGTCGTCAGCGGGCGACGACCGCGGCCACCTTGCTGATCGGCTCGGCCAGCGCGTTGATGCTGTCCGACAGCTCCTTCAGCTCGGCCTTGGTGAGCTCGGTGTGCAGCTTCCAGCCGTCACCGGCCCGGTGCTTGCCGAGAGCAGCCTCGACGTTGGCGAACTCGGTGTCGAGCTGGCTGATCAGCTCGGGCGAGCGCTGCTCCAGCGCCGGGCGCAGCGCGGCGATGGCTGCCTTGGAGCCCTCCAGGTTGGCGCTGAAGTCCCAGAGGTCGGTGTGCGAGTACCGCTCCTCCTCGCCGGTGATCTTGCCGCTGGCGACCTCGTCGAGCAGCCCCTTGGCGCCGTTGGCGAGCTGGAGCGGGGTGAGCTTCTCGGCGTTGGCCTTCGCGACCAGGGCCTTGACGTCGGTGACCAGCTGGTCGGCGATCGGGCCGTCCTTGCTGATGTCGCCGCTGGTCCAGAGGTCCTTCTCGATCCGATGGAAGCCGGTGAACTCCATGCCCTCCTCGACGACCTCCTCGCGGCCGTCGATCTTCGGGTCGAGGTCGCCGAAGCTCGCCGCGACCGGCTCGATCCGCTCGAAGTAGGTGCGGGTTACCGGATACAGCGCCTTGGCCTTCGCCACGTCGTTGGCCTTGACCGCGGCCGCGAACTCCTCGGTCTTGGCCAGCAGCGCGGCGGTCTGGCTCCTGACGTAGCGCTGGTAGCTCTCGGTGGCCTGGCTCAGCGCGGCGTCGGGCGCGACGGTCGCGGCGGTGCCACTGACCTTCAGCGCGCCCCGGATGCCCCGGCCGCTCATCCCGGGCTTGCAGGCCGTCTCGTACGTCCCGGCGGACAGCTCGACGCGGAGCTCGCGGCGCAGCCCGGGCGCGATGTTCTCCACCTCGCCCATCACCCGGTCACCGGCGGCGTAGACGTAGAACTCGTTGACCTTGGACCCCGAGTTGGTCACCGCGAAGGTCACCTGCCCGGCCTCGACCTCGGTGGTGCCGACCTCGCAGGCGGTGTCGGTGGCCTTGACCACGATCGACCCACCGGCCTTCGCGTCCTTCTTGTCGTCGCCACTGCAACCGGCCAGGCCGGCGACGACGAGCACCCCGGCGGCAGCGGGCACGACGAATCGGGTGGTACGCATCGGGCTGTGTCTCCTCGGAAACGGGCGATCAGGCGGGCTGCACGGGGCTGACGGGTGCTTCGGTGGCCGACTTCGCCGCCGCGGCCGGCTTGGCCGGGGCCGCCGGCTTACCCGGCTTGCGCAGGAAGAGCAGCATCACCGGCACCGCGTACGCCACCCAGGCGACCATCTCGAGCACGCTCGGCGTGGCGGTGATGTTGAACATGCCGCTCAGCAGGGTCGCGTACCAGCTGCTCGGGTCGAGCACCGAGGAGATGTCGAAGGCGTGGTTGTTCAGGCCGGGCACCAGGCCGGCCTCCTGGAAGTCGTGCACGCCGTACTTGAAGATGCCGGCGGCGACCAGGATCAACAGCGCGCCGGTCCAGGTGAAGAACTTGCCCAGGTTGAGCTTGAGGGCGCTGCGGTAGAGCAGGAAGCCGATCACCACGGACGTGGCGATGCCGCCGATCAGCGAGAGCAGCGGGCCGCGGCCCGCGCCTCCGGCCGCGCTCTCGGCGGCGGAGTAGAAGATCAGTGCGGTCTCCAGGCCCTCGCGGATGACGGCGAGGAAGGCCATCCCGGTCACGGCGAACGCGCCGACGGCGAGCGCGTCGGAGAGCTTGCCCCGCAGCTCACCGGCGATACTCCGGGCGGCCTTGCGCATCCAGAAGATCATGAAGGTGACGAAGACCACGGCGGCGACGGAGGTGACGGCGTCGAAGAGTTCGCGCTGCTTCGAGGTGTTGAGCAGCGCGGTCGAGGTGTATTCGATCACCCAGCCGAAGAACACCGACAGGGCCACGGCGAGACCGACCCCGAGCCACACGTGCGGCAGTCGGTTGCGGCGGTTCGACTTGACCAGGAACGCGACCAGGATGCTGACCACCAGGGTCGCCTCCAGGCCCTCCCGCAGGCCGATCAGGTACGTGGCGAACATCGGTACTCCGTCGTTGGTTAGGCACGCCTCAGTTAAGTTAGGGCAGCCATACCTTCCCCCCGATCGGGCATCGCGTCAAGTCGTTCGCGGCAACGTCACCCGGCAGAACAGCAGGTGGACGCTCCCGCTGCTCCCGCTGGTGGCGCAGGTCACCAGGGTCGGTCGACCCACCCGACCATCGGGAGCCGGCGCGCAGCGCCGGAGGAGGCGGGCGCCCGCGTACGCGAAAGGGACCGGGACGGCCGCGCGGCGGCCGACCCCGGTCCCCTCCAAACGTGGCTCAGTACCGGTAGTGCTCCGGCTTGAACGGGCCCTCCTGCGCCACGCCGAGGTACGCGGCCTGCTCCTTGCTGAGGGTGGTCAGCTTGGCGCCGAGCGCCTCCAGGTGCAGTCGGGCGACCTTCTCGTCCAGGTGCTTGGGGAGCACGTACACGCCGATCGGGTACTCGTCGGTCTTGGTGTAGAGCTCGATCTGGGCGATGGTCTGGTTGGCGAACGAGTTGGACATCACGAAGCTCGGGTGGCCGGTGGCGTTGCCCAGGTTCAGCAGGCGGCCCTCGGAGAGCACGATGATGGCGTGGCCGTCGTCGAACTTCCACAGGTCGACCTGCGGCTTGATGTTCTCCCGGGTGACGTCCGAGCGCTTGGCCAGGCCGGCCATGTCGATCTCGTTGTCGAAGTGGCCGATGTTGCCGACGATGGCCTGGTGCTTCATCCGGGCCATGTGCTCGTTGGTGATGACGCTGAAGCAGCCGGTGGCGGTAACGAAGATGTCGGCCTGCTCGACCACGTCGTCCAGGGTGGCGACCTGGTAGCCGTCCATCGCCGCCTGGAGCGCGCAGATCGGGTCCACCTCGGTCACCACGACCCGGGCGCCCTGGCCGCGCAGCGACTCGGCGCAGCCCTTGCCCACGTCGCCGTAGCCGAGCACGACGGCCATCTTGCCGCCGATCAGCACGTCGGTGGCCCGGTTGATGCCGTCGATGAGCGAGTGGCGGCAGCCGTACTTGTTGTCGAACTTGCTCTTGGTCACCGAGTCGTTCACGTTGATGGCCGGGAAGAGCAGGGTGCCGGCGCGGTGCATCTCGTAGAGCCGGTGCACGCCGGTGGTGGTCTCCTCGGTGACGCCCTTGATGCCGGCGGCGATCCGGGTCCACCGCTGGCCGTCCTCGGCGAGCGAGCGGTGCAGCAGCCCGAGGATGACCGCGTACTCCTCGGAGTCGGCGGACTCGACCGGCGGCACGACGCCGGCCTTCTCGAACTCGACGCCCTTGTGCACCAGCAGGGTGGCGTCACCGCCGTCGTCGAGGATCATGTTGGGGCCACCGCCGGCTCCGCCGGCATCGCCAGCTGAGCCGTCCGGCCACGTCAGGGCCATTTCGGTGCACCACCAGTACTCCTCCAGGCTCTCGCCCTTCCAGGCGTACACCGGGACGCCGGCCGGGGCCTCGGGGGTGCCGTTCGGGCCGACGACGATCGCGGCGGCGGCGTGGTCCTGGGTGGAGAAGATGTTGCAGGACGCCCAGCGGACCTGCGCGCCGAGCGCGACCAGGGTCTCGATCAGGACGGCGGTCTGGATGGTCATGTGCAGCGAGCCGGTGATCCGGGCGCCGGCGAGCGGCTGGGCGTCGGCGAACTCGCGCCGGATCGCCATCAGCCCGGGCATCTCGTGCTCGGCGAGCCGGATCTCCTTGCGCCCGAACTCGGCGAGCGACAGATCCGCCACCTTGTAGTCGCCCTCGGCGAGGGTGCTCGGCCGGGCTCCGGACGACGCGCCGCTGGGGGCCGCCGGGAGGGTGCTGGTCATGGAAGCTCCTGTCGGACGAAGTGCTGCGCAGCCTTCCACCTTACGCGCGTGGAGTTCTTCGGCCGTGCCCGGTTGGCCGAGGACGGACGGCCCGCGGTCGGCGGACAGCGCACGGGGCGGTCGGTCGTGAACGGACTTTCCGCCCACGGCCCGGCCGCCCCGTGCATCCCCCCGGTTTGGTTCCCCGCGCGTTACCGGACTTCGTCGCGACAACGCTGCGTACTCATAGAGTCACACCGAGCAAGGATCGCGTCAAGCCATTTCGGGAAAGTCGGACTCGTCAGGGCATGGTCGATCGCCGTGCCGGGAAACGGCCGGGTCAGTTCAGGCCGCAGGTGGCGACGAACGCCTCGCCCTCGCCGCCGATGACCAGCGGGCCGCTGGCCGCGGCGGTGCCCACCGCCGCCTGCCCGGGCCCAAGGACGACACTGCTCACCCCGTCGTCCACGGCGAGCTTGCCGGCGCGGCAGAGCACCACGCGCGGGCCCGGTAGCGCCAGCCGCGTCCCGGGACCGCCGGCCGCCACCTCGACCCGGTGCAGCGCGAAGTCCTCGACCGGCACGGGCCAGGTCACCACCCCGGGCGCCACCGGAACCGGCGCGACCACCGGCTCGGCGAGCACCTCGAACCGCAGCACCCGCAGCAGTTCGTCCACGTCGACCCGCTTCGGCGTGAGGCCGCCGCGCAGCACGTTGTCACTGGCCGCCATGATCTCCACGCCGGCGCCCCGGAGATAGGCGTGCAGGTTGCCCGCCGGCATCCAGATCGCCTCGCCAGGGGCCAGCCGGACGTGGTGCAGCAGCAACGCCACCAGCACCCCCGGGTCGGCCGGGTAGTCGACCGCCAGGCCGCGGACCAGCGCCGCGTCCGCACCGGTGACCTCCGCCGCCAGCACGTCCGCCACCAGTCCGGCCCGCTCCGCCTTCGGCCAGCTCAGCAGCAGGCGTACCGCCTCCCGCAGCCCCGCCGGCCCGGTCCGCAGCGCCGCGACCACCGGATCCAACGCCGGTACGCCGAACGCGGCGATCGCCGCCGCCGACTCGGCCGGAGGGCGGAACCCGCAGAGCGCGTCGAACTCCGACAGCGCGACCAGCAGCTCCGGCTTGTGGTACGGGTCCACGTAGTTCACCCGTTCACCGTCGGCCGCGTGCCCCGCCCGGGCCTGCTCGGCATCCGGATGGGCCTGCAGGCTCAGCGGGGTCTCCGCGGCCAGCACCTTCAGCAGGAAGGGCAACCGGATACCGAACCGGCCGACGAGCCGCTCCCCCAGCCAGTGCGCCGGCTCGGCGACCAACAGCTCGGTGAGGCTGACCGGACTGCCGTCCCGGTCCACCGTCGCCGGGGCACCCGGATGGGCGCCCAGCCACAGCTCCGCCTCCGGCCCGTCGCTCGGCACCGGACGCCCCTGCAGCTCGGCGATCGCGGTACGGGAGCCCCAGGCGTAGTCCCGGATCCGGCCCTGCAGTAGCTCCACGCTCAGCTCCCGGGCTGCCCGGCCGTCTCGCCCGGTCCGGACTCGTCGGGCTGCGACACAGCGGTGTGCGAGGCGGCACCGGTGCCGGCCCGGTCCGCCGCCGCGCTGTAGATGTCGGGCTCCAGATAGATGACCCGGGCGATCGGCACGGCGGCACGGATCCGGGCCTCGACGGCGTTGATGCCCCGGGCCAGGTCCTCGGCCGTCTCGCACGGCGGCACGGCGATCTTCGCGGCCACCATCAGCTCCTCCGGGCCCAGGTAGAGCGTCTTCATGTGGATGATCCGCTCGACCTCCGGGCCGCTGGTGACCGCCCGCTCGATCGCGGACACCTCCGTCGCCTCGGCGCCCTCACCGAGCAGCAGGCTCTTGGTCTCGATGGCGAGGACGATCGCGATGGCCACCAGCAGCACACCGATCATCGCGGTGCCGAGGGCGTCCCACTTGCCGTTGCCGGTGGCCAGCGTCATGCCGACGCCGAAGAGCGCGAAGGCCAGACCGACCAGCGCGCCGAAGTCCTCCAGCAGCACCACCGGCAGCTCGGGCGCCTTGGCCCGCCGGATGAACTTCACCCACGACTGGCTGCCTCGGATCTGGTTGGACTCCTTGATGGCGGTACGGAAAGAGAAGCCCTCCATCGCGATCGCGACCACCAGCACGATCACCGGCACCGCCTGCCACTTGGTGATCGCCAGTGGGTGCGACCACTTGTGATACGCCTCGTAGAGCGCGAACAGCCCACCGATGCTGAACAGCACGATCGACACGATGAACGCGTAGATGTAGCGCTCCCGGCCGTAGCCGAACGGGTGCTGCGGGGTGGCCACCCGCTTGGCCCGCCGGCCGCCGAGCAACAGCAGGCCCTGGTTGCCGGAGTCCGCGACCGAGTGGATCGCCTCGGCCAGCATCGACGAGGAGCCGGTCAGCAGAAACGCGGCGAACTTGGTGACGGCGATGCCGATGTTGGCCGCGAGAGCGGCGACGATCGCCCTCGTCCCACCGTTCGCGCTCACGCGGCCACCCCGCTCCGGCCCATACGGGTCGCCGCACCGGCGGGCTCGCCGGCCCGCCCTCTGCGTCCGCTCACTGGTTCGCCAGCTCCTTCATCTCTGTGATGGCCGGGACGGCCATCGGATCCAGCCCGTGGGCCAGGGCGAGGTAGACCGCGGCGAAGTCCGGGACCGCCATCAGCGAGGCGAGCCGCTCCAGCGCGGAGCCACCCTCGGCGGTGACCACGTCGCAGCGCACCCCGCGCCGCTCGGCCAGGGTCTGCACCGCGTCGGCCCGCCGCTCCTCCACGGCGAGCGGCTCATCGGTGTCGTCCCCCGCGTTGAGCCCGCCGTCACGCAGCAGCACCAGCCGCAGCCGGGTGGCGCCGCCGGCGGTCTCGTCGGGGTCGGCGAAGATGTCCCGCTGCCCCTCTGCCAGCCCGCCGAAGACGCCGTCGAGCAGGCCGACCCGGCCCCGCCCTGCCTCACCCAACGCCCCGGTCACCACCGGGTAGCGGGCGTTCGCCGACAGCGTGTCGCCGAACCGGCGGGCGGCCACTGTCGCCAGCGGGGACGAGCCCCAGACGATCGGGATCGACCCGGCCAGGCCCAGGGCCAGCGACTTCGCCGGGTTGACGAACGACTCGGCGGTGGGGCGGCACCGGTCGGCGTCGGCGTCCAGCCGGGCCGCGGTCTCGGCCAGGTCCGCCTCGTTCACCTTCACCAGCCCGAGCGTACGGGCGGCGAGCAGCACCGGCACGGTGAGTGCCCAGAGGCTGGCTCGGGCCGGGGCCCGCCGCGGCACCGGGATGAACGGCGCCCGGGCCCGCTCGGCCACCGACTGGAGCTGCGAATCCGGGGCGCCGACGGCGACCAGGCGGGCGCCCCGCCGGTGCGCGGCCTCGGCCGCGCCCAGCGCCTCGGGGCTACGCCCGGAGGCGCTGACCGCGATCACCACGTCCGCCGCGCCCACCCAGCCCGGCACACCGGCACTGCGGTGCGGGATCACCGGCACCGGGCAGCGCGGCCCGGCCACCGTGGCCAGCACGTCCCCGGTACGCCCGGCGGTGCCGATGCCCGCGATGACCACCGCGCGCGGGCGCCCCTCGTCGGCCAGCACACTCAGGTTCGCCTCGGCGGCCAGCGCGGCCGACTCGCGTACCTGGGCGCCCCCGGAAGCGGTGAACCGCAGCATGCCGCCCGGGTCCTGCTCGGCCAGCCGATCGGGGTTGTCCAGCAGCGACTCGTCGGCGTGCCGGTGCCCGCTGACTCCGGCCGTACCCTCCATCACCGCTGCGGCCCGGAGCCGCCGCGCGCGTCGTCCGCGACGGGTCCGCCGCGCGCCTCGTCCAGCAGCAGCACCGGCACGTCGTCGCGAACCTCGAAGATCCGGCCGCACTCGGTGCAGGTCAGCGTCTGCGCCTGCGGGTCGTAGTCGAGCGGGGCGTGGTGCGTGTCCGGGCAGGCGAGGATCTCGAGCAACTGCGGGTCCAGGGCCACGGCGCGGCTCCTTCCACGTATGCGGTCTCACCGGTCGGCGGTGCCGTCCGGCGCACGCGATCTTATCGGCGAACCGGCGCGGGCACCGCGCCACAGAGCGAGATCATCTCGATGCCGTCGGCGCCCACCGGCTTTCGTGGGCGCCGACTCGGGTAGGTCGCCGCCACACACCGTCACCGTAACCCGCGGCGACCGGCCGGGCCCCGGGTCAGCTGGGCAGCATGCTGGTGGCGTCGCCGCCGGGGACCGCCGGCGGCTCGCCCGCCGGACGGTCGGCCGTGGCGGCGGGAGCGCCGTACACGCTGCCGGTCGGGCGGGGCGTGGCGGTGCCGTAGACGGTCGGGGTGGGCGGCTGCTGCCCGTACACCTGACCCGCCGGAGCCCCCGAGCGGTACGTGGTGCCACCCGCGTTCCGCGACAGCGGGACCTGCGGGTGGACGGCGGTGTACTCGTCGACCTTGTCCGCGCGGTTGCGCCGGACCAGCAACACGATCAAGGCGGCGCCGACGAGCACCAGGGCGATACCGAACCACATGACGGGGGAACCTCCGGAGGACGAGTCGGCGGCAGCGGCGCTGGACCCGACGGCCGGGCCGACCGCGGCGGCCGCGGCGGCCGGCGGGTCGCTCGGCAGGGCGGCTGCGCTCGGGGTCGGGGACGGCTTCCGCGTCGGGGTCGGCGTCGGGCTCGCTGCCTTCGCCCCACCGACCACCCGGGCGGAGGTGTCCGCCCGGCCGAGGGACCGGCCCGACGCCGCGGACGCCTCGCCGACCACGGTCAGCCGACCGCCCGGCGCGCCGGCCAGGAAGGCGACCCGGTAGCGGACCGTCTTCCCCTTGCCCTTGCAAAGGGTCGGTTCGGCCGGCGAGGTAGGGGCCGTGGCGACCCCGCCGTCACCGCCGGACACCCCGACGGGCACCCACCGTCCACCGGTGTTGACCTCCACCTGGACCTGGTCGGGCCGGACGCCGTCGAGCCGCATCCCCAGACCAGTGCGGAGCAGAACGCAGCCGTCGGTGCGCTTGCGCACCTCGATCGCGACGATGCCCGGCGACCCGCCGGCCGTGAAGGTGCTCGCCGAGCGAACGTGCACCCGGTCCTCGGCGGCCAGCGCCGGGGCCGCCCCCACGGTCACCAGGCCACCCAGCATCACGCTGACCGTGGCCAGCCGCGCCGCGTGCCGCCTCACCGACATCTCCACCTCACCGTTCCCACCCCGACGGGGTCCGCCGGGTCAGGCTACTACCGGCTCGGAGTGGTACCCGCCCATCGAGCGCTCAGCATGTGCGCCGCGACACGCCGGACCGGCGGTCAGGCCAGCGCCCGCCGGGACAGCCGGTCGGCCGTCCGGGTGGTCTCTGGCAGCCGGTACCGGGGCGTCAGCGACAGCACCCGGTCGGCGGCGTTGGCGAGGCTCATCCGGTGGCCGACACTGACGAACACCGGCTTGACCCCGCCCCGGGTACGCAGCACCCGGCCGACCACCTCACCGCCGTCACGCAGCGGCGTCCAGGCACCCCGCTCCGGTCCCGGCTCCGCCCACTCGCCGACCAGCGGCGTCTTCCCCACCCCGATCGCGGGCAGGCCGGTGACCAGTCCGAGATGGCAGGCCAGCCCGAACCGGCGCGGGTGCGCCAGCCCGTGCCCGTCGCAGACCAGCAGCTCGGGGCGGACGGTCAACCGGTCCAGGGCGGCCAGCAGCGCCGGCAGCTCGCGGAACGCGAACAGCCCCGGCACGTACCCGAAGGCGGGCCGGCCCACACTGACCGCCTCGTCGACCACCGCCAGGGTGGCGGCGTCCAGCACCGTCACGGCCGCTGCGAACCGGTCACCGGTCTCCGCGTACGCGACGTCCAGGCCCGCCACCGTCGCGGGCGCGGTCGGGCCCGGCCCGACCAGGTCCACCCGCGACCGCAGCTCCTCCTGTACGCGCAGCGCCTCCGCGACGTCCGCAGGCGGCACGTACGGGACCTGATCCTTCCGCGTACCCGTCACCCGCCCACCGTAGCCAGCAGATCAGTTGCTCAGCGGAGAGAGGTTTGCCCGTGCTTCCTCAGCCCACCGCACGATGGCGCGCGCTGCGGAGGCCTCGGCGACCGCCGTGGCCTCGTCGACCATCGCAAGCGCCCGGTCGAGGTGCCCCTGCTCGGCGGCGAGGTAGCCGAGCGCGACCAGGTTCGCGGCCACGCCGGGCAGGAACCCCGCCTCCCGGCGCAACCGGGTCGACTCCTCCATCCCTTCCCTGGCCACGTCGAGCCGGCCAGCGGCGCGGTCCAGGAACGCGAGGTGCCGCAGCACGTACGACAGGGTCACCCGGTCGCCGGCCAGCGTGGCCAACTCCCGGGCGCGTGCGAAGGCCGGAGCTGCCGCCTCTTCGTCGCCGCGGATCACCTGGTGCACGCAGCCCACCCAGAACCGGGCCTCCCCCTCACCGCGCGGGTCGCCGAGCCGCTCGTAAAACTCGGCTGCCCGCTCGAAGAGCTCGAGCTCCCGCGGGTCCTCAAGTTTCTCCTCCAGGTAGCGCGCGTGCAGCACCCGGCCCCGCGCCAGCGCGAGATCCGCCTCGACCGCGTCCAGAGTCCGGTCGGCGGTGGCCAGCGCGGCACCCCTGCCGCCGAACACCGCCTCCTCGTACAGCTCCCGCGCCCGCTCGATCCGATCCATTACCCGCTCCCGCCCCTGTCGTCGGTTACTGGCCCACCCGGCCGCCGATCCGCTCCCGTAGCAGATCGGCGTGGCCATTGTGTCGGGCGTACTCCTCGATCATCTGTACTGCGGCGCGGAGACCCGGCCGTTCATGGCCGGGAGGAAACGCCGCCCCTCGATGGGTTGTCTTATATGGACGGTTGCTATGGTGTGAGGCGTGGGTGGGGTGGTGACGCGGGCGTACAAATACCGCTTCTACCCGTCTGCTGAGCAGGCCGAGCTGCTGAACCGCACCTTCGGGTGTGTGCGTCTGGTGTACAACCGGGCGCTGGAGGCCCGCACCCGGGCGTGGGCGGTTGAGCGTCAACGCACCACGTATGTGCAGTCCTCGGCGTGGTTGACCGAGTGGAAACGCACCGAGGATCTGGCGTTCCTGAACAAGGTGTCGTCGGTTCCGCTGCAGCAGACGCTGCGGCATTTGCAGGCCGGGTTCGTGGCGTTCTGGGACAAGCGGTCCCGGTACCCGCGTTTCAAGTCCAAGCGCAAGTCGCGGGCGTCGGCGGAGTTCACCCGCTCTGCATTCCGATGGCGTGATGGTCAGCTGATCCTGGCCAAGATGGGTGCTCCGCTGGACATCGTGTGGTCGCGGCCTCTGCCGGAAGGGGCGGAGCCGTCCACGGTCACCGTGTCTAGGGATGCTGCCGGCCGCTGGTTCGTGTCCATCCTGGTCGAGGACCCGACCGTGCAGCCGCTGCCGTCGGTCACCGCGGAGGTGGGGGTGGACGCCGGTATCACCAGCCTGCTTACCCTGTCCCACCCGCTCCCAGGGGTGAGTGACGAGCAGGGGAAGGTGGCCAATCCGCGTTTCGGGCAGGCTGACCGGCGCAAGCTAGCCAAGGCGCAGCGGAACCTGGCCCGCACGCGGAAGGGCTCCCTGAACCGGGCGAAGGCCCGGCTCAGGGTGGCCCGGATTCATGCCCGGATCGCTGATCGGCGTCGGGACCACCTGCACAAGCTGACCACTCGACTTGTCCGTGAGAACCAAACGGTCGTGATCGAGGACCTCAGCGTGCGGAACATGCTGCGCAACCCGCGCCTGGCCCGTGTCATCTCCGACGCGGGCTGGTCCCAGTTCCGTGACATGCTGGAGTACAAAGCCCAGTGGTACGGGCGTGAGGTGATTCCCGTCGACCGGTGGTACCCGTCTTCCAAGGCCTGTTCGGCGTGCGGGCGGATCAACACCACCCTCGCCCTCAACGACCGCGCTTGAACGTGCCCGGGTTGCGGGGTTAAGCACGACCGGGACATCAACGCTGCCAAGAACATCCTCGCCGCCGGGCTGGCGGAGAGGTAAAACGCCTGCGGAGCTGGTGTAAGGCCTCAAGGGAACTCCTCCCGGAAAGGCAGTCGGCGATGAAACAGGAAACCTCACGGGCGACCGTGAGAATCCCGGCCTCTTCAGGGCCGGGAGGATGTCAAGTGCACCAGCAGCTCGCGGGCTGATCTCCTCCCCGTCGGCCATCCGGGCAGGAATGCCGCGGTCCGGCGTCGCGGCCACCAGCTCGTCGTCGAAGCCGCCGTCGGAGCGCGGATCGTCCTCCGCCTTGACGAACATGTTCGACCAGGCGAACTGAGGTGCGGGTTGGTCGGTCTCGGTGCTGGTACGCGCGTCAGCCATGCCCGGACCCTCGCCCGTAGCCCCGCCCGCAACGCATTTACCCGCCACCGTCAGGAGGCCGCGATGGTCGGGTCGGCGCCCGGGTCTCCGGCCCGCTGCAGCTGCTCCTCGAACATCACGAACGTCCGTCGCCGGATGCCCTTGATCAGCGCCTGCTCATGCGGCGTCGGATAACGTCGTTCCTGGCGGATGGTCTCCTCGATCGCCTGCACGGTCTCGTAGAGCGCGAAGACCGGCCCCTCACCTCGTAGGTTCCGGCCCCGGTCCTGCTCGGTCCTCCAGACGAACTCGTCACGCGTGATTTCATCGATCTCATCCCCGCCAACAAAGAGAAGCTTGTCGATCAGACTGTTGGCTGGCTGCCAGCCGCCCGTGTCCCAGGACAGCCGCCACCCGGCAACCCCGCCATCTGAGGTTTCCACCAGCTTCACCGGCGACTCGTAGTAGCTGAAAAACCTGGGAAGCACCAGGCCCGTCACTCGGCTCATCGTGGTGGCATCTCCCCGAGCGCTTCTGTCAGTGCATGCCAATAGATATCCTGTACACGTCGTAACAGTCCATCCCGAATGGCTCGCTCAGTACTGGTCAGCGGCCGGCCGTCGGCCTCGGACGTCGCTTCGAGATCACGGCGGACCTCGTACAAGGCATGCTCCCATTCCGCCACGCCGTCAAGCGAACCAAGGTGCAGCCGAAGCTCGGCCACATGCCCGTTCGACATGCTCAGATTCAGTAGCACGTCTCGGTAGCCGCTGAGCTGCGGTGAGAGGAACCGGTCCTTGATCTGAAGTATGACCACCTGCGGATCGGCAGCAAGCTGCCCCAAGGCTCGATATAGGTCATCGATCTTGACGAACTGCACCTTCGCAGCGGCCAAGTCCTTCAGCCGGGAGGCATCGTTCTGGTACTCCACAAGCTTGTCCAGCACCCGGTCTCGACCCTTGGGCTCCATCCGCCAGTCCGGCCGCCCGTGCTTTTTCGCGACACCGACCGCAATGCCGTTGAGCTCCCGCTGCGCCACTGCCGCGTCGGCATAGAGCTGATCAACATAGGCGAGCCGATAGTTCTCGTCATCGCGCCGGACGTTGTCGAAGCCCGGTTGCAGGTTTGACTGTTGTCGAGCCGCCACCGCAGCACTGATCTGGCGCTGTTCCTTCGTGAGCGACGTCGGGCGTGGGGTCGGCGCCCCTTCCTCAATCACCGCCTCGGGCCCGTGCTCGGCGATGTCGTCGAGGACGTCGCGGAGCACGTCGATCGCCTCTTGATGGCTGGCGAGGTGGTACAGCGTCAACGGCCTCGCAGTCAGCGAACTGGCGAGTTCCGGGGTGGCCAGGATCATCCGGACCAGATCAGGCCGCTGCGCCAGCTGCTGTACGAGCTTCTCGCCCAGCAGCGGTTCGCCGCGCGGCGGCGCCTCCCACGTCTGGTCGAGCATCTGCCGGACCCGGGGGTCCGCGAGTAGCCGCGTCATGTCGCCGGCCGCCGCCTCGTCCAGCGCTGGTGCCAGCCGCGCCAGCGTCGGGGGGTCGATGTGCTGCGCCAGTTCGACGGGGGTCACCCCGGCGGCGAAGACCTCGTCGAGACTGCGGCTGGCGGCGATCGCGTCCCGGACGAACCGGCCGGCCGAGATTCGTTCGGCGTGGGCGTCGAGGTGCGCACGCCGCACGGCGTGCAAATCAGGAGTCGGCGTGCTTCCAGGCGGCGGGCCGGCGTCGGCCCGGTGGAACGTCGTCGACTCCCCGAGCAGGTGGACGTGGTTGAAGTCCGGCGCGTCGTCCGCGCCCTCACGCGGCCGTGGCGGGCCGGGCGGCTGTGGTGGGTCAGGTCGTGCCAGCGGATCGGGCAGGACGTTGAAGTCACCGGGCGGCCGGCCGGCGAGCGGCATCGGTCGCCCGTCCGGTCCGAGCACGAGGGCGTCGATCCCGACCGGGTTGCTCTTCTGCCACGTGTCGATGTGGGGATAGAGCGGGCGGTCCGAGACGAAACCTGACTGCGGGTCGAGGTAGAGGACAGTCCCACTCTGGTTGACCGCCACCCAGGCGTGCGATCCGCCGCCCTGCCAACTGGTGATGAGGAAGGCGTAGCTGCCGTGGCCACCCGCCAGCAGATGTCCATGCAGGTCCTGGTAGCCCCGTTCGACCATCTGCCGGACTCCGCGGTCGGTGCTCGCAGCCGCGTCGGCACACAGCTTCTGGAACCGCCCTCCGGTGACCTCCTCGACCCGGCGCGGCCCGTCCTCCTCGCCGCCGACGGGGCTGCGGACGTCCCCCTGAAGGTAGCCGTCGAAGGTACGCGGCGCGGAGACCCGCGGCCGGCCGTGCATCCAGGTCTCATAGAGCGACAGGGTGCAGTCGAGGCAGTTGATTCCTCGGGTGGCGTCCGCCGCCGGGCCGCCGTCGTTGGCAAGCCGGAACCAGCCGCCGTACCGGGGATCGGCGGTACGCATCACGGTGCCGTCCGAGTTGCGGGGCATCTGCCGCTCCAGGTCGGTCTGATGCAGCGCGAGCGGCGGACGCAGCCCACCCCGCAGGCCGTACCGCCGAGAGCGGTCGATCGGCGGCGGGTGACCATCGCCGGTGAGGGCGGAGCGGTCCGGCGACTCCACGGCGCCGGGCGCGAGCTCGGCGACGTCGTCATTGATCCGGTAGAAGTCGGCGTCGTCCTCGATCGTCACCTCAGCCGGCACCAGCGAACCAGCTCGGATCTCACGGGCCTGTTCGCGCAACTCGTGGGCCTCGACGGCAGCCTCGTACGCCTCGTAGTGCCATCGCTGAGCCAACAGGTCACGGCCAGCGCGCTTGGCGTTGTCGGCTTGCGCATCCCACTCGTTTGCCCGCTGTTCGTGGATGTCGGCACGCGTGTGGAGCCAGCTGGCTTCCTCAGTGCGCCGCCTGTCCTCGTACCACTCCCGCTGGGCTTGCAGGTAGCCCTGGTAGCGGCGTCGGTCGAGCGCTTCCCGATCGGCGGCGCGACGGGCTGCCAACTCCTCGGGGGCGGGTGCGTTCCGGCGGGGTGGTAGCGGATCGAAGGGACCCGGTAGGGCCGGCGACGGTCCGTCGGCGGGCCGGCGCGGCGCCGGGGCCAATGCCTCGAGCAGCGGGAAACGTGGGTTCGGCGCAGGCGGGTTGTCCGGGCCGGTGACCGCCGGCCCGATCGTCGGATCTGGGGCCGGCCGGTTGGACGGTGAGGTGATCGGTGGCCTGGGCTGCGGGGCCAGGGCGCCGGCCGAGAGGCGGTCGGCCGGACCTGGCGAAGGGGCGTTCGACCCGCCCGCCACCGTCGGTGCGACGCCCGCCTGCACCGGAGCAACCTGGCTCGGCGTGCCTGTGTCGGCCCCGGCGACCGGACCGAGCTTCGGGTCGGCAGAGACCAGGTGAGTGGCCGCGACCGGTGACTCGACGGCGATCGAAGAGAGCGTGGGACTGGTCGCCACCTCGTGGTGCGGCCGGTAACCGCCGAGATCGGTCACCGGATGCACCAGTGGCGCGGCGGCATCCACCGACCGTTCCAGGTCGGCAGACGGGGAGAGGTGGCCTGGCGTCGAAGCTACGTCGTCCAGCCGTCGGGATTCAGCCATTGCGGCGACGCGAGGGTCTGTGAGGCCGGAGTGCAGGATGCTGCCGGCGTCAGTCACGGACGCGGCAGCCCCGAGCGGCGGGATTGCCGCCGGGCCGAGCGGCTCGGGCGCCCGCTGGGCCGGGACGAGGCCACCCGTGTCGGCGGTCCCGGGCAGCGGAAGGGCCAGATCCACCGGCACCGACGGCAGGCCGGCCAGCTTTCCGTCGATCCGGTGGTGCAGGGCGGCGTCGGCCTGACCGGTGGCGGAACCGGTGGCTCCGGAAACCGCCGCCCGGGCCAGATCCTCCAGTGAGACGTTCTGCCCGGTGGCCAGCCCTGCGGCAGTCTCGGCCAGGGTCTCGCCGACCATCTCCCGCCCGAGGTGCTCCCCGATCTGCGTGAGGCGCCCGTCGGCGTGCCGCCCGAGCCCGGCGAGCGGCGCCACCGCGCCACCCGCGAAGCCACCGACCCCCGACATGCCGATATCAGCCAGGTCCAGCCCGTCCCGGCGCCCCGTGGAGTTCTGGTACGCCTGCGTCGCCAGGCTGGTGCCTGCCTCCTGCCCGGCCTCGACCAGACCGCCGAGTGCGGCGCGCCGGGTGAGCCCCCGCACGCCGCTCTTGACGACCTCCTTTGCCGCCCGCTCGCCGGCCTCCTTCAGCCCCTCCTTGAGGGCCTTGCGCGCCAGCTGCGCCACGAGTCGCTTGAAGATCTGCTGCACAGCCATCCGGCTGGCGGCGATGGCGGCCCCGGCGGCCGGTGAGGCGGCGCCTGCGGTGAGCACGGTCGCCACCGCCAACGAGAGCAGCTCGACGACCAGGATGCCCAGCTCGATCCAGGCCTCCAGCTTGGCGCCCTCGATATCGCAGCCGCAGGACTCGACCAGCTTTCCCAGCTCGCCGGTGACGGCGAGCAGGACGGACAGCGGGGCGTCCTTGCCCTCGGCCACCCTGTGCCAGGCGGCGTCGAACGCCTCGGCCACCAGCCCGACGCCGCCGTAGCCGCTGCGCACCTCCCCGGCTGCGGCGGTCGCGTCAGTACCCGGGCCGGCGAGGACGTCGGCGACGGCGTACCACTGGTCGGCAAGGTCCCAGACGGCACGCTCGCTCCCGTCGGGCCACTCCACACCGACGACCCAGTCCAGCGCCTCGTAGATCCAGCCGGGCACGTCCCAGGGGCAGTAATCGAGCGGATGCGGGATCGGGCTTGGCAGCAGGCTCACGCGCGATCCTCCGGTGGTCAGCGCCAGTGCCGGTGCGAAGTGTGGTGCTGGTGCGGGATCTCGCCGAGCTGGCGACCGTTGATCTCGTCGGTCTCGACGGTGGCGGCAACGGACCGGACCACGTCGGAGCCCAACCCTTCGATGGATCGGCCCAGGAGCTCCCAGGCACGCAGCAGGGTCTCCTCGTAGCCGCGGTACTGCTTGTCGAAGGCGGCACCGATGTCGTCCCGGCCCCACGGTCGCTGTGCGCTCGCCCCCGCGATCGCACCGCCGGCCTCCCGCCGGGAGGCGCTGACCGCCTCTCCCGCCAGGGTCAGGTCGGCGCCGCCACGGCGCGCCCGGTCCGGGTCCAGCCAGATCCACCCATCGGCCACTGTGGTCACTCGCCGCGCGAGAGAACGGCGTCCGCCCGGCCGAGCAGTGCGCCGAAGTCATTCGTACGCAGGAACTCCACCGACGGCGAGCCGGGCGGCAGATAGCCGGCGACCAGTTCCTGGGTCGCGGCGACCGCGGCGGCGGATGCCCGCAGCACGGTCGTGGTGATTTTCCTGCTCAGCGCCTTGGCGTCCCGATCGTGGAAGACCGAGGGTGCGACCTCGACGCTGATCAGCTCGCCCCGGGCCCCGGCCACGGCGGTCACCTGGCCGTCATCGGATCGCTCGGTCACCCGCAGCTCGGCGAGCTTGCCCTGGAGTTCGTCCAATCCGGAACGGAGCCGCTGGTACTGGCCATACACCTCGTCGAAGCGCGCACGCAGCGCATGGTTGGCGTCCCGATCCGCGCTTTCGGCCACCGTCACCCCTCCCATCACCGTCGGTAGGGACGACCATACCGGGCGCCACGAAATCCGTGGGGTCCGGTAATTTCGGTCTGTGATTGAGCGACAGCAGGCCGAGCAACTCGCCGCCGTCTGGGCACGCCGGGATTCCGAGCGCCTGGGGCACCCGTGCACGCCGCTGATCGAGGAGTTCGACCTCGGCTACCTGATCACGTCCACGCTCCCGCCCGAGGCCCGCGCCCTTCCGGGCGACCTACCGGCCACAGTGGTCGACAAGGACACCGGGGAGGTGTCGACCTGGCCGAGGCTGCCGCTCGCCGCCGTCGCGCAGATGTTCCGCCAGCGCCGGCCGCTGGAGCCGCGTGCGCCGCGCACTGTCGATCCCGCCAGCCAGTTGCTACGCGAGATCACCCGGCTGCCCACGCCCGGAGCTGCGGCGCATCTCACCCTGGCCGGCCGCGTTCATGTCGCCCACGGGGTGAAGGGTGACGTCGAGCTGCACCACCATCCCCTGGTCGAGTCCTATCTGGCCGGCCTGCCCGCCGGCCACCTCGTCCGCGGCGGTGAGCGGCACGCCGAGTTGGTCGTCGTCTCCGACGTGCTGCACGAGCGAGACCACCAGCGGGCAACCGACGGCCTTCCACCACTGACGATCGAAGCGGCGAGGCAGGCCCTCGGCAGCGGCCAGCTCGAGTTCTTCCGGATCCGGGAATCCGGCGACCCCGCAGGCGGACCGGCGGAGTTGCCCTGCGATTCCTGCATCAACTTCCTGGTGCACTTCAACATGCTTTCGTGGCCCGACCTCGGCTACACCCACCCTCGGCTTTCAGAACCACAGACCGACCCGGACCCAGGACGGTTTCCCCGCGAGGTTGCCGATGCATTGGTGCTTGCCGGCTGGCATCCCCACTTCGGGGACGAGGTGCTGGCCGCCGCCTCCATTCGCGACGTGACCGCCGTAGCCGGCAGGACGCAGTCACACTCGGTATTCCCAGCGGTGATGTCGGCCCTCACCGCGTTTCCAGGTCTCGCGACGGGGCGCAAAGGGCCAGGCGAGGACGTTTGGATATCGCGGTTCGATCTACATCCGCGCCGCGTGGCTCACAGCGCCGACACGCTCGCTGACTTCGGTGCCGTGCTCGGCGTACGGCTCTTTCCACTCGGGACGGAGCGCGGCGACAGCATCATCGCCGTGGACGAGCACGGGCGGATCTTCGCACTCGACCAGGCCGGCGAGTGGTTCCTCGGCCCGGACATCGACGCCGCTCTGACCACGCTGCTGCTCGGCCGCGCCCCCGCCCGGGTCCGCGACGACGGCACCTGGTGAGCCGCTGGGCGGAAACAGGCGCGGTCAGGAGCCGAGCTGCCGCGCGGCGTCGTGGTAGAACGACACCACCTCGGCGAGCGACACCGCCTTCCGGGACACCGCGGAGAGGTCCTTGCCCTCCTTGGTGAACGGGGGCGGCCAGACGCTGAGCGCCTGGCCGAGGGCGAGGTCCGCGACCTCCGCCTCCCAACCGGGCCAGCGCAGGTTCTCGTAGAAGCGGGTCAACGATCCGGCGAGGACCGCGTACAGCCAGTCGGCGTAGCCCTGCTCCAGGTCGAGCCAGCCCAGGTCGTCCGGCCCGAAGTAGTGGACGGTCGGCCTGGCACCGGCCCGCGCCTGGGCCCAGGCGAACTGCCCACCCAGCACGTCGTAGCCGACGACGACGAGGCCGGTGCCCGGGTCGGATTCGGTGTACACGTCCGGCAGGCCGCCGTGTCCGCTGCCGAGCACGCGCAGCCAGCCGTGGTCGACCAGCAGTCCCCCGGTGTTGGCGACCACCGCGCCCAGCCAGGACCGGGTGGTGATCTCCAGGGCGGCCAGGCAGGCGGATGCCCGCGCCGGTTCGGCCGGCAACACCTGAACCGGGTACGGCGCGGTGGCCACCGCCGCCGACACCTCGCCCCACGCTGATTCGTCCACCGGCCCAGCGTGCCAGGCGCGTCGGCAAGTTACAGCGCCAGCCCGGTCAGCACCATGACGCGCGGCTCGGTGTAGTCATCCATCGCGCTGCGCAGCCCTTCCCGCCCGACGCCGGACCCCTTCACCCCGCCGTACGGCATCTGATCGGCCCGGTACGACGGCACGTCTCCCACGATGACGCCACCGACCTCCAGCGTCCGGGACGCGAGGAACGCGGTCTGCAGGTTGTGCGTGAAGACGCCCGCCTGCAACCCGTACGCCGAGTCGTTGACCGCGGCGAACGCGGCCTGGTCGTTCTCGATCGGGGTGACCACCAGTACCGGCCCGAAGACCTCCTCCCGGCAGACCTTCGCGGACGACGGCACTCCGGAGAGCACGGTCGGCGGGTAGGTGGCGCCCTCCCGGCGTCCGCCGACCTCGATTGTGGCCCCGGCGTCGACCGCCTCGTCGACCCACGCCTCGACCCGCTCGGCGGCTTCGACGGAGACCAGCGGCCCGACGTCGGTCAGCTCCGAGGCAGGATCCCCGGTCCGCAGCGCCTGCACCGCGGCGACGAGCCGGGGCAGGAAGCCGTCGTAGAGCCACTCGTGCACGTACACCCGCTGCACCGCGATGCACGACTGCCCGGCCTGGTAGTTGGAGAAGGTGGCGATTCGGTGCGCCGCGAAGGTCAGGTCCTCGTCCGACGACCAGTCCTCGCAGATCACCGCCGCCGCGTTACCACCGAGTTCCAGGGTGACGTGCTTGTCCGGAGCGGCCCGGCGGATGGCCGCGCCGACCGGTCCGGAGCCGGTGAACGACACCACCGGCAGCCGGGGGTCGGCGACCAGCTCGGCGGCGCGCTCGTTGGGCAGCGGCAGCACCGAGAACATCCCCTCGGGCAGCTCGGTCTCGGCGAGGATCTCGCCCAGCAGCAGCGCCGACAGCGGGGTGGACGGGGCCGGCTTGACGACGATCGGCGCGCCGACGGCGATGGCCGGGGCGACCTTGTGCGCGACCAGGTTCAGTGGGAAGTTGAACGGCGCGATGCCCAGCACCGGCCCCTTCGGCACCCGGCGGACCAGCGCGATCCGCCCGGTGGCCGCCGGGTCGGTGTCCAGCCGCTGCAGCTCGCCGGAGAAGCGCCGGGCCTCCTCGGCCGCCCACCGGAACGTGGAGACCGCCCGGCCCACCTCGGCCTTCGCCCACTTGACCGGCTTGCCGTTCTCGGCGGTGATCAACGCCGCGATCTCGTCGGCGCGTTCGGCGAGCCGCCGGGAGACGTGGTCCAGGGCCGCCGCGCGCACGTGCGCGGGCAGGGCCGCGGCCGCAGGCGCCACCCCGGCGGCGGCCGCGACGGCGGCTTCGACCTGGTCGGGCGTGGCGAGGGTGGTACGCCCCACCGTCCGGCCGTCGTAGGGGTGGGTGACGGTCAGCTCGCCCTCGCCGTGGACGGGTCGACCGGCGACAAAGAATGCTCTCGGCTCCACGTCCGGCAGCGTAGACGACGCAAGCCCGCGCGGAAACAGTTGCTCAAGGCCTTGTCTGGTTCGGATTCAGTAGCCAAGATGGCAGTCAGATTGCGATAACCTCCGCCCGACCTTCCCCCGGCCACCCCTCGGAGACTTTCTGATGAGCGATCAGCAGCAGCTGCGGAACTTCGTCAACGGCGAGTACGTCGACCCGGTGGACGGCGGCTACGCCGACCTGATCGACCCGTGCACCGGCGAGGTCTTCGCCCAGGCACCGGTCTCGGGGGCGGCGGACGTGGACGCGGCGATGAAGGCCGCCGCCACCGCGTTCGAGACCTGGCGGGACGCCACCCCGGGTGAGCGGCAGAAGGCCCTGCTCAAGCTCGCCGACGCGGTGGAGGCCCGGGCGGCCGACCTGGTCGACGCCGAGGTACGCAACACCGGCAAGCCCCGCCAGCTCACCGCCGACGAGGAGCTGCCGCCGGCCGTGGACCAGTTCCGCTTCTTCGCCGGCGCCGCCCGCCTGCTCGAGGGCCGCTCGGCCGGCGAGTACATGGCGGGCCACACCTCGTACGTGCGGCGCGAGCCGATCGGCGTCTGCGCGCAGGTCACCCCGTGGAACTACCCGCTGATGATGGCGGTCTGGAAGATCGCCCCGGCCCTCGCGGCCGGCAACACGGTGGTGCTGAAGCCGTCGGACACCACGCCGGTGTCGACGCTGCTGCTGGCCGAGATCGCGTCCGAGTTCTTCCCGCCGGGCGTGTTCAACGTGGTCTGCGGCAACCGGGACACCGGTCGTGCCCTCGTCTCCCACCCCACCCCGCAGCTGGTGTCGATCACCGGCTCGACCCGGGCCGGCATGGAGGTCGCCGCGGCGGCGGCCCCGGACCTGAAGCGGACCCACCTGGAGCTGGGCGGCAAGGCCCCGGTGATGATCTTCGACGACGCGGACATCGCCGCGGCGGCCGAGGCGATCGCGGTGGGTGGCTACTTCAACGCCGGCCAGGACTGCACCGCCGCCACCCGGGTGCTCGCCGGCCCGGGCATCTATGACGACTTCGTCGCCGCCCTCGCCGACCAGGCGCGCAACACGAAGACCGGCGCCCCGGACGACGAGGACGTGCTCTACGGCCCGTTGAACAACGCCAACCAGCTCGCCCGGGTGCGCGGCTTCGTGGACCGGCTGCCGGACCACGCGAAGGTCGAGACCGGCGGCTCTCAGGTCGGCGAGCGCGGCTACTTCTACGCCCCGACCGTGGTCTCGGGCGTACGGCAGGCCGACGAGGTCATTCAGCAGGAGGTGTTCGGGCCGGTCATCACCGTGCAGCGCTTCTCGGACGAGGACGAGGCGGTGCGCTGGGCCAACGGCGTGGACTACGGCCTGTCCGCCTCGGTCTGGACGAAGGACCACGGCCGGGCGATGCGGATGACCCGCCGGCTCGACTTCGGCTGCGTCTGGGTGAACACCCACATCCCGTTCGTCTCGGAGATGCCGCACGGCGGCTTCAAGCACTCCGGCCACGGCAAGGACCTCTCGGTCTACAGCCTGGAGGACTACACCCGGATCAAGCACGTCATGCACAACATCGAGGGCTGATACTCATGGCTTCTTCCGACGAGCTGCACAAGCGCCGGAGCGCGGCGGTGGCCCGCGGCGTGGGCAGCACGATCACTTCCTACGTGGACTACGCGGGTGGCGGCACCATCACCGACGTCGAGGGGCGGGAGTGGATCGACTTCGCCGCCGGCATCGCGGTCACCAACGTGGGCAACTCCGCACCGAAGGTGGTCGAGGCGGTCAGGGCACAGGTCGAACGCTTCACCCACACCTGCTTCATGGTCGCGCCGTACGAGTCGTACGTGGCAGTCTGCGAGCAGCTCAACGCGCTGACGCCGGGGACCTTCGAGAAGCGCTCGGCGCTGTTCAACTCGGGCGCCGAGGCGGTGGAGAACGCCGTCAAGATCGCCCGGCACGCCACCGGGCGGCCGGCGGTGGTGGTCTTCGACCACGCGTACCACGGCCGGACCAACCTGACGATGGCGCTGACCGCGAAGAACATGCCGTACAAGCACCGGTTCGGGCCGTTCGCCGGTGAGGTCTACCGGGTGCCGATGTCGTACCCGCTGCGCGACGGCGGGCTCGACGGCGCGACCGCCGCCGCCCGGGCGATCGAGATGGTGGAGAAGCAGGTCGGCGCGGAGAACGTGGCCGCGTTGCTGATCGAGCCGATCCAGGGCGAGGGCGGTTTCGTCGTACCCGCGACGGGGTTCCTGCCGGCGCTGCGCGAGTGGGCGACGGCGGCCGGGGTGGTCTTCGTCGCCGACGAGATCCAGACCGGGTTCTGCCGGACCGGGGACTGGTTCGCCTGCCAGCACGAGGGCGTCGAGCCGGACCTGATCACCCTGGCCAAGGGCATCGCCGGCGGGCTCCCGCTGGCCGCGGTGACCGGCCGGGCGGAGCTGATGGACGCGGTGCACGTGGGCGGCCTCGGCGGCACCTACGGTGGCAACCCGATCGCCTGCGCGGCCGCCCTGGCGGCCATCGAGACCATGCACGAGCTGGACCTGGCCGCCGCCGCCCGGCGGATCGGCTCGGTGATGGGCGACCGGCTGCGTGCGATCGCCGCCCGCGACCCACGGATCGCCGAGGTACGCGGCCGGGGCGCGATGCTCGCCGTGGAGATCGTGCAGCCCGGCACCCTGACCCCGGACCCGGCCGCCGCCGCGGCGATCTCGGCGGCCTGCCACGCCGCCGGCCTGCTCACCCTCACCTGCGGCACGTACGGCAACGTGCTGCGCTTCCTGCCCCAGCTCGTCATTTCCGACGACGAGCTGGCTCGCGGCCTGGACATCCTGGAGGCCGCGTTCGGCTGACCGTGGTCAGCCCGCTGATCGTGGAACACCACGGGAATCGATCCCCCCAGGACTCACCCGTGGTGTTCCGCCCACGCCACCCCGGCCGTCCGGCACTGCTCGGCGCTGCGGCGACCCAACCGGGGAGATATCCGAATTTCATCCGCTTACAGACCTTTTGTGCGGTCTGATGAAATCCGGCGGCCCGGTACGGGTCGCTCGATCGGCGGGCGGAACGCGGCGAGCGGATCCGCCGGTCGACGGGCCGGGCTGAGCGCCCCGACGACCGGTCCGGGTGGCGGAGGTGCGCCCCACCCGGACCGGTCGCCCGTCAGCCGCTACCGGTCGAGGAGGGGCTGGCGCGGGTTCCAGGGTGGGCCGCCGGTGGCGTCGCGGCGGCGGCGGGCGATCGCGGAGAGGGCCTCCAGGACCACCCGGTTGCCCAGGTACGCGGTGATGTCGGCGTGGTCGTACGGCGGCGCGACCTCGACCACGTCCACCCCGACGATCGGCAGCTCGTAGCAGCAGCGGCGGACGGCGTCGAGGAGCTGCCGGGAGGTCAGCCCGCCCGGCTCCGGGGTGCCGGTGCCGGGGGCCATGCCCGGGTCGACCACGTCCACGTCGACGGAGAGGAAGACCCCCTCACACTCGTCGGTGGCGATCCCGAACGCCTCGGTCAGGCACTCGTCCAGGCCGCGCGAAACCAGCTCGGTCATCTCGTACGACCGCATCCGCTGGTCGGCCATCCAGGACAGCGTCTCCGGGCCGGGCCAGTAGCCGCGCAGGCCGATCTGGAGGAAGCGGTCGCCGCGTACCGCGCCGGACTCGATGAGCCGGCGCATCGGCTGGCCGTGCCCGTGCAGCGAGCCGAACTCGATGTCCCCGGTGTCGGCGTGCGCGTCGAAGTGCACCAGCGACACCCGGCCGAACCCGTGCTGCCGGGCCACCCCGGTGGCGTCGGGCAGGGCGATGGAGTGGTCCCCGCCGAGCACGATCGGGATCGCCCCGGCGGCGGCCACCGCGTGCACGGCGGTCTCCAACGAGGACAGCGATCGCTCGATGTCGCCGGAGAACATCTCCACGTCGCCCGCGTCGTACACCCGCAGGTCCCGCAGGCCGTCGACGCGCAGGGCCAGCGATGGACGGGAGCCGTCGTGCGGCAGGTAGCAGGCCTGGCGGATGGCGGACGGGCCGAACCGGGTGCCCGGCCGGTGCGAGGTGCCGCCGTCGAACGGCGCCCCGACGATCACCACGTCCGCGTCCGCGTAGGTGACCGGCTCCTCGAGGGTGCACGGCGGAACCCCGAGGAAGGTGACGTCGGGGCCGAACATCGGGCCGTAGCGGGTCAACGCTCCTCCATCCCCCACGGCGAGCCGTAGCCGGTCAGCAGGTCCAGGAAGGGCACCGGGGGCAGGGCCTCCGGGCCGAGCACGCCGGTGCCGGACCAGGCGCCGCTGGCCAGCAGTTCCAGGGCGACGACCGGGTTGACCGCGGTCTGCCAGACCACCGCCTGGTGGCCGTACTCCGTCATCGACCACTCGTTGTCGACCACGTGGTAGAGGTAGACCCGCCGCGGCCGACCGTCGACACCGGTGCCGGTCACGTACGTGCCGGCGCAGGTCTTGCCGCGCATCCTGTCGCCGAGGGTGGCCGGGTCGGGCAGGCAGGCGGCCACCACGTCGCGCGGGGACACCTCGACGCCGCGCACGCTGACCGGAGAGGTGGAGTCCAGGCCCAGCTTGTGCAGGGTCTTCAGCACCTCGATGAACTCGTCGCCGAGGCCGTACTTGAAGGTGACCCGCCTGGCCTTCACCCAGCGCGGGATGAGCAGCACCTCCTCGTGCTCCACGTTGACGCACTCGACCGGACCGATCCCCTCCGGGAAGTCGAAGACCTCCGGTTCGGAGAACGGCGGGGTGGTGAACCAGCCCCGGCCGTCCTCCCAGATCACCGGCGGGTTCAGGCACTCCTCGATGGTGGTCCAGATGGAGAAGGACGGGGCGAAGTCGTAGCCGTCGACGGTCAGGTTCGCACCGTCGCGTACCCCGATCTCGTCGATCTCGGCGAAGAGCTCGTCGGCGGCGTAGCGGGCGAAGACGTCGGACAGGCCCGGTTCGACGCCAATACCGCAGAGCGCCAGCCGGCCGGCCGCCGCCCACCGGTCGGCCGCCGCGAACTGCTCGTCGCCGAGCTTCACGCCGGTTTCCGCGTAGGGCGCCGACGGGTGCGGGCGGGACAGGGACATCGCCATGTCCAGGTAGTCGGCCCCGGCGGCGAACGCGCCGTCGAAGATCGGCATGACGAAGCGCGGGTCGACGGCGTTGAGCACGTGGGTGATCCGGTGCTGCCGGCAGAGCGCGGTGACCGCCTCCGCCGAGGAGGCGTCGAGGTGGGCGGCGACGAAGCGGTCGCCGCGGCCGGCCACCGCCCGCTCGGCGCGGCCGAGGTCGTGGTCGGCGACGACCATGGTCTCGAAGAAGGAGCGGCGGGCGGCGATGGCGACGGCGGCGGAGCCGACCCCGCCGGCGCCGACGAGCAGGATGCGCATCAGGAATCGAACCCCAGTCCAAGACGATCGAGAGTACGGAGCCACAGGTTGCGCCGCCCCTCGCGCGCGTCGGCGCGGGCGAGCGACCAGCGGGTGAGGTTGATGCCGGTGGCCCGGAACGGCTCCGGCGGGAACGGCAGCGGCTTGCTGCGGACCAGGTCGAGCCGGGTCAGCGGGGTCTGCTCGCCGCCCAGCAGGTCCAGCATCACCCGGGCGGCGAACCGGGTCGCCCCGACGCCGAGCCCGGTGAATCCGGCGGCGTACGCCAGCCGCCCCTCGTACGCCGTGCCGAAGAACGGGCAGAACCGGGTGCAGGTGTCGATGACGCCGCCCCAGCGGTGGCTGAACCGCACGTCGGCGAGCTGCGGGAAGGTGGTGAAGAAGTGCTCGGCGAGGGCGGTGAAGGTGGCCGGGCGCTGCTCCAGCTCGGGGGCCATCCGGTTGCCGTAGTGATAGACGGCGTCGTAGCCGCCGAAGAGGATCCGGTCGTCGTTGGTGATCCGGTAGTAGTGGAACTGGTTGCCGACGTCGGCCAGCCCCTGCCGGTTCGCCCAGCCGACCGCCTTGCGCTGCTCCTCCGACAGCGGCTCGGTCATCAGCGCGTAGTCGTAGACGGGCACCAGCCAGGCGCGCAGCCGGCGCAGCAGCGGCGGGAACGCGTTGGTGGCGAGCACCACCCGCCGGGCCCGGACCGTGCCGGGCGCCCCGTCCGGGCCGCCGGCCGTCGCCGCACGCAGCGCGTCGCCGTCCCGGCGCAGCCCGGTGACCCGGGTGTGCTCGTGCAGCCGCACGCCCAGGTCGAGGCAGGCGCGGCGCAGCCCCCAGGCCAGCCGCGCCGGGTCGAGCATGGCCACCCGGTCCCGGTCCCACATGCCCCCGAGGTAGGTGGGCGAGTCCACCTCGGCGCGTACCTCGTCCCGGTCGAGCAGGCGGACGTCGTGGCCGTACCGGCGGGCCAGCTCGGTGTCCTCGGCGAGCCCGGCGAGCTGGTACGGCTCGACGGCCACCGCCAGCTCGCCGGTCCGCTCGAAGTCGCAGTCGATGCCGTGCCGGGCGACCGTGGCGGCGATGGCGTCCAGGTTCTCCCGGCCGAGCCGTTCCAGCTCGTCGATCTCGCCGGGGAACCGGTCGACGCCGTTGGCCAGGCCGTGGGTGAGCGAGGCGGCGCAGAACCCACCGTTGCGCCCGGACGCCGCCCAGCCGCAGGTGCCCGCCTCGACCAGGAGCACGTCCCGGTCCGGGTCGGCCTCCTTGGCCTGCAACGCGGTCCAGAGTCCCGAATACCCGCCGCCGACCACCAGCAGGTCGGCGTCGTGCGTACCGGTCAGGGGCGGCAGCGGGTCGGGGCGTTCCGGTCGGTCGAGCCAGTACGGGCCGGGCGCGGCGTCGGCCAGCGCCCGGCCGGTATGCGGAAGTTTCATGATCCGCTCTTGGCAGTCGGCCGGGGCGCGACGGAGGCCGCGAGAGCGGCGCGACGGGCCCGCCGGCCCCGCAGCGAGGTGACCCCGACCAGCAGCAGCGCGATCGCGAACATCGCCGTACCGATGACGTTGACCTGCGGCGGGATACCACGCTGGGCGGCACCCCAGACGTACATCGGGAAGGTGACGGTGGTGCCGGCGTTGAAGTTCGTGATGATGAAGTCGTCGAAGCTGAGCGAGAACGCGAGCAGCGCGGCGGCCACGATGCCGGGCAGCACCAGGGGCAGGGTGATCCGCCGGAAGGTCTGCCACTCGCTGGCGTACAGGTCCATGGCGGCCTCCTCCAGCCGCCGGTCCATGCCGGCGAGCCGGGCCTTCACGGTGACCACCACGAACGACACGCAGAACATCACGTGCGCGATGACGATGGTCCAGAAGCCCTGCGGCACCCCGGCGGCGACGAAGAGGGCGAGCAGCGAGGTGCCCATCACCAGCTCCGGGGTGGCCATCGGCAGGAAGATCAGCCCGTTGATCCCGGCCCGGCCCTTGAAACCGTGCCGGACCAGGGCGAACGCCATCAGCGTGCCGAGGACGGTGGAGACCACCGTGGCGATCAGTCCGATCTCCATGCTGCGGATCACCGCGTCGCACATGTCGGACGTGGCGCAGGGCTGCGTCCAGTTGTCCAGGGTGAACTCGTTGAAGTCGTAGGACAGCCGGCTGGCCGGCCGGTTGAAGGAGAGACCGGCGACCACCAGGATCGGCAGCGACAGGTAGCCGAGGACCAGCAGGGCGACACCCATCACCCACCGGTCGGCCAGCCAACGCGAGATCCTCACAGTGCCCGCCCTCCGTTCGCGACTGCGGGGCTCCGCTTCGCTGCACTCCTCCCGCTCACAGTGCCCGCCCTCCGTTCGCGACTGCGGGGCTCCGCTTCGCTGCACTCCTCCCGCTCACAGGACCTCCTCCGTGCCGGCCTTGCGCAGGTAGACGAAGACGATCGCGAGGATCGCCGCCATCAGCAGGAACGACAGGGCCGCGCCCTGCGGGTAGTCCAGCCGGACCAGGAACGCCGAGTCGATGGCGTTGCCGATCATGTACTGGTTCGGGGTTCCGAGCAGTTCGGCGTTGATGTAGTCACCCGTCGCCGGGATGAAGAAGAGCAGCGTGCCGGCGATCAGCCCGGGCATGGACAGCGGCAGGGTGACCCTCTGGAACGCCCGCAGCGGGCTCGCGTACAGGTCGCTCGCCGCCTCCAGCAGCCGGGGGTCCAGCCGCTCCAGGCTCGCGTACAGCGGCAGCACCAGGAACGGCAGGAAGTTGTACGTCAGGCCGAGCACCACCGCGACCGGGGTGGCCAGCAGCCGCCCGTCCGGCCCGAGCAGGTGCACGTCGCGCAGCAGCCCGACCACCCAGCCGTTGTCCGACAGGATGGTCTTCCAGGCCAGCGTGCGGACCAGGAAGCTGGTGAACATCGGCGCGACCACGGCGACCAGCAGCAGGTTCTTCCAGCGGCCGGCCTTCTGCGCGATCGCGTACGCCAGCGGGTAGCCCATCAGCAGGGCCAGCACCAACGCGATCGCCGAGTAGCCGAACGACCGGAGGAACTGCGGCCAGTACGCCTGCAACGCCTCCGGGTAGTTGCTGATGGCCCAGGTCATCGCGTACCCGGTGGAGAGCGATCCGCTCGGGTCGTACAGGCTGGCCGCGGCGAGCTGCAGCAGCGGCAGGGCGAAGAAGACGAGCAGCCAGGCGGCACCCGGCAGCAGCAGCAGGTACGGCAGCAGCCTGGCGCGCCCCGGACGGGGCGCCGGCGGCGCCGCCGGCTGCCCCGACGAGGTCGGTACGTGGGCCAGGGCGGTCACGACGCCACACCCACCGGCGGCTCGTTCAGAAGGGGGGCGGTCTGGTCGTCGTCGCCGGATTCGCGGGGCAGCAGGAACGCGTGCCGTGGGTCCCAGTGGGCCACCACCGCGGCGCCGACCGGCACCTGGCCGCCGAGGCCGCTGTTGGCCGAGAACGCGGACAGTTCGCTGCCCCACGCGGTCCGCACCAGATACTGGGTGCTCACGCCGACGTAGGAGGCGTCGGTCACCACGCCGCCGACGTGCTGGTGGCCGGCGGGCACCTGGTCGGGGCGCTCGACCAGATGCAGCTTCTCGGGGCGTACCCCGAGGAAGACCGGCCCCCGGTCGAGACGGGACCGCCCGGCGGGCACCGAGAAGCGTAGGCCGTGCGCCGTGACCGGCACGTCGTCCCCGCTGCGACCGGCGGCCTCGCCGGCGAGCAGGTTGGACTGGCCGAGGAAGTTCGCCACGAACGCGGTGGCCGGGTATTCGTAGATGTCGGCGGGCCGGCCGAGCTGCTCGATCCGGCCGGCGTTCATCACCGCGACGGTGTCGGCCATGGTCATGGCCTCCTCCTGGTCGTGGGTGACGTGCACGAAGGTGATGCCGACCTCGGTCTGGATCCGCTTCAGCTCGATCTGCATCTGCCGGCGCAGCTTCAGGTCGAGCGCGCCGAGCGGCTCGTCCAGCAGCAGCACCTGCGGGTGGTTGATCAGCGCGCGGGCCAGCGCGACCCGTTGCTGCTGACCACCCGAGAGCTGGGCGGGCTTGCGCCGGCCGTACCCTTCGAGCTGCACCAGGGCGAGCATCCGCTCGACCTGGTCGGTGACGTTGCGGATGCCGCGCCGACGCAGCCCGAAGGCCACGTTCTCGTGGATGTCGAGGTGCGGGAAGAGCGCGTAGCTCTGGAACACGGTGTTCACCGGCCGCTTGTACGGCCGTAGCCCGGCAATGTCCCGGTCGCCGAGCAGCACCTGCCCGTTGGTCGGTTCCTCAAGCCCGGCGATCATCCGCAGGGTGGTGGTCTTGCCGCAGCCGGACGCGCCGAGCAGGGCGAAGAACGAGCCCTGCGGGATGGTCAGGCTGAGGTCGTCCACCGCGGTGAAGACGCCGAACCGCTTGGTCAGGTTTGCCAGGCGCAGGTCGCCGGCTGGTGTCTCGTGTCCCATAGTTCTCACGCCCCGATGACCTTCTGGAACTTGGTCTCGTAGTCCTTTTCCTGCTTCTCGTCCAGGGCCATGAACGGCTTGGCCTTCGACAGCATCGCCTCGTCGGGGAAGATCAGCGGATTCTTGGCCAGGTCCGGGTCGATCTTCTCCATCTCGGCCTGCGCGCCCTTGACCGGGCAGATGTAGTTGACGTACGCGGCGAGCTTCGCGGCCACAGCCGGCTCGTAGTAGTAGTTCATCAGCTCTTCGGCGTTCGCCTTGTGAGTGGACTTGTTCGGCACCAGCATGTTGTCCGACCAGAGCATCACGCCGGACTCCGGCGCCACGAACTTGATGTTCTCGTTCTCGAAGCCGAGCTGGATCACGTCGCCGGACCAGCAGATACAGGCGGCGATGTCGCCCTTGTTGAGGTCCTGGGAGTAGTCGTTGCCGGTGAACTTGCGGATCTGCCCGGAGTCGACGGCCCGCTTCAGCTTGGCCAGCGCATCGTCGAACTGCGCGGCGGTGAAGTTCGACGGGTCGTGGCCGTTGGACTGGAGCAGCAGGCCCATGGTGTCCCGCATCTCGGACAGCGCGGTCACCTTGCCCTTGAGGTCCGGGCGGGTGAGCAGCTCGTCGACCGTGCGGATCTCCTTGGTCACCTTGGCGTTGTACGCGAGTGCGGACAGGCCGGACTGCCACGGGACGGAGAGCTGGCGTTCCGCGTCGAAGGTGACGTTGCGCAGCGTGGGCAGCAGGTTGGCCTCGACGTTGGGCAGCTTGGCCTTGTCCAGCCTCTGGATCCAGCCGAGCCGGATCATCCGGGCCGCCATCCAGTCGGTGAGGACCATGAGGTCGCGTCCCGTGGGCTGGCAGGCGGCGAGCTGGTTCTGCACCTTGCCGAAGAACTCGTTGTTGTCGTTGATGTCCTCGGTGTAGGTGACCTGGATGCCGGTCTTGGCGACGAACCCGTCCACGGTCGGCCGCTTCGACTCGTCCTTCTCGTCGACGTCGATGTACTGCGGCCAGTTCGAGAACGCCAGCTTCTTCTCCGTCGCGGAGAGGTCGTCGCTCTTGCAGCCGGCCTCGGTCTGCTGGGCACCCTTGGTGCCGCAGCCGGCCAGGGTGCCCACCGTGGCGAGCAGCGCGGCCGAGCCGAGGGTGCCGGTGAGCAGACCACGCCGGGTGAGCGGCCGGAGGGGACGACTACGCATGTGACGACTCCTAGGGGGGCATCGCCGGCGGCGGGACGGGGGATGGCGCGCCGGCGGGAGGTCAATGGCGATGGACGACTGATCCTGACATGAGGTGACCTCCCTTACAAGGGATTCCGTTGCGGGAATAGCTATGGACCACGAAATACGCCAGACTTCGGCCGGGCACTACGCTCAGCTCGAAGATTTCGGACAAGGGGAGCGCACGATGGCCAACCGGCAACTGGAGAACGGCAACGGCGCCCGCCGCGTCACCGTGCGTGAAGGTGCCAGTCACGCACTGCTCGATGACGTGGCCAAGCAGATCATCGAGCAGCTCCAGGAGGACGGCCGACGCCCGTACGCGACCATCGGCAAGGCGGTCGGCCTGTCCGAGGCGGCGGTGCGGCAGCGGGTGCAGCGACTGCTCGACGCGGGGGTCATGCAGATCGTCGCGGTGACCGATCCGCTCCAGCTCGGCTTCCCCCGCCAGGCCATGATCGGCCTGCGTACCGACGGGGACCTGGAGACGGTGGCCGACCGGCTCGCCGAGTTCGAGGAGATCGACTACGTGGTGATCACGGCCGGCTCGTTCGACCTGCTGGCCGAGGTGGTCTGCCGCAACGACGCACACCTGCTGGAGATCCTCCAGAAGCTGCGCACGGTCCCGGGCGTGCAGTCCACCGAGGCCTTCGTCTACCTCAAGCTGCGCAAGCAGACCTACAGCTGGGGCACGGCCTGATCCAGGATCACCGACGCTCCAGCGACCGCGTGTAGTACGGAATCCGTTGCCATCTACCCAACAGTTCGCTAATTCCGTCGCTCAAAAGCCACTGCACTATCGATCCCACTTGCTTTCCTGGTCCGGGCTGTGGGATAACCGTGGGCAGAGCGGCCGGTGTTCACCCCCTGACCGGCCCGAGACCCGATGGGGCTGACATGGCCAACGCCACCGACCACCTCTGGATGCACTTCACCCGGATGGCCAGCTACTCCGACGGCGAGGTACCGACAATCGTGCGCGGCGAGGGCGCATACGTCTGGGACTCGCAGGGCCGCCGCTACCTGGACGGACTCGCCGGGCTCTTCGTCGTCAACGCCGGCCACGGCCGGACCGAACTCGCCGACGCGGCCGCCAAGCAGGCCGCCGAACTGGCCTACTTCCCACTGTGGTCGTACGCCCACCCGAAGGCCGTCGAGCTGGCCGAGAAGGTCGCCTCGCTGACCCCCGGCGACCTGAACCGGGTCTTCTTCACCACCGGCGGCTCCGAGGCCGTCGAGGCGGCGTGGAAGCTGGCCCGGGCCTACTTCAAGCGCACCGGCCAGCCGAACAAGCACAAGGTGGTCAGCCGCTACATCGCGTACCACGGCACCTCGATGGGCGCGCTGTCGATCACCGGTCTGCCCGGCATCAAGAGCGACTTCGAGCCGCTGGTGCCTGGCGGCATCAAGGTGCCGAACACCAACTTCTACCGCGCCCCGGAGCACGGCGACTCCCCGGAGGCGTTCGGGCGCTGGGCCGCCGAGGAGATCGGCCGCGCCATCGAGCGGGAAGGGCCGGACACCGTCGCCGCGGTCTTCCTGGAGCCGGTGCAGAACTCGGGCGGCTGCTTCCCGCCGCCGCCCGGGTACTTCGACCGGGTCCGGGAGATCTGCGACGCGTACGACGTGCTGCTCGTCTCCGACGAGGTCATCTGCTCGTGGGGCCGGCTCGGCGAATACTTCGGCGCGACCCGGTACGGCTACCAGCCCGACATCATCACCACCGCCAAGGGCATCACCTCCGGCTACGCCCCGCTCGGTGCGATGATCGCCAGCGAGCGGTTGATGGAGCCGTTCCTCACCGAGACCGGCATGTTCGCCCACGGAGTGACCTTCGGCGGCCACCCGGTCTCCTGCGCGGTGGCCCTGGCCAACCTGGAGGTCTTCGCCCGCGAGGACCTGGTCGGGCACGTCCGCGCCAACGAGGGCGCATTCCGGTCCACCCTGGAGAAGCTCAACGACCTGCCGATCGTCGGCGACGTCCGGGGCGACGGCTACTTCTACGGCATCGAGCTGGTCAAGGACAAGACGACCCGGGAGACCTTCGACGAGGCCGAGTCCGAGCGGCTGCTGCGCGGGTTCCTCTCCACCGCGCTCTTCCAGGCCGGGCTCTACTGCCGCGCCGACGACCGGGGCGACCCGGTGGTGCAGCTCGCCCCGCCGCTGATCGCCGACCAGCAGCAGTTCGACGAGATCGAGCAGATCCTGCGCGCGGTGCTGACCGAGGCATGGTCGCGTCTCTGACCGGCGGCTCAGGGTCGGACGGGGCCGGGACCCGCGACGGCGGGGACCGGCTCCGTACCGTCAGGACCGCCACCGGCGACGGGGACCGGGCCGGGCCCGCAGCTGTCGGGGGCACCGACCGGACCCGGGTACGCCGGCTGCCCGACCTCGCCGTCCACGACCGGACGGCCCTGCACGCCGTCCTCGACGCCGGCCGGGTCGCCCATCTGGCCATCGCCGACGGCGCCCAGCCGTACGCGCTGCCGGTGGCGTACGCGCGGGACGGGGAGCGGGTGCTGGTGCACGGCTCCACGGGCAGCCGGCTGTTCCGGCACCTCGCCGCCGGCGCTGCGGCCTGCCTGACCGTCACCCTGCTCGACGGCCTCGTGCTGGCCCGCAGCGCGTTCGAGTCCTCGATGAACTACCGCTGCGCGATGGTGCTGGGCAACCTCGTCGCGCTGCACGGCGACGAGAAGCTGGCCGCCCTCGAACGCCTCTCGGAGCACCTGCTTCCCGGCCGCTGGGCGCAGATCCGACCGCCGTCGGCGAAGGAGCTGGCCGCCACGCTGCTGCTCGCCCTGCCGCTGGACGAGTGCTCGGTGAAGATCAGCGCCGGCCCGCCCGACGACCCGGAGGACGACCTCGACCGGCCGGTCTGGGCCGGGGTGGTGCCGATCGTCGAGGCGTACGACGTTCCGCAGCCCGATCCGCGGCTGCGCCACGACCTTCCCCCACCGGAGTGGTGATGCGCTACCAGGATCTTTCGTACTGGCTGTCCTGCGTGGACGACCCGCTGACCCCGCGCCCCGGGCTGCCCGGCGACACCGACGCGGACGTGGTGATCGTCGGCGCCGGCTACACCGGTCTGTGGACGGCGTACTACCTGGCGGTGGCCGACCCGTCGCTGCGGATCGTCGTACTGGAGAAGGAGATCGCCGGGTACGGCGCCTCCGGCCGCAACGGCGGCTGGTGCTCGGCGCTCCTGCCCACCTCGCTGCCCGCGCTGGCCCGCCGGCACGGCCGGGACCGGGCCCTGGACATGCAGCGGGCCATGCAGGAGACCGTCCGCGAGGTCGGCCGGGTGATCGCCGCCGAGGGGATCGACTGCGACTGGCGGGCCGGCGGGACGGTGGTACTCGCCCGCAGCGAGGTCCAGCTCGGTCGGGCCCGGGCCGCCGTGGCCGAGGCTCGGGAGTACGGCCTGGCCGGCGAGGACCTGGTGCTGCTGGACGCCGCCGAGGCCGCCGCCCGCTGCCGCGCCGACGGGGCACGCGGCGGCACCTACACCCCGCACTGTGCCGCGGTGCACCCGGCGAAGCTGGTCCGCGGGCTGGCCCGGGCGGTGGAACGTCGAGGCGTACGGATCTTCGAACGGACCCCGGTGACGGTCGTGCGTTCCGGCGCCGCGGTGACCCCCGCCGGGGTGGTCCGCGCCCCGGTGGTGGTCCGGGCGACCGAGGGCTTCACCCCCGCCCTGCCGGGGCAGCGGCGGGCCGTCGCGCCGGTCTACTCGCTCATGGTGGCCACCGAGCCGCTGCCCGAGGCGACCTGGGCCGAGATCGGGCTGGCCGAGCGGGAGACCTTCTCCGACTACCGGCACGTGATCATCTACGGCCAGCGCACCGCGGACGGTCGGCTCGCCTTCGGCGGGCGGGGCGCGCCCTACCACTTCGGCTCCCGGGTCCGCCCCGGCTACGACCGGGAGCCACGGGTCTTCACCGCGCTACGCCGGGTGCTAGGCGAACTCTTCCCCGTGCTCGGGCCGGAGGTGCCGGTGAGCCACACCTGGGGCGGGCCGCTCGGCGTGGCCCGGGACTGGACCGCCTCGGTGGGGCTGGACCGGACGACCGGCCTTGCCTGGGCCGGCGGATACGTCGGCGACGGCGTCGGCTCCAGCAACCTGGCCGGCCGCACGCTCGCCGACCTGATCCGCGGTGTGGCGAGCGACCTGACGGCGCTCCCCTGGGTCAACCACCGTTCCCCCAGATGGGAGCCGGAACCCCTCCGCTGGCTGGCCGTGAACGCCGGCCTCAGGATCATGTTCTCCGCCGACGAGGCCGAACTCCGCACCGGCCGCCCGTCCCGCCGCGCCGCGGCCTTCTCCCGCCTCCTGGGCCACTGACCGCCGACGCCACGCCGCGCCCACGGCATCCGCCGGGGCGCGGTCAGTGGTGGGGAGGGATGACGCGGAGGTGGCCGCGGCGGCCGGTCTGCTGGGGGCCCTGGGGGAGGGTGTGGTCGTCCTCCGGAGGGCGTGGGGGTGCGGGTCGGGCGGCCTCGCGAACCGCCTCGGCCAGGGCGACCAGGTCGTCGGTGGTGGGCGGCGGGGGCTCGAACTCGCCCTCGTGCCTGACCACGTCCCAGCCGCGCGGCGCGGTCAGGCTGCGGGCGTGCGGTTCGCACAGGTCGTACGTGTGCGGCTCGGCGAAGGCCGCCAGCGGCCCCACCACGGCGGTGGACTCGTTGTAGACATAGGTCAATGTGGCGACCGCTTGCCGGGGGCAGCCGTTACGGGAGCAGCGCCGTGGTGACCTCACGGCGGCAGGGTATCTCCATTACCGGGTCCGGCGCACCGCTTCGCGTTACGACACGCCCGTCATGGTGATCACAATTCATCCGATCGGATCACCGGCGCGCCGCACCGGCGGCGCAACCGCGGGTGGCCGGGTGGCGGGGGCTACCCTTTGCGTCATGACGAGCCCGGAACACCGCCGCCCCGGCTCCGGCCGGCGCAGCCACCGCGACCGGCACGGGCGGGGGCTGCGGGGGCGGCTGGTGCCGGCCACCGTACCGCTGGCCCGGACCAAGGCCGAGGTCTTCGACGACCTGGTGCTGGACACGGTCGAGGCGCTGGAGCGCCGCTTCGCCAAGGAGTTGGCGGGCGTGGAGTTCGCCGTCGAGGACGTCCCACCGGACCTGAACGTCTACGACTCGGACGTGCTGGAGGACGGTGAGGTGCCGCTGGCCCGGCTGCTGCCGGGGCGCCCGGGCCGGCAGGAGGTGCCGCCGCGGATCGTGCTCTACCGGCGGCCCCTGGAGTTCCGTGCCATGGATCGCGAGGACCTCGCGGACCTCGTGCACGACGTGATCATCGAGCAGGTGGCGAACCTGCTCGGAGTCGATCCCGACGAGCTGGCCTGAGCCGACCAGCCGTCGCCGAGCCCGGCCGGCCCCCACCGGCCGAGCTGGTCGGACCGAGCCGGGCGGCCCCCACCGCCCCGGCCCGGTACGCGTCAGGCGGCGACCCGCCGCTTCAGCTTGCGCCGCTCCCGTTCGGAGAGCCCGCCCCAGATCCCGAACCGCTCGTCGTGCCCGAGGGCGTATTCCAGGCACTCCGTCTTGACCTCACACCGCGAGCAGATCCGCTTCGCCTCGCGGGTCGAGCCGCCCTTCTCGGGAAAAAACGCCTCCGGATCGGTCTGCGAGCAGAGCGCCCGCTCCTGCCACTCCGGCGCGTTCCCGAGCAGGTCGGCCACCTCGAGCTGGCCGTCCATCAGATGCCTCCTTGTCGCGCACCGGCGTCATCGCCGCTGCAACCCCCCACGCGAAAGGCGTGCTTGTCCGTCCGGTCACAATTTGTTGAGTTCCGAGCGAACAACCCCATTCAAATTACACGCGTGTAATACGTGCGCCGTCAAGCCAAACTTGATAATGGAGTCGCCCTCCCGACACGTTCCGGGCGACCATCCTCGCCGCCCGAGCCTCGCAACCTGCCCTATCGATTCAGACCCCGCACGGGTAACGCCCTCTCCGGCGAGTCGCCCGAAGTTTTCTGCGACGGCGCATCCGGAGCGGACCCCGCCTTCAGCCCCGGTGGAGGCTCCGGCAGGCCGTACCCGGGCGGCCCTCGCGACACACGGTCCAAGATCAGCATTGTGGTGACAAAAGGTTAACGCGGCTCCGGCCCAACCGCCCGTCGAGCCGGTCCATGCCGACCACACCCTGTCCACATGATGGGCTCGGCCGGCCCCGGTCCTGCGTCCGTGCGGTCCGCGTCCGGCATGGACGATCAGCGCGCGGGAGCCGCCGAGGACGGCCCGTCACGTCGGCAGCGCGATGCCGACCACGTCGTCACCGACGTCGGGAAGCCCGGTCAGGCCGCCACCGAGCCCGCCGGTCCGGCCGACGGCCGGCCGGATGGCGGTGCGCAGACCGCAGCGTGTCGGCCCGGACGCCGCCGCGGCGACGGCGATGCCATCGATCAGCCCCGAGGCGTGGAGAAAACTGTTCGGTTTGTGAACTCGGCGGTGAAATTCGAGGCACCAGGTGATATCGGGATAACCGCCACGGTCGTTGTCGAGGTGAAACACGTCGTCGTCGAACTCGAAGAAGTTGGCCGTGGGATGACCGGCCCGTGGTTGGCGATCAGCGTGGCCGTGTCCCGGGGGGAAAGGTCCGGCGTCACGCGCCCGCGTGACCGTACGCGGTGGTCCGCCTGCGGGCCGGTCGACCCGCCGCCGCCGCGATCGCCCTGAGCTGCTCCTCGGTCCGGGCCGAGCCGTTGCCCGAGCCGGCCATCCGGGAGATGGTCTCCTCCATCAGCGTGCCACCGAGATCGTTGCAGCCGCCCTGGAGCATCGCCACGCTGCCCTCGTCGCCGAGCTTCACCCAGGAGCACTGGATGTTGGCGATCCGGCCGTAAAGCAGCAACCGGGCCATCGCGTGCACCACCCGGTTCTCCCGCCAGGTCGGCCCGGGTCGGGCGATGCCGGCGAGGTAGATCGGCGCGTTGGTGTGCACGAAGGGCAGCGCCACGAACTCGGTGAACCCGCCGGTCCGGTCCTGCACGCCGGCCAGCACACGGAAGTGGGCGAGCCACTGGCCGGGGTGGTCGACGTGGCCGTACATCATCGTGGAGCTGGACCGGATGCCAAGCTCGTGGGCCGTGCTCACCACCTCGACCCAGGCGGCGGCCGGCAACTTGCCCTTGGTGAGCACCCAACGGACCTCGTCGTCGAGGATCTCCGCGGCGGTGCCGGGGATGGTGTCCAGGCCGGCGTCGCGGAGCTGGAGCAGCCATTCCTTCACCGGCACCCCCGCCTTGGCGGCGGCGGTGACGATCTCCATCGGCGAGAACGCGTGCACGTGCATCCCCGGCACCCGGGCCTTGATCGCCCGCACGATGTCGGCGTAGCCGGTCACCGGCATCTTCGGGTCGATGCCGCCCTGCAGGCAGACCTCGCTCGCCCCGGCCGCCCAGGCCTCCTCGGCCCGGTCGGCGACCTGCTCCACCGAGAGCCGGTACGCGTCGGCGTCGGTCTCCCGCTGCGCGAACGCACAGAACCGGCAACCGACGTAGCAGACGTTGCTGAAGTTGATGTTGCGGTTGACCACGTAGGTGACGTCTTCGCCGACCGCGTCCCGGCGGACGTCGTCGGCGATCCGGCACAGCTCGTCCAGCGCCGGCCCGTCCGCGGCGAACAGCGCCAGCGCCGCGTCGGTGTGCCGGGGGTCGAGCAGCGCCGCGGGATCGTCCCCGGCCAGCCGCAGCCCGGCGCGCAGGTCACCGCCCACGCCGGTCCCGGCCCCGGGCGAGGGTGGGCCCGCGCGGAGCGCGGACGCCTCGGGCGCGACCTTGCCGGCGACCTCGGACCAGTCGCCGTAGACGCTGTCGAAGTCACCCCGGCGGTCCCCGGTCCGCCCGGTGGTGTCGATGGTGGTGTGCAGGTCGGTGCGCCCGCCGAAGACCTCCTCGGGCTCCTGCCAGGGCCGGCCCACCGGGCGGGCCGCCTCGACGGCCAGTCCGGTCTCCGGGTCGGCGAGGGCGGTGACGTGCGGCAGCAGGCGCGGGTCCAGCCACGGGTCGCCGGCCCGGACATACTCCGGGTAGATGGTCAGCCGCTCGCGCAGAGCGAAGCCGGCCCGCGCCGTACGCCGGGCCAGCTCGTCGAGCTGCGGCCAGGGGCGCTCCGGGTTGACGTGGTCCGGGGTGACCGGCGAGACGCCACCCCAGTCGTCGATGCCGGCGCGCAGCAGCAGGTCGTACTCGCCCTCGATGAGGTTCGGCGGGGCCTGGACGCGGGCCTTCGGGCCGAGCAGCAGCCGGGCCACCGCCACCGTGGCGGCCAGGTCGTGCAGCTCCGCGTCGGGCATGCCGCGCATCGCGGTGTCCGGCTTGGCGCGGAAGTTCTGCACGATCACCTCCTGGAGGTGGCCGTACTCCCGCATGCCCCGGCGGATCGCGTAGAGCGCGTCGACCCGTTCGGGCAGGGTCTCCCCGATGCCGATCAGGATGCCGGTGGTGAACGGCACCCCGACCCGGCCGGCGTCGTCGAGGACCCGGAGCCGGACGGCGGGTTCCTTGTCCGGTGAGCCGAAGTGCGGGCCGCCCGGCTCCGACCAGAGCCGGGTCGCCGTGGTCTCCAGCATCATGCCCATGCTCGGGGCGACCGGCTTGAGCCGTTGCAGCTCCGACCAGGACAGGACGCCCGGGTTGAGGTGCGGCAGCAGGCCGGTCTCCTCCAGCACCGCCACCGCGCAGGCCCGCAAGTAGTCGAGAGTGGAGTCGTAGCCGCGCTCGTCCAGCCACCGGCGGGCCGCCGGCCAGCGCTCCTCCGGGCGGTCGCCGAGGGTGAACAGCGCCTCCTTGCAGCCCTGCGCCGCGCCCTCCCGGGCGATCGCGAGGACCTCGTCCCGATCCAGGTAGGCGGCCGGCAGCCGGTGCGGGACCGTGGCGAAGGTGCAGTAGTGGCAGCGGTCCCGGCAGAGCCGGGTCAGCGGGATGAAGACCTTCTTCGAGAAGGTGACCACCCCCGGGCGGCCAGCCTCCCGCAGCCCGGCGTCGCGCACCTCGCCGGCGGTCCGGAGCAGCTCGTCCAGCGCGTCGCCACGCGCGGTCAGCAGGGCGCTCGCCTCGTCGGCGTCCAACGCCCGGCCGGTCGCTGCCCGGCGCAGGGCCCGCCGCACGCTCGCCTCGGTCGGGACAGGCTCGCGATCAACCATCCGTCCACCCTATTCGCTGCACCCTCGCCCCGACCCGCCACCGCCCGCACGCCCACCCACCACGCGCGGCGTCCACCAGGACGCAGATACACGGAAAGAGTGGCCTTCCCAGGCCGGGAGGCCACTCTTTCCGGGAAAGTGTCGCGTTTGGCCGGGCGGTGCCGGGGCACCGCCCGGACACGACGGATGTCGCCGTGGGGCGACGGTTCAGCGCGGGTGGTTCGGGTCGTCCCGGTCGAACCGCTGGGTACGGTCGCTGTCCTGCGGGGCCTGCTGGCCGGGCTCGACCGACTGGCGCGGGATGGCCTGGGTCGGGTCCGCCGACGGCGGCTGGCCGAAGGGCGGTGCCGGGTGGTGCGGGGCGCCGAACGGCGGGGCCGGGTGCGGGGTGTGCGGCGGGGCGGTGTTGAACGGCGGCGCCGACTGCGGCTGGCCGTACTGGCCCGACTGCGGCTGGCCGTACTGGCCGGGCGGGAAGCTGGTGGGCTGGTTCGGCGGACCGGCGGTCGGGTACCCGCCCGGCTGGCCGGGCGCGGGATAGCCGGCCGGCTGCTGCGGCCAGCCCGGCTGGGCCTGCCCGTACACGCCGGGCTGCGGCTTCGGCTTGGGGACGTAGTAGAGGGTGCGCCAGATCTTGTACGTGACGAACGCGGCGACGGTGAAGATCGCCAGCCAGGCCACCCGGACCAGCAGGCCGAGGAAGGCGTCCAGCACCTGGCCCTCGGCGAGCCGGCTGACCAGCCAGATCAGGAAGGTCAACGCGCCGAACAGGGCGGCGAAGGCGTACTCGCCGAGGGCCACCTCGGTGATCAGTTTCGCCCTGGACAGCACCGGGCGCACGTGGGTGGCGAGCAGGACGGCCAGCACCGGCACCACGATCGACTCGACGCCAACGAAGACGAAGAACGTGCCGCTCGCCCGGCCGCCGAAGGTGCTGTAGGCGTCCATCGGCACCAACAGTTGCAGCAGGCCGACGAAGAGCAGCACGGCGTTCGCGCCGAGCAGGACGGGCGCGGCCAGTTCGCGCAGTGGTCTGGTCACCTGGCTGGCCTGCGTGGCGTCGCCGGACGCCGGGTCGGCAGGGCTGGTCACGAACTCCCCCTGGGGCACGAAAACGGACAGTTGCCAACGTGAGCCTAGTCTCCCGGCCACCGGCCGACCGACGGCGGCACGTGCGCAAGGATGGACGCCATGCGCATCGTGGTTCTGAGCGGCGGGATCGGGGGCGCCCGGTTCCTGCTCGGTGTCCGGGCCTACGCCAGGGAGGTGGGGGCCGAGGTGACCGCCGTGGTCAACGTCGGCGACGATCTGCTGCTGCACGGGCTGAAGGTCTGCCCGGACCTGGACAGCGTGATGTACACCCTGGGCGGCGGCGCCGACCCGGAGCGGGGCTGGGGCCGGGTCGGCGAGACCTGGACGGTCCGGTCCGAGCTGGCCGCGTACGGTGCCGAGCCCGCCTGGTTCGGCCTGGGCGACAAGGACATCGCGACCCACCTGGTGCGGACGACGATGCTCAACGCGGGCTACCCGCTCTCCGCGGTGACGGCGGCGCTGGCCACCCGGTGGCAGCCCGGCCTGGCCCTGCTGCCGGCCACCGACGACCGCCTGGAGACCCACGTGGTCGTGGACGGGGAGCAGGGGCAGCGGGCGATCCACTTCCAGGAGTGGTGGGTACGGTACCGAGCGGACCTCCCGACCCACCGGTTCGTGTTCGTCGGCGCGGAGACGGCGAAGCCGGCGCCGGGCGTGCTGGAGGCGATCGGCTCGGCCGACGTGGTGCTGATCGCACCGAGCAACCCCGTGGTGAGCATCGCCCCGATCCTGGCCGTGCCGGGGCTGCGCGACGCGGTCGCCGACGGGCCGGCACCCGTGGTCGGCGTGTCCCCGATCATCGGCGGCGCCCCGGTACGCGGCATGGCGGACCGCTGCCTCGCCGTGCTCGGCGTGGAGTGCAGCGCGGCCGGGGTGGGCGGCCTCTACGGTGGCCGGTCGGCCGGCGGGCTGCTCGACGGCTGGCTGGTCGCGCCCGAGGACGAGGGGACGCTGGTGCCGGAGGTGACCGTACGGCCGGCACCGCTGCGGATGACCGACGAGGCGGCGACGGCGACGATGGTCCGGGCCGCGTTGGAGCTGGTGTGAGGCTGGAGATCCTGCCGGTGCCGGGCATCGGCGACGTGACCGAGGGCGACGACCTGGCGGCGCTGATCGCCACCGCGGCGCCGTGGCTGCGCGACGGCGATGTGCTGGTGGTGACCAGCAAGATCGTCTCGAAGGCGGAGGGCCGGCTGGTCGACGTGCCGGCGGACGGGCCCGAACGACTCGCCGCCCGGGACGAGGTGCTTGCCGGGGAGACCGCGCGGGTGGTGGCCACCCGGGGGGCGACCCGGATCGTGCAGACCCACCACGGCTTCGTGATGGCCTCCGCCGGCATCGACGCCTCGAACGTGGACAAGACCCGGCTGGTGCTGCTGCCCCGGGACCCGGACGCGTCCGCGCGGGCGCTGCGGGCGGCGCTGCGCGAGCAGTACCACGTGGACGTCGCGGTCATCATCAGCGACACCATGGGCCGGCCGTGGCGCAACGGGCTCACCGACGTCGCGCTCGGGGTGGCCGGGATGCCGGCGATCCGTGACCACCGAGGTGAGATCGACCCGTACGGCAACGAGCTCCACCTCACCCAGATGGCGGTGGTGGACGAGCTGGCCGGGGCCGCCGAGCTGATCAAGGGCAAGTGCGACCAGGTGCCGGTCGCGGTCGTCCGTGGTTACCTGGGCGTGGAGCGGGCCGCCGACGAGGAGGGTGCCCGCGCGCTGGTCCGGGACGCCTCATTGGACCTGTTCTCGCTCGGCACCGCCGAGGCGAGGGCGCTCGGGCTGCGGGAAGCCGCCACCCTGGCCGACGGCCCCGGCCCGGCGCCGGCCGACCCGGCCGCCGTGGATCGGGCGATCGCCGCGGTCGCCGACGTGGTCGCGCCCGGCACGGTCTTCACCCACGTCAGCGACGACGCGGTACGCGCCGGCCTGGTCGCCCACGTGCCCGGCTGGCCCGAGCAGGCCGGCGGGCTCGTCCTCGGAGCCCCACCGGCCCCGGTCGACCAGGCGGATCTGGTGCGCTTCGGCGCCGACCTGCAACGGCTGCGGACCGCGCTGGCCGCGGAGGGGATCTCCTCGGCGCTGCTTCCGCCACCGGCCGGCAGCAGCGCCGGCGCCACCCTGGCCATCTGACCACCACCCACCGGCCGCGAGGCGAGACGCGCCCTCGGCGAGGTGGAGGAGCGCCGCCGGGGCGCGGCCGAGGGGTGTCAGGCGTCGAGGACGGCGCGGCCCAGGGGGGTGAGGGTGTGCAGCACCCGGTTGCGGTCGCGGTGGCTGACCAGCAGGCCGGCATTGCGCAGCACGGTGGTGTGTTGACTGGCCGCGGCGGCGGAGATGCGCAGCCGGCGGGCCAGCTCGCTGGTGGTGCAGCCGTCGTCGGCGGCTTCCAGCACGGCGGCGCGGGTGCGGCCGAGCAGGGCGGCGACGGCATCCCGGCCGCCGTCCTGTCCGCGCCCGGTGCCGGACCCCGGCTTCGCCTCGAGGCCGCCGAGCCGGTCCACGGGATAGACCAGCACCGGGGGCAGTGCCGGGTCGAGGAGCGCGACCGGGGTCCGCGCGCAGAAGAACGACGGGACCAGTAGCAGGCCCCGGCCGTCCAGGTGCAGGTCCCGGCTGTCCGGGTAGTCCAGGACCTCGAGCACCCCGTCCGCCCACCGCATGCTGGGCCGGAAGCTCGCCAGCAGGCCCTCGGCCCCGCCGTCGAGCATCGCCCGCGCCCGCCGCGCCCGGTCGGCCTCCACCGCGGCCTGGATCCGCGACCAGAACGGGGTGACGGCGAGCGAGTGGTATCGCGCCATCGAGTCGGTGAGGTGGTGGAGCACCTCGGGCTCGCCTCGGGCCAGCGCGGCGGCGGAGCCGGGCAACGCGTTCTCCCCGGCGAGCCGGGTCAGGTCCCGGCGTAGCAAGCCGACGGGCATGCCCCGAACGGCCTCCAGCCCTGCCTCGAAGCCCTCCTTGCTGGCGTACGGGGTGAGGAAGTCGGGGAAGTAGCCGCGCGGCGGGTTGAGGGCCAGGAGCAGGCGGAACCGTTCGGCGGCGTTCTCGCTCTCCATCCGCAGAGTGCGGGCTACGGTGCGTCGCCACTCGGTCAGCAGTGGGTCATGCCGTCGCCCCTGAAGCAGGTGCAGGCTGAGGACCAGCTCCCAGACCGGGTCCGCGGCGGACGCCACCCTGGTCCGCAGGATGTCCTCGCTCGAGAAGATGACCTTCAACATGGAGCGCTCCCGGGGGCGGACAGCGGCAACGCCCGCCACCATTGGCACTGTACCTGGCGCAACTAATCTCCATCTTTAAGCGTGAGCTGAAAGACCTCGACGGCGAGCGGGCCATTCGGCCAGACTTCCTCTTGCCCGTCGGGGCCGGTGGGCGGCATCCCAGCCGGGGTGACCCGCCTCCAGCGAGGAGACGGATGGCCGGGCGGCACCACGAGGGTCTGCGGCGTTCTCCGCAGAGGTGCCATCCGGTCGTCCGGCCCGCTCCGGCCACCTCAGCCAAGCTCGTAGAGTGTCGAGGTGCCCGACCGCCGCACCGACCTCCCGACGTACGCCGACCTGCACGCCGACGCCAGCGCGGTGCTGAGCCGCTGGACGCCGACCAGCCCGGCCGCCGCCGCGGCCCGCGACCGGACCCTGGAGCTGCTGGCCGCCGGTCCGGTGGCGATGAGCCGCGACCACCGGGTCGGGCACGTCACCGCGAGCGCGCTGGTGCTCGACGCCACCGGCGCGCGGGTGCTGCTCTGCCTGCACGGCAAGTTCCGCAAATGGGTGCAGCTGGGCGGGCACTGCGAGCCCGGCGACCGGACGCTGGCGACGGCCGCGCTGCGCGAGGCCACCGAGGAGTCCGGGATCGCCGGGCTGGTGGTCGACCCGGAGCCGATCGACGTGGACATCCACCCGGTCGCCTGCCAGGGCGGGTCACTGCACTACGACGTACGGTTCGCCGTGCTCGCCCCGCCCGGGGCGACCGAGCGGGTCAGCGAGGAGTCCGAGGCGTTGGGCTGGTTCCCGCCGGACCGGCTGCCCGAGCCGCTGGCCGACGGCACCGTCCAGCTGGTCGCGCCGGCCCTCGCCGCGCTGGCCCGCCGGGGCTGACCCGACGGGCCGGTGGGCACCCGGCGGACGTGCCGCCGCGCCAGTCAGACCAGGCCCTCCTCGCCGCGCTCCTTGAGCTCGTCGACCAGCTTCTTCACGTCCTGGGCCCGATCGCGCGGGCAGACCAGCAACGCGTCGGGAGTGTCCACCACGATCAGGTCGCGTACGCCAAGGGCCGCCACCAGGCGACCCGAATGCGGCACCACCACCGTGCCGACACTGTCCCGCAGCAGCACGCCCGGCTTGGCCTCGGCGCCCAGCACCACGTTGCCCGCCTCGTCGGCGGGGAGCACCTCGCCGAGGGTGTGGAAGTCGCCGATGTCGTTCCAGCCGAAGTCGCCCGGCACGGTCGCCACCCGGCCGGCGGTCGCCGCGCCCTCCATCACCGCGTAGTCGACGGAGATCTTCGGCAGGGTCGGCCAGACCGTGCCGAGGACGTCATCCTGCTCCGGGGTGCCCCACGCCGCGGCGATCGCGATGATCCCCGCGTGCAGGGCCGGCTGCTGCCGGGCCAGCTCGCTCAGGAAGACGTCCACCCGCCAGACGAACATGCTGGCGTTCCAGAGGTGCCGCCCGGACCGGACGTAGACCTCGGCCACCTCGGCGGCCGGCTTCTCCTTGAACTCGACCACCGGGCGCAGCAGGCCGTCGCCCGCAGGCTCCCCGGTCTCCAGGTAGCCGTAACCGGTCTCCGGCCGGGTCGGGGTGATGCCCACCGTCATCAGCAGCCCCTGCTCCGCGCCTCGGATCGCGTGGCGTACGGTCTCGGCCCAGCGCGCCGGGTCGCCGATCAGGTGGTCGGCGGCGAACGAGCCCATCACCGCGTTCGGGGCGCGCTCCGCGATCACCGCCGCGGCCAACGCGATCGCCGCGCAGGAGTCGCGCGGCGACGGCTCGACGAGAATGTTCTCCTCGGGCAGGCCAGCCAGTTGCCGGGCCACCGCCGCGACGTGCGCGGCACCGGTGACCACCAGCGTGCGCTCGGGTGTGGTCAGCGGCGACAGCCGGTCGACCGTGGCCTGGAGCAGCGAGGCCGGGGTGCCGGTCAGCGGGTGGAGGAACTTGGGATGGCCCGCACGGGACAGCGGCCACAACCGTGTGCCACTGCCACCCGCCGGGATGACGGCGTAGAACATCAGCACATCATGCCCGAACCGGCCGCCACCGGACGGAGGGTCGGCGGTACCCGCGACGTCCGATCAGGAACGGGCCCGGCTCCACGCGGCGATGTGCACCTCCGCGCTGGACTCCCAGGTGAACTCCTTGGCCCGGTCGAAGCCGGCCTTGGCCAGGGAGAGCCGGCGCTGCTCGTCGTCCAGCAGCGCGGCCAGATCGGTCGCGATCTGATCCGGGTCCTCGCTGGTGTACGCCACCGCGTCGCCGCCCACCTCGGGCAACGAGAGCCGCGGCGTGGTCAGCACCGGCGCCGCACACGCCATCGCCTCCAGGATCGGCAGCCCGAAACCCTCGCCGTACGACGGGTAGGCGGCGACCAGCGCGCCGCCGAGGAAGCCGGGCAGGTCGGCGTAGCGGAGGTAGCCCGGGCGGAGCAGCCGCAGGTGTGACGGGACCTCGGCCACCGCGCGGTCGATGTCGTCGTCGTGCCCCTGGCCGCCGGCGATGACCAGCGCCGGCGGGTTCTCCCGGTCGGCCACGGCCCGGGCCCAGCCACGGATCAGGTTGGGCACGTTCTTGCGCGGCTCCTTGGCCCCGAGGAACGCGATGTAGCTGCTGCTGCCCAGCCCCAGGCGAGCCCGGACCCGGGCCTTCTCCTCCTCGCTCGGAGCGTGGAAGGCGGCCTGGTCGACACCGTGGTAGGCCACGTCGATCCGCGTCGGGTCGGCGTCCAGGAGGCGGATCAGCTCGTCCCGGGTGGCCTTGCTGGGCACGATCACCCGGTCGGCCCGACGCAGCGAGGTCTTGATCGCGCTGCGGAAGAACGTCCGGCGCGACTTGTCGTAGTGCTCCGGCTCGGTGAAGAAGGTTGCGTCGTGCACGGTGACCGTCACCGGACAGCCGGCCCGCAGCGGGCAGGTGTAGAAGGGCGAGTGCAGCACCTCCGCGCCCACCTGCTGGGCCAGCAGCGGCAGGCCGGTCTGCTCCCAGGCGAGGCGGGCCGGGCGGTGCGCGACCGCCGCGGGGGCGGGGATGACCTCGGCCTCGGGCAGCATCCGGGTGTAGCGCTCCAGGTCGGTGCGGAGACTCACCACGGCGAGGTCCACGCCGGAGCCGCAGACGCTGCCGAGGGCACCGAGTAGACCGTCGACGTATCTACCGACGCCGCCACGGTCGGCGGGGACACTCGTGGCGTCGATGAGCACGCGGGGCGGGCGACCGGCGGTCACGGGGCGACTCCTCAGGCAGGCGGGTCTGTGGGGTACGACACTGTCGGCAAGCCTACGCCGGGCCGGGGTCCCGACGCTGACTGCGACCCGACGGTACGCCGAGTTGTCGTTGTCATCGAGTACGCCTCCCGGGCGCGTATCGTTCGCGCCGATGGCCGACAACATTGCCGGGGTCTTCGCCGACGCGATCGCGACCGACCCCACCCGTCCCCTGCTGACCTGGTACGACGACGCCACCGGTGAGCGCACGGAGCTGTCCGGAACGACCCTGGCGAACTGGGTGGCCAAGACGGCCAACCTGCTCGTCGACGAGGTCGCCCTCGCCCCCGGCGACACGTCCGGCGTGCTGCTGCCGCCGCACTGGCAGACCGCCGCCGTGCTGCTCGGCTGCTGGTCGGCGAAGCTGACCGTGGTCGACGCCCCGAGCGACGTGGACGTGCTCTTCGCCGCCGCCGATCGGGTCGACGCCGCGGCGGCCTGGTCGGCCGGCGAGCGCTACGTCCTCGCGCTCGCCCCGTTCGCCGCCCCGCTGCGCCAGGTGCCGCCGGGCTTCGCCGACTACGTGGTCGAGGTACGCGGGCACGGCGACCACTTCACGCCGTACCCGCAGGGGGGCGAGGCGGACGCGGAGCTGCTGGCCCGCGCGGACGCCCGCGCCGCGGAGCTGGGGATCGCGACCGGCGCGCGCGTCCTGGTCGACGCGGCGGCCCACCCGGACCCGGTCGACTGGCTCCTCGCCCCGCTGCTGAGACGCGCGACCGTCGTCCTCTGCGCCAACCTGGACCCCGCCCGCCTCGCCCCCCGCACAGAGTCCGAGAAGACCACCCACACCCTGACCTAGTGGCGATCATGGAGTTGTGGTGCCCGGAAGAGGCCGACCCGCCCCTTCACGAGGTGCCACAACCCCATGATCGTGGGGACCAGGCGGGTCAGGCCGGCGCCGGGTCGCCGGTCTGCGTGCGGCGTTGGGCGAAGGCGGCGAAGGCGGTGAGGGAGTCGGGGTTGGCGAGCGCGCCCTTGGCCGCGGCGCTGTCGACCGGGGTGCCGGTCAGGATCTTCTTGACCGGCACCTCCAGCTTCTTCGCGGAGAGGGTGCGGGGGACCGCGCGGACCTGGTGGATCTCGTCGGGGACGTGCCGGGGCGACAGGGCGGTACGCAGCTCGCGGCAGATCTTCTTCCGCAGCTCGTCGTCCAACTCCAGCCCCTCGGCGAGCACCACGAAGAGCAGCAGCTCACCCGCGCCGCCCTCGTCGTCCTCCAGGTGCACCACCACCGAGTCGACCACCTCGTCCAGTCCCTCGACCACCGAGTAGAACTCGGCGGTGCCGAGACGGACGCCGCCCCGGTTGAGGGTGGCGTCGGAGCGGCCCGTGATCACGCAGCCGCCCCGCTCGTTGACGGTGATCCAGTCGCCGTGCCGCCAGACGCCCGGATAGAGGTCGAAGTACGCCTCCCGGTAGCGGGAGCCGTCGGCGTCGTTCCAGAAACCCACCGGCATGCTCGGCATCGGCGCGGTGATGACCAGCTCACCCAGCTGCCCGATCACCGCGGTGCCGTCGGCGGAGCGGGCCTCCACCTTCGCCCCGAGCGCCCGGCAGGTGATCTCCCCGGCGTGCACCGGCAGCAGCGGCACCCCGCCGACGAAACCGGTGCAGACGTCCGTGCCGCCAGACAGCGACTGGAGCTGGAGGTTGTCGCCGACGGTCTCGTACACCCAGGTGAAGCCCTCGACGGGCAGCGGCGCGCCGGTCGAGCCGAGGCCGCGCAGCGCGGAGAGGTCGGCGATCTCCTTCGGAACCAGGCCGGCCTTGCGGCAGGCCAGCAGGAACGGCGCGGAGGTGCCGAAGTACGTGGTGCCGGTCTGCTCCGCCAGCCGCCAGAGCGCGCCCAGGTCCGGGTGGCCCGGGTTGCCGTCGAAGAGCACGATCGCCGCGCCCACCGCCGGCCCGGAGACCAGAAAGTTCCACATCATCCAGCCGGTGGTGGTGAACCAGAAGAACCGGTCCGCCGGGCCCAGGTCGTGGTGCAGGGCCAGCATCTTCAGGTGCTCCAGCAGGATGCCGCCGTGGCCGTGCACGATCGGCTTGGGCAGGCCGGTGGTGCCCGAGGAGTAGAGCACGTAGAGCGGGTGGTCGAACGGCACCGGGGTGAAGGTCAACGGCTCGTCGGTCTCCGCCGCCAGCTCGGCCCAGGAGATCGCGCCCTCCAAGGGCGCGCCGGCCGGATCGAGGTACGCGATGCCGACGGTGTGCTGCAGCGACGGCAGCGCGGCCCGGATCGCGGCGACCTCGGCGCGGCGGTCGATCGGCTTCTCGCCGTACCGGTAGCCGTCCACGGCCACCAGGACCTTGGGCTCGATCTGCTGCCAGCGGTCGGTGACGCTGCGGGTGCCGAACTCGGGGGCGCAGGAGGAGAAGATCGCGCCCAGGCTGGCGGTGGCGAGCAGCAGGACGAAGGTCTCCGGGATGTTCGGCGCGTACGCCGCGACCCGGTCGCCCGGGCCGACGCCGAGCCGGCGCAGCCCGGCCGCCACCCGGCGGACCCGCTCGCGCAGCTCGGCCGCGCTCAGCGTCTCCGGCGCGCGGGTCTGCCCGTGCGCGATCACCACCGGGTCGTCGTCGCCCCGGCCGGGCATCCGCAGCACGTTCTCCGCGTAGTTGAGGGTCGCGCCGGGGAACCAGCGGGCACCCGGCATGGCCCGGTCGGCCAGCGTGCCGGTCGGCGGGGTGTGCGCGACCACCTCGAAGTAGTCCCAGATCGACCGCCAGAAGGCGTCGAGGTCGGTCACCGACCAGTGCCACAGCGCGTCGTAGTCGGCGAACTCCAGCCCCCGGTGCTCGGCCAGCCAGCGCAGGTAGTCACCGATCCGGGACCGCTCGCGCACGTCGGCCGGCGGCGTCCACAGCACGTCACCCACTGCTCCACCCTCCCTCAGGCCCGGTCACGACACTGTGCATGGGCCGTGGCGCCATCTTGCCCTACCTCGCGACGCCATTGTCCGCACCGGGTCCCACCGACGGGGCAGGCCCCGCCCACACCTCACAGCGCCCCATTGTGTGGCCGAGACCTGCCTGCATGCCTCAGCCGGCGCGGTGGGCCTGGATGGCGCGGCGCCGGGCCAGGCGGTGGGCCCGGCGGATCTCCGCCTCCCGGTAGCGCCGTTCGTCGTCGGCGGTCTCCGGCAGCACCGGGCGGACCGGCCGCGGCGACCCGCTGACGTCCACACCCACGAAGACCAGGTACGCCGTGGCGACCTGGATCGGCTCGTCCTCGGCCGAGTCCCAGCGCTCGGCGACCACCTTCACCCCGATCTCCATCGAGGTGTGCCCGGTCCAGTTGACCTGGGCGTGCGCGTGGACCAGATCCCCCACCCGGACCGGCTCGGAGAAGACGATCTCGTCGATCGAGGCGGTGACCGCGGTGCCGCCGCTGTGCCGGGCCGCCGCCGCCCCCGCGACGTCGTCGACGAACTTCATCAGTACCCCACCGTGCACGGTCCCGTACAGATTGACGTCGACGGCGGTCATGATCCGGCTCAGGGTGACCCGCGAGTACGAGGTCGGCTTACCCGCCGGCCCGGCGGAGGGGTGATCTGTCATGCGGAAAACGGTACGGTGCGCGGATGCGACATCTCTGGAGCTTCCTCGCCGGGTTGGTGGTGGCGCCTGTCACCTGGGTGCTCGTCGCCCTCGGTCAGGACGGGTCTGGACGGACCGTGCACCGCTGGGTGGAGATCGGTACGTACAGCACGCCCAACCTGATCGAGCCGGCCGTCTACCTCGGCGTCGCCGGCATCCTGCTCGGCCTGCTCGGCACGCTGCGCTTCTCGCCGCTCGGTCCGTTCGTGGCCGGCCTGCTGCTGGTCATCCCCTACGTCGGGATGTTCGTCGCGCCATTCAGCGTCCGTGACCAGATCCCCGACGGCTGGAAGATGTTCGGGGACCCGCTGCCGCTGCGCCAGCCGCTGGAGAACGGCACGCTGTTCCTGATCGGCGTGCTGCTGCTGATGGCCGTGTTCAGCGGGCAGCGCTGGCGGCCGTGGGCCGGCACGCCGGCGGCCGAGGCGGCGTCGACCCCGGTCGACAAGCCGATCGACGCCACCCACCCGCTCAGCGACTGGCCCCCGGCCGACCCGGCCAAGGAGAAGGACACCGCCCCGCTCACCCTGGGCTATCCCGACATCACCCCCACCGAACCCCTGCCCCGCCGCAGCGGCGGCGATTCGCCGTGGTCCGCGCCCCCGCGTACCAGCCGGCCCGAGGGCACCATCGAGACCCGTTGACAGCCGCGGGCGGGCCGGTGCTCCGGCCCGCCCGCCCGATCATCGCGTCGGTGTCAGCTCACCCTCGCCACCCGGCGTACGACCTGCGCCCGGTCTGGTCAGCCGTTCTCCAGGGTGAGCAGGCCGCGTCGGAAGGCGACGGCGACGGCGGCCGCCCGGTCGTTGACGCCGAGCTTCGCGTAGATGTGCAGCACGTGGGTCTTCACCGTCGCCTCGCTGATGAACAGGCGCGCGGCGACCTCGCGGTTGGTGGTGCCGTCGGCGATGAGGCGGAGGATCTCCAGTTCCCGGGCGCTCAGCGGGTCGGCCGGCGCGCGGACCTGGCCGAGGAGGCGGGTGGCGACCGACGGGGAGAGCACGGCCTCGCCCCGCGCCGCCGTACGGACGGCACGGACGAGCTCGTCACGGCCGGCGTCCTTGAGCAGGTAGCCGGTGGCCCCGGCCTCGATGGCGGGCAGGACGTCCCGGTCGGTGTCGTAGGTCGTCAGAACGAGGACCCGGGTCGCGACGCCCAGCCTGGCGAGTTCCTTGATGGCCGCGACGCCGTCCATCCGGGGCATGCGGAGGTCCATGAGGATCACGTCGGGGCCCAGCGCGCGCGCGAGTGCGACGGCCTCGGTGCCGTCGCCGGCCTCGCCCAACACCTCGAAGGCCGGGTCGCCGACGAACATGCCGCGGATGCCGTCCCGGACGACGGGATGGTCGTCGGCGATCAGCAGCCGGATCGGGGCCTCAGCCACGTGCCACCGCCGGAACGCTCGCGGAGATCGCGGTGCCGACGCCGGGCTCCGACTCGATCTCCAGCGTGCCGGCCAGGCGGCTCACCCGCTTGCGCATCGAGGTCAGACCGAAGCCGCCGCCGTCACGGACGCGCTCGGGGTCGAATCCGGCGCCGTCGTCGCGCACGTCCAGGGTGACCACGTCCTCCATGTACGACAGGGTCAGCCCGACCCGGGACGCGCCCGCGTGCTTGGCCGCGTTGGCCAGGGCCTCCTGCGCGGTGCGGAGCAGCGTCTCCTCGACCTCGGGATGCATGGCGCGGACCGTACCAGTGGTGGTGAAATCGGCTCGTACGCGGTGGAGCTCGCCCCACTGGGTGACGACGTCCTTCAGCGCTTCGGGCAGTGGCGCCGCCGCCAACTGACCAGGTCCCACCGCGTGCACGGAACGCCGGGCCTCAGCGAGGCTCTCCCGCGCCAGTCGTACCGCGTTGTCCACATGGCGCCGCCAGTCCTCGGCCTGCTGCGCTGCCTGCAACTGGGTGACGATGCCGGTCAGGCCCTGGGCGAGGGTGTCGTGGATCTCCGCCGCCATCCGCTGCCGTTCGTCGAGCACGCCCCCCTCCCGGGCCTGGACCAGCAGTTGGGCGTGCAGTCCCGCGTTCTCCCGCAGCGCCTCCTCGAGCTGCGTCACCATGCGCTTGCGCTCGGCGCTCCGCTCGGCCGTGACCTCGCCGACGAAGCTGAACAGGACGACCAGCGCCACGATGGCGGCGGTGAAGAACAGGTAGGTGAGGATTCCGGACGGGGTCGGCTCGGGCAGGCCACCGTTGTAGGTCGCGACGCTGATCGCCGCCGTGGCGGTCACCCCGACGAAGCGCCAACTCCCCTTCAGGTAATGCCAGGAGTGGAGGTGCCCGGTGAAGCCGAAGAAGCCGGCGAACCACATCCCCTGCGTGCAGAGCGCGCCGATCAGCACCACCAGCCCGGCCACGTAGACAGTGCCCCTGGGCACCAGCCAGATCCAGGCGGCTGCCAGCGCGACCAGGCCGAGCGTGGCCCACGACCGGCCGTCGGTCAGCAGGGCGAGCACCGTGGAGGTCGCCAGCAGGACGTACGGCGCAGCCGCCATCTGACGCTCCAGCAGCCGCTCCCACTGGTCGAGCCGGCTGGTCATAGCTCACTCCCAGCGGAAGAACCTGGCTGCGGCGATGCTGACGACCACAGCGTACGCGGCCATCACACCGAGCAGCAGGGGGCTGGGAGCGCCGTCCGCCCAGACGTCCCGCAGGCTCTGCCGGAGGGCGCCCAGCGGGGTGTACTCCCCGATCCGGGCCACGACATCGGGCATCTGATCGGTGGGCTGCATGAGCCCGGCGAGGTAGGACATCGGGAAGTACAGCAGGACACCGATTCCGTTGGCGGCTCGGCCGTTCGGCGCGACGGCCGCGATGAGCAGGCCGACGGCGAACAGGGCCGCCGTTCCGGTCAGGAAGGTCAGCACACCGGGCAGCACCCGGGTGGGCAGGTGAGCGCCGAGGACGGTGCCGGCCACCGCCAGCAGCAGGCCGCAGGCGGCAACCGCGAGGACGAGCTGCAGGAGCAGCTGCACCACCAGCAGGTTTCCCGGGCGGACCGGCGTGGTGGAGAGCCTGCGCAGGATGCCCCTTTCGCGATAGGTGGCCATGGTGGTGGGCAGCATGTACAGCGCCACGAGCCCCACGGCGATCGCCAGTGCCATCGGCAGGAGCACGGTGTCGCCCGGCTCGATGGAGCTTCCGAAGACCACCAGGATGAACAGCGGGATGAGCAGCGAGAAGATCGCTCCGGGTTCCCTGGTCAGCAGCTTGAGTTCGACGATGGCGAGCTTGGTCATGGTGTTCCTCCGTCAGTGGGTGGCGTCGAACGAGCGGCCGGTCAGGGCGACGAACGCGTCGTCGAGGGTGCGCTTGTCGATGCGCAGATCGCTGACCAGGACGTGGTCGCGGGCGAGCTGGGCGGTGACCGCCGTGGCGAAATCACCCCTGCCCGTGACGACCACCCGGTTTCCGGTCCTGGTCACGCCGGTCACCCCGGGCAGCCCTTCCACCTCGACCAGGTCCGTCGTCGTCAGCGTGAACCGCAGCTGGTGTTCGGCGTCGACCCCGTCGACCAGGCCGCCCGGAGTGTCGATCGCGACGATCTTGCCCTGGTCGAAGACGGCGACGCGGTCGCAGAGCTCCTCCACCTCGTCCATGAAATGGCTGACCAGCACCACCGTCACGCCGCTCGCCCGGACCTGCTTGACGAGCTCCCAGGTGGTACGACGAGCCTTCGGATCGAGCCCCGTGGTCAACTCGTCGAGAAACGCCACCCGCGGATTGCCCACCAGCGCCAGTGCGATGAACAGCCGCTGCTTCTGGCCACCGGACAACTTCCCGAAGCGGGCATTGCGCTTGTCCGTCAACCCCCACTCCGCGAGCAGCTCACGCCAGTCGCGGGGCCGGGCGTAGAAGGAGGCGTACAGGTCGAGCGCCTCCCACACCTTGATGTTCTCCGGCAACTGCGTGTGCTGGAGCTGCACCCCGATCTGCTCGCGGACCTTGCGCCTGTCCTTCACCGGGTCGAGCCCGAGCACCCTGATCGACCCGCCGTCGGGCCGCCGCAGCCCCTCCACGCACTCCACGGTCGTGGTCTTGCCGGCGCCGTTCGGCCCGAGGACGCCGAAGATCTCGCCCTCCTCCACGGAGAACGACACCCCGTCCAGAACGGCCAGGTCCGCGTAGCTCTTGCGGAGGTCTCTGACTTCGATGACTGCCATGGCTCAAGGATCTTCTGCCCGCCCGCCGGGCGAATCGATCTGCCAGCCATGCTCAGCGGTGGATGCTGCTGACCCGAGAATCCACCATCCGGTTGATGCCGCCCGAGCGTCCTCAGTGCCTACCTGCGGCTGGTCCCCGGCAACAGAAAACCCCGCCTCCCAAGCAGCGGAGACGGGGTTCTCACAGATCAGTGCCTACTTGAGGAGCTGGCGGGCCATGACGATGCGCTGGACCTGGTTGGTCCCCTCGTAGATCTGAGTGATCTTGGCGTCCCGCATCATCCGCTCCACCGGGTAGTCACGGGTGTAGCCGTAGCCGCCGAGCAACTGGACGGCGTCGGTGGTGATCTCCATGGCGGCGTCCGAGGCGAAGCACTTCGCGGCGGCGCCGAAGTAGGTCAGGTCCGCGTCGCCCCGCTCGGACTTGCCGGCGGCCGCGTACGTCAACTGGCGGGCCGCCTCCAGCTTCATGCCCATGTCGGCAAGCATGAACTGGATGCCCTGGAAGTCGGCGACCGGCTTGCCGAACTGCTTGCGCTCCTGGACGTACCCCTTGGCGTAGTCCAGCGCGCCCTGCGCGATGCCGACCGCCTGGGCGGCGATGGTGACCCGGGTGTGGTCCAGGGTGCGCATCGCGGTGGCGAAGCCGGTGCCCTCGGCGCCGATCATGCGGTCGGCCGGGATCCGGACGTTGTCGAAGTACACCTCGCGGGTGGGCGAGCCCTTGATGCCGAGCTTCTTCTCCGGCGCCCCGAAGCTGACCCCGGCGTCGGACTTCTCCACCACGAAGGCCGAGATGCCCTTGGACCGGGCTGTGGGATCTGTCACAGCGAAGACCGTGTAGAAGTCCGACACACCGGCGTTGGTGATCCACCGCTTCACGCCGTTGAGCACCCAGTGATCGCCGTCCCGAACGGCCTTCGTGGTCATCGAGGCGGCATCGCTGCCCGCCTCGGGCTCGGAGAGGCAGTACGAGAACATCGCCTCGCCGGCGGCGACCGGGGTCAGGTACTTGCGCTTCAGCTCCTCCGAACCGGCCAGGAGCAGCGGCATGGTGCCCAGCTTGTTCACCGCCGGGATCAGCGAGGAGGCAGCGCAGGCGCGGGCCACCTCCTCGATCACGATGGCCGTGGCCAGCGCGTCGGCCCCGGCGCCGCCGTACTCGACGGGGATGTGCGGGGCATGGAAGTCAGCGGCGCGCAGCGCGTCGTACGACGCCTTCGGGAACTCACCCGTCTCATCAGCCTCAGCGGCATGCGGGGCAACCTTCGCCGCACAGACCTCACGGACCGCGTCCCGGACCGCCTCGTGCTCCTCCGGCAACCGGTAAACGTCGAACGACTGCTCCGCGGCCATGTCGGCCCCTCCCCTTCACCGCTAAAATGCGCAGTCCGGAGCGCCTGACGCACCGCAGCCCGCACAGAGTGAAGGATAGCGACCGAGGATCTGGTTCCTTACCGCCGCGTAGGCTCGTGCATGATGGGCGTCGAAGCCGACCGGCGACCACATAACCACAGCAAGTCCCCCCACCCGGTGCCCGGCCAGGCGCCGCAGCCGAATGCGACGCAAGGTAGCGCCGCCAGTGCGAGCGGAGAAGACAGGCGTGACGATCCCGTACCCGAACACCCAGCCGGTGCCGGCCATCGCAGCGGTGACCCCGCCCTCTGGCGCGGCCCGGCCCCGGGTGACTTTCCTCGGCACCGGCTACCTCGGTGCGACGTACGCCATCTGCTACGCCGAGCTGGGCTACGAAGTGCTCGGCTACGACGTCGACGCTGACAAGATCGCCAAGCTGAACGCCGGCGAGGTCCCGATCCACGAGCCCGGCCTGGACGAGCTGCTCCGGCGCAACCTGGCCGCCGGCCGGCTCCGGTTCAGCACCGACATCAAGGAGACCGCCGACTTCGGCGACGTGCACTTCATCTGCGTCGGCACCCCGCAGCGGGCCGACGGCATGGGCGCCGACCTGTCGTACGTCGAGGCGTCGGTGACCAGCCTCGCCCAGCACCTGACCCGCAAGGCGCTGATCGTCGGCAAGTCCACCGTTCCGGTGGGCACCGCCGAGTGGGTGGAGCAGCTGGTCGGCAAGCACACCCCGGCCGACCTGGGCGTCGAGGTGGCGTGGAGCCCCGAGTTCCTCCAGGAGGGCTTCGCCGTCGACGACGTGCTGCGGCCCAACCGGATCGTGGTCGGCGTCAAGAGCGAGTGGGCCAACGGCATGCTCTACGCCGCCCACAAGGGCGTCTTCGACCTGGCCGCCACCGAGGACCGCGAGGTGCCGCTGGTGGTCACCGACTTCGCCACCGCCGAGCTGGTCAAAGTCGCCGCGAACGCCTTCCTGGCCACCAAGATCTCCTTCATCAACGCGATGGCCGAGGTCTGCGAGGCCGCCGGCGGCGACGTCACCCAGCTGGCCCGCTCCATCGGGTACGACCCCCGGATCGGCAACCGCTTCCTGCAGGCCGGCCTCGGCTTCGGCGGCGCCTGCCTGCCCAAGGACATCCGGGCGTTCCAGGCCCGTGCCCAGGAGCTCGGCGCCGGCGAGGCGCTGCGGTTCCTGCACGAGGTCGACCTGATCAACCTGCGCCGGCGTACCCGGGTGGTCCAGCTCGCCGCCGAGCTGCTCGGCCGCCGCTCCGGCCCGGCCGGGCCGGACCTCTCCGGCACCCGGATCGCCGTGCTCGGCGCCACCTTCAAGCCGAACACCGACGACGTCCGGGACGCCCCGGCGCTCTCGGTCGCCGCGCTGCTCGGCAAGGCCGGCGCCGACGTGCACGTGTTCGACCCGCAGGGCATGGAGAACGCCCGCCGGGCGGTGCCCGAGCTGACGTACGAGGCGAGCACCGGCGACGCCGTACGCGACGCCGACCTGGTCTGCGTCCTCACCGAGTGGGCCGAGTTCCGCAACGCCGACCCGGTCGCCCTGGGTGAACTGGTCAACGGCCGCAAGGTGGTCGACGGCCGCAACTGCCTGGACTCCACACTGTGGACGCAGGCGGGCTGGGAGTACCGCGGCTTGGGCCGCCCCTGACCCCACCGGAGACCTTCGACCTTTCCGGCTCGGCGCGTCCGACGCGACGCCGCGACCCCGGTGAGCCCGCCCGGCCGGCCGTGGATCCGTTCCTCGGCCGGCCGGTTCTTTTTGTTGCTCCGAACGCGCCGGCAAACGGTCGAAATCCGCGCCCGGTCAAGGCATGCTGCGACATGGAGGTCCACAGTGCGGGCCGGCCGGACGGAGGGGTGTCGTGCAGTCCTTCAGGTGCGCCTCGTGCGGGCGGGAGATCAAGCCTGCCGTCGTCTGCCCGCACTGCGGGGCGGACCAGCCACAGTGGGCCGAGCACCTCGCGGAGATCGAGCGCTCGATCGCCGAGATGAAGGCGCGCGACGCCGCGATCGCCCGCGAACAGCGGCAGATCGCCGCCAAGATGCAGGCCGCACTCTTCCAGCGGGACATCCTCGCGCACGCCGGTGAGAAACGGCACAAGCAGGCCACCCGGCCGCGCCGGGTGCTGCGCCGGCGGCCGGACCGCCGCCCGCCGACGGCCACCGCCGGGGCACCGCCGCGCGTGCCCCGTCAGGGCACCCCGCCGCCCGGCCCCGACGACCTTCCACCCCAGCCCAGGGCGCACTGGCTCGGCGCGGACGACCCGGAGCACCCGCCGGAGGCGTCCTCCCGCGAGGTGCAGAACATCCCCCTCGGGCTCGGCGCGCTGCTCCTCGGCGTCGCCGCGGTGGTCTTCGCTGCGGTCGCCACCAGCTCGATGGACGCGCTGGCCCGGCTCGGTGTGCTGCTGGTGGCGACGGTGCTGATGCTGCTCGCCCCGCCGGTGCTGGCCCGGCGAGGGCTCACCTCGACCGCGGAGACGATCGCCTCGGTGGGCCTGCTGCTGCTGCCGCTGGCGGGGTACGCGCTCTGGGCCGTCGACCGGATCGTCGGCGGCGCGTCCGGCTCGACCTTCGCCGGATCGATCTTCCTGGTCACCACCGTGGTCGCCTTCGGGTACGCACACTGGACCGGTCTGCGCGCACCCCGCTTCGCCACCGTGCTGGCCGCCCAACCGGTGCTGCCGCTGCTGGCGTACGAGCGGATCACCGGGCCGGCCGGCTGGGCGCTGGCGCTGACCGTGGTGGCCGTCGTCGACCTCACGCTGGCCCGCTCGGCGGTGGTCCTCGAGCGGCCGGTCAGGCGCGACCTGCCCACCCCGCCGCCGGCACCCACCCCGCCCCGACAGCGCGGCGCCGACGACCGGCCCGAGGCGGACCCCGAGGAGTCCGCCGAGGTGCTCGGCGCGGACGCGGACGCCCCGGCCGTCCCGCCGGCCCGCCCCGTGCCCTGGCTGCGGGAGCTGACCTGGGTGCTGCACGGGGTGGCCGTCGCCGTCGCCCTGGCGTACGCGGTCACCGCGCTGCTGCGCGCCGCGGCGGTGCCGGTCGCCGCCGGCGCGGGCCTGGTGCTGCTGCTCGCCGCGCTGGTCGGGCTGGCCGGCACCCTGGTACTGCACCGGCCGCCGCTGCCGGAGGTGGGCGCCGGCATCGTCACCCTCGCGGTGATCGGCGCGCTGGGCCGGGTCGCCTCGGTCGCCTTCCCCGGCCGATCGCTGCTGCTCATCGCCGCGGTCATCGCGCTGACCGGGTTCGCCGTCCGCGCCGTACCGGAGGCGGCCCGGCGTGGGCCGCAGCTCGCCTCGGCGGTGGCGCTGACGGTCAGCGGCCTGGTGGTGGCCGGCGGCGCGCTGCGCGCCGGGCTGGCGCCGGTCCGCGCGGCGCTGCCCGCCTGGTCGGCGGATCTGAGCCGGTGGCACGCCGAGCTGGCCGCCGCGGTCGGGCCGGCCGGCTGGCAGCTCGCGGCGAGCGCCCTGTTGCTCACGATCGCCGCGGTGATCGCCCTGCCGCCGGAGATCCGGCGCGAGTTCGCGGTGATCGGGGCGGCGCTGACCGCGCTCGCCGTGCCGGCCTCCCTCGGGCTGGCCTGGACGGCGGCCTGCTGGCCGATGCTGCTGACCGCGGTGGGCATCGGCGTGCTCGGGCTCACCGCGGACACCAAGCGCTCCGCCGTGATCCACGCGATCACCGCCGCCGCGCTCGGGGTGATCGGTGCCGGGGCCTCGCTGGCCCGGCCGGCGCTCACCGCCGCCGCGCTGGCCACCCTCTGCCTGGCCGGCGCGCTCGTGTCGCTGGCGCCCCGGGCCAGGGGCGCCGCCGGGGCAGCCGACACGATCTGCGGCTGGGCGGCCGGCGGGGCGGCCTTCGCGCTGCCCGGGGCGGTCGCCGCGTTCGTCGCCGCGGGCGTGCCGGCCGGCCCGGCCCCCACGCCGGCGAGCCTGCGCGAGGTCACCGTCCCGATCCTCGCGGCGAGCTTCTTCGGCGTCTGCGTCACCCTCGGCTACGCCGCCGTCGTCCAGGTCGCACAACGGCGCCTCAGCGCACCGCACGCGGTCGGCACCGTGCTGGGCGCGGTGGCCGTCGCCGCGGCCGGGTTCGGCGCGCCCGGCGCCACCCCCGCCGACGGCTGGGTGGGCGGACTGCTGCTGCTCGCCGCCGCGCTGCTGGCCCTGGCCCCGCGGGTCGACGCCGGCCGCCGCCCCGACCTGTCGCTGGACGGGTCGGACTTCGCTCTCGCCGCCACCACGGCGGCGCTGATCGCCACCCTGGTCCGGATCGCCGCGGTGCTCGCACCCGGCGGCCAACTCGTGGTGGCGGCCGGGCTGGTGCTGGTGGTCGCCGTCGCCGCCCGGGCGATGCCCGAGGAATGGCGGCGTGGACCCATCCTCGGCCTCGCGGTCGGCGGCGCGCTGGTCGGGCTGATCGCCGGCTGGAGCGCCCTGCGCGGCGGGGTCGGCGTCCTGGCGACGCCCGGCCCGATCTGGGCCGGCGACCTGAGTGGCTGGCCGGCCACGCCGACCGGCGGGTCGACCTGGCAGGCACCCGTCGCGTTGGCGCTGCTGGCGGTGGCCGCCGGCATCCTGCTGCCGCCGCCCTGGCGGTATGACGTCGCCGGTGCGGCCGCCGTACTCGCCACCATCGGCGCCCCGGCCGCGTTCGACCTGCCCTGGTGGTCGCCGGTGCTGGTGGGCGCCATGGTCGCCACGGTCTTCGGGATGGCGGCAGCGGCCACGGTGGACCCGCGGGCCGCACTGTCCTGGGTCACCGTGGCCGGGGTGGTCGCCCTGCACGCCGCCGGCGCGGGGCTGGTCCGCCCGTGGACCACCGCGCTGGCGCTGGGCAGCATCGCATTGATCGGGGTGGTGGTGGCCGCGCTGGCTCGGGCGCTCGCGCCGTCCCTCGTCGAGGACGTCCGAACCGAGGGGATGCCGCCCCACCTGGTGCAGGTGGGCAGCGCGGCGGCGGGCGCCGCCCTGCTCGCCCTGCCCGGGGCGGTCGCCGCACTCGCCGCCGAGTTCGGCCGCTCACCGCAGGTGGTGCTCACCGCCGCGCTCGCCGCGTCCAGCATCGGCCTCGCTGCGGTGGCGGTGGTCCGCCGGCAGGTCCCGCAGTACCTTCCCTACACGAGCGTGGCCGTGGTGGGCGGCGCGACCGCCAGCGCGATCGCCGCCGTCGTCGCCCACCTGCCCTCCGGGGTCTACGCCGCCGCCGCGGCGCTGCTCGGCGTGCTCGCGGAGCTGGTCCGCGCCGCCACCGCACCGCCGGTCGGCTCGGCCCGACCGGTACGCCGCTGGTCGGTGCTGTTCGACGGGGCGCTTCGCCGGCTGCCGGACGACGGCACCGAGCTGCGCTGGCGGGTCAGTCCCGCCGCCGGGGCGCTCGCGGCGGCGACGCTGCCCACCGCACTCGCCCTGTTCACCCTGGCGCCGCCGCTACTGGTGGCCCTGGGCGAGCCCTTCCGGGTGCTGCCGCGCATCTGGCAGGGCGCACCGCCCGAGCTGCTCACCCCGCCCGCCGCGGCGGTCGATCCCACGCACGTGCTGACCGCGGTGGTGCTCACCGCGACGGCGGCGCTCGCCGCCAGCGGCTTCAGCGAGGGCCGGCGCTCCCGGGCCGTCCCGGTGGTGCTGCCCGGCGCGGCCGTCACCCTGCTGATCACGCCGGTGGCCCTCGGTCACGGCTGGCCGGAGAGCGCGCTGGCCGGGCTCGCGGTCTTCGCCCTCGCCATGCTGGGACTGGCGCTGACCCCACCCCCGCCGCTGGTCGAGCCGGCCCGCTCGCTCCGCGTCGCCCGGGTGCTGGTGTTCGCCATCGGGCTGGCCGCCGGGGGCGCCGGGCTGGCCGGCAGCCTCGCCACCCGGGAGCTGACCCTCCTCGCGCTCGGCGGCGCGGTCGGCGTGGGGGCCGTCGCCGCGCTCTTCGGCACCACCCAGCGGGCCCGCATCCTCGGCTGGTTGTTCGCCTCGGTGATGGCCGAGCTGTTCGTCCTCACTCTCGGCCTGGTCGCCGGGCTCGCCGCGGTCTGGTCGGCGTTCGGGGTACTGGCGGTGGGGGCGGCGCTCCAGGTCTTCGCCGCCACCCTCCCCCGGCTGCGTCGCCCCGAGGCGTACCGGGAGGCGGCCACCGTGGAGTGGAGCGGGTACGCTGCCGCTCTCATCGCGCTGGCGCTGGCGTACGACTCGCCCCGGCACATCGCCGCGCTGCTGGCCGCCTGGGGCGCCGTTCTCGGGGTGGCGGCCGGTCGCCCGGGCCGCCGGCCGGCGGAGCGGCGGATCCTGTTCTGGTCGGTGGTGGCCTGCGAGATCAGCGCCTGGTGGATCATGATGCGGGCGGCCGACGTGGCGCTGCCCGAGGCGTACACCCTGCCGTTCGCCGCGCTCGCCCTGCTGGTGGGAGTGTTGGAGCTGCGGCACCGGCCGGACCTGTCGAGCTGGGTGGCCTACGGGCCGGCGCTGGTCGCCGCTTTCCTGCCGACCCTGGCGATCGTGTTGGCCACCGACACCACCATGCTGCGGCGCGTGCTGCTGCTGCTCGGCGCGGTGGCGGTGCTGATCTTCGGCTCGATGAGCCGGCAGCAGGCACCGGTGATCGTGGGGGCCACGGTCACCGCGATCGTCGCGGTGCACGCGCTGATCAGCCTCGGCCCGTGGCTGGTGCTGATCCCGGTCGGCATCGTCCTGCTGGTGCTCGGCGCCAGCAACGAGCGCCGCCGCCGCGCCCAGGAGCGGCTGCAGACCGCCCTGCGCGGCATGAGATGACGGGCCGCCGCCAGGACCCGGCGGTGGGCGCCGGTGTCGGCGGTGGGCGGCGCCGGCACACAGTGGTGGCCTTCGGCGCACCGGTCACGCTTCGTCGTCGATCGCCGCGCCCAAGAGGGCGCTCCGCACCGCCTTTGCTCTGCAGCCATCAACGCAGCAGCAACCTACGGTGATGGAGGCAGGGGACAGGCAGCTTTGCTCCGACCGGTTAGGCCCAGCTCGAGCGGGTGCTGCGTATCTGGGTGCAGAGCAAGGGCGGGCGCGGGGTCGGGCCAGGAGAGGCACGCGCATCAACCGAGAGTGACGCCAGCACGTCATGACGGAACGTGATCAGCCCACCTGATTCGGGCAGGAATCAGGCTCGCGGAGCCGGCGACGGCGGAGCCCGCGAGGGTCAGCCGAGCGAGGCGCGGAGCGCCGCGTCCTTCTCGGCGACCAGCTTCTCCAGGCTCGCCTGGTAGGCGACCATCCGCTGGCGCAGCGCCGGGTCGCTCGCGGCCAGGATGCGCACGGCGAGCAGGCCGGCGTTGCGGGCGTTGCCGATCGACACCGTGGCCACCGGCACGCCGGCCGGCATCTGCACGATGGAGAGCAGGGAGTCCATCCCGTCGAGGTGCTTGAGCGGCACCGGCACGCCGATCACCGGCAGCGGGGTGACCGAGGCGACCATGCCGGGCAGGTGAGCCGCCCCGCCGGCACCGGCGATGATCACCTTGAGCCCCCGGTCGGCGGCGGCGCGGCCGTATTCGATCATTTTGACCGGTGTGCGGTGCGCCGACACCACACCGACCTCGTACGCCACCGCGAACTCGTCGAGCGCCTCGGTGGCGGCCTTCATGGTAGGCCAGTCCGAATCACTGCCCATGATCAGCCCGACGATGCTCACTCGTGCCCCTCCCGCAGCCAGCGGGCCGCTCGCGCGGCCCGGGCCCGAACATCGTCCAGGTCGTCCCCGAGCACCGTGACGTGCCCGATCTTGCGGCCGGGGCGCACCTGCTTGCCGTACAGGTGGACCTTGGCCCCGGGTTCGGCGGCGAACAGATGGTGCAGCCGCTCGTCGATGGACATCCCGCCTGGCTCACCGCCCAGCACGTTCGCCATCACCACCACCGGCGCGGCGAGCGAGGTGTCCCCCATCGGGTAGTCCAGCACGGCCCGCAGGTGCTGCTCGAACTGCGAGGTGCGGGCCCCTTCGATGGTCCAGTGCCCGGAGTTGTGCGGGCGCATCGCCAGCTCGTTCACCACGAGCCCGGCGGGCGTCTCGAAGAGCTCCACGGCGAGCAGGCCGACCACGCCGAGCGCGGTGGCCAGGTCGATGGCGAGCTGCTGGGCGGCGACCGCCAGCTCCTCCGGCAGGCCCGGCGCCGGGGCGAGCACCTCGACGCAGATGCCCTCCCGCTGCACCGTCTCCACCACCGGATACGCGGCGACCTGCCCGAACGGCGAGCGGGCCACCTGCACGGCCAGCTCCCGGCGCAGTGCGACCCGCTCCTCCACGATCAACGGGGTGCCCCCGGCGAGCAGGGTCGCGGCCAGCTCGCCGGCCTGTGCGGCGTCGTCCACCAGCCAGACGCCCCGGCCGTCGTAGCCGCCCCGGGCCGCCTTCAGCACCACCGGCCAGCCGATCTGCTCGCCGAAGGCGACCAGCTCGGCCGGCTCCTCGACCGGACGCCAGGCGGGGTTCGGCGCGCCCAGCTCGCCGAGCCGCTCGCGCATCACCCGCTTGTCCTGCGCGTGCAGCAGCGCCTCGGCCGGTGGGAAGAGCTTCACCCCCTCGTCGGCGAGGGTACGGATGTGCGCGGTGGGCACCTGCTCATGGTCGAAGGTGATCACGTCGCAGCCCTTGGCGAAGGTGCGCAGGGCGGCGAGGTCGGTGTGGTCGCCGTACTGGACGTCGGCCGCGACCAGAGCCGCGCCGTCGTCCGGGGCGAGTGCCAGCACGCGCAGCGACTGGCCGAGGGCGATGGCGGCCTGGTGGGTCATCCGGGCCAACTGGCCACCGCCCACCATGCCGACGACAGGCAGTCCGGTACGGGAATCCATAGCGCCGCCAGCCTATCCGGGCGGGTGCCGGAGCCGCCTCTCCGGGCCGCCCCCAGCATCCGCTCAGCTGGAGGCGGTGACGCCGATCCGGCGCGGACGCCGGGCCACCTCGCGGGCGGTGGCGCGCGCGATCAGGAACGAGCCGACAACCGTGGGCGCGAGCCAGGCCACCAGGTGCCCGTCGCTCATCTGCACCGCGAAGCCGGTCACGAAGGCGATCACGGTGCTGCCCATCAGGTTGAGGTGCCAGATCCGCCAACCGCGACCGCCCATCACCCGCGGCCGGCGGCGGGCGAACCAGAGGCCACCGACGAGCCAGCCGAGGGTGAGCGCGCCGAGCAGGGCCAGCCCCCAGAGCCGGGCCGGGTGGTAGGCGAACAGGCCGAAGGCGCTGAGGCTCAGGCCGACGGCGGCCCCCGCATAGATCCGGCCGAGGAGGGTGTGCCGGCCGCGCCGTTTCGGCGCGAGCAGCACGGGCACGGCGAGCAGCAGCCCGACGGTGCCGCTGGCGGCGTGGATCACGACGAGGACGGTGTGCATGAGGCCCCCCCTTGACCTCCCACTATGGGAGGTCGCCAAGGCCATCGTGCAACCTGACACAATGGGATGTCAAGCGATACGTGAAGGAGCACCGAATGCCGGACCGGCCCCTCAACGCCACCGCCGCCTCCCTGCTGGGCTTCCTGCACGACGGCCCGATGACCGGCTGGGACCTGGTCGAGTACGCCCAGCAGCGGATCGGGGCGTTCTGGTCGCTGACGCAGAGCCAGGTCTACCGGGAGCTGACCGCGATGGCCGCGGCCGGGCTGGTGCGCGCCGGCGAGCGCGGACCCCGCGACCGCAAGCCGTACGAGATCACCGACGCCGGCCGGGCGGCGTTCGCCGGGTGGGCGGCGAAGCCACCGGCAGAGGAGACGATCCGGTTCCCGATGCTGCTCACCGTGCTCTTCGGCCGGCACCTGCCGGCGGACCGGCTGGCCGCGTTCCTCGCCGAGCACCGGGTCGCCCACGCCGCCCGGCTGGCCGAATACGAGCAGGTCGCCGCCGCGCTCCCCGAGGAGGCGGAGGTTGTCGACCCGTACTCGGTGGCGACGCTGCGCTTCGGGCTGGCCTACGAGCGCGCGGTGCTGGACTGGTTCACCACCCTGCCGCCCGCCCTGCGCGGCGACGACGAGGGCCCGGCGGACGAACCGGGCCGGCCGCCGGCGTGACTCAACCGGCCAGTCGGGCGACCAGGTCGTCGACCGAGGTGACCGGCCGGTCGCAGACGAACCCCCGGCAGACGTACGCGGTGGAACGCCCGTCCAGGGCCGGCCGCTCGGCCAGCAGCGGCACGCCCGGCTGGTCGGCCCGACCCGCCACCACCACCGCGCCGGGCGGGGCGTGGCGGCGGGCGGTCGCCACCAGTGGGTCGCCCACCGGGTCGTCGGTCACCACCGCGATCTCGTACGGCCCGGACAGCAGCGCCTCGCCGACCGTGGCCGCGTACCCGGCGAACCGGGCGTGCCGGCCGACGATCGGCGCGACGGTCGACAGGGCGGCCTCGGCCGCCTCCCGGTACCGCGTCTCGCCGCTCAACGCCGCGTACGCGACCAGTGCCGCGATGATCGCCGACCGGCCGGACGGGGTGGCGTTGTCGGTCGGGTCGGCCGGCCGGGTGACCAGCCGCTCGGCGTCGTCGGCGGTGTCGTAGAAGCCGCCGTCCGGGGCGGCGAACCGGGCCAGCGCGACGTCGAGGAGCTGACCGGCCAGCGCCAGCCACCGTCCGTCGCCGGTGAGCTGGTGCATCGCGCAGAACGCCTCGGCCACGCAGCCGTAGTCCTCCAGCACGCCGGCCGGCTCGCCGACGAGCTTGTCCCGGGACACCCGGCGCAGCCGCCCGTCCACGACGTGCGCCGCGGCCAGGTGCTCGGCGGCGTCCCGCATCGCACCGTCGGCCACGATGACGACGCCCTCCATCAGGTTCGCGTCCTCGTCGTCGGGGGACGCGTAGAGCGCGGCGACCTGCTGGAACTCGGCGATCGCGGTGATCGCCAGGCCGTTCCAGGCGGCCACCACCTTGTCGTCCCGGGCCGGCTGGGGGCGGGTGTCCCGGGCGGCGAGCAGCCGCCCCACCACCTCCTGCCAGCGGGCCCGGACCGCCGGGTCGGCGGCGTCCACGTCCCGGGCCAGCCGCAGCACGCTGGTGCCGTGTTCGAAGGTGCCGGACTCGGTCACCCCGAACAGGTCGGCGGCGAAGCGGCCGTCCTCCTCCCCCAGCACCTCGGTCAGCTGGGCCGGCGTCCAGACGTAGGTGAGACCCTCGACGCCCTGGGTGTCCGCGTCCAGCGCGGAGGCGAAGCCCTCGCCCGGCCGGTGCAGCTCGTCGGCGAGGAACCGGGCGGTGTCCCGGGCCACCCGCCGGGCCAGCGGATCTCCGGTGAGCCGCCAGAGCTGGGTGTAGACCCGCAGCAGCAGCGCGTTGTCGTAGAGCATCTTCTCGAAGTGCGGCACCGTCCAGTGCCCGTCCACGGAGTAACGGGCGAAGCCGCCGGCGAGCTGGTCGTGCAGACCGCCTCGGGCCATCGCCTCGCAGGTGTGCCGGACGATCTCCAGGCTCCGGGCCGACCCGGTGCGCTGGTGGTGCCGGAGCAGGAAGAGCAGGTTCATGTGCGGCGGGAACTTCGGCGCACCACCGAATCCGCCGTTCGTCTCGTCGTACTCCCCGGCGAGCTGGTCCGCGGCGGCGTCCAGCAGCTCGGCGGTGAGCGGGGCGGAGAGACCGCCCACGGCCTGGGCGCCGCCGATCGCCTCGACCACGGCGGCGCCCTGGCGCAGCACCGCCTCCCGCTGGTCCCGCCAGGCGGTGGTGACCGAGCCGAGCAGGCGGATGAAGTTCGCCCGCGGGAAGTACGTGCCGCAGAAGAACGGGGTGCCGTCCGGCGCGGCGAAGACCGTCATCGGCCAGCCGCCCTGCCCGGTCATCGCCTGGGTGGCGGTCATGTAGACGGCGTCGACGTCGGGCCGCTCCTCCCGGTCCACCTTGATCGAGACGAAGTCCTCGTTCATGAGCTGGGCGACGCCCTCGTTCTCGAACGACTCGTGCGCCATCACGTGGCACCAGTGGCAGGCCGCGTACCCGACCGAGATGATCACCGGGACGTCCCGCCGCTTCGCCTCGGCGAACGCCTCGTCGCACCAGGGCCACCAGTCGACCGGGTTGTCGGCGTGCTGGAGCAGGTACGGCGAGGTCGCGCTGGCGAGTCGGTTCATTTGACGACCATATCCAGCCCGCGAAGGCGGCCACCGCCGGTCACCCAGGCAGCCTTCCTCATTCGCCTGTATCAGTTTGCGCCCCCGCCTGACCGGTGGCCCGCCTGCTCAGCGAGGCAGTTGCAGCTTCTCTCCCCGCAACAGGGACCATGCCAGGCCGTCTCGGGTACGGGCGGCGACGCGGCTGATCTCGGCGTGCACCTCGGCCTGCTCGTCCAGCAGGCCGAGGTGGTGCACAATGTCAGCTTGTCGCTCCGGGGGCGGTATGAGGACGGGCAGTTCACCGAGGGCCGCAGCACTGATGGACGGTACAGCGGTGCCCCTGGCGTGCCGTTTCAGCCAGTCCTGAACCTCGGGTAGGGCCAGGTAGTAGGCAAGGTAGCGGGCAGCGACCCCTTGCGGTCGCACTCTCACCAGGCCAGTGGAGTACAACCAGCCGTCGCACTCCTGCGGAATCCAGGCAGCCCGCCCCACCGTACCGGCACGAGTCACCAGAACATCGCCCGGCGACACCAAGTACCGTGACAGGCCAGCCGCAACATCGGGATGAATGCGGTATACGTCGTTTGAGCGGACTCGTCCATCCGCGAGGTCCTTAGGCGCGATCATGGGATGGCCGTCGGGCCGACGGTCCTCCGCACTGATCGCGGCACCCGACGGGCCGGAGCGGATATCGGCCAGTTCACCCAACGCCGACTCGACCCATCCTCCCGGCGTGACTCCGAGCAGACTCATTCCCCACCCAATCGATCGAACAGCTCTTGCACCCGAGCATCCACGCCTTTCGCCAGCTCGGTTAGCCGGGCCAACTCCCGGTATAGGGAGCCCAACTCGCCGGGTCGCGCAGTGCAGGCTCCAGCTGGTTCGGCCCCCACATACACCGACGGCAGGAGCGAGTAGTCATGGGCAGCGATGATCTCGGGTGCCACTGCCATGCTGAATCCGAGCAGATGATCAAACTGGTTTCGGTCCCGGTCGGCGGCTTGCCAGCGCCGGTATTCATGGACGACCTTCTCGATGTCGTCGGGCCGAAGCTCCCTACGGTTCCTGGACGCCATAGCACCGCCCGCTCGGGCATCGATGAAAAGCACGTCGCTCGGCTGGCCCGTCGGCCTCCGTACGAGCCAGAGCGTCACACCTATATTGGTCTCGGCAAAGAGGCTCGACGGCAGTGCCACCACCGCGGTCACCGCTCCTGCGTCGATCAGCGCCTGCCGTACTGCCCGATCGGCCGAGGCTCGGCTGAAGGCAGCGACATTGGGCATGACGACCGCCCCGCGGCCGTTGCTGCCGAGTGAGGCGACCGCTGACTGCAGCACGATCATCTCCCTTCGGCGGGAGGGGCCAAAGCGCTCCGCCTCCGCCTCATCGCGGGCCAGGAGTCCGAAAGGAGGATTGGTGACGACGACATCAGCCAAGCCGTCGGCGGAGAGCTCGCTCGTTTGCCGGATGGCACCGACCGAGAACTCGCCGGAACTGTGCATGGCGACGTTCATTTGAGCCAACTCCACCATGATGGAAGACGGATGTGACCCATCAATCCTCAACGGCTTCGGAGAGAGGTCCACCGCGTGCCGTAAGAGCTCGACCAACAGTTCCCCGCTACGACAGAAGGGATCAAAGCAACGTTCTCCCCCAGTGATTGGGCCCAAGAGCTTGGCGGCCAGACGGGTGATCGACCGCGGGGTGACGAAGGCGTATCTGACCTCGTCGGCCAACCGATCGAAGGCGTAGTCGAACAGCTCGGTCAACTCGTCCTCACCGGTCGCGCCAGGACCGCCGACCGACGGCACGGGAATGTCCCCGAGCAGACCGATGATCCGCGTCAGGGAATGCCCGAGGACAGGTGTGACGGCTACCAGCCGTTCCGCGGTCCGCGACGCCTCCGGCAACTCCGCTGCGGCGAAAGCGCGCGAAAGGACGTGGCGAACCTCTGACGGTTCGGGACGTAACGCGAGATGCTGCCACGCCACCGGCCGGAACCGTCGAACGAAGGCAAGTGCCAGCAGGACGTGCCAGTACCCGCTGTCTCGCACCGCCATCCGTGGCAGGTCGGTAAGGAAGGAGGTTAGGCCGTGCGAAAGATTCGGACTGCGGGAGCCGGAAGGCACGGAACGCCGCTGCCCGCTCCCCGGCCCACCTGCGGCCAGCCGATCCCCATACGTGGTACCCGGCGCCTCGTCCGGCCGCAGCACCTTGGCGGGAATCCGCCGCGGCGACAGCCAGGCGATCACCTCGTCGCTCCGAAAATGCTCCCCGTCCGGTGTTGTCACAGGTTGGGGGAAGTCTTCGTACCGGCGCTGCCAGTTCGTCACGGCGGGCCGTTCGACGCCGGCGAGTTGCGCAATCTCGGAGCGCGTGAGGAAGCCTGGTCGCGAGTCCATGCCTGTCCTCAGAACCAGGGCTGCGCGACGCAGGACCGCACGTCTTCTCGTCTCGACAGGACAGTGGGTACCCGGTCGAACACTCGTACCTCCATGGCGAGCACCCCGTCGATCGCGTCTAGGAGACGGTAGAGCTTCCGATGGTCGGCAACGAGGTCGCGGTGGTGAATCGGCTCGTGATGCATGATCCTGTTGCGCAGCAGCCGCATCGTCTCGAATGCCTCGTGCAGGCTCGCGCGAGGCCCGGAGTAGCGGGGAAACGCCTTGTGTAGGGTCGGCACCCACAGGTGGCGGTCGTACAACGAGCCATGGTGGTTGCTGAGCAGGGAAACCCAGAACCCGAAGCTGAGTTCCGCCACCACATCGTCCGCAGTCGGCGGAACCAATCCTCGATTGCGACACCGACGCCGACACTTCTGCTCGGCTTCCTGCACGAGACGTGCGCCGTGGTCGGTGAGCGGGGCCGACATCCACCAGTCGGACCGGTCGTACCCGACGCTGAGCTGATCGTGAAGCGCGTTACGCAACGCGATCTCCAGGCAGTGGAGCGGACCGTAAAAAGCCGCCGAGACCTCGATGTTCCACCAGTAGAGTGCCACCGCCTGACGGTCGTCATCGTTGGTAATCGTCAGGTATGGACGCATCCGCGGCGCGGAGAACGCCCGGCGGATCCAGCCCGGCAGGTCGGCAGAGGTCATGCTCGGTCACTCCGTCCAGGAGGGGTTGCACGGATGGGCTGGCGTGGTACGGTGGCCCCGTAAGCCCCGGGTCCGCCTCTGCTTTGCATGCCGCCCGGGGCACGGCTTTTTTGGGCAGGCTCACGCCGCCTGATGTAGACCACCGTTACCGGAAGCCGCAGTCCCGTAGGCAGTAGGAACTTACCGCCCCACCGTCCGTTTCCGCAAGCGCATCACACTGCGCAGAAGTTGTTAACCCCGACTCCGTCAGGAGGCGCCGTCGGCGCGGAGCGGGAAGACGTTGCCGCGGGCGGTGTCCAGCAGCGACCCCAGCACCGCCCCGATCTTGTCCGCGGGCATCGGTTTGAAGAAGTGGTAACCCTGGGCGGCGGTGCAGCCCAGCTCGGCCAGGGCGGTCCGCTGCTCGGCGGTCTCCACCCCCTCGGCCACCACCCGCAGCCCCAGCTCGTGGGCGAGCCCGACCGTGGTCCGGACGATCGCCGCCGCCTCCGGTGAGTCGGTCATCCGGATGACGAAGGAACGGTCGACCTTCAGCTCGTCGACGGCGATCCGGGTCAGGAAGGTCAACGACGAGAACCCGGTGCCGAAGTCGTCGACGGCGAGCTGCACCCCCATCGACCGCAGCGTGGCGAGCACCTCGTCGATGACCTCCAGCTCGCTCATCACCACCGTCTCGGTGATCTCCAGCACCAGCCGGTGCGCCGGCACCTGGTGCCGGCGCAGCGCCTCACCGATCTCCGCCGGCAGCCGCGGGTCGAGCAGGCTGCGCGCCGAGAGGTTCACCGAGATCGGCAGCTCCAACCCCTCGCGGGCCCACCCGGCGGCCACCGCCAGCGCCTTGTCCAGCACATACCGGGTGAAGGTGCCGAGCTGCTCGCTGTTCTCCACGGGGCGGATGAAGTCGGCCGGGCCGAGCCAGCCTCGCCGCGGGTGCCGCCAGCGGATCAGCGCCTCCACCCCGGTCGGGGCGCCGGTGGCCAGGTCCACCGCCGGCTGCAACGCCAGCACCAGCTGGTCATCGGCCTTCAGGGCCTCCCGCAGCTCCGCGAGCAGGGCCAGGTGGTCGGTGCTCGCCGCGTCCCGGGAGCTGTCGTACGCGGCGACGCTGCCGCCGCCCTCCTTCGCCTGGTACATGGCGATGTCGGCCCGGCGCAGCAGCTCGGTCAGGTCGGCGGTGCCCGCGTCGGCGACCACCACCCCGACCGCCACCTCGACGGACATCCGTACGCCCGCCACCTCGGTCGGCGCGGCGAGCCGCTCGGCGATCTCCCGGGCCTGGCGCAGCGCGTACGCCAGCGGGGCGGTCCGGTCGTCGACCACCGGGACCGCGGTCAGCAGCAGCGCGAACTCGTCGCCGCCGAGCCGGCCGAGCAGGTCGCCCGGGCGGGCCAGGGCGGCCAGCCGGTTCGAGGTCAGCCGCAGCAGCTGGTCGCCGGCGGCGTGCCCGAGCGTGTCGTTGACCTCCTTGAACTGGTTGATGTCGAGCAGCAGCAGTGCCACCGGGTGGTCGTGGGCGTGCTGCCGCAGCGCCTTGTCGCCCTTGCTGAGCATCGCGGCCCGGTTGAGCAGCCCGGTGAGCTGGTCGTGCACCGCCTCGTACGACGAACGGGCGGTGACCAGACGCAGCTCGCGGTGGGTCGCGGCGTCGTGCAGGGCGGCGGCCAGGGCATCGCCGAAGGCGGCGACGGCGTCCCGTTCCCGGGGGTCCGGCGGGGCCGATCGAGGAAAGTGGACTCGCAGCCGTCCCACCTGGACACTGCCCACGGTCAGCGCGCGGACCAACTCCTGCTCGCTCGGCTCGGTACGTGCCGGCGGCTTCACCTCGCGGTCGCGTACCTGGCCGCCGGTGTCTGCCCGGTAGCGCCGCCACCGGCCGTCGCCCCGGGCCACGTCCACCTCGACCAGTTGGGCGCCGAAGAGGGTGAGCGCCCCGGTCACCGCGGCGGTCGCCACGCCCCGTTCGTCGAGCTGGTTGAGCGCGGCGGTGGCCTCGGCGAAGACTCGCCAGGTGCGCCGCTCCTGGTCTGCCCGGAGCCGGTGGCGGTAGGTCTGCTGGAGCAGCCAGAGCGGCGGCGGGAGGAGCAGCAACCAACGGACGTCGAGCTCCAGCAGCGCGACCACCACCAGGCCGACGGCCACGTTGCCGACGAACATGAGCAGCTTGCCGCGGAGCGCGGCGAGCACCGGCGGCCCGATCGAGATGCCGTGCCGCAGGGCGCGGCTGGCGCCGCCCAGCCAGGCGGTGGTGAGCAGATAGGTCACCGAGCCGGCGATGAGCGCGACGGCGAGTTCCGGGGTCGGCGCGGCGAGCAGCGGCCGGCCGAGCGCGTTGGCCACCGCGGCGGCGAGGGCCGTGGCCGCGGTCAGCGACCCGACGATCCGGACCAGTTCCAGCGCGGGCTGACGGTCGGCGAACAGGGACATCGCGGTCCAGGCCACGCCGGCGCCGAGCAGGGCCGCGCCGGGCAGCCAGCCGGCCGGTACGAGATAGAGGCAGACGATGAGAGCCGCCTCGCCCCAGGTGATGCTGACCATCCCCGACGCGGTGCGGAAACGCAGGCGGGCGAGCTGGGCCACGGCGAACGCGGCGACCGCGATGCCGAACCTGACGGGGGCCGGCAGCGGGTCGTCCGGCGGCAGGGACGCCGTGACGGTGAGGCCGAGCACGGCGGCCACCAAGGCGGTGACCGCGACGGCGGCGGCCAGCAGGAGCACTCCGGTCGGCGTGCCACGGAGGCCCAGCCGATCGGGGGGATGACCGTCCCTGGCGGGGATCACGGACCCACCCTGTCCACCGACGGTCCGCGGGCACGGCGGGCGGCCACTGCTGCCACGGACATCGGCGCCCTCCTCCCGCGCACGGCTCGAGGACTTCTGGTCCCCCGGCGGAAGGCTAAGCCAAAGCCGGTGGTCGCAACAGGGGGCGACGACCGGCTTCGGCGTGATTCACGTGCCGACTACCCGTTCCGGTGCTGCTGGGAGCCGTTGGGAGCGTTCGTGGATGATTCCTGCGGGACGATGCCGTCTGTCGGATCGGGGGCCGTCGCGTCGGTCCGGCTCGACTCGGCCGGGCCGCCCTGCCGCGGGAACTGGTCCGGCAGCCGGCGCAGCCGGGCGTTCATGTTGCGGATCAACAGGACGGTGGCGGTGGCCAGCAGCACGATGAGGAAGAGGCCCATCGGTCCGGCCAGACCACCCGTGCGGGTGTCACCGAAGTTGTTCTCCGCGAGCACCTGGGCGGTGGCGGTCAGCATGGTGTTCCTCCGATGTGCGGCTGCCAACCAGCGTAGCCCGCCGGGGAATCAGCGGGCATGGCACGTCTCGCGGACCCCGGCGAAGAGGTCGGACTCCGGCAGCGGGCTGTCCACCAGCGAGCGGGCGAGCTGGAAGTCCTCGGTCGGCCAGGCGCGCCGCTGAAGCTCCATCGGCACGTGGAACCAGAAGCCGTCCGGGTCGATCTGCGTGGCGTGAGCGCGCAGGGCGTCGTCACGGACCGGGAAGTAGTCGGCGCACTCGACCCGGGTGGTGATCCGGGGGCCCTTGTCGGGGCGGTCCTCCCAGCGCTTGAGCCAGTCCTCGTACGGCGACTCCAGGCCGGCGGCGAGCATGGTCTCGTGCAGGGCCATGATCTTGCCCTTGGAGAAGCCGACGTCGTAGTAGAGCTTCAATGGCTGCCACGGCTCGCCCAGCTCCGGGTGGCGCTCCGGGTCGCCCGCGGCCTCGAAGGCGGCGACGGTCACCTTGTGGGTCATGATGTGGTCCGGGTGCGGATAGCCGCCATCCTCGTCGTAGGTGGTGACGACGTGCGGGCGGAACTGACGCATCAGCCGCACCAGCGGCACGGCGGCGGCCTCGACGTCCTGAAGGCCGAAGCAGCCCTCCGGCAGCGGCGGCAGCGGATCGCCCTCGGGCAGCCCGGAGTCGACGAAGCCGAGCCAGGCCTGCTCGATGCCGAGGATCGCCCGGGCCGCGTCCATCTCGGCGCGGCGGATCTCGCCGATGTTGGCCCAGACGTCCGGCCGGTCCATCTTGGGGTTGAGCACGCTGCCCCGCTCGCCGCCGGTGCACGTCACGACCAGGACATCCACCCCCTCAGCGACGTATTTCGCCATGGTCGCGGCACCCTTGCTCGACTCGTCGTCGGGATGGGCGTGCACGGCCATGAGACGTAGCTGTTCTGCCACCTTCGGCGCTCCTCGTCTGTGCCCGTCGGCCGGACCCGCCCGGGACCGACCGGCTGACCTGCCGGAATCCTCCCCCGCGCCCACGCAAGGCCCCGTGTCGGCCGGCCGGCGACGAGGCCGACCTGCCATCCTTGACTCAGCGCCGGGCTGGGAAGATGGACTCTGCCATTCTTGCCGATGCCGCCGACAACAACGCCAGGAGATACCCGCCGGTGAGCGAGACGCACGCCACAACCGCACCGGGTGCGCCGGTCTTCCCGCCCGGCCGCTACGGCCGTCGCCGGGAACCGGGGCACCGTCGCCCCGTCCTGCTGGCGCTGCTGGTGGCCGTCCTGCTGGCGGTCCTGGGCCTGGTCGCCACGAAGCTCTACAACCAGTACGGTGACCCCGAGTACCGGGCCGACGTGATCACCTACGCCGAGATCACCGACTCCCGGGTGGTGGTCGACTTCCGGGTCACCGTGCCCCCGGGCGGCTCGGCGACCTGCCTGTTGCGGGCCCGCTCCCACGACGGCGCCGAGGTGGGCCACGCCGAGGTCACGGTGACCGCCCGGCCCGGCGACCGGCACGTCACGGCCCGGCACGAGGTGCCCACCACCGCCCGCCCGTTCATCGGCGAGGTGCTGCGCTGCCGGCCGGCCGCCTGACCCCGACCGCACCCACCTGCCGAACGCCTACCCGGGGTCCCGCCGCCGGCACCCCGGATCATCGACGGCACCCAGACGGGTCCGGCACTGGTAGTTTGGTGGTTTCACCTGTCAGCCAGCCCCGCACTACCAAGGAGATCGCCTGTGTCCACGAATGGCAACGAGGCGCCCGCCACCTGGCTGTCCCAGGACGCACACGACCGTCTGCAGGCCGAGCTCGACGAGCTGATCGCCAACCGGCCGGTCATCGCCGCCGAGATCAACGCCCGGCGCGAGGAGGGCGACCTGCGGGAGAACGGCGGCTACCACGCCGCCCGCGAAGAGCAGGGCAAGGCGGAGGGCCGCATCCTCTACCTGAAGGAGCTGCTCCGCACGGCCAAGGTCGGCGAGGCGCCGACAGCCGACGCGGTGTCGCCCGGCATGGTCGTCACGATCTACTTCGACGACGACGCCCACGACACGGAGACCTTCCTGCTCGGCTCCCGGGAGATCGCCTCCACCACCGACCTCACCGTCTACAGCCCCGAGTCCGCGCTCGGCCAGGCGATCCTGGGCGGCAAGGCGGGCCAGAGCTGCACCTACACGGCGCCGAGCGGCGCCGACATCAAGGTGACCGTCGTCAAGTTCGAGCCGTTCTCCGGCTAACCGCCAACCGGACCCGCGCCGGATGGCTCGGGTCCGACCCGACCGAGGCTGACAGACTCCTCGGACCCGAGCCACACCGACCGCCCCAGCCTCCCGGCCGGGGCGGTCGCGTCGTTCCGGGCCCCGGGGGCGCGATCACGCCTCGGCGGCGAAGACCACCTGGTAGCCGCTGGCCCGCAGGGCGCTGATCAGCGTGTCCGAGTGCTCCACGCCGCGGGTCTCCACCGAGAGCGCGACCTCCACCTCGCCGAGGCGCAGGCGCGGATTGGCCCGCTGATGCTCCACGTCGACCACGTTGGCCCGGTGCTCGGCGATCTCACGGAGCAGCGAGGCGAGCTGACCCGGCCGGTCCGAGCAGCGCACGGTGAACCGCAGGTAGCGGCCGGCCGCCGCGAGGCCGTGCTCGATCACCCGGAGCATGAGCAGCGGGTCGATGTTCCCGCCGGAGAGCACGGCCACCACCGGCGCCTCCACCTCGACCACCCTGGCCAGCAGGGCGGCCACCCCGACCGCGCCGGCCGGCTCCACCACCTGCTTGCCGCGTTCCAGCAGCATCAGCAGCGCCCGGGAGATGTCCTCCTCGGACACGGTGACGACCTCGTCGACCAACTTGCGGACATGGGTGAAGGTCAGCTCGCCGGGACGGCCCACCGCGATCCCGTCGGCGATGGTCGAGAACGCGGGCAGGCGCACCGGCTCGCCGGCCTTGAGCGAGGGCGGGAAGGCGGCGGCGCTCGCCGCCTGCACCCCGATCACGCGTACGTCGGGACGCAGCGCCTTGGCCGCCACCGCGATGCCGGAGATCAGGCCACCGCCGCCCACCCCGGTGACGATGGTCCGCACGTCCGGACACTGTTCGAGGATCTCCAACGCCACCGTGCCCTGGCCGGCGATGACGTCCCGGTGGTCGAACGGGTGGATGAACACCGCCCCGGTCCGGTCGGCGAAGGTCTGGGCCGCCACCAGCGACTCGTCCACGGTGTTGCCGACCAGCTCGACGGTGGCGCCGTACCCCTTGGTGGCGGCCACCTTGGGCAGCGGCGCGTTGACCGGCATGAAGACGGTGGCGTGGGTGCCGACCAGGCCGGCGGCGAGCGCCACCCCCTGCGCGTGGTTGCCGGCGCTCGCCGCGACCACGCCGCGTTCCCGCTCCTCGGCGGAGAGCCGGGAGATCCGCAGGTACGCACCGCGCACCTTGTACGACCCGGCGCGTTGGACGTTCTCACACTTGAGCCACGCCGGGCCGCCCAGCGCGGCGCTCAGCGGCCGGGAGGGCTCCAGGGGGGTGGTGCGGGTGACGCCGGCGAGCAGTTCCCGCGCGGCCTGTACGTCGGCGAGACCGACCATTTCCGTCATGCCCCGATCGTGCCACCCGCCCCCGGCGGAACCTGCGGCGACGCCGCCGTCGGATCGGCCACCACCTGCGGCGACGGCCCGGTGACGGGCTGCGCCGGATACGGCGGGGCATACCCGGCGGGCGCACCGGGCGTGGGCCAACCGGGGTAAACCGGCCAGGCCGGCACGGCCGTCCAAGGCGCGCGTTGGGGGTGAACGCTAAATCATGCGTGCGCCGGCGACCCCGTTCCGATCCGGGGGTAGCCGGGCGCGTGCCGTTGCCAGGGCGCCTGCATCTCGAACTGGCCGGCGACGCCGAGCAGCAGCAGCTCGGAGCCGGGCGGGCCGACGAACTGCACGGCGACGGGCAGGCCGTCCGGGCGGCGGCCGATCGGCACCACGATCGAGGGCAGCCCGGCGATGTTCCACGGGGCGGCGTACGGGGCGTACCGGATGTTGGCCTTCATGTTCGCCAACCAGGAGCGGCCGGACCAGCCGGCGGCCTCCGGCGGCGGCCCGGCCAACGCCGGGGTGAGCAGCAGGTCGATCGAGTGGTCGGCGAAGAAGGCCACCGAGCGTTCGCGCCAGGCACGCCGGTCGGCCTCCCGGACGTACCCCCGGCGCTGCGCCCACTCGCCGAGCGCGACGTGCCGGCGGCTGCGCCGTTGGAGACCACGGCGCTCGATGCCGGCGGCCTGCACGTCGGCGGCGGCCGCCGCGAACCAGGTGGCGATCCCCTGCAGGCCGAGCCGGGTCGGGTAGACCGGATCGGCGGGGACGGTGTCGTGCCCGGCGGCGGCCAGCAGCCGGCCGGCGGCGGCCACCGCGTCCCGGTTGGGCGCGTCCGGCGAAACACCACGCACCGGGGAGCGCAGCGAGACGCCGACCCGCAGGCGGGGCGGCTGCTCCAGCTTGTCGGGACGGCGCCCGGCCAGCACCGAGAAGCCGACCACCGCGTCGGCCACCGTGCCGGTCAGCACGCCGTGCTCGGTGAGGCCGAACCAGTCCTCCGCGCCGAGCTGGCAGGGCACCACACCCCGGCCCGGCTTGAGCCCGATCAGGCCGCAGCAGGCCGCCGGGATGCGGATCGAGCCGAGGCCGTCGTTGCCGTGCGCCATCGGCACCAGCCCGGCGGCCACCGCGGCGGCCGCGCCACCCGAGGAGCCGCCGGGGGTACGCCCCCGGTCCCAGGGGTTGCGGGTCACCGCCGTCTCGTCGTCGGTCACCGCCCAGAGGCCGAGCTCCGGCATCCGGGTCACCCCGAGGATCACCGCGCCGGCGCCGCGCAACCGCCGGACCACCTCGTGGTCGGCCTCCGCCACCGGGGTACGCACGGCGGCCGACCCGTGCCAGGTCGGCAGCCCGGCGACCGGGGTGTTCTCCTTGACCGCGACCGGCACCCCGGCGAGGGGAAGGTTGGCCAGGTCCTCCTGCTCGTCGACCTTCTCCGCCTCGGTGATCGCCTCCCCGCCGCGTACCGTGCGGAACGCGGCGAGCTCGGCGTCGGCCCGCGCGATGTGGTCCAGGTGGTCGGCCACGACCTGGGTGGCCGAGACGTCACCCCGGCGTACGCCCCGGGCGATCTGCTTGGCGGTCGCCCCCACCCAGGTCGTCGGCATGAACTCCTGCACGGCCACCCTCCCCAGCCAGCGGTCAGCCCAGCGCCTGCTCCAGATCGGCGAGCAGGTCGTCGACCGTCTCGATGCCGACAGACAGTCGCACGAGATCGCCGGGAACTTCAAGCGGCGAGCCGGCAGCACTCGCGTGTGTCATCCGTCCCGGGTGCTCGATCAGGGACTCGACGCCGCCGAGGGACTCGGCGAGCACGAAGAGCTTGGCCCGGTTGCAGATCTGCACGGCGTGCTCCTCGCCGCCCGCGGCCCGGAAGGAGATCATGCCGCCGAACCGCCGCATCTGCTTGGCGGCCACCTCGTGCCCCGGGTGCGAGGGGAGGCCCGGGTAGAGGACCTCGCCGACCTTGGCGTGACTGTCCAGATAGGCCGCGATCCGTTCGGCGTTGTCGCAGTGCCGGTCCATCCGTACGCCGAGGGTCTTGATGCCGCGCAGGGTGAGCCAGGCGTCGAACGGGCCGTTGACCGCGCCCATCGCGTTCTGGTGGTAGCGCAGCTGGTCGCCGAGCCCGGTGTCGGCGGCGACCAGGGCGCCACCGACCACGTCGGAGTGTCCGCCCACGTACTTGGTGGTGGAGTGGACCACCACGTCGGCGCCGTGCGCGATCGGCTGCTGCAGGTATGGCGACGCGAACGTGTTGTCGACCACCAGCAGCGCGCCCGCGTCGTGCGCGACGGCGGCCAGGGCAGCGATGTCGGCGATGCCGAGCAGCGGGTTGGTCGGCGTCTCCACCCAGATGATCTTCGTGGTGCCGGGACGGATCGCGGCCCGCACGGCGTCCGGGTCGGAGACCTTCGCCGGGGTGAAGTCCAGCCCCCACCGTTCGGCGACCTTGGCGAACAGCCGGTAGGTGCCGCCGTAGGCGTCGTCCGGGATGACCACGTGGTCACCGGGCTTGCAGACGGTGCGCAGCAGGGTGTCCTCGGCGGCCAGGCCGCTGGCGAAGGCGAGTCCCACCGGACCGCCCTCCAGCGCGGCCAGGCACTCCTGGAGCGCGTCCCGGGTGGGGTTGCCGGAGCGGCTGTACTCGTAGCCCTGCCGGGGCGCGCCGACGGCGTCCTGGGCGTAGGTGCTGGTCTGATAGATCGGTGGGATCACCGCGCCGGTGCGGGCCTCCGGGTCCTGGCCGGCGTGGATCGCGAGCGTCTCGAAGCCGTGACTCATTCCCGAGACGTTAGTCCGACCTCCCGTCTCGACGGCTGTAACCCGGCCGCGGGTCACCCGGAGACCGGCGCTATAGCCTGGCGCGGTGAGCGGGTGCGTGTTCTGCGGGATCGTGGCGGGCGAGGTGCCCGCGTTCACCGTCGCCGACGAGCCGGACGGCGTGGCGTTCCTGGACACCCGGCCGGTCTTCAAGGGGCATGTGCTGGTGGTGCCGCGCGCCCACCTGGTCACCCTCGACACGCTGCCGGCCGAGGCGCTGCCCGGTTACTTCCGGCTGGTGCAGCGGCTCATCGTGGCCGTGGAGACCGGTCTGGGGTCCGGCGGGACGTTCGTGGCGGTCAACAACAAGGTTTCCCAGTCCGTCCCGCACCTGCACACCCACGTGGTGCCCCGCACGAAGGGCGACGGCCTGCGCGGCTTCTTCTGGCCGCGGACCCGCTACACCGACGACGCCGAGGCGACCGACTTCGCCCGACGGATCGCCGCCGCCCTGGCCTGAGCACGGCACGGGCGGGTAAGAAAGCGGGGACCGGCGGTGTTGCACGCTGGGAGAGGCAAGAGAGGAGTCCCACCGTGTTCCTTCGCCGCATGAAGGCCGAGCTGCCCACCCCCGACCAGGCCCTGCCGGGCCGGTCGATCGCGATGCCGATCTCCGACCGGCACGAGGTGCTCCCCTCCCCGTTGAAGGGCCCGTTCCCGGAGGGCTCGCAGGTCGCCGTCTTCGGGATGGGTTGTTTCTGGGGCGCCGAGCGGTTGTTCTGGACCCTCCCCGGCGTGATCACCACCTCGGCCGGCTACGCGGGTGGCAGCACCCCGAACCCGACGTACGAGGAGGTCTGCTCGGGCATGACCGGGCACGCCGAGGTGGTCCAGGTGGTCTACGACCCCACCCGGATCAGCTACGAGGATCTGCTCAAGGTCTTCTGGGAGAACCACGACCCGACCCAGGGCATGCGCCAGGGCAACGACGTCGGTACGCAGTACCGCTCGGCGATCTACACCACCACCGACGATCAGCTCGCCACCGCGCAGGCGTCCCGGGACGCGTTCGCGCCGATCGTGGCGCGCGCCGGCAAGGGCGAGATCACGACAGAGATCGCCCGGCTCGGCGACTACTACTTCGCCGAGGACTACCACCAGCAGTACCTGGCGCCGACCAAAAATCCGAACGGCTACTGCACCCACGGCCCGACCGGGCTGACCTGCCCGGTCGGAGTCGCGCGGGTCACCGAAGCGCACTGAGCGCGTCTCGCGACCTACGGGAGGGGGATCTTGAAGTCCGGTCCCCCTCCAGCCACCACGAACGGTGCGTACCCACGGTCGACCGTGTCGACGGCCAGGTCCGAGAAGACTAGCGAGATGTTGTGGCCATTCGTCTCGATAATGGCCTCGTGAAACGGAAGATCGAGGAGCTGTGACCACCGCTCTGCGTCAGGCGAGTCCCGCAGAAGTTTCATTCCCGGGTACAGCACCTGCCACTTGACGCCCCACACGTAGCCGTCGAGGTCGACGCCCTGCTCATAGTCAACGAGCCGCTCGTCCAGTGATCGCATCCAGACCTCAGGCGGCACGGCGGACGTGGCCACGGCTCGGACGCAGTACTTGAACCGGTACCTCAGGTGCTTTGGCGTGATTCCGGTGCGGGGGTCGGCGGTCGCGTAGACGAAGACGTCGTAGTCACGCATGTAGTCGGCGAAGCCGTGGAACACGATGGCTTGATCGAATACATCGTCGAACGCGGCCCGGATCTCGTCGATGTCCACGCCCGCATCATCGCAGCGGTCCTGAACGAGCCGGTGGGAGCCCTCGCTGCGGGCCCCCGAAGTACCTCACCGTCCGCCAGAGTCCAAAAATCCGGGTGGCTATTGCAACCACGGCCCCAACGGCATGACCTGCCCGGTCGGGGTGGCCCGCACGTCCAGCGCCGCTCACTGACCACCCATTGCGGTAACTGGCAAGGCCACTGGGTTCCGACCCGGTGGCCTTGTTCCGTGTTGGGGTCTGGAAATTTCCGGCCTGAGTGTCGTATCCGCCCGACGCCGTTCGTAGCGAAGATGGAGGTGGACGACGGGTCCGCCCGGGACGAGGGAGCAGACATGGCCGAGTACCTCATCTACTTCAACCAGCAGTGGGTTGGTGACCACACCGAGGAGTGGTTCCGCGGGCGTGGGCCACTCGCCGCGGCGGTCGTGGACGAGATCAAGGCAGCCGGGGCTTACGTGTTCGCCGGGGGACTGGAGGAAGACGGCCCCGTCTTCAGCGCCGACGCCACGAGTGGCACGTTGATGTTCACCGACGGACCCTACGTCGAAACCAAGGAGTGGCTGGGCGGGCTGACGGTGGTGGACGTGGCCGACGAGGAAACAGCCCGGATGTGGGCCGGCAAGCTCGCGGAAGCATGCGGCTGGCCCCAGGAGGTCCGACGGTTCGGCCGCAGCCCGGAGTGAGTGGGGAGTCGGAGGTCCCAGCTTCGAAGCACTACACCCTGCGCCAGAGTCCAAGAACCCGAACGGGTACTGCAACCACGGACCGAACGGGCTGAGCTGCCCGGTCGGCGTGGCCCGTACCGCCGGCTGAACATCTTCGAGCCGTGCCACCGGCCGCCGAGCCAGCCGCTCGGCGGCCGGTGGCCGGTCAGCCGAAGTGTGTGCCGGCCACCGTCTCCGCCTCGGTCGCGTCGAGCCAGCGGACGACGTGCAGGTGCTCCCCGAACCAGCGGACGACCCCGGTCCGGAGTTCCTCGCGGACAGCATCGGGGTCGACGTCGGCCCGACCTCCCAACCGCCACCGCCCCGGCTCCGCTGCGTCGGCCAGCACGGTGCTGAGGTCCACGGACAGCTCTCGCCGGCCGTCACCGCGGGTGACTTCGTCAACCCTGACGTACAGGTAGCCGGTCGCCTGCCGGTCGCTGCGGACGTCGGCGATCCGGCCGTCGAACCGCCGGATCCGGTCCCATCCCGGTGACGGCGGCGGTTCCTGGCTCTCCCGCCACTGGCGGTAGGCGGCCATTCGTGCCTCGTCCGCGCGCCGCTTGCGGCGAAAGGCCACCAGCGATCCGGCCCACATCAGGAGCCCGACGCCGCCCCATCCCAACACCAGCTCGTGGTCTTCGGGGGAGCCGACAGACATCACCGCGACCAGCATCGGATAGCAGCCGAGGCAGAGGAGGATCGCCCAGGGCGTGTAGAAGCCGACGAGACCGTGCCGGCCCGCGAAGTCCAGGAACTGGGGTGGAATCTCCTCCTCGTCCTCGGGGCGATCGGGAGACGGCATTCGCGCGCTCACCTCCTCGGGCGGTGTCGGTGTCCGTACCGTAGCGACTGCCCTCCATCGGCATAAGCCACAGAAAGGCCATTCCGCTACTGGGACATACCTCACAGGAGGCGGCCCGGGAATCCGGCCAGACTGGCAGCACCGAGGCGGGAGCCAAGGTGACCACGTGACGTTCAGCAACCGCCTCGCCGAAGAAACCGCGCGGGCGCGGATAATAGCAGTGCATCAGCCAATCGTCATCAGCTCAAGCGGCGAATCGCACCGGCCTCTGGCAGCATGGGCCGGCATGTGCGGACTTGCCGGAGAGTTCCGCCGTGACGGCTCACCTGCCGATGTGGCAGCGGTCGAGCGCATGGCGGCCACGATGAGTGACCGAGGGCCCGACGACAGCGGAGTCTGGTCCCAGGGGCCGACGGCCCTGGGACATCGCCGCCTGAAGATCATCGACCTCTCCGCAGCGAGCGGTCAGCCGCTCGTCGACCCCGCCGCCGGCCTCACCGCCGTCTTCAACGGCTGCGTCTACAACTACCGTGAGCTACGCGACGAACTCCAAACCAGAGGCCACCGCTTCTTCTCCTCGGGCGACAGCGAGGTCGTGGTCAAGGCGTACGCCGAGTGGGGGCTGGACTTCGTCGACCACCTGGTCGGCATGTTCGCGGTGGCGATCAGCGAGCGGGACACCGGCCGGCTGGTGCTGGCCCGGGACCGCCTCGGCATCAAACCGCTCTACCTGGCCGAGACCCCGGGCGCGGTCCGCTTCGCCAGCACCCTCCCGGCGCTGCTGGCGGGCGGCGGGATCGACACCACGATCGACCCGGTGGCCCTCGCGCACTACCTGAGCTTCCACAGCATCGTGCCGCCGCCGCGGACCATCCTGCGTGGCGTCACCAAGCTCCCCCCGGCCACCGTGCGGGTGTACGAACCGGACGGGTCCACCCACGAGCGGGTCTACTGGGAGCCCTCCTTCACCCGTCTCCCGGAGCGGGCCGACTGGTCGGCGCGGGACTGGCAGGACGCGCTGCTGGAGTCGCTGACCACCGCCGTACGCCGCCGGATGGTCGCCGACGTACCGGTCGGTGTGCTGCTCTCCGGCGGGCTGGACTCCAGCCTGGTCGTCGCGCTGCTGGCCGGCGAGGGGCAGCCCGACCTGGCCACCTTCTCCATCGGCTTCGACGCGGTCGGTGGCCGGGAGGGCGACGAGTTCGTCTGGTCCGACCTGGTCGCGAAGACGTTCGGCACCGACCACCACCAGATCAGGGTGCCGACCGACGACCTGCTGCCGCCGCTGGAGGCCGCCGTCGCGGCGATGAGCGAGCCGATGGTCAGCCACGACTGCGTGGCCTTCTGGCTGCTCAGCCAGGAGGTGTCCCGGCACGTCAAGGTGGTCCAGTCCGGCCAGGGCGCGGACGAGATCCTGGGCGGCTACCACTGGTACCCGCCGCTCGCCGGCGTCGACCGGGAAGGCGCGCTCGAGACGTACGCGAAGGCGTTCTTCGACCGCGACGCGGCCGGCCTGGCCCGGGTGCTCAACCCGGCCTGGCTGGCCGACGGCGACCCGGCGCGGGAGTTCGTCGCCGCGCACCTGGCCCGGCCCGGGGCGCAGCTCGCGGTGGACGCCGGCCTGCGGATCGACACCCAGGTGATGCTGACCGACGACCCGGTGAAGCGGGTCGACAACATGACCATGGCGCACGGCCTGGAGGCCCGGGTGCCGTTCCTCGACCACGAGTTCGTGGAGCTGGCCGCGAGCTGCCCGGCGGAGCTGAAGCTGGCCCAGGGCGGCAAGGGCGTGCTCAAGGAGATCGGCCGCCGGCTCCTCCCGCACGAGGTGATCGACCGCCCGAAGGGCTACTTCCCGGTGCCGGGCCTCACCCATCTGGAGGGCGAGCTCCTCGACCGGGTACGCGACGCCCTCTCCGCGCCCGAGGCCCGCCGCCGCGGCCTGTTCCGCCCGGAGTACGTCGACGCGCTGCTCGCGCACCCGAACGCCGAACTGACCCCGTTGAACGGAAACAAGCTGTGGCAACTCGGACTCCTGGAAATGTGGCTCCAGAGCCACGGAATCGACTGACCGTGGCCGACACCCTCGTCATCGGTACGGCCCGTATCGACCGGGAGCGGGAGCCCGGCCGCCGCTGGGAACGCGTCGGCCCGGGGGGCGATCCGGTCGCGCCCGGCACCCCCGCGCCCCGCCGCAAGCCCACCTCCGGCGGGGTGGTGCTGGACTGCGGCTGGGGCCGACTGGTCTTCGGCCAGACCTTCACCGAGCAGGTTGAGGTCGCCGACGTGCTGCGCTCCGAGGCGGACGGCGCCCGGGACATCTGCATCTACCTGCGCGACCCGCACGTGCTGGTGTCCCGGCTCCCGGACGAGCTGTTCATCGACCCGTCGCTGACCTACCGGCTGTCGCTGGGCAAGCGCCGGCCGGCCGCCACCGACGGTGGCGACATCCCCGGCCTGACCATCCGGCCGCTGCGCGACGCCGACGACGCGGAAGCGGTGAACCGGATCTATGCCCGCAACGGCATGGTCCCCGCGCCGGTCGAGGTGCTGGTCGACAACGCCGGCGACGACCGGTTCCTGCACCTGGTCGCCGAGGACGCTGCCGGCGAGGTGGTCGGCACCATCACCGGGGTGGACCACGTCGCGGTCTTCGCCGACCCGGAACAGGGGGCCAGCCTCTGGTGCCTGACCGTGGACTTCAACACCGCGCCGCCCGGCACCGGCCAGGCCCTGCTCACCGCGCTGGCCGACCGGCTCGACGCGCGGGGCCGCGCGTACGTGGACCTGTCGGTGCTGGCCGAGAACTCCGGCGCGATCCGGCTGTACGAGCGGCTGGGCTTCCGCCGCACCGGCACGCTGTGCGTGAAGCGGAAGAACCCGATCAACGAGCGGCTCTTCCTCCCCGCCACCCCGCAGGGGTACGACGAACTCAACCCGTACGCGAGGATCGTCGCGGACGAGGCGATGCGGCGCGGCATCCGGGTGGAGGTCACCGATCCGCACTGGGGTGAGCTGAGGCTGACCAACGGCGGCCGGACCATCCACACCCGGGAGTCGCTGTCGGAGCTGACCTCGGCGGTGGCGATGAGCCGCTGCGACGACAAACGGGTCACCCGGCGGATCCTCGCCGAGGCGGGGCTGTCCGTGCCACGCGGCCGGACCGCCACCGGCGACGCCGACGACCTGGCCTTTCTGGGGGACGTCGGCCCGCTGGTGGTCAAACCGGCCCGGGGCGAGCAGGGCAACGGCATCACCGTGGGAGTGCGTACGCCGCAGGCGCTGACCGCGGCGGTCGAGCTGGCCCGCGGGTTCTGCCCGGACGTGCTGATCGAGGAGCAGTGCGAGGGCGAGGACCTACGGGTGATCGTCATCGACCACGAGGTGGTGGCCGCGGCCGTCCGCCGGCCCGCCCAGATCACCGGGGACGGAGTGCACGACGTCACCGAGCTGATCGAGCGGCAGAGCCGGCGCCGAGCCGGCGCCACCGGGGGTGAGTCCCGGATCCCGATCGACGACATGACCCGCGAGGTGGTCGCCGAGGCGGGCCACCGGATGCACGACGTGCTTCCCGAGGGGCAGGTGCTCGCCGTACGCCGGACCGCCAACCTGCACACCGGCGGCACCATCCACGACGTCACCGCGGAGCTGCACCGGGACCTCGCCGAGGCGTGCGTGACGGCCAGCCGGGCGCTGGACATCCCGGTCACCGGGCTGGACCTGCTGGTCGGATCCCCCGACCGCCCGGAGCACGTGTTCGTGGAGGCGAACGAGCGGCCCGGCCTGGCCAACCACGAACCGCAGCCGACCGCCGAACGCTTCGTCGACCTGCTCTTCCCCGGCACCCGCGGGCCACAGCGGCTCTGGTCGCCCGCCGGTACGGGAGGCACCACGTGAGCCCACGGCCGCCCGCGATCGACCTCGACTACCTCCGCCAGGTGCTGGTGGAGCTGCTGGAGATCCCCAGCCCGTCGGGACGTACCGACCACATCCAGCAGTACGTGGGCGAACGCCTCTCCGCGCTCGGTATCAGCTCCACGCTCACCCGGCGCGGGGCGCTCAGCGCCTGCCTGCCCGGGCCGCGGGCGACCGGCGCCGACCGGGCGATCGTGGTGCACACCGACACCATCGGCGGCATGGTGAAGCGGCTCAAGGAGAACGGCCGGCTGGAGCTGAAGCCGATCGGCACGCACAGCGCCCGCTTCGCCGAGGGTGCCCAGGTCCGGATCTTCACCGACGACCTCGACCGGGTGATCACCGGCCAGGTGCTGCCCCTGAAGGCCAGCGGGCACCGCTACAACGAGGCCGTCGACCTCCAGGGTGTCGGCTGGGAGCTGGTCGAGGTACGCGTCGACGAGCCGGTGACCGACGTCGCCGGCCTGCGCGCCCTCGGCATCGACGCGGGCGACTTCGTCGCGCTGCTGGCCGACCCGGCGATCACCCCCGGCGGTTACGTCAAGTCCCGGCACCTCGACGACAAGGCCGGGGTGGCCGCGGTGCTGGCCGCGTTCAAGGCGATGGTCGACGCGGGCGTCACCCCGGCGGTCACCGCGCACCTGCTGGTCACCGTCACCGAGGAGATCGGGCACGGGGCCAGCCACGGCCTCGACCCGGACGTGGCGGAGATCGTCTCGGTGGACGCGGCGGTGGTCGCCCCGGGCCAGCAGTCCCGGGAGAACGCGGCCACCCTGGCCATGGGCGACGGGGTCGGCCCGTTCGACTACCACCTCACCCGCAACCTGGCGTCGATCGCCCGAGAGCACGGCGTCGACCTGGTCCGGGACGTCTTCGACTACTACCGCTCGGACGTGGCCGCGGCGGTCGAGGCCGGGGCCCACGCCCGGGTGGCGCTGCTCGGCTTCGGCGTCGACGCCACCCACGGCCACGAGCGCACCCACCTGGACGGGCTGCACCACCTGGCCCGGTTGCTCTGCCTCTACCTGCAGAGCCCGTTGGTCTTCCCCGAATGGGACGCCGAGCCGGAGGGCGACCTGGCCGACTTCCCGTCGCTGGCCGTCCAGCCGGCCTCCGAGGAGGGCCCGCGGGAGGGCCCGATCGGCGTCGACTGACCAGAGCCCTCCCCTTGCCCCTTGCCGCTCACCGGGCCATGCGTTCCGCCTCGCCGAGGAGCGCGACGAGCGCGGCGGTCTCCCGGAGCACCGCGTCGCGGGCAGCCGGGTCACCCGTGATCGAACGTTCCGCCTGGTCGGCGACGTGCCCCAGCAGAACGATCGCGGGGCGCATGTGGCCGGCGGTGCCCGCCCGCTCGGCGGGCCGAAGGTGGACCTCGAGTCTGGCCGCGACCTGCTCGGTGATGCGGCCGGCAGCGACGTGCTCGGCGATGAGGTGGTGGATGTCCGAGTACCAGGCCGGGTCGCGAGTTGTCCCCTCGGGGAGGTAGCCGGCCCTGACGTTGGCCAACGTCACCGCCACGGTCTCGTCCACGTACGACTCGACGGTCGGGTAGAGCGCGGCGAGTTGCGCGTCGGTCAGACGCACCGAACTGCCGTCGAGGAAGCAGAAGCCGGGTCCGGTGTTGCTGCCGCTGTTGATCCGCAGCGGCACCTCGTGCTGGGCGAGCCGGATGCCACCGAGGGCGAGCCCGAGATCGTCGCGGGCGACGGCCGGCGGGGTGGTGCCCGTCATCTGGATCTTCGGCGCGGTCGGCGGCTGCGCCCCGTACGCGACCCAGTTGACGGTGTGGTCGTACACCGCGTTCTGCACCATGTGCTGTGGGACGCGCGAGAGCGAGGGAAGCGCGCACGTCTGCGGCTCACCCGGGTAGCCACCGGGGTAGCTGCCGATGTCCCGCTTCCGCAACGGGCCGTAGTCGGTGATGAGCTTCCAGTCCCCGTGCGAGGCGCCGGCCACCTCCCAGGAACGAAGTACCGGCGAGTCGGCCTGGGCCCGGGCCGCCGCGGAGAGGATCCCGCTCGCCACGTCCCCCTCGGAGTTGATCCGGAACACCGGCGTGGTGAGGTCGGTACGGAGGATTCCACCGCCACCGTGCAGGACGACCGCGTCGATGACGTTCGCCAGCGGCTGGATGCCGTTGTAGTAGTTCGCGAGGCGCCCGGCCGACTGGGAGTGACCGGTGGCGATCACGTACCGGGGAGACGACAGCTTGCCGAGCGGGCTGACACCCGTCCGGCTGCGTACCGCCTTCACCGCCTGGCTGAAGATGTCGTACGAGAGACTGTCGTCGGTGACCGTCCCGCCCACGGTGACGTCCAACGCGCCGTAGCGGGCCGGGCTCCACGCCTTGAGCCCCGTCGGAGAGTGCAGCCCGGCCCGCTGGGCGGAGACGCCGACCCACGCGTACCCCTGCCGGATCAGGTGCTCGTGCGACTGGAACCAGTCGACCTCCTGGTCCCACTGGTTGCTGACGTTGTTCCACTCGGCGATCACCACGCCGTTGAACTTCGCGTCGGAGACCGGCCGGCGCACCATGATCCGGGTGGCGTACGGGTGGTCGGTGCTGGTCACCACCGCGGTGTCCGTACCCCGCGTCGCGTAGCGGGTCGCCGTGCCCGAGATGAAGAACTCCTGCTCGACGTAGCCGACAGCGGCGAGATCGACGTCGGTGGCGAGGAAGGGGTAGCCGTGGCTGGGATGCCCGACGGCGGAGGTGTTGGCGATCGGTCCCGCGACCAGCGGGGCCGCGACGCTCGCGCCGGTGGCGGTGGAGGGATGGGGCACCCCAGGGGGGATGCGGTCGGCCGCCGCCACGGACGGCGCGAGAGGCACGGTCAACGCGCCGGTCAGGCCCAGCGCGAGCAGGAACCGAGGAGCATTTCGGCGGAACGCGGGCAGGACGGACAAGGTTTCACCTCACGAGGGCGCGTCGGCACGGTGCGCACCGGACTGCTGGGCACGTTGGTGATGCAGAGAGCAGAGTCCTCAGAGTTACCGCTTTGGCGCATACAGTAATGCTCGGGACGGACAGAAGATAGAGCGGAGAAGACCGAACTTTCGTCGATTTCGACAGAAGTCGGCGACGCCGCGGTTCGGATCGAGGTCGATGCCCTGGCCGTCGTCCCGCAGGCCCCGCCAGGTCTGTGATCGAAATCCGTTGCCCGGGTCCGGCGGAAGTGGATAGCGTGGCGGTACACGGGAAAGGAGGTGGTCCAGCTTTGTATAGCAATCGGACTCGTGAGGTGGCTGTCCGCTAGCCGCTGTCCTCGACAGTGATCCCGTCCGCCACGAGGCGGGCACCAGGCACGATCGTCGAGACCGTGTGGCAGCGGTACGGCGAAACCACGACAGCCACCCGACCCCCGGGGCGCCGGCCCAGTCCAGCCGGCCCGCGCGAGCGCGGAAACCCCGGGGGTCGCTTCATGCTCAGGGGAGATCCGCCGTGTCCATGCGCGAGCTGGTGGTGCTCGGTACGGCCAGCCAGGCCCCGACCCGACAGCGCAACCACAACGGCTACCTGCTGCGCTGGGACGACGAGGTGCTCCTCTTCGATCCGGGCGAGGGCAGCCAGCGGCAGATGCTGCACACCGGAATCTCCGCCACCGACCTCACCCGGATCTGCGTCACCCACTTCCACGGCGACCACTGCCTGGGCCTGCCCGGCATGATCCAGCGCCTCTCGCTGGACCGGGTACCACACCCGGTGGCCGTGCATTTCCCCGCCGGCGGTGCCGACTATTTCGCCCGCCTGCACCACGCGGCGAGCTTCCACGAGACCGCCGAGCTGGCCGTCGAGCCGATCGACACCGACGGGCAGCGGATCAGCACGCGCATCGGCACGCTGGAGGCCCGCCGGCTGCGGCACCCGATCGAGACGTACGGCTACCGGCTGATCGAGCCGGACGGCTGCCGGATGCTGCCGGAGAAGCTGGCCGCGTACGGCATCGCCGGCCCGGCGGTCGGGGAGCTGCTCCGCGTCGGCCACCTCGACCTGGACGGGCGCCGGATCACCCGGGACGAGGTGAGCGTGACCCGGCCGGGGCAGCGGTTCGCCTTCGTGATGGACACCGGGCTCTGCGAGGGGGTGTGGGCGCTGGCCGAGCACGCCGACCTGCTGGTCATCGAGTCGACGTTCCTGGAGTCGGAGGCCGCGGTCGCCGCCGAGGTCGGCCACCTCACCGTGGCGCAGGCCGCGCGGGTGGCGGCGGAGTCCGGGGTACGCACGCTCGTGCTCACCCACTTCTCCCAGCGGTACTCCGATCCGCGCCGATTCGCCGACGAGGCCCGCGAGCACTTCGCCGGCGAACTGGTGATCGCCGAGGACCTGATGACCGTCCAGGTGCCGCCGCGGCGGGTAGCCTCGGCCGGGTGACCGTATCCCTCCGGCCCGCGACCAAGGACGACCTGATGGCGGTCGGCGCCCTGCACCAGCGGTCCCGAGTGGCGGCATACTCCTCGTTCCTGCCGGCGGAGGCGCTGGCCGAACCGACGCCGGAGGCGATGGGCGGATACTGGGTCCAGCGGTGGGCGTGGGAACACGACGACCACCGGATGACGGTGGCCGAGCGGGACGGCCGGCTGGTCGGGTTCAGCTATCTGGGCCCGGACGACCAGGGTGACCCGGCCACCGGGCTGCTCAACGCGATCCACCTGGAGCCGGACGAGCAGGGCCGGGGCACCGGACGGGCGCTGATGATCGACGCGCTGGCGGCGATGCGCTCGCGCGGGTGGGCGCACGCGGTGCTCTGGGTGCTCCGGGAGAACGGCCCCGCCCGGCGCTTCTACGAGCGCGGCGGTTGGTCCCCCACCGGTGAGCAGCGGGACGAACACATCGGCACGGCACTCGCTCCCCAGCTGCGCTACAGCCGCGAGGTGTGAGGGCCATCCCGGTCAGGCACAAGCGGGGCCGCTGACGCGAAAAGGGCCGCCCCCGTCGGGAGCGGCCCTCATCGGTGGACTCAGCGGGCGCCGAGGTGGGCGAGCAGGTCCTGCCGGGTCAGCACGCCCTTGGGCTTGCCGTCGACCAGCACCAGGGCGGCGTCGGCCTTCTCCAGCAGCGCGACCGCCTCGCTGACCGGCTGCCCGCCACCGATCATCGGCAGCGGCTCGGCCATGTGCCGCTCGATCATGTCGTGCAGGTGGGCCTGCCCGGTGAAGAGGGCGTCGAGCAGGTCCTTCTCGGCGATCGAGCCGGCCACCTCGCCGGTGACCACCGGGGGCTCGGCCTTGAGCACCGGGAGCTGGGAGACGCCGTACTCGCGCATGTAGTCGATGGCGTCCCGGACCGTCTCGGTCGGGTGGACGTGCACCAGCTCGGGCAGGCCGCCCGGCTTGCCGCTGAGCGCGTCGGCCACGGTCGGCTCGGTGCCGGAGTTGTCCAGGAAGCCGTACCGGGCCATCCACTGATCGTTGAAGATCTTCGACAGGTAGCCCTTGCCGCTGTCCGGCAGCAGGACCACGACCACGTCGTCCGGGCCGGCCTTGCGGGCCACCTCCAGGGCGGCCACCACGGCCATGCCGCAGGAGCCACCGACCAGCAGCCCCTCCTCGCGGGCCAACCGCCGGGTCATCTCGAAGGACTCCTTGTCGGAAACCTCGACGATCTCGTCGGCGACGGTCCGGTCGTACGTCTCCGGCCAGAAGTCCTCGCCGACGCCCTCGACCAGGTACGGCCGGCCGGTGCCGCCGGAGTAGACCGAGCCCTCCGGGTCCGCGCCGATGACCTTGACCCGACCCTCGGACGCCTCCTTCAGGTAGCGGCCGATGCCGGAGATGGTGCCGCCGGTGCCGACGCCCGCCACGAAGTGGGTGAGCCGATCGCCGGTCTGCTGCCAGATCTCCGGCCCGGTGGTCTCGTAGTGCGAGCGGGGGTTGGCCGGGTTGCTGTACTGGTTGGGCTTCCAGGCGCCGGGGATCTCCCGGGCCAGCCGGTCGGAGACGTTGTAGTAGGAGCGCGGGTCCTCCGGCGCGACGGCGGTCGGGCACACCACCACCTCGGCGCCGTACGCGCGCAGCACGTCCTGCTTGTCCTGGCTGACCTTGTCCGGGCAGACGAACACGCACTTGTAGCCCTTGAGCTGGGCCACCAGGGCCAGCCCGACGCCGGTGTTGCCGCTGGTCGGCTCGACGATCGTGCCGCCGGGCTGAAGGATGCCCGCCTTCTCGGCGTCCTCCACCATCCGCAGCGCGATCCGGTCCTTCACCGAACCACCCGGGTTGAGGTACTCCACCTTCGCCAGCACGGTCGCCTGGATGCCCTCGGTGACGTTGCGCAGGCGGACCAGCGGGGTGTTGCCGATCAGCTCGACGACGTTGTCGTAGTACTGCACCTCGTTGTGCCCTTCGTTGCGCCGCCGCGACGGCGGCCCGGGAAGACTTCTGTTCGTCGCCCAGGGTACGGGCCGTCAGGGCGCCACATGGCCGGGGATGACGGAGCTGCGACGTGCCTCCCACTCCAGGAACCGCTCGGTCTCGGCGAGCACGCTGCCGGCCAGCCAGGTGACCATCACCGCGTCGTCGGCCAGGCCGAAGACCGCCAGCGGGATCTCCGGCAGCAGGTCGATCGGGGACACGATGTACGCCGTGGCCGCGGTCATCAGGGCCAGCCGCAGGCCGCCGTCGTATTCACCCTTCATGGTGGCCCGGATCATCCGGGGCAGTGCCGTCAGCCGGGCACCCACCGACGGGCCACCCCGTGCCCCCGCCGACAGTGCCCGGGCCAGCGCGGCGAAGGCCGCGGTCCGCTTCAACGTCTTACCCATTCTCGTCGCCCCTTTCCCCTCCACCAGCGTGCGGTGCCGGCGCAAGTGCGCGCCACCGTCGCCAAACAGGTACCCCGGACCGCCGTTCCCCAGCCACCCGATCATGTGGAGCGCGGGGTGTCGGGGCGGCGCGATAATGTCGGTTCATGGGGGACGCTGGTTCCGTCGCACCTGCCAGCTGGCGGGACGTCCGGCGGATCGCCCGCCTGGCGGCGATCGGCACGGGCGCCACCGTGGCGGCCACCGTGGCGACCGGCGGGGTGCTGCTCGGCCAGGCCCGGCAGGCCCGGCGCACCATCCCGATGGCCGAAGCGCCCCCGCCCCGCTGCGACGGGGTATACGGCGCGAAGCTCCCCGGCCCACCGGTCACCATGGTCGTCCTCGGCGACTCCTCGGCCGCCGGCTACGGCGTGTACCGCCGCCGGGAGACGCCGGGCGCGTTGCTGGCCACCGGGCTGTCCCGCCGACTGCACCGGCCGGTGCGGCTGCACCGGTTCGCCGTGGTGGGCGCCCTGTCGTCCGGGCTGAAGCCGCAGGTCGAGTCGGCCCTGGAGGTCGAGCCGGACATCGCGGTCATCCTGGTCGGCGGCAACGACGTCACCAACCGCACGTCACCGTCGGTGGCCGTGCGCTACCTGGTCGACGCGGTCCGCACGCTGCGTGCGGCGGGCTGCGAGGTGGTCGTCGGCACCTGCCCCGACCTGGGGGCGATCCGGCCGATCCACCCGCCGCTGCGCTGGCTGGCCCGCCGCTGGAGCCGTCAGCTCGCCGCCGCCCAGACGGTGGCGGTGGTCGAGGCGGGCGGCTGGACGGTCTCCCTCGGCGACCTGCTCGGTCCGCGGTTCGCCGCGGAGCCGGCCCGGATGTTCGCCTGGGACCGGTTCCACCCGTCCGCCGAGGGATACGCCGTCGCCGCGGCAGCGCTGCTGCCCACCGTGCTCTCCGCGCTCGACACCGGTCAGGAACGCAGGCCCCTGCATGCCGCCCGGCAAGGCGTGCGGTCGCTCCCGGAGGCGGCCGTCGAGGCGGCCCGGCACGCCGGCACCGAGGTCAGCGGCACCCAGGTTCGGGGCCGCGACCACGGGCCCGGCGGGCGCTGGGCGCAGCTTCGACGGCGCGCCTTCTTCGGCGTCGGCGCGGTGCCGCAGCCCGACTCCACCGAGTCTCCGACCCTTGAGGGGCTGGCGTGAGCGGGGCAGCGGGGGCATCATCAGCAGGCACAACGCGGGTCACGCTCACGTCGGCGCCCTTCAGCAGCGTCGGCGGCAGCGGTCGGCGCCGCGAGCGGACCGGCCCGCGCCGCCGGAACTGGGGAGGTGCCGTCATGACGCAGCGTAACGAGCTTGTGGTCCGGCTGGGCCGGGCAGCCGCGTTGTCCCTGGTGGCCGGCACGGTGGGCGGGGCGGCCATCCTCGCCGGCCAGGCAATCGCCGCCCGTAACCGCCAGTACGCCCAGCCCGAGCTGAGCCTCGCGCTGCGCGCCACGGTCGGCCGGGCGGAAGCGCCCCCGCTGCGACTGGTGCTGCTCGGCGACTCCTCGGCGCTCGGCGTCGGGGTGGACCGCTTCGAGGAGACCATCGGCGGCCAGTTGGCCCACCTGCTCGCCGAGGGGCCGACCGGCCGGCGGGTGCAGCTGTCCTGCGTGGGCGTGTCCGGGTCCCGCTCCACCGACCTGGCCACCCAGGTGGCCCGGGCGCTGCTCGGGGAGCGTCCCGACGTGGCGGTGATCCTGATCGGGGCGAACGACGCCACCGGGATGGCCCGGCCGGCGGACGCCGCGGCGTACCTGGGATCGGCGGTACGCCGGCTGCGCGAGGCGCACGTCGAGGTGGTCGTGGGCACCTGCCCCGATCTCGGCGCGGTCCGCGCGGTCGCGTCCCCGCTGCGGCAGGTGCTCGGCTGGGCGGGGCGACGGATCGCCCGCGCCCAGACGGCGGCGGTGCTCGACGCCGGCGGCAGCGTGGTCGACCTGGCCACCGAGACCGGCCCGGTGTTCCGGGCGGACGCGGGGACGCTCTGCCACGACGGCTACCACCCCTCCGCGGACGGCTACCGGGTCTGGGCACACGCCCTGCTACCGGCCGTCGGGGCCGCGGCGACGGTCGCCTCCCGGCATCACTGACCCGCCCGGCGAGGGTGAAATTTCCCGCCCGACGGCCAGCTTCCACGGCAAGTTACCCACGAGTTAACGTTGGTTCATGCCGATTGAGTCGCCCCGTGACGCCGTCATCGTCACCACCGCCCGCTCCCCCATCGGTCGGGCGGTCAAGGGTTCCCTGCGGGACGTCCGCCCGGACGACCTCGCCGCCACCATCGTCCAGGCCGCCCTCGACAAGGTGCCCGCGCTCGATCCCACCACGATCGACGACCTCTACCTGGGCTGCGGGCTGCCCGGAGGCGAGCAGGGCTTCAACATGGCCCGCGTGGTCGCCACCCTGCTGGGCCTGGACGGCCTGCCCGGCGCCACGCTGACCCGATACTGCGCCTCCTCGCTGCAGACCACCCGGATGGCCATGCACGCGATCCGCGCGGGCGAGGGCGACGTGTTCATCTCCGCCGGGGTCGAGACCGTCTCCCGGTACGCCCGGGGCAACTCGGACACCCTGCCACCCGAGGCGCAGGCGCTGGTCGGCGGCGGCTGGGAGAACCCCCGCTTCGCGGCGGCGCGCAAGCGTTCCGGGGCCCGCGCCCAGGGCGGCGCCGAGACGTGGACGGACCCGCGTGAGGCCGGCCAGCTCCCGGACATCTACCTGGCCATGGGGCAGACCGCGGAGAACCTCGCCCAGGTCCACGACATCACCCGCGAGGACATGGACGCCTTCGGGGTACGCAGCCAGAACCTGGCCGAGAAGGCGATCGCCGACGGCTTCTGGGCCCGCGAGATCACCCCGGTGACCACGCCGGACGGCACCGTGGTCAGCGCCGACGACGGCCCGCGCCCGGGGGTGACCCTGGAGGGCGTCGCCGGCCTCAAGCCGGTCTTCCGTCCGGACGGCCGGATCACCGCCGGCAACTGCTGCCCGCTCAACGACGGCGCCGCCGCCGTGGTGATCATGAGCGCGCAGCGGGCGAAGGACCTCGGCCTCGCCCCGTTGGCACGGATCGTCTCCACCGGCGTCACCGCACTGTCGCCGGAGATCATGGGCCTCGGTCCGGTCGAGGCGTCGAAGCAGGCCCTCAGGCGGGCCGGCATGACCATCGACGACGTCGACCTGGTCGAGATCAACGAGGCGTTCGCCGCCCAGGTCATCCCGTCGTACCGGCAGCTCGGCATCCCCGAGGAGAAGCTGAACGTGATGGGCGGCGCGATCGCCGTCGGTCACCCGTTCGGCATGACCGGCGCCCGGATCACCGGCACCCTGCTCAACGCCCTTCGGTGGCACGACAGGACCATCGGTCTGGAGACCATGTGCGTCGGCGGTGGCCAGGGCATGGCCATGGTGCTCGAACGGCTGAGCTGAACGGATTCGACGGAGACTGACCCGGGTACCGGAGGCGCCATGGCGACGGTGGTGGAACGGGAGCTCAAATACTCCGGGGACGAGGGATTCCGGCTGCCCGACCTGACGGGGTGCGGTGGCATCGCGACGACGTCCGACGCCACGGTGCTCGACCTGGACGCCGTCTACCTGGACACCGCGGACCTCCGGCTGGCCCGCAGCGGGTTCGCGCTGCGCCGACGCACCGGCGGACACGACGCGGGCTGGCACCTCAAGGTCGGGGCCGTCGGGGGTGCCCGCACCGAATACCAGTTCCCCGCCGGGGCGGCGGACGGCGACCCGCCGCCCGAGCTGGTCGCACTGTTCCGGGCCGCGTCCCGGGGGCGACCGGTCGCCCCGGCCGCCCGGATCGCCACCAGCCGCCGGGAACGCCGCCTTCTCGACGAGGCCGGCCGCACGCTGGCCGAGGTCGCCGAGGACAGCGTCGAGGCCCACGACCTGGTCAGCGGCGAGCGGCAGGCCTGGCACGAGGTCGAGGTCGAGCTGGTCGACGGCGACGACGCCCTGCTCGACGCGGTGGACGCACGGCTGCGCGAGGCCGGCGCGCGAGCGGTGCCGGTCACCAAGTCGCACCGCGCCCTCGGCCGCCGGCTCGCCGCCGCCGGGCTGGCGCCCGCCGACCCGGGGGCGGCACCCGTCCTCGACTACACCACCGCCCAGCGCGACGCGCTGATCGGGAACCACCCGGGCGCGCGGAGCGGCGACGAGGACGCGGTGCACGACATGCGAGTCGCCGCCCGGCGGTTGCGCTCCACCCTGCGTACCTTCCGGGGGCTGTGGGACCGGCGGGAGAGCGAACGGCTGCGGGCCGAACTGCGCTGGCTGGGCGGCCAGCTCGGGCCGGTCCGGGACGGCCAGGTGATGGCCGCCCGGCTCGCCGACGCCGTCCGCGCGGAACCCGACGAGCTGGTGCTCGGCCCGGTCGCGGCACGGCTCGCCGGGCGGTTCGCCGCCGAACTGGCCGCCGCCCTCGACAACCTGCGCGTGGCGCTCGACTCCGGCCGCTACACCGACCTGCTACGCCGGCTGGACGCGCTGGTGGAGGGGCCGACCGCCCGGACCGTGGACGCCCGCTGGGTGGCCCGCCGGGTACGCCGCGCGGTGGCCCGTGCGGACGAACGCCTGGACCGGGCGCTGTCAGCCGGACGCGCCGAGCGAGAAGCGACCGGCGGGACCGACGACCTGGCGCTGCACGAGGCGCGGAAGGCGGACAAGGCGGCCCGGTACGCGGTGGAGGTGCGCGAGCCGGCCGTCGGGAAGCCCGCCACCCGGCTGGTGGCGCGGCTCAAGGAACTGCAGGACCTGCTCGGCGCGCACCAGGACTCGGTGGTGACCCGCGAGGTGCTGCTCCGGCAGGCGGAGCGGGCGTACGCGGAGGGCGAGAACGCCTTCACGTACGGGGTGCTGCACGCCCGGCAGGCCGTGGCGGCCGACCAGTCCGTGCCGGGTCTGGTCCGGGCGCGGGACCGGGCCCGGCGGCGGAAGGTCCGGCGCTGGCTGCGGCGGTGCGCGCCGCAGACCTAGATGATTGAGTCCGAAGTCTGAGCTGTACGGCAGGGCGGGCTTGACTGAGGCATGGCGAAGGGTATCGATGTCAGTTTGTGAAGACAGACCTCGATACCCTTCTGACCGCACTCTACGTGTTCCTCGACGATCACGTCATCGGCCGTCGCCGGATCGGTCGTCCGCCCCTGCTGTCCGACGCCGAACTGCTGTGCCTGGCCATCGCACAGGTCCTGCTCGACTTCCCCCGTGAACGGCACTGGATCCGCTACGCCCGCAAGCATCTGCGTCACCTGTTCCCCTACATTCCCGACCAGTCCGGATACGGCAAACGGCTACGAGCTGCCGGCCCGCTGATCGCCAAGGCGATCCGGCACCTGGCCGAGAACACCCCCACCGGCGTACCGATCCTGCGGCTGGTTGACTCCACGCCCGTGCCCTGCGGAGCCTCCCGCGAGACCGCCAAACGCTCCGACCTGGCAGGCGACGCCGGCTACGGCTACTGCGCCTCCCACACCCGCTACTTCTGGGGCATGCGCCTGTACCTGGTCACCACCATCGAAGGCATGCCGGTGACCTGGTGCCTGGCCCACCCGAAACTCGACGAACGCGACGTCATGGCAGCCCTGCTGGAAGTCGACCACCGCCTCGTCCAGTCCGGGCAGGTGATCCTGGCCGACCGGGGCTTCGCCGGCCAGGCGTTCGAGACGTTCCTCGACGACCTCGGTGTCCACCTGGTCCGACCCGCCCGCAAGAACACCGGCGACCCGGCCCCGAGCCCCGCCGAGCGGCGCCTGCTGCGCATGCGCCAGTGGATCGAAGCGATCTTCGACACGCTCAAGGGCCAGCTCAGCCTCGAACAACACGGAGCACGCCGCCGACACGGCATCTACGCCCGCGTCGGCCAGCGCCTCCTCGCGATGGCCACCTGCATCTGGCACAACACCAACATCGGCGCACCAAGAAGACGATCACTCATCGCGTACGACCACTGACCAGCCCGAACTTCGGACTCAATCATCTAGAGCACGGAGCGGGTCGCGGCCACCGCGGCGGCGGCCCGGGCCGTCACGGTGTTGGGCGGACCGGCCGCCACCAGGTCGGCGGCGACCACCCGGAGCTGGTCGGGCAGGACCAGGTCGTTGCCGAGCCGGGGCACCTCCCGGCGCGGTTCGCCCTCCGCGTCCGCCGCCAGGTTGGCGATCTCCTGCACCAGCTTGTGCACCAGGTCGGCCCGGGACACGTTGCCGCCCTCGGCCACCGCCGACCAGCGCGGCTGCTGCCAGTGCCCGACCTGACGGACGAGCAGCTCCACCGCCCGGTCCAGTTCCGCTGCGCTCATCGCGGCCGAGTCTACGACGGCTCCAGGTCGCGGCGCGGCGGCAGACGCGCCGAGCTGGAGTTGTCGGACGGTCAGCGCCGGACGTAGCTGAGCAGGCGGAGGATCTGCCAGTACAGGAAGATCAAGCCGACCAGCAGCCCGAACGCGCAGAACCAGGCGTACCGGCGGGGCAGCCGGGCCTGGGCCGACCGCTCGACCAGGTCGAAGTCGAGGACGAAGCTGAGCGCCCCGGCGATGATCGCCACCACCGAGAAGAGGTACGGCAGCCAGCCCACCCGCGCGGTCAGGCTGTAGACCACCAGCCCCTGTCGCCCGGTGAGCAGGTAGGCGATCAGGTTGACCAGGCCGAGCACCAGGATCCCGAGCAGCGTGCCGACGACCAGCCGGGCCAGGCGCGGGGTGGCCCGGACCACCCGGGCCCGATAGAGCAGCGCCATGCCGAGGAAGACGCCGAAGGTGCCGATCACGGCCTGCACCACGATCCCCGGGTAGACCAGCTCGAAGGCCCGGCTCGCCACCCCGAGCAGCACCCCCTGCAGCACCGCGTACGCGGCAATGAGCGGCGGGTTGGTGATCTGCTTCAGGGAGATGACCAGCACCAGCGCCAGGCTGGCCAGGGAGCTGCCGGCCAGTGCCGCCGGTATCCACACCGCCTGCGGCACGAACACCCAGGCGACCGCCGCGGTGGCGGCGGTGAGCAGCAGCAGGCCGACCGTCCGGCTGACCACGTCGGCCACGGTCATCGTCTCGGCCGCGCCGAGTACCTGGCGCTCGGTCCGGCCGACGTCGTCCAGTCGGGTCAGCACCGGGTTGGTACTCCGCACCGCGACCTCCTCGCCGACGCACCCCGCTCCCACTCTGCCCCGGGCGGCTCAACGGTGCCGGACAAACGACGACGCCCGCCGCCGCGGTCGCGGCAGGCGGGCGTCGCCAGGTCAGGCGGCGGTCAGTCGTCGCCCTGGAAGTAGCTGAGCAGGCGCAGCACCTCCAGGTAGAGCCAGACCAGGCCGACGACGATGCCGAACGCCGCCGTCCAGGCGTAGCGCTGCGGCAATCCCATCCGGACGCCCTCTTCGATCTCGTGGAAGTTGAGCACGAAGCTCAGCGAGGCGGCCACGATGCAGACCAGGCTGAAGCCGATGGCCAGCGGGCTGCCGTCGCGCAGGTGGGTGTTGACCCCGAAGAGGGAGAACACCAGGTTGATCATCATGACCGCGAAGAGGCCACCGATGACCGCGATCATGATCTTGATGAACTTCGGGGTGGCCCGGATGACCCGTGCCTTGTAGAGCATGGCCATCAGGAAGAAGACACCGAAGGTCGCCACCACGGCCTGGAGCACGATGCCTTCGTAGAGGTGATCGAAGGCCTTGCTCACCGCGCCGACGAAGACACCCTCGACGACGGCGTAGACCACCACCAGCGCCGGGTTGGCCATCCGGGAGAACGAGATGATCATGCCGAGCACGAGACCGACGAGCGCACCGCCGCCCCAGGCCAGGCCCAGCAACTGGTCCGGCACGAGGGTCCAGGTGGCCGCCGCGGCGGCACCGAGGATCGCCAGCATCATGACCGTCTTGACGACGACGTCGTCGAGGGTCATGGAGGTCGTGGCGGGTGCAGCTGTCGGGTAGCCGTAACCAGGCGGGTACGGCTGCTGCTGCTGCGGGTACGGCTGGTACTGCTGCGGCGGGTATCCGGGCTGACCGTATGGCCCGGGCTGGGCGTACCCGGCCGCCCGCTCACGCTCGGCCGCCTGGCCGAGCCGGGCGAGCACCGGGTTCGAGGTCTTCACTTCTCAGGCCTCCCTCAGGGGGTCGATGCACGTGAACGTGCATCCTCCAGGGTAAACGGCGCTCACACCCCCGCGCCCGGCGCGAAGCTGTGGGAAACCTGAGAGTCTCGTGCCCGGGGCGGGGCTCGAACCCGCACGCCTTGCGGCAGCCGCTTTTAAGGCGGCCGTGTCTGCCGTTCCACCACCCGGGCGGGTGACACCGACGCGTCGAAGCGCGGCGGCGCAGTCTCACCGTAGTCGTTGCGCGGCGCGCTGGCGTACCCCACGCGGGCCCCGCCGTTATGGTCGAGGCCGTGACCAGCGCCGCCCGTACGGCCCTCGACCCCGACCAGGCAGTCCGCCTCGATCCGGCGGTCGCCCGTCCCACCCGGACCGCCCGCCTGCTGGCCACCGTGGCCCGACACCGCGCGGACCTGCTGGCTGGGCTGCTCTTCTCCCTGCTCGCCGGATGGCTCACCCACGGCCTGTGGCCGGCCCCGGGGCAGCGGATGCTCGCACTCAACCCGGCGGACCAGACCCTCTACGAGTGGTTCCTGGCCGTCGACTCGCGCGCCCTGCTGGGCGACTTCAGCCTGCTCACCGACCGGCTCAACGCGCCGGACGGGGTCAACCTGATGGCCAACACCACGGTGATCGCGCTCGGGGTGCTGCTCGCCCCGGTCACCTGGGCGTTCGGGGCGCCGGTCACCTTCGCCCTGCTGGCCGCCGGCAACCTGGCCGGCACGGCGATCGCCTGGTACCTGCTGTTCACCCGGACGCTGCACGCCCGCCGGCTCGCCGCCGGCCTCGGCGCAGCGCTCTGCGGCTTCGGCCCCGGCATCGTGTCGCAGACCAACGCCCACCTGCACATGACCGCCCAGTGGCTGGTCCCGGTGATCGTCTGGCTGGTGGTCCGGCTGCTCCGGGCCGCCGACCCGGCCGACCGGCCGGACGGGCCGGACCACCGGCGGATGGCCACCTCGGCGCTCGGGCTGGCCGCGACGGTCACCGTCCAGATCTTCATCGGCGAGGAGGTGCTCTTCCTCACCGTGGTCACCCTGCTGGTGATGGCCGTCGCGTACGGCCCGGCCGATCGGGCGCTACTGCGCCGGGCACTGTCCACGTTCGCCGGCGGGCTGATGGTGGCCGCCGGCCTCGCCCTCGTCGTGCTGGCGTACCCGCTGTGGTACCAGTTCGGCGGGCCGCAGGGCGTCTCCGAAGGGATGTTCAGCCCCGGCTACTACTCCGCCGACCTGACCAGCTGGTCGGCACTGTCCCCGCTCTCCGTGCTGGGCAGCGACGCCTCGTCCCGGCTGACCACCGGCCCAGCCGAGTTCAACACCTTCCTGGGCTGGCCGCTGCTGCTGGTCACCGTCGCCTGCGTGGTCTGGCTGGGCCGCCGCCCGTTGGTGGTCGCCTGCGTGGCCGGAGCACTGGTCATGGGCGTGCTGTCGCTCGGCCCCGAGGTGGTGGTCTCCGGCAGCCGGACCACGCTGCCAGCCCCGTACGCCCTGCTGGCCGGGCTGCCGGTGGTGGACGGGGCGCTGCCGACGCGGTTCGCCCTGGCGGTGCTCCCACTGGTCGGGACACTGCTGACCCTCGCCGTGGACCGGGCCATGGCGGAACGCGGCCGGGCCCGGCGGTTGGTCCCGCTGGCCGTCGGCGTGAGCCTGCTCAGCGTCCTCCCCGCGCCGCTGCCGACCGCCGACCGGCCGGCGCTGCCGGAGTTCGTCACCGCCGGCCACTGGCGGCAGTGCGTACGCCCGGGCGGGGTGCTGGTGCCGGTGCCGACGGCCACCCCGAAGGACCCGTGGCCGATGCGCTGGGCCACCGCCGCGAACGCCGCGTTCGGCATGCCCGAGGGCTTCTTCATCGGCCCGTACGGCAGGAACGGCTCGCCGGCCATGGGCACCTACCAGCGCCCCACCTCGGCCCTGCTGGCCGACGTCGCCAAGCAGGGGGTGCCGCCGACGATCGGCGACGAGCAGCGCCGGCAGGCCGTCCGGGACGTCCGCTTCTGGGGCGCCTCCTGCGTGGCGTTGACCGATGACGCGCCGCACGCGGAGGCCCTGCGCCGGACGCTGGAGCAGCTCTTCGGCCCGGGCACCCGGATCGCCGACGCCTGGACCTGGCGGTTCTGAACCCGGACACGGTCGAGGGCCCTCCCCCAACGGGAAGGGCCCTCGCCTGCGAGCTCAGCGGCGCGTGCCGACCGGCTGGGACGCCTCGGCGAACTCCTCGCGCGGATCGTGCAGCTGGCCCAGCGCGACCACCTCACGCTTGAGGAAGAACGCCAGCGACCAGTCCACCACGACCCGGACCTTGCGGTTGAACGACGGGATCCGCGACATGTGGTACGTGCGGTGCATGAACCAGGCCGGCCAGCCGGTCATCTTCACGCCGTAGACCTGCGCCACGCCCTTGTGCAGGCCGAGGCTGGCCACGCTGCCCGCGTGCTTGTGCTTGTAGTTGACCGGCTCCCGCCCGCGGATCACGTTGACGATGTTGTCGGCCATCCGCCCGGCCTGCCGGACCGCGTGCTGGGCGCTCGGTGAGCAGAAGTTGCCCGGCTCCTTGGTCAGATCCGGCACCGCGGCGCAGTCGCCCGCGCTCCAGGCGCCCTCGACCGCCCGGTCGCCGTCCACGATCTGCAAGGTGGGCAGGCAGGTGACCCGACGACGCTCGTCGCGCGGGAAGTCGGTCGCGTCCAGCATCGGCGACGGCTTGACGCCGGCCGTCCAGACGATGGTGTCGGTGGCGAAGCTGTCGCCGTCGGAGAGCTTGACGATCCCGTCGACGCAGGATTCGAGGCGAGTGTCCAGCCGAATGTCCATGTTCCGTTTGAGCAGCTGCTGCACCGTGTAGGCGCCCATGTCCCGGTCGACCTCGGGCAGCACCCGCTGGGTGGCTTCGACCAGAACCCAGCGCATCTCCTCCGGCTGGAGCTCCGGGTAGTAGCGCAGCGCGTCCCGGGCCATGTCCTCCATCTCGGCGAGCGCCTCGATGCCGGCGTAGCCGCCGCCGACGAAGACGAAGGTCAGCGCGCGCCGGCGGACCTCCGGGTCGGTCGTGACAGCCGCCACGTCGAGCCGGTCCAGCACGTGGTTGCGCAGGAAGACGGCCTCGCCGATGGTCTTGAACCCGATGCCGTGCTCGTGCAGGCCGGGAATCGGCAGGGTGCGGGAGACCGAGCCGGGGGCGACCACCACGTGGTCGTACTGGATCTCCCGGGTCGGGCCGCTGATCGGCTGCACGGTCGCGGTCTTCCGATCGTGGTCGATCCGGGTCACCGCACCCGCCACCACCGTGCACCGGCGCAGCTCCCGCCGCAGCGGCACCACCGCGTGCCGGGGCGAGATGTTGCCCGCCGAAGCCTCCGGGAGGAACGGCTGGTAGGTCATGTGCGGCTGCGGGTCGACGACGATGACCTCGGCCTCACGGGAGCTCAGCTTCTTGGAGAGGCGCAGAGCGGCGTACAGGCCGACGTGCCCGGCACCCACGACAAGGATCCGCTTCGGATTCACATCATCTATCTTTCCCCGGGGGGCTCAGCTAATCCCGGTCGAGACCCCCTTCTGTGACCGAGCACAACCCCTGTGACCTGCGCAACGTCCCGGTGCGTTCCCGCTATCTGCGACGCAGAAGCGAGCCGAGCAACGCGCTGAGCCCCACCGCGACCAGCAGGCCAGCCACGGTCGCCACCTGGGAACCACGGTCCCCACCTACCCCACCGAGCCAGGCCAGCACGGTGCCGAGCACCGCGCTGGCCAGCACCACTCCGCCGGCCCGGGTCAACCACCGGAGCACCACGTCCGGGTCGACCACCGCGTCGAGCGGCAGCAGCGCGGCCAGCGCGCAGAGCGTGTGCGCCAGATAGAGCAGGGTTGCCACGGCGAGCAGCCGCCACAGCTCCGACGGTCGGTCGAAGCCCAGCGTGGCGACCAGCCAGCCACCGACCGTGACCAGCGCCGCGAAGGTCGCCCAGAGCCGGCGCGGCCCGACCGCCGGAAGGACCGCCACCACCACCAGGGCCAGCAGGCCCCGCGGCACCAGGGCCTCCTGGGGGTACGCGACCAGGAGACCGACCAGCACGGTGAGGAAGATGCCGGCACGGACCAGCAGCGGCGTGGGGCTGAGCCGGTTGACCGCGTACCGCAGGGCGCGCATCCGCTCGTTCAGCGCCTCGACCATGTCGTTCACCGGTGCCCGCCTTCGTTCGCGACTGCGGGACTCCGCTCCGCTGCATTCCTCGCGCTCACCGGTGCCCGCCTTCGTTCGCGACTGCGGGACTCCGCTCCGCTGCATTCCTCGCGCTCACCGCACGCCACCTCTCGGGGCGGTGGCCAGGCGGGCCACGTCCCGCAGCACCTGGTCGAGACTGCCGGCGCCGGCCCAGCGCACCACCGGCACGCCGTGCTCGCGGAGCTGCCTGATCATCGTGTCCCGATCCAGCCGCCACAGCCGGTACGCCACCTCGGCCCAGCCCCGGTCCCTGAGCATCGGCAGGTCGGCCGGCAGGGTGTCCACCGCCACCACGAACCGCCCGCCCCTCGTCATCCGGGCCAGCATCTGGGCGGAACGCTCGTCCAGCAGTGGGGTGAGCACCACCACCAGCGCGTCCGAGGAGAGCAGCTGGGGGCCGAAAACCTGGTCGTACGGCTCGTGCGGGGAGTGCTCGGCCTTGACGTCGAGCAACCACTCCAGCACGGTCAGGTACTGCCGGCGCCCGGTGGCCGGGCGGAGCCGGCGGGCGGCCGGGCCGTACTCCTGCAACGCCACCCGGTCGCCGCGGTGCAGGTAGTGTTCGGCGATCGCGGCGGCGGCCCGGACCGTGGTGTCCAGCACGGAGGCCGGACCGCGTACGCCGCCGGAGCGGCCCGCCTCCGCCAGCACGTCGAGCAGCACGACCACCTCGGCGTCCCGGTCGGAGAGGGTGGCCGCCACGTGCAGCTGCCGGGCCCGCAGCGACACCCGCCAGTCGATCCGGCGCAGCCGGTCCCCGGGCGCGAAGACCCGTACGCCGGCCAGTTCGCCGCCCTCGCCCGGCCGGCGGGAGTGGTGCGCGCCGACCAGCCCGGCGGCCCGGGGCATCGCCTCGACCGCCTCGAACGGCTCGGTCATCGGATAGACCCGCGCCCGGACCGACTCGGTGACCACGGCCCGGGAGACCAGCAACCCGTCGGCGACGGCGACCCGGGTGCCGGCCGGACCGATCGGGTGCCGGCCCCACCGCAGCGCCGTCCCGGTCAGCTCCACGTCGACCGCGGTGCCGTGCGGTACCGAGGTGACGAAGGGCCGGTCGGCACCACCGGACCGGCTCACGTCCACCCCGGCCCCACCGAACCCGACCTTCTCCACCCGCAGCCAGCGCGACATCCGGGTCCGGACCACCGCGAGGTCGTACGACACGATGTCCGGGTTGGCGACGGCCACCGCAACAGCCATCGGCGAACCCTCGACCAGGTGCGCGTCCCCGGTGCCGATCTCCAACTCGGGCAGCGCGGCGGGCCGGCGACGCAGCCCGAACGCGGTGCCCAGTGCGAACGGCGTGGCCAGCACGACCAGGTCGATCCGGCCGAGCAGCACGGCCGCGATCAACAGCAGCCCGGTGAGCAGCACGGCCCGGCCGAGCGCCCCGGTGGGTGCCCAGCCGCTCGCCGGCTCGTGACGGTCGGCCATCAGCGCCCGGCGTGCCCGGCCGCGTAGCTGGGCAGCGCGCCGCTGGCCGGGGCGGGCGTGGATTCCAGTACCTCACCGACGACGAAGGACGGATCGACCCGGCGCAGCCACATCTCCGGACGCAGGGTGATCCGGTGGGCCAGCGCCGGCACCGCCACCGCCTTGACGTCCTCCGGCACCACGTAGTCGCGGTTGGCGAGCACCGCCCGGACCCGGGACAGCAGCAGCAGCGCCAGCGAGCCGCGCGGCGAGGCGCCGACCAACGCGGACGGGTGCTCCCGGGTGGCCGCGGTCAACGCCACGATGTACCGGCCGATCGAGTCCTCGACGACCACGTCCTCCAGCGCGGCCTGCATGGCGCGCAGCGTGCCGGCGTCGACCACCGGAGTGATCTCGGCCTCCTCGCGGCGGCGGGCGATCCGCCGGCGCAGCACGTCCCACTCCTCCTCGTGGTTCGGGTAGCCGAACGACACCCGGAGCAGGAACCGGTCGAGCTGCGCCTCGGGCAGCGGATACGTGCCCTCGTACTCGATCGGGTTGGCGGTGGCGAGCACGTGGAACGGCTCGTCCAGCCGGTACGTCACGCCCTCGACGGAGACCTGCTTCTCCTGCATCGCCTCCAGCAGCGCCGACTGGGTCTTCGGCGGGGTCCGGTTGATCTCGTCGGCGAGCAGTAGGTTGGTGAACACCGGCCCGGCGCGGAACGAGAAGTCGCCGCTGCGCTGGTCGTACAGGAAGGAGCCGGTGACGTCGGCCGGCAGCAGGTCCGGAGTGAACTGGAGGCGACGGAAGTCCAGCCCGAGGGCCTGCGCGAACGAGCGCGCGGTCAGCGTCTTGCCCAGGCCGGGCAGGTCCTCCAGCAGTACGTGGCCGCCGGCCAGGATGCCGGACAGGACCAGCTCCAGAGCATCCCGCTTGCCGACCACGACCGTGCCGACCGCGTCCAGCACCGCCTGGGCCAGCCGGCCCACCTCGGCGGGGGGCATGCTCCGGTCCACGTCGTTCATCACAGCTTCTCCAGTTCGGCGACGATCACCGCAAGGTCGCGCGGCGACGGGGTGCGGCGGGGTGGGGTCTCCAGGAACGTCCAGACCCGCTCCCCCAGCAGGGCGCGGGCGCGAACGGGATCCGACTCTCGGGTCACGCCGTGCTTGAGGCGCAGCCGCTCGTCGGTCAGTTCGCCGAGACGGGGCAGGATCACGCTGGCGAACCGTTCCGGTCGGGTGTTGGACCAGTCCAGCGGCCACGCCCAGCCGTTCACCGCGGCGCGCAGCGCGTCCCGGGCGGCCCAGTTCCAGGTGTCCGGCTCCTCACCGGCAGGGGCACGTCCACCGGCCCGGGGCGGCGGCGGGGGCGACAACGCGGCGGTGACCCGGCGTACGGCGACCACGGCGAGCGCGCCCGCCACGATGATCCAGAGCGAGATCTGGAAGCCGGCCGCGCGCAGGCCGACCACGACCACCACAACGATCGCCGCGATGACCGCGAGCGTACGCAGCACCCAGCGTGCGCGTCCGCCCCGCGAGCCGGACGGCCTCTCGGCCGGCTCCTCGAACGACAGCAGGTCGTCGATGCTGGTGCTCATGGCACCACCACACCGATTCGCGCGGTCATGAGTCAACCTTGCTGGTCAGCTCCCCGCGCAGCCGGCGCAGCGCGGCCCGGGCCTGGTCGCGCATCCGCTCGTCGACGGTGTGGGTGGCGTACCGGGCCTCGCGGTAGACGTGCGCGAAGCCGTCCAGCACGTCGGCGCTGACGATCGCCGGGACGCCGGCCGCCGGGTCGCCGCGCAGCAGCCGGCTGACCAGATCGGTGGGGGTGTCCCCGGGGAGCCGGGGCACACCGGCCTCCTCGGCGGCCTCCTCCAGCCGGACCCAGCAGGCGATCACCGCGGTCCGCGGGTCGGTGGACCGGTCGTCCAGGTCCACCAGGCCGGCGTCCAGTGCGGCCACCACCTCCCGCGCGGTGCCCTCGGCGGTACGCCGAGCCCGCTGTGTCGGGATGGCCCGGGTGGTCCGCCGCAACGCTCCGCTGACCACCGTCCAGAGGACGTACCCGATGGCAGTCAGAACGGCCAGGCCGAGCACGACCAACGCGGCGGTCAGGATCCACGGGGGAATCTCGGTGGAGGACGGCTCCCCCATTTCCCCGGGATCGGCCATGGGTGAGGGATCCGGCTCGGCGGAAGGGTATTCCTCGACGTACGGGATGGTGTCCACCGCGGACGGGATCCGGCTGGCCCCGACCGCGGAGTGCCCGGCCGCGAGCGCGGCGACGGCCAGCAGCAGGGTCACCGCCGCGACCGGCCACCACCTGCGCAGTATGCCGAGGTCCATCCCACCGCCCTACGCAGTCGTCAGTCCACCCCGGCCAGCCGCTTCGCCCGGGCGAACACGTCGTCCAACATCGCTGGTGTCAGCCGCCCGGTGAAGGTGTTCTGCTGGCTTACGTGATAGCAGCCGAGCAGAGCCGGTGCGGACGTGCGGGACCAGTGTGCCCCATGGCCGAAGGTCGGTCGCGGCGTGGGCGGGCGCTGGCCGTACACGTCCCGCAGGATCGGCCACCACGCGGCCCAGGCGAAGGCGCCCAGCGCGACCACGACCCGCAGGGTGGGCCGGATCAATGCCACCTCGCGGTGCACCCAGGGGGCGCAGGTGTCCCGCTCGATCGGGGTGGGCTTGTTGTCCGGCGGCGCGCAACGCACAGCGGAGAAGATCCGGGTGTCGGGCAGGGTGAGCCCGTCGTCGACGGCGACGCTGGTCGGCTGGTTGGCCAGCCCGGCACGGTGCAGCGCTGCGAAGAGCACGTCGCCGGAGCGGTCGCCGGTGAAGATCCGGCCGGTGCGGTTGCCGCCGTGCGCGGCCGGCGCCAGACCGAGGATGGCGATCCGCGCGTCGGGCGCGCCGAACCCGGGCACCGGTCGCCCCCAGTATTCCTGGTCACGGAAGGCCGCCCGCTTCGTCCGGGCGACCTCCTCCCGCCAGGAGACCAGGCGCGGGCAGGCGAAGCAGTCGCTCACCGCGCCGTCGAGGTCGGCCAGGTCGGTCGCCCGCGCGGCGCGGGCGACCACCTCCTCGGGGGTACGCGGCTCAGCCAAGCTTGGCCCGGAAGAGTTCCAGGGTGCGGGCCCAGGCGGTGGCGGCGGCCCGCTGGTCGAAGTGCTCCGGCCGGTCCTCGTTGAAGAACGCGTGCGCGGTGCCCGGGTAGTCGTACGTCTGGCAGGCGCCCCCGCTGGCCTCGATGGCCCGACGTACGCTCTGCACCCCGTCGGCGGCGGAGGTGCCGTCCGCCTCTGAGCAGTGAATGAGCGCCTCCTTGCCCGCGTAGTCGGCCCAGTCCGTGCGCATCCCCTCCCACGGCAGGCGGGGGTAGAAGCCGGCGGTGGCGACGATCCGGTCGGAGAACGTCCCCGACCAGAGGGCCAGGCTCGCGCCGGCGCAGAACCCGGCGCACCCCACCTTGCCGGCGACCTCCGGCCGGCCGGACAGGTACTCCGCCGCGGCGGCGATGTCCGTCGCCGCCTCGTCCATCTGGGTGCTGTTCAGCATCTGCCGGGGCTCACTCGGCCGGCTCGCCGGGCCGCCATGCCGGAAGTCCGGCGCCAGGGCGACGAAGCCGGCCTCCGCGAAGCGGTCCACCACCGCCCGGACGTGGGGCACCAGACCCCACCAGTCCTGGATGACGATGACCGCCGGGCTGGCCGCACCGCCGGAGGGTATCGCGAGATACCCCTCGCTCGTCCCCCCGTTGCCGGTGAAGCTCACCATCTCGCCCATTGACCCGTCCTCCTAGCGGTCAGTCATCGTTGGCTGGTCGCCCAGTGGGTGTTACGTGCGGGTAGCGTGCCACGCCGTCACCGGCCCGGGGAAGACGCGCGGACAGTGGCATTCACCTCCCGTTCGCTCCTCGGACAAGACAGAGGACGTACCCGTCGCCGTCGCCGACGCGGTAGAGGAGGTATCCGTCGTCGCCGGGGCGGAAATACGGCTCGCACGCGCTCGCCGAGCGATTCCGCGCCGCCGACGCGTCCTGTACCCGGCCGACCACTGAGTACGCGGCCTCGGCGGAGCCGCACCCGACCACCCGGGCGTCATCGGCCGGCTTCGCCTCCATGCCGGCGATCATGGGCAGCTCGGCGACGCAGTCACCGGCCTTCGCCTCGGCGGTGCCGTCGCCGCCGCCGAACGCGTCGCGCAGCTCCCCGCCCGGCCCGATCCGGATCAGCAGCCCCACCAGCAGGGCTGCCGCCACGCCGAGCAGGAGCACGACCACCCCGAGCACGGCGCCGAGGCGGGACGATGGGGCGGTTGCGCTGACGGCGCCGGTTTCCGGCCATACGGGCGCGAGGGCGGCCTGCTCTGACACTGCGGTCCTTTCGTGGGAATCGATGGGCAGACGACACCGTAGCGGCAGTGAATTCGGCCGCGTCGACGTCCCCCGGGCGATCAGTCCACGATGGACACACCGAGGGGTGCCCGTCGGCCGACGGGCACCCCTCGGGACATTCTCAGCGGGTCGGTTCCGGGACCGGCGGCGTCGGCTCCGGCGTACCAGCCGTCGGGATCGGCGACCCACCCGGCGCGGCCGGCGCGGTCCCGGTCGGCACGCTGCCCGGCGTGGCCGGTGCGGTCCCGGTCGGGGTCGCGGTGGGTGACGCGCTTGTGGGCGGCGCCGGGACCGGCGCTGCGAAGGGGGCCTGCTCCGGGCAGTACGGGTAGACGTTGCGCGGCGGGCCCGCCGCGCGGTCGGGGCCGACGCAGGTGGGGTAGCCGAGCCGGATCGGCACGCCGTTCTGGTCGAAGAGCCGGGCGTTGGGCACCAGGCGCCCCTGCTCGTCGTAGACGAAGACGTCCTCGACCGAGTCGTACGGGCTGCCCACCGAGACCTCGTGATAAGAGGCGAACTCGTCCGAGCTGGCGTGCTGGTCCACGTTGACCAGCATGGCGAGGGAGAAGAGCAGCAGGGCGGCCGTGCCGAACCGCAGCAGACGGCGCGGCCAGCCCCGGAAGCCGGCCGAGCGGTGGCCCAGCCAGACCGAGGCGAGGACCGTGCCGGCGAGCAGGAACAGACCGGCCAGCACGCTGCCGCTGAGTCGGGGGAGCAGCCCCGACGGCTCACCGAGCACGGCGGAGACCAGCAACGCCACCAGCCAGCCGCGGACCAGCCACCACGCCGGGCGCAGCGGGCGGAGGAACTCGCTCGCCGTGCCGTACCCGAGGAGCGGGCCGAGGCGGTTGTCGACGCGGCGCAGCCGGACGGCGAGGCGGGCCCGGACGGCGGCGAGCCGGTTGTCGAGGGACGACCGGTCGACGCGGCCGTCCGCCCCGGCCGCGGCCCGCAGTTCGGCGGCGTACGCCTCCGGCTCGCCCAGCCGGTCGACCAGCGCGCCGTCGGTCTCGGCCGCCACCTCGGCCAGATGCTCCGGCAGCTCCTCGGTCAACTCGTCGCGAACGTCGGGCGGCAGGTCGGCCAGGGCGGCTCGCACCCGGTCGACGTAGTCCGTGATCTCCTGCTCCGTGACGGTCATGCCGCCATCCCCCGATCGTCGAGCAGCGCGTCCATGGTGGTCGCGAACGAGCGCCAGGTCTTGCCGGAGCGGGCGAGCTGGTCCCGGCCGGCGGCGTTGAGCGCGTAGTACTTGCGGTGCGGTCCGGACTCGCTCGGCACCACGTACGTGGTCAGCAGGCCGGCGGCGAAGAGCCGGCGCAGGGTGCCGTAGACCGAGGCGTCGCCGACCTCCTCCAGCCCCGCCTCACGCAGCCGGCGGAGGATGTCGTAACCGTAGCCGTCCTCGTCCTTGAGCACGGCGAGAACCGCCAGGTCGAGCACGCCCTTCAGGAGCTGCGTCGTATCCACACTTCGCACAGTACTGTGGATTGCGGAATACCGTCAAGAAAACGGTAGCCTCGCCACCTGAAGCGCCTGACCGCCGCCATGCCGGGCGCTACTCGTCGTGCTGGGTCACGTTGATGATCGCGCCGTTCGGGTCCCGCACGAAGAATCGACGCAGCCCCCACGGCTCGTCGGTGAGCGGATAGACGACCTCGGCACCGGCCGCGACGCATCGGAGGTGCACGTCGTCAACGTCGTCCACCTCGATCGAGACGTCGGGGTGGACGCCCGCCTTGACGTCCAGCTTCATGGCCGAGAGCTGGACCTCCCGGGTCGGTCCACGGAAGAAGAGGATCCAGTCGAGGCCGTCGCCGCCGTCGAGGCCGATCAGCTCCCGATAGAAGCGGCGGCTGCCGTCGAAGTCGTCGGAGCGGATGTTCGGCATGATGCGTTTGACGGTCATTCGGTGAGCCTAGGCGGCGCTGCGTCACGCGCGGAGTCCGCAACGTGACGATCCGCCGGCCGCAGGCGGATCCGTTCTTTGCCGGCGATTAAGTTTCGCTTATGAAGCCTGCTGATCCACCAAAGAGATCGGTAGGTTGCCCGAATGCGACACATCGGAACCGTGATCGCCGCGGCCATCGTGGGTCCGCTGGCCTGGATCCTCCTGGCCCTCGGCCAGACCCGGTCGGCGCAGGCGTTCGCAGATGTACCAGACGGCGGCACGGTGGATGGCGGTGATCTCGTTCGGCCCGCGCTGGTGCTGGCCGCTGCGGGGATCCTGCTCGGGCTCCTCGCCACGCTCCGGTTCTCCCCGCTGGGCGCGACGCTGACCGGGCTGGCCTACGCGGGCAGCTACCTGGGCCTGCTGGTCAGCCCGGCCTCGCTGATGCGACTGCTCGACCACAAACCAACCTTGGGCGGCTACCAGGTCGATCTGGCGGCCCCCCTCCGCAGCGGGACGGCGCTGTTGGTGGGCGCGCTGTTGCTCGTCGGGGTCGTGAGCATCCAGCGGTGGCAGCGGTGGCCTCAGCCCGAAACCGACGCGGCGCTGCTACCGGACGAGATCCTCCCGTCCACAACGCAGGGGGACCGCCCACTGGGCGTGGACGGCCTCGGCCTGAACACCCCGGGCAGGAAGCCCGAGCCGGAGCTGGTTCGGACCGGCGGTTCGGACGGGTCCGGCGCTTCGGACTGGGCCGGCTCGCTGTCGGGCCGTTCCGGGCGCTCGTCGGACTGGCCCCGTTAGCCCCGTCGCTGTCGCAGTGAGCCGTTGGCGGCTCACTGCGACGACAGGGGGCACTCAGTCACCGCCCACCGCGAGGCTCCAGGCGATGCCGTGCGGCAGCTGCGACAGAAATTGTGCGATGGATCAGACATAGAGCTTGTGCAGCTCGCGGGCGATGTCAGAGACCTCCGTCAGGGTGCCGCTCGCCACCGACATCACGAGAGCTTCGGCCTGATCAACGTCGACATCCCGGATCGGCACCTCGTTGAGGGCCAAAAACACCCGCGCCGCCGCCCAGGCGAGACGCTTGTTCCCATCGATCAGGGCGTGGTTCAGGCAGACCGAGTGCAGCAGCGCGGCGGCCTTGCTCCAGAGATCGGTGTAAGCCTCCTGGCCGAACGCCACGGTGGCCGGGCGGACCACCGCCGACGAGAGCAGACCGACATCACGGACCTGGGGCGTCTCCCCCAACACGATCGAGGCGATCTCCACGAGGTCGTCGACCTCGAGATAATTGATCACTCCGCCAACCGGCGCAGCAGTTCGGCGTCACGCCCGGCAACCTCCCGCGCAAGATCCCGCACACGGGCACGGTGACTGCGGGCCGAGACATACTCCTCGACCGCCACAACGATGGTGGCGTTCATCGACCGGTGCTCCTGCTCGGCGAGCTGCTTGAGCCGCTCATGCAGTCCATCAGGCAGATTGACCGTGGTAACCATATGGGAATCATACCGCCCGTACGAGGGGAAACCACCTATCCCGAGGCTCCTGCGAGGCTCCAGGCGATGCCGTCGAGGATGTCGTGCTCGGAGGCGACCACCGAGGGCATCCCGGCGCGCTCCATGATCACCCTGAGCACCAGGGCGCCCGCGCCGATCACGTCGGCGCGGCCGGGGTGCATCACCGGGATGGCCAGCCGCTGTTCGCTGGTCTTCGCCAGCAGGTCGGCCGTGACCTCGGCGACCTGGTCGTACGACACCCGGGCGTGGTGGATGCGCTCCGGGTCGTACTCCTGAAGGCCCTGGGCGATGGCGACCACGGTGGTGACCGAACCGGCGAGCCCGACCAGCGTGGCGGCCTCGCGTCCCGACACGACCGCCAGGGCGCGGTCCACCGCCACCGCGATGTCGGCCTGCGCCGCCGCGATCTCGTCGAGGCTCGGCGGGTTGCCGTGCAGGTGCCGCTCGGTCATCCGGACGCAGCCGATGTCCATCGAGACGGCCGCCTCGACCCCACCCTCGCGGGTGCCGACCACGAACTCGGTCGACCCGCCCCCGATGTCGACCACCAGGTACGGCGGCTCGGCGTCGGCGGGGAGTCCACGCACCGCACCGGTGAACGAGAGCCGGGCCTCCTCGTCGCCGGTGACCACCTCGGGCGCGACGCCGAGGGTCTGCTCCACCATGGCGCGGAAGTCTTCGGCGTTGGCGGCGTCCCGGGTCGCCGAGGTGGCGCACATCCGCACCCGCTCGGCGCCGAGCTTCTCGATCTCGGCCGCGTAGCCGGCGAGCGCCACCCGGGTGCGTTCGATCGCCTCCGGGGCGAGCCGGCCGGTCCGGTCGACGCCCTGGCCCAGCCGGACGATCTCCATCCGGCGGCTCAGGTCCACCAGCGGCGCCTGCGGGCCGGCGGACGGGTCGGGCAGGTCGGCGACCAGCAGTCGGATCGAGTTGGTCCCGCAGTCGATGGCGGCCACGCGCGTCGTCACGGCAGCAACCCTACGGCAGCGCGGTCGACGGAGCCCGACGGTCGGCCGGCGGGGGTCTCGGCGGGCGGACCGCACGGCAAGGTGCTCGGCGGCGAGGAACAACCGGCGAGCCGAGCCGGTCAGGCAGCCGTCAGGCGCAGCAGCATGCGGGTGTTGCCGAGGGTGTTCGGCTTGACCCGTTCCAGGTCGAGGAACTCGGCCACGCCCTCGTCGTACGAGCGGAGCAGTTGCTCGTAGACCGGCTGCGGCACCGGCGCGCCGTCGATCTCGCGGAAGCCGAACGAGCCGAAGAACCGGGTCTCGAAGGTCAGTACGAAGATCCGGGCCACGCCCAACTCGCGGGCCGCGTCGATCAGCCCGCCGACGATCCGGTGCCCGATCTTGTGCCCTCGGCAGGCCGGGTCGACGGCCACCGTACGGATCTCGGCCAGGTCCTCCCACATGACGTGCAGCGCGCCGCAGCCGACCACCGTGCCGCCCGGTGTCACCGCCACCCGGAACTCCTGCACGTCCTCGTAGAGCGTGACGGTCGCCTTGCTGAGCAGCCGCCGGTCGTGGGTGTAGGTGTCGACCAGCCGACGGATGCCGCGCACGTCCGAGGTGCGGGCCCGGCGGACCACGATCTCGTCGACGGCGGTCACGTCATTCCGCCGCGGTGACGTCCACGCACGGGCCGGCCGCCCACCACTTCTCCACCAGCGCCAGTGTCTCGTCGCCGAACGGGTTGACCCCCGGCCCGGCAGCGAGCGCGTGCCCGAGGTGGACGTGCAGGCACTTCACCCGCCCGGGCATGCCGCCGGCCGAGATGCCCGCGATCTCGGGAACCTCGCCGATCGCCTCCCGGCGGGCCAGGTAGTCCTCGTGCGCGGCCCGGTAGCGGGCGGCCAGGTCGGGGTCGGCCGCCAGCCGCTCGGCCATCTCCTTCATCAGCCCGGCCGACTCCAGCCGGCTGCACGCCGCCGTCGCGCGCGGGCAGGTCAGGTAGAACAGCGTCGGAAAGGGCGTGCCGTCGGCCAGCCGGGGCGTCGTCTCCACCACGTCGGGCAGGCCGCACGGGCAGCGGTGGGCCACCGCCCGGGTGCCGCGGGGCGGGCGTCCGAGCTGCGCGGCCACCGCGGCCAGGTCGGCCTCGGTGGCCGGTTGCCGCTCCGGCGGGGTTACGGAGTCCGCCGCCGGGTCCTGCGGTGGTACGACGCTCACGGTGTCGCCTTTCGTTCGCGACTGCGGGGCTCGCAGACCCGGCTCACTCCTCGCGCTCACGGTGTCGCCTGTCGCTCGTCGGGGTGCTGGGCTGATGCTCACTTGTCGGGGCGCTCGGCGTTGGCCGCCTGCACGCTCGACCACAGGGTGCCGTACCAGGGATCGGGTGGCTTCGGCGGCCCCGACCGCGCGCCCTTGCCGGCGTCCTTCGCGGCCCCGGCCGGGTCGGAGAGCACCACCAGCAGGGTCTCCCCCCGCCGGGTCATGAAGAAGCGCTCCCGGGCCTGGGTCTCGATGTACGCCGGGTCCTGCCACTTGGCCGCCTCGGCGGAGAGGTCCTCGATCAGCTTGCGCTGGTCGGCCTGGGACGCCTCCATCCGCGCGATGTCCGCCTGCTGGTCCAGGTAGACCCGGACCGGGTAGGTGTAGGCCAGGGCGAGCGCGATCAGCACCGCGAAGAGCACGGTGGCGCGCCCGGTGAAGCGCCGGGGTTGGGGTGCGGTGAGCCGCTTGACCGTGCCGCCGGCCGCCGTACGCCGAGCCGCCGCGGGGCGGCTCGCGGAGCGTACGCCGTCGGTGCCGCGGGCACCGCCGGGCGACCGGCCGGCGGCGCGCGGCTCGGCGCGGACGCCGCCGTCGCGGGCCGACGACCGGACCCGGGCCCCACCCGGCCGGCGGGCGGGTCGTTGACCACCCGGTGTGCGGCGCTGCTGCATCGTCACACCCCTCCCCCGGAGCTCTCGGCTCAGGCCGAACGGTAGCGCGGGAACGCGCCGGCACCGGCGTACCGCGCCGCGTCGGCCAGCTCCTCCTCGATCCGCAGGAGCTGGTTGTACTTGGCGACCCGGTCGGAGCGGGCCGGGGCGCCGGTCTTGATCTGGCCACAGCCGAGGGCGACCGCCAGGTCGGCGATGGTGGTGTCCTCGGTCTCGCCGGAGCGGTGGCTCATCATGCACTTGAAGCCGGCCCGGTGGGCCAGGTCCACCGCGTCCAGCGTCTCGGTGAGCGAGCCGATCTGGTTGACCTTCACCAGCACCGCGTTGGCGGCCTTCTCGGCGATGCCCCGGGCGATGCGCTGCGGGTTGGTGACGAACAGGTCGTCGCCGACGATCTGGATCCGGTCGCCGAGGGCCGCGGTCAGCGTGGCCCAGCCGCTCCAGTCGTCCTCCGACAGCGGGTCCTCGATGGAGACGATCGGGTAGTCGCCGACGAGCTTGGTGTAGTAGTTGCTCATCTCCTCGGCGGTCTTCGCGTTGCCCTCGAAGGTGTACGCGCCGTTGTCGAAGAACTCGGTGGCGGCCACGTCGAGGGCGAAGACGATGTCGGTACCGAGCCGGTAACCGGCCTTCTCCACCGCCTCGGCGATCAGGTCCAGCGCGGCGGCGTTCGTCGGCAGGTTCGGGGCGAAGCCCCCCTCGTCGCCGAGACCGGTCGACAGGTCCTTCTTCTTCAGCACCGACTTCAGCGCGTGGTAGACCTCGGCACCGGAGCGCAGCGCGTCGCGGAAGGTGGGCGCGCCGATCGGCGCGATCATGAACTCCTGGATGTCGACGTTCGAGTCGGCGTGCGCGCCGCCGTTGAGGATGTTCATCATCGGCACCGGCAGCAGGTGTGCGTTCGGGCCGCCCAGGTAGCGGAAGAGGCTCAGCTCGGCGCTGCCGGCGGCGGCCTTCGCCACCGCCAGGGAGACGCCGAGGATCGCGTTGGCGCCCAGCTCGGCCTTGTTGTCGGTGCCGTCGAGGTCGAGCATCTTCTGATCGATCAGCCGCTGCTCGCTGGCCTCATAGCCGATGATCTCGTCGACGATCTTGTCCTCGATGTTGGCGACCGCCTTCTCGACACCCTTGCCCTGGTAGCGGTCCTTGTCACCGTCGCGCAGCTCGATCGCCTCGAACGCGCCGGTGGAGGCGCCGGACGGCACCGCGGCGCGGGCGATCGTGCCGTCGTCGAGCCCGACCTCGACCTCGACCGTCGGGTTGCCCCGCGAGTCCAGGATCTCCCGGGCGACGATTCCCTCGATGGTTGCCACTGAGTCGCTCCTCGTTTGTGTGTTCCGGTCCGGTATGGGCCGCGACGGTGCGGCTGAGGCAGGTGTTGAACGCAGCGTATCGGGCGGCGGCGGGCCGCACGCCTCCACCCGGCGCCCCACCGGCCCACCAAGCCGCACTCGAACCCCTCATCGGACGGCGAGTTGGACGGACATTCCCGAATTCTCGGGTGCCAACCGGCAACGGGTTTGCGAGAGGTTGCCCCGATCGACAAGGCTGGGCGCCATGCCCGCCGCCTCGACGAATCTCCGCGCGCTCGCCGCCTCGGTCATCGCGTCGCTCACGGTCACCGGCTGTCAGGCCCTCGGCGACGCCGGGACCGCGCTCGGGCGGGCCGACCTGGTCAACGACCTCGCCGCCCGGATGGATCGGGCACTGGAGCAGACCTGGGCCGCCGACTACCAGCTGGCCGGCGGCCAGACGGCCTCGATCGCCCAGACCGAGCTGCCGCTCCGGTCCGCGTACACCTGGCCGGACGGCAAGATCATCGTGACCCAGCAGGCGGTGACGCGCTGTGAGAAGAGCGGCGGACGGATGTCCTGCATCGTGTCACCGCCGGTGCTGACCGCCGGGAAGCCGTCCGTGGTGGTCTACACCGAGTCGCGCAAGCACGGCCTGGTCACCCCACCGGCGGTGATCCGGCTCCTGACCGGCGCCGCCCTCGATCCCGAGGCGACCATCGAGCAGAGCGACACCACCCTGGCCGGGCACCACGCCACCTGCGTCGACGTCACCCGCGCCGGGGAGCGTTTCGCCGCCTGCGTCACCACAGAGGGGGTGCTGGGCAGCTTCACCGGATCCCTGGACGGCAAGCCGGCGGAGGTCACGTTGAGCCGGTACACCGACACGGTCGACTCGGCCGCCTTCGACGTACCGGCCGGGGCAAGCGTGGTGGACCGCCGCTCGGCGACGTCGTGACCGACGGGCCCGATGAAGCCCCGACCGCGTACGGCCACACCGGAGCAGGCGCCCCGGCCGGGACCGGCGCCGCAGCCGACGCGCCGGGCATCCGGGCGGCGGCGGCCCGGGGCGGCTTCCGTCCCGGCGCCGACCGGAGCCGGCCGCCCGCGCCGGACGACCTGGCCCTGCCGGTGGCCGGGCGCAGGCTGCTGACCGGCCCGGACGGGCACTTCCCCCGGATCGGCGAGCTGCCCTCCGGCATCGCCTGGGTGCCGGTCGGGACGCTGGACGGGGTGCCGGCCTGGGCCGCCGAGGTGGTCGACGCCGAGGCGCTGCCCGGGCGCTGGCGCGGCTGGCGGGCCATCGCCGCCGAGCTGCCGGAGCCACTGGCCACCCTCGCCGGGCGGGCCCTCGCCGTCGTCACCTGGCGGCGTACGCACCGCTGGTGCGGGGCGTGCCGGGCGGAGCTGGCCGACGTGCCGGGCGAGACCGCGCGGCGCTGCCCCGGCTGCGACCACTACGTGCCGCTGCCGCTCTCCGTCGCGGTGCTGGTGGCGATCACCCGCCCCGGCCGGGCCGGCGGCCCCGACGAGCTCCTGCTGGTCCGGCACGCGTACGGGCCGACGGAATTGTGGGCGCTGGTGGCCGGGTTCGTCGAGGCGGGCGAGTCGCTGGAGGCGGCCGCTCACCGGGAGGTCGACGAGGAGGTGGGGCTGACCATCGGGCGGCCCGCCTACGTCGACAGCCAGCCCTGGGCGATCTCCGGGCCGGGCACCCTGCTCGCCGGCTTCACCGCCACCGTCGTGGACCCGCACGCCGAGCCGGTGGTCGACGCGAAGGAACTGACCGAGGCGCGCTGGTTCCCGGTGAACGCCCTGCCGGTGGAGCTGCCCCCGGCGTACTCCATCTCGCGCTGGCTGATCGACGCGGTCGCCGCCCGCGCGCAGAGGGGTTGACAGGGCCCTGCTCGGCCCGAGGCGCCAGAAGGGGCCTTTCCTCACACCCCGAGCAGGGTGCGCAGGTGCCGTGGCGGCGGGCAGTCGTGCGCCAGCATCGCGTCGTGCCACTCGCGGACCGACACGCCGTCGGGGCGGGCGCGGGCGATGCCGGCCATCTCGCTGTACCCGACGAAGTACGTGGAGAGCTGGGTGGAGGTGAGCAGCGCCCGGCGCCACTTGCCGGCCGCCTCGCCCTCCTCCTGGAAGCCGCGCCCGATCATCAGCGCCATCGCCTCCGCCTCGGGCATCGCCTCGCAGTGCACGAGCTGATCGAGCAGGGCGTTGATGGTCATCCGGAGCTGCATCTTGAGCTGCTGGAGCCGGACCGGCAGGCCGCCGAAGCCGAGGCCGGCCATCAGCTCCTCGGTGTAGACCGCCCAGCCCTCGACGAACACCCCGGACTCGGTGAGCGCCCGGACCCGGGTCGGGCCCGCGTACCGGCGGGCATGGGCGAGCTGGAGGAAGTGACCGGGCATCGCCTCGTGCACGGTCAGGTTCCGGATCATGTGATCGTTGTACTCGCGGTAGAACGACTCGACCCGCTGCGCGGGCCAGTCCAGCGGAGTGGGCGCGATGCAGTAGAAGGTCGGCACGTCCGCCGTCTCCAGCGGCCCGGGCGAGTCGCAGTAGGCCACGGCGACGCCCCGGGCGAACTCCGGCATCTCCTGGATCACGCACGGATCGTCGACGAGGCTGACCAGGTCGTGCGCGCGGACGAAGTCGGTCGCCTCGTCCAGGGTCACCGAGGCGAGGTCCACGATGGTGGCGTCGTCGGGGTGCTCGGCGGCGAGCAGGTCCAGCGCCCGCCGCACCGTCGCGTCGTCGGCCGGGCCGCCGACCAGCTCGACGGCCGCCTCGCGGATCTCCGCGGTCACCCGGTCCAGGTTGTCCCAGGCGCGGCGCTGGATCTCGGCGGCGCTCAGCTCGGTGTCGAGGGTGTGCCAGAGCCGCGCCTCCCAGCGCCGCCGGCCCAGCCGGGGGTCGCGCCCCGGCCCGGCGTCGGCGGCCAGGCCGATCCGCAGCCAGGCCACGAACTCCTCCAGCGCGGCGATCGCGGCGGTCGCCGCCGGTTCCACCCGGTCGTACAGCGCCGGCGCCTGGGCGAGCAACGCGGGAAACTCGTCGCGGATCAGCGCCGCCGTGCCGGTGAACTGGCCGACCGCCGTCTCCGCGTGGATCCGCGGCATGTCGCGCAGCGTCGCGCGCGCGGTCGCCAGGGCGTCGGGTACGGCCGCCAGCCGCCCGGCGAGCTGGGTCAGCCGCTCCTCGACGGGCGCGTACGGCCGGGCCAGCATGGCGTGCAGCAGCGGACCCGGGTTGTGCCGCAACGGATCCCACTCGTGGGCGCGGATCTCGGTCAGCTCGAACAGCCCCTGGTCGACCATGCTGCTGAGCAGCGCGTGGTCGACCCGCTCCTCGACGTCGAGCGAGTCCGGGTCGATCTCGGAGAGCGCGTCGGCCGCGTCCCGCAGCATCGCCTGGTCGGCGGCGAGCGCGTCGGCGGAGAGGTCGGGCAGTCGATCGTCGTACCGGTGGTCCCCGGCTGCGGTGGCCAGCCCAGGCCGGCTCTCCAGCAACGCCTCGACGATCCGCTCGGCGAGCGGCACGAACGACTCCATGCCGACGACCCTACCGATCTCCCGGCGCCCCGGCTTCGGCGGCGCGGACGGCGTCGGCGTACGCGAGGGCGGCGCGGCGGAGGGCGGCCTCGGGGTCGATGCCGGCCTCCCGGGCGGCGGCGACCGTGGCCAGCAGGCCGGCACCGAGCCGCGCCTCCGGATCCACCTGCGACTCCGCCAGCGGTGGCGGCACCGCCAGGCCGATCCGGCCGGCCCGGTCCAGGATCTTCGCGGCGAGCGCCAGGGCCGGCTGGCTCAACGCGATGCCGTCCAGCACCGACTCGCGCGCCTTCTCGGCCCGCTTGATCCGCTCCCAGCTCGCCTCGATCTCCTCCAGCGAGCCGGCCTTCTCCCCGGAGAAGACGTGCGGGTTGCGCCGGACCATCTTGTCGACCAGGCCGCCGGCCACGTCGTCGACGGTCCAGCGCTTCCCGTCCGGCAGTTCCTCGGCGAGGCGGGCGTGCAGCAGCACCTGGAGCAGCACGTCGCCGAGTTCCTCGCGGAGCGCGTCGGTGTCGTCGGCGCTGATCGCGTCGTACGCCTCGTAGCACTCCTCCAGCAGGAAACCGGCGAGGCTGCGATGGGTCTGCGCCCGCTTCCACGGGTCACCGCCCGGTGAGGCGAGCCGGTCCATCACCTCGACCGCGTCGAGCAGCCGGGCGCCCGGCGGGTCCCACGAGCCGTACATCAGCTCCAACTCGGCCAGGCCCGGCTGGCGGGCCAGCCGCAGCCCCAGCTCCCGGGCCAGCGCCTCGTCACCGGTCGGCCCGGCCAGCCAGACCGCCGTGCCGTGCGCCGCCACCGCGTCGAGCAGCGCCTGCGTGGCGCTCTCGGTCCCCCGCACGGTGACCTCGGCGCCCGCCGCCCGGAGCGCCGCCGTCAGCTCGCTCTCCGCGCCGGCCAGCACCGGCGCGGAGCGTACGACGTCCCAGGCCGGCGCGGTCAGCAGGCCGGCCGGCAGCCGGGGCGAGGTGACCAGCAGGACGATCCGCGCGGTCATGCTCAGGGCGCGACCGTGCCTGCGGACGGGGTGGCCTCCGGCTCGGGCGTGGAAACGTCGATCACCGAGTCGGAACCGGGCTCACCCAGCCGTACGCTCACCGCGGCATACTCGGCCGAGAAGCTGAGCAGCGGGATCTCCAGCGGGCGGTACCGGGGGCTGACCGTGACCTGGTATCCGGCGACGGCCTCACCCAGCACCTTCTTGCTGCCCAGGGCCCCACGCAGCCGGTCACCGTCAAGCTGGGCGGCGGCCTCCTGGACAGTCACCTCGGCGGGAATCACCCCGGCCGCCTTGCCGGCGGCGAGCACGTCGGCGAAGTCCTGCTCGGTCGGCGCGACCGACTCGGCGGGCAGGCCGTTCATACAGGTGGCCAGCTCGGCCACCCGCTCGGCGTACGCGGTGTCGGCCGGGACGCCGAGCTGCGGCGCGATCTGCTCCGCCGTGGCCCGCGCCGGCGGCTGGTAGCCCTTGTCGGCGGAGAGCCGCTGGCACACGTCGAGCAGCACCAGGTTGGTGACCACCTGGCTGCGGGACGGCAGCGGCGGCCGGCTCGGCGCGGCCTGCTCGGGGCTGGCAGTCGACTCCTGGCTGGCGCCTGGTTCCGGGCTGGGCGTGGGCATCTTGGCCCTCAGCTCGTCGAGCAGGCTGGTCACCGCATCCTCGGTGATGCGGTGATCACCGACGTAGGCGGCGACCCCGGGCTCGGTACGGCAACCGGAGAGGGCGACGAGGCCGACCGCCACGCTGGCGACGGCGATGAGACGGCGAGCAAGCATGCCGGCCACTCTCTCATGCCCGGCAAGCTGCTGTGACGCCGCCCACCCCGCCGAGCTCACCGCCCCCGGGCCCCGGCCGGTTGGGCCGTCGCCGGCTCACCCAGCACGTCGGAGAGCAGCTGGGCGCACCACTCCAGCAGCGCCTGATCGCGCAGCGGCTCGCCGCCGACCCGGCGGGTGCTCGGCCGCGGCACGCTGACCTGGTCGAGCGCCTGCTTGTAGACCGAATCCGGGTGGTACCGCTTGAGCCGCAGCTGCTTCGAGTCGGGCAGCGGCAGCGGGCCGAACCGGATGTGCTTGCCCTGCATCGAGACGTCGGTGAGGCCGTACCGCCGGGCCAGCAGCCGGAAGCGGGCCACCGCGACCAGGTTCTGCACCGGAGCGGGCGGCTCCCCGTAGCGGTCGGTCATCTCGGCGACCACCTCGCGCAGCCGCTCCTCGTCGCGGGCCTCGGCGAGCTTGCGGTACATCTCCAGCCGCAGGCGTTCCACCCCGACGTAGTCGTGCGGCAGGTGCGCGTCGACCGGCAGGTCCACCTTGACCTCGGTCTCCTCCTCCGGGTGCTCGCCCTTGAACGCGGAGACCGCCTCGCCCACCATCCGGACGTACAGGTCGAAGCCGACGCCCTCGATGTGGCCGGACTGCTCACCGCCGAGCAGGTTGCCCGCGCCCCGGATCTCCAGGTCCTTCATCGCCACGTACATGCCGGCGCCCAGCTCGGTGTGCTGGGCGATGGTGGCCAGCCGCTCGTGCGCGTTCTCGGTGAGCGGCTTGTCCGGCGGGTAGAGGAAGTACGAATACGCCCGCTCGCGGCCCCGGCCGACCCGACCCCGGATCTGGTGCAGCTGGGCCAGGCCGAGCAGGTCGGCCCGCTCCACGATCAGCGTGTTGGCGTTCGGGATGTCGATGCCGGACTCCACGATCGTGGTGCAGACCAGGACGTCGAACTCCTTCTCCCAGAAGCCGACCATCACCTTCTCGAGCGCCTCCTCGCTCATCTGGCCGTGCGCCACCGCGACCCGGGCCTCGGGCACCAGCTCGCGGAGCCGGCGGGCCGCCCGCTCGATCGACTCGACCCGGTTGTGCAGGTAGAAGACCTGCCCGTCACGGAGCAGCTCACGGTGGATCGAGGCGGCCACCTGCCGGTCGTCGTACGCCCCGACCGCGGTGAGCACCGGATGCCGCTCCTCCGGCGGGGTGGCGATGGTGGACATCTCCCGGATGCCGGTGATCGCCATCTCCAGCGTGCGCGGGATCGGGGTGGCCGACATGGCCAGCACGTCGACCGAGGCGCGCAGGGTCTTGAGGTGCTCCTTGTGCTCGACGCCGAAACGCTGCTCCTCGTCGATGATCACCAGGCCGAGCTGCTTGAACCGGGTGGCCGCCTGGAGCAGCCGGTGGGTGCCGATGACGATGTCCGCGGTGCCGTCGGCGACCATCGCCAGGGTCTGCTCGGCCTCCTTCGGCGTCTGGAACCGGGAGAGCTGCCGGATGGCGATCGGGAACTGGCTCATCCGCTCGGCGAAGGTGTTGTAGTGCTGTTGCACGAGCAGGGTGGTGGGCACCAGCACGGCCACCTGCTTGCCGTCCTGCACCGCCTTGAACGCCGCGCGGACCGCGATCTCGGTCTTGCCGTATCCGACGTCGCCGCAGATCAGGCGGTCCATCGGGACGGTCTGCTCCATGTCCCGCTTGACCTCTTCGATCGCGGCGAGCTGGTCCGGCGTCTCCTGCCAGGGGAAGGCGTCCTCCAGCTCCCGCTGCCACGGGGTGTCCGAGCCGAACGCGTGCCCCTTGGACGCCTTGCGGGCGGCGTAGAGCTGGATGAGCTGGGCGGCGATCTCCCGGACCGCCTTGCGGGCCCGGGCCTTGGACTTCTGCCAGTCCGAGCCGCCCATCTTGTGCAGGGTGGGCTGCTCACCGCCGACGTACCGGGAGAGCTGGTCGAGCTGGTCGGTGGGGACGAAGAGCCGGTCACCGGGCTGGCCGCGCTTGCTCGGGGCGTACTCGATGACCAGGTATTCCCGGCTCGCGCCGTTGACCGTGCGTTGCACCAGCTCGACGTACCGGCCGATGCCGTGCTGCTCGTGCACCACGTGGTCGCCGGCCCGCAGCTCCAGCGGGTCGATGGTGTTGCGCCGCCGGCTCGGCATCTTGCGCATGTCCCGGGTGGTGGCGCCCCGGCCGCCGGTGACGTCGTTGCCGGTGAGCAGCACGAAGCGGGACGCCTCGTCGACGAAGCCGGCGGTCAGGCAGCCGCAGGAGACCAGCAGCTCGCCGGGGGCGGGCGCGGCCGGCACCTCCTCGGTGAGCCGGGCGCCGAGGCCGGCGTCGCGGAGCACCTCGACGGCCCGCTGGGCGGGGCCGTGGCCCTCGAAGACCAGCGCCATCGACCAGCCCTCGCCGGCCCACCGCTTGAGGTCGTCGACCACCCGCGCGGTCTCGCCGTGGTAGAGCGGAGCGGGCTGGGCGGCCAGGGCCACCGCGATCGCGTCGTCCGGGGCGATGTCGACCTCGGTCGGCTCGTCCTCCCACGGCTGCCGGGCCGGGGCGGCCTCCGCCTCGACCAGGCCGAACGGCGCCACGGTCCACCAGGGCTGGCGCAGGGCGCGGGCGGCCGTGCGTACGTCGGCCAGGCTGCGGAAGGCCGCGGCGCCGAGGTCGATCGGGGCCTGGCCTCCGACGGCGGCCGCGGCCCAGCTGGCCTGGAGGAACTCCTCCGAGGTACGGACCAGGTCGTGCGCCCGGGTGCGGATCCGCTCCGGGTCGCAGAGCAGGACGTGGGTGCCGGGCGGCATGCAGTCGAGCAGCAGCTCCATCGAGTCGGCGCCGATCAGCGCCGGGGCGAGCGACTCCATGCCCTCGACCGGGATGCCCTCGGCGAGCTTGTCGAGGATCTCGGCCAGCTCCGGGTGCTCATCGGCGAGCGCGGCGGCCCGCCGCCGCGCCGACGGGGTCAGCAGCAGCTCCCGGCAGGGCGGCGCCCACAGCTGCGGGACGCCCTCGATGGTCCGCTGGTCGGCGACGGCGAAGGTGCGGATCTCCTCCACCTCGTCGCCCCAGAACTCGACCCGGGACGGATGCTCGTCGGTGGGCGGGAAGACGTCCAGGATGCCGCCGCGCACGGCGAACTCGCCGCGCTTGGTGACCAGGTCCACCCGGGCGTACGCCATGTCGGTGAGCCGGCGGGCGACCTCTTCCAGATCCGCCTCGTCGCCGGCGGCGAGCTGCACCGGCTCCAGATCACCGAGCCCCTTGAGCTGCGGCTGGAGCAGCGACCGGACGGGCGCCACGACCACCCGCAGCGGTCCCGTACGCCCCTGCGCGTCGGCGGAGTCCGGGTGGGCCAGCCGGCGCAGCACGGCCAGCCGCCGCCCGACCGTGTCGGATCGGGGCGAGAGCCGCTCGTGCGGCAACGTCTCCCAGGACGGGAAGACGGCCACCTGCTCCGGCGGCAGCAGGCTGCCCAGCGCGGAGGCGAGGTCGTCGGCCTCACGGGTGGTCGCCGTCACCGCCAGCACCGGGCGCCCCGCGCCGCCGACGGGCTCGTCGGCCGCGACCGCGGCGACGGCGAACGGGCGCAGCGCGGCCGGGGCGGTGACGTCGAGACCGTCGACCTGGGCGGCACCGGAGCGCGCCAGGTCACGCGCCCGGGCCAGCCCGGGGTCGGCCAGGGCGGCGGAGAAGAGTCCGGTGAGCATCTGTGATCACTTCCAGGAAGGTCGACGCACGACGACGACCCCGCGTCCGGCCGGACGGGGGGTGCACCCATCGAGACTATCCCCCTCCCCGGACATTCCGGGCCCCAGCCGCCCCGCCCTTCCGCGCCGCGCCGGGGGGGACGGATCTTGACCGGGGCAGGTGAGCGTGGTGCGGTGGCGGTATGGCTGAATACCGGGCGGTGTTCGACGCGGAGGTCGGCTTCGCCAACGGCGGAGGGCTGCGGACCGACGGCTTCCGGTTGGACATCGCCGGCCCGGAGATCGACGACGTGACGCTGGGCGCGCTCCTCGTCCGGCACCTCGGGCTGCTCATGGTCGCCGATGTGCGGATCACCAACAAGACGGTCGTCGAGGAGCCGCACAAGGGCGGCCGGGGAGTCACCGTCCCGCCGGGTGGCGGCAGCCGGCGACTTGTCGAGCTGAGCCACGTGATCACCGACGGGATGACCACCCTGCCTGGCTGGCAGCCGCCCCGGATCACCGACTGGCTCACTCGGGAGGAGTCCCGGCTGAGGTACGCGCCGGGCGTGGAGTTCCACGTCGCCCGGATCGACATGATCGCCAACACCGGCACGTACGTCGACGCCCCCGCGCACCGCTGGGCGAACGGCGCCGACCTCACCGGGGTCCCGCTGGACCGGCTCGCCGACCTGCCCGGGATCGTGGTGCGGGCGCCGGCCGGCACCCGGGCCGTGGACCGGCTGATGCTCGCCCCGTACGACGTGGCCGGGCGGGCGGTGCTGCTGCACACCGGCTGGGACACGCACTTCGGCACCGACCGGTACGCCGGCCCCGACGCCCCCTACCTGACGGGGGACGGCGCGGAGTGGCTGGTCGAGGCGGGCGCGGCCCTGGTCGGCATCGACTCGATCAACATCGACGACATGACGCCGGCCGCCGCCGGCGAACGCCCGGCACACAGCACCCTGCTCGCCGCCGGCATCCCGATCGTGGAGCACCTGACCGGCCTGGCCGCCCTGCCCCCGGAGGGCTTCCGGTTCACCGCCGCGCCCCCGCGGGTGGCCGGCATGGGCACCTTCCCGGTCCGCGCATTCGCCGTGCTCCACGCCTGAGCGTTGACAGCTCAGCCCACCAGCAGGACGGAACCGGTCAGAAGCCGTGCCGACTGGGGCCGATAACGGTCAGGCCGGCCCGCCGGGCCAGCCACTCGGCCCGGTCCGCCTCCCGCTCACGGCCGCCGACATGCACGAAAACCGTATGCCCGTCGGCGGGCTCGGTCGCCCAGATGTCGGAGGCGTTGAGGACCAACTGGACGTGAGCGTGCTTGGCCTGCCGCCCCAGGTCGAGGCAGCACACCGCCGGCCAGGCGTTGAGCAACCACTGCACGTACGCCTGGTCGGGCCCGACGGTCTCCGCCAAATGCCCCTCCACCAGGCCGAGCCCGCGCACCTGCACATCGACGTCGACCCGCGGATCCGCCGGGTCCTGCGGTCCGGTCTCCTTCTCGCTGGCCGCGTCCACCCACATCCGGTCCTCCCCATCGGCCCCCAGCCAATGGCCGTACGCGTCGAGGTAACGCGGCAGACCTGAGTGCCGCCCGGTACGCGCCCACAGCTCCACCTCGGTGTTGCGCAGGTCGGCCACGTTCAGCAGATGGCCGACGGCGTGCAGCGCCCGGTCGACGTCCGAGGTACGCAGGACCGGGTACGCCCGCGAGTCGCTCATCAGTAGCGCACCGAGATGCGGCGCTCGACCGCGTCGACTCGGACCTCCCCGCCGTACGGAATGATCAACTGCGGGTCGGTGTGGCCCAGGTCGACGTCGAAGACCACCACGGCGTCCGGGTGGTACGCCGCCAGCGCCCGGGTAACCGCGTCCCGCTGAGCGTCGACGAACTCCTGGCGCTGCGCCATGGTGTGCGGACGGTCGAACTCCCACGCCTTGGCCCGACCGACCAGCACGGCCGGGAAGCCGGCGAGCAGCCCGCGTTCGCCCATGTTGCGCAGGATCCGGAAGACCTCGGTGGCCGAGGGCAACTCCTGCGACGTCTCGATGATCAGCACCTCGCCCGCGTGGTCCGCCACCGTCCCGACCCGGTCGGTGGCCAGCAGCCAGTGCAGGATCTCGAGGTTCCCGCCCCAGGCGCGGCCCTGCACCACGGTCGCCGGCCCCTGCCAGCGCCACCCGGTGCCGGGGAACATCACCGGCTCGTCCGCCAGGGTGGCCGGGTCCCGCCAGTCGTTCGGCTGGTCACCCCAGTCGGCAGCCGGGGTCAGGTCGTACCAGCCGGAGGTGAAGAGGGCGGCGCGCAGTGAGTCGAAGGTCAGCGGGTGCGGCTTGCCGGGCCGGCCGAGGTGCACCATCACCGACCCGCCGTGGTACGCGACGTTCCCCAGCCGGTACAGGTGGTTGAGGACGTTGGTGTTGTCCGAGTAGCCGAAGTACGGCTTCGGGTTGGCCCGCAGCACCGCATCGTCCAGGTAGGGCGTGACGGTGATCAGGTCCTCCCCGCCGACGGTGGCCAGCACGGCGGTGATCGTCGGGTCGGCGAAGGCGGCGGTCAGGTCCCGCGCCCGGTCCCGCGGTTCGGCACCCGTCTGCCGGGTCGTCGGATACTCCACCGGCTCCAGCCCGAACTCCTCGCGCAGCCGGCGCACCCCCAGCTCGTACACGTGGGGGAAGAGGCCCGGCAGCCCGGCGGACGGGGAGACCACGGCGACCCGGTCTCCCGGCTTCGGCTTGGCGGGATATCGCAACGACGTCATGCCCCGACGCTATCCACCCCCACCAGTGGGTTTTCCGGGTGTCCGCTCGACCTCGACCGGGTGACGGCGCACACCGCCGCCGGGCACCTTCTCAGGTGGCGAAACCACCAACCCAGGCGAAGCGCCGCCCTAGGCTGGCGACGTGGGCGAGCAGGGGCGGGAGCTTCCGGTACGCGACTGGCTGCCGCGCGCGGCGGCGCTGCTGGTCGGCACGCTCGCCCTGGCCACCGCGTTCATCGCGGCGTACGTCGGGGCGCTGCACAAGCCGACCCCGCGCGACGTCCCGGTCGGCGTGGTCCGTAGCGACCAACGCGCCGAGGCCGTGCTGGCCGCCGTCCGGTCGCGGACCCACACGATCAAACCCGTCGGGTACGACAGCCAGGACCGGGCCATCGACGCCCTGACCTCCCGCGAGGTCTACGCGGTGCTCCACTCCGGCCCCGGCGGCAGCCTGACCCTGACCACGGCCAGCGCGGCCGCGCCCGCCGCCACCGACCTGGTCGGCCAGGTGCTCGGCCAGGCCGCCCGGCAGGCCAACCTGCCGCTCCAGGTCACCGACGCGGTGCCCGTCTCCGCCGAGGACCCGCGCGGGCTGGTGCCGTTCTATCTCGCGGTCGGCCTGGTGCTCGGGGGCTACCTGGCGTCCACCGCGCTGGGCATCTCGCTCGGCACCGCACCCCGCAGCCTGCCCCGGGCCGCGCTGCGGATCGGCACCCTCGCGGTGCACTCCGTGCTGCTCGGGATCATCGGCGCGGTCCTGGTCGGGCCGGTGATGTACATCTGGGACCACGATGTCGTCGCGGTCGCCCTGGTGGGCGCGCTCACCGTGTTCGCCGCCGGCATGGTCGCCGCGGCCGTGCAGGGGTGGCTGGGGCTGCTCGGCACCGGGCTGGTGATCCTGCTGCTGGTGGTGCTCGGCAATCCCGGCTCCGGCGGCATCTACGCACCGGAGTTCCTGCCCACCTTCCTGCGCGGGATGCACCGGTGGAACGTTCCCGGGCTCGCCACCGACCTGCTCAAGTCGGCCGTCTACTTCGACTGGCGGTCCGGGCGCTGGCCGCTGGTCGGGCTGCTGAGCTGGGCCGTGCTCGGGATCCTCGGGCTGGCCACCTCGGCGGTCTTCCAGGCGCACCGACGGAGGATCCGCGCCGCGAGGGCCCGCTCGACAGCTGCCGACAGGCCGGTCGCCGATGGCTGAGCAGGGGCGCTCGTCCGAGAGTGCACTTCGTCACGTGGTCCCCCTCCTGCCGTCGGGCCGTACGCGGATACGATCCAGGGAGTCGGACAGCGCTGTCCTTCGTACTCTCGTAAGGAGCGCACCGTGACCGACCAGCATGACCACGACGGCCCGGACGCTGCGCTGCGGGCCGACATCCGCCGCCTCGGGAGGCTGCTCGGGCAGACCCTCGCCCGGCAGGAGGGCCGCCCGCTGCTCGACCTGGTCGAGGAGATCCGCGCCCAGGTCCGCTCCGACGCCCCCGCCGCGGCCCAGCGCCTCGCCGGACTCGACGTCACCACCGGCACCAAGTTGGCCCGGGCCTTCTCCACCTACTTCCACCTGGCCAACATCACCGAGCAGGTGCACCGGGCCCGCGACCTTCGTCGACGCCGGGCCATCCACGGCGGCTGGTTGGACCAGGCGGCCCGGATGATCGCCGAACGCGGGGTGGCGGCCGAGGAGATCGCTGCCGCGGCCCGCCGGCTCGCGGTCCGCCCGGTCTTCACCGCCCACCCCACCGAGGCGGCCCGCCGCTCGATCCTGTCCAAGCTGCGCGCCGTCGCCGACGAGCTGGACGCCGAGACCGCCAACGCGATCCTCTACGGCGCCAGCGACGAGGGGCCGGCCAACCGGCGCCTGGCCGAGCTGCTGGACCTGATGTGGCAGACCGACGAGCTGCGGCTGGACCGGCCCGACCCGACCGACGAGGCCCGCAACGCCATCTACTACCTGCGCGACCTCTACGCGGAGGCCGCCCCGCAGGTCCTCGACGACCTCGCCGACACGCTGCGCACCCTGGGCGTGGAGACCTCGCCGACCGCCCGCCCGCTGACCTTCGGCACCTGGATCGGCGGTGACCGGGACGGCAACCCCTTCGTCACCCCCGCGGTCACCCGCGAGGTGCTGCGGATCCAGCACGAGCACGGCATCGAGGCCACCGAGAAGGCGATGGACGAGCTGATCAGCGAGGTCTCCGTCTCCCGCCGGCTACGCGCTGTCTCGCTGGACCTCTCCGCCAGCCTCGCCACCGACCTGGACGCGCTGCCCGAGGTGGCGCCCCGGTTCCGCCGGGTGAACGCCGAGGAGCCGTACCGACTCAAGGCGCGATGCGTGAAGGCGAAGCTGGCCAACACCCGGGAGCGGCTGCGTACCGGCACCATGCACGTGCCGGGGCGGGACTACCGGGGTTCGGCCGAGCTGATCGCCGACCTGGAGCTGCTGCGCGCCTCGCTGGCCCGCAACTCCGGGCAGCTCACCGCCGTGGGCCGGCTCGCCTCGACGATCCGTACGGTTTCCGCGTTCGGGCTGCACCTGGCGACCATGGACGTACGCGAGCACGCCGAGGCACACCACGCGGTCCTCGCCCAGCTGTACGCGGCGGTCGGCGAGGTGTCCGACTACCCGTCGCTGTCCCGGCTGGAGCGCACCAAGCTGCTCGCCGACGAGTTGGCCGGCCGCCGGCCGCTCTCCACCCTGGACAGCCCGCTCACCGAGAACGCGCAGAAGACGTTCGACGTGTTCGCGGCGATCCGGGAGGCGCAGGACCGGTTCGGCGCCGAGGTGATCGAGTCCTACATCATCTCGATGACCCTCGGCGTGGACGACGTGCTCGCCGCGGTGGTGCTGGCCCGGGAGGCCGGCCTGATCGACGTGCACAGCGGCCGCGCCCGGATCGGCTTCGTGCCGCTGCTGGAGACCCCGGCCGAGCTGAACGCCGGCGGCGAGCTGCTGGACGAGCTGCTGTCGCTGCCCGCGTACCGGACGCTCGTCGCGGCCCGGGGTGACGTACAGGAGGTGATGCTGGGCTACTCCGACTCCAACAAGGAGGCCGGCATCACCACCAGCCAGTGGTCGATCCACCGGGCCCAGCGCGCGCTGCGCGACGTGGCGGCCCGGCACGGCGTGCACCTGCGGCTGTTCCACGGCCGGGGTGGCACGGTCGGCCGGGGCGGCGGCCCGACCCACGAGGCGATCCTGGCCCAGCCGTACGGCACGCTGGACGGCGCGATCAAGGTGACCGAGCAGGGTGAGGTCATCTCCGACAAGTACACGCTGCCCGCGCTGGCCCGGGAGAACCTGGAACTGACCGTCGCGGCGGTGCTCCAGGCGACCCTGCTGCACACCGCGCCCCGGCAGCCGGCCGAGATGCTGGAACGCTGGGACGCCACCATGGACGTGGTCTCCGAGGCGGCGTTCCGGTCGTACCGGTCGCTCGTCGAGGACCCGGACCTGGCGGCATACTTCTGGGCCTCCACGCCGACCGAACTGCTGGGCGCGCTGAACATCGGCTCCCGGCCGGCGAAGCGGCCGAACACCGGCGCCGGGCTGGCCGGGCTGCGGGCCATCCCGTGGGTGTTCGGCTGGACGCAGACCCGGCAGATCGTGCCGGGCTGGTTCGGCGTCGGCTCCGGGCTGGCCGCCGCACGGGCCGCCGGGCGGCAGGACGTGCTCGCCGAGATGCACCGCAACTGGCACTTCTTCCGCACGTTCCTGTCGAACGTCGAGATGATGCTGACCAAGACCGACCTGAACATCGCCCACCGGTACGTGGAGACGCTGGTCCCGAAGAAGCTGCACCCGATCTTCGACAAGATCCGGCAGGAGTACGAGCTGACCAAGCAGGAGGTGCTGGCCGTCACGGCCTCACCGGCCCTGCTGGAGAACTCGCCCGTCCTCCAGCGCACCCTCGCCGTGCGGGACACCTACCTGGAGCCGCTGCACCACCTCCAGGTGGCGCTGCTGCGCCAGTACCGCGACACCGGCGCCGCCGGCCGTGCGGTGGCGACCGCGCCGGGCGGCCGCCGGGCGCCCAACGACGGCACGGCGCTGGAGCGGGCGCTGCTGACCACGGTCAACGGCATCGCCGCCGGCATGCGCAACACCGGCTGAGCCGGGCCGGGCGGGCCCGGGCGGATCACCGCTCGGCCCGCCGCCGGCGCGAGAGTCACCAGTCGCCGCCGCCGAAGTCCCCGCCGAAGTCGCCCCCACCGAAGTCGCCGCCGCCGAAGTCCCCACCACCGGCACCGGGGTAGTCGCCCTGGTAGCCGGTGAACTGGTCGCCACCGACGTCGTTACCGCCCTGGTCGCCGTAGTCCTGGCCGTCGCCGAACCCGTCCTGGAAGCCCTCCTGGTAGCCGGCCTCGTAGCCGTGGCCGGGGTCGGCGAAGGCGGGCGAGAAGAGTGCGTCGGCGATGAGCATGCCGCCGATCACGCCGGCGCCGGCGCCGAGGGCGGTCTTCCACCACGGGGTCGAGTACCAGCCGGCCGGCACCGGCCGCCCCTGCCAGTTGCCGCCGGGGTAGTAGTACGGCGTGCGGTTGCCCGGCTGCGGGCCGGCCCGGTAGGTCTGCCCCTGCACGTTGACCTCGCGCTCCCTGGTGAGCATCCCGGCGCCCCGGGCCGCGGCCAGCGGCGGCAGCTCCGGCCCCGGGTCGATGCCCATCGCGGCCCGCGCCGCCCGGATGTACGCCAGCCCCTCCAACGCGGTCTCCCGGGCCAGCCCGAACTGGTGCGCGGTTCGCGCCTGCTCCAGCTGGGAGCCGGCTGCGTTGTACCGCTCGCCCGCGTCGGCCAGCGCCTGGCGTACCGCCGGGGCGTCTCCGTGCAGGTTCATCAGCTGCCCGCCGAGCCGCTCGTACCAGCGCTGCGCCTCAGCGCGGGCGTCGGCCAGCTCGGTGGCCCGCCGGGACCTGCTACCCCATCGCCAGAACACGAACGCACCTCCGAGCATCAGCACCAGGACGAAGCACAGCGCAACTTTCATGACTCGACGGTACCCACGGGGGTCACGTCGCATCCGTTTGGCAAGCTTCGGAGGGTGATGAGCTTCGCGACGCTGGCCGTGGTGATCATCTGTCTCGCCGTGGGCGGCGCGGTGGGCTGGCTGGCCGCCCGGTCGCGCGCGGCCACCCAGATCGCCCGGCTGGAGGCGACCCTCGCCGCCACCCGGGAGGGCGAGGGGCGGCTGGAGCAGTCGATGCGGGCGCTCAGCTACGAGGCGACCGCCCAGTCCCAGGAGGCCGTCGCGCGGGCGGTGGCTCCGCTGCACGACACCCTCCGGCGCTACGAGCAGCGCGTCGGCGAGCTGGAACGCGACCGGGTCGACGCGTACGCCGAACTGCGCGAGCAGGTGCGGGCGATGAGCACGGTCTCCGGGGAGCTGCGCACCGAGACCAAGCAGCTCGTCGCGGCGCTGCGCGCCCCGCAGGTCCGCGGTCGCTGGGGCGAACACCAGCTCCGCCGCATCGTCGAGGCGGCCGGCCTGCTGGAGCACTGCGACTTCAACGAGCAGGTCACCGCCGCCACCGATCACCAGGTGGTACGCCCCGACCTGGTGGTCCGCCTGCACGGCGGCCGGACGGTGGTGGTCGACGCCAAGGCGCCCTTCGACGCGTACCTGACCGCGATGGAGGCCCGCGACGAGCGGGGGCGGGACACCCACCTCGACGCCCACGCGCGGCACCTGCGGGCGCACGTGGACGCGCTGGCCGCCAAGTCCTACTGGGCCGCGTTCGACCCGTCGCCGGAGTTCGTGGTGCTCTTCGTGCCGGCCGACCCGTTCCTCGACGTGGCGCTGCAGCGCGACCCGACGCTGCTGGAGCACGCCTTCGCCCGCAACGTGGTGCTGGCCACCCCGGCGACCCTGGTGGCGCTGCTGCGCACGGTGGCGTACTCGTGGCGGCAGGAGGCGCTGGCCCGCAACGCAGCCACCGTGCACGCGCTGGCCCGCGAGCTGTACGGACGACTGTCCACCCTGGGCGACCACGTCGGCAAGCTGGGCGCGTCGCTCGGCGGGGCGGTCACGGCCTACAACCGGGCGGTGGGGTCGCTGGAGGCGCGGGTGCTGGTCAGCGCCCGCAAGCTGGCCGAGTTGGGTGTCTCCGACCAGAAGCTGGCCGCGCCGGCACAGGTCGAGGCGGCCCCCCGCCAGCCCCAGGCGCCGGAGCTGGTGGAGGGCGTGTCCACACCGGCCGAGCGGTCGGCAAAAATCGACGGTTGACCCGCGCCGCCCGGCAGTGGCTGCCGGTCCAAATCACGGACCGGTCACAACCTGCCCCGGGATCGTGACATCGACACCGGCTGCCCCCAAGGATCACCGTCACGCGTGCCCTGTTTCTTACGGGCCCTTGTTCTCTGGAGGAAGAGAACGTGAATCAACCCCGCAATCGGAGCCGGCGTACCTCCGCCGCGCTCTTCGCGTCGGTCGTGGCCGCTGGTGCCATGACCGTGGGGGGTAGCGCCGCGATCGCGAGCGCAGCCCCCGCCACCGCTCCCGACGCCGACCAGCCGACCGCCGTCGGGACGCTCGGAGAGCACGACGCCAAGCTGCTCGGCGAGGCGGAGGCGAAGCACGCCCCCACCGTCACCCTGATCATCGCCGCCGAGAAGGGCTCGGCCAAGAAGGTCGCGGACGGCCTCAAGGGCCTCGGCGCCGCGGTCAGCGAGCGCTACGACGAGGTCGGCTACGTGCTGGCCAAGGTCCCCACCTCGAAGGTCCTCAAGGCCGCCACGCTGCCGGGTGTCTCCGCCGTCGACCTCGACGAGGCCATCAAGCTCCCCGACCCGACGCCCGAGGCCGCCCCGGCCGGCGTGAAGACCGCCAAGCAGGGCGAGACCCTGGCCGGCCCGGGTGCGGACACGGGCGCGGTCAACCCGTACATGCCGACCAGCGAGACCGGCGCGGAGGCCTTCAAGGCCGCGCACCCGACCTGGGACGGCCGCGGCGTCACCATCGGCATCATGGACTCCGGCGTCGACCTGGACCAGCCGGCGCTGCAGAAGACCACCACCGGCGAGCGCAAGATCGTCGACTGGATCACGGCCACGGACCCGCTCGAGGACGCGACCTGGCGGCCGATGATCACCGACGTGACCGGCCCGAAGTTCACCAACTCCCTCGGCACCTGGACCGCGCCGGCCGGCACGTACAAGTTCAACACCTTCCGCGAGTCCACCACCATCGGCAGCGACCCGGCCGGTGACGTCAACCGCGACGGCGACACCACCGACGTCTGGGGCGTCCTCTACGACCCGGTGACCCACGACATCCGGGTGGACGTCAACCAGAACCTGGACTTCACCGACGACGAGGTGATGCGGCCGTACAACGAGAAGTTCCAGGTCGGTCACTTCGGCACGGACAAGCCGGCCACGCCGGTACGCGAGCAGATGCCGTTCGTCGTGGAGTACCGCGAGGACGTCGACACCACTCCGGCCGGCGGCCCCGGCCTGGTCGACTACGTCAACATCGGCATCATCGAGAGCACCCACGGCACCCACGTCGCCGGCATCACCGCCGCCAACGGCATGCTGGGCAACAGCGCGTTCAACGGCGCGGCCCCCGGTGCCAAGCTGGTCTCCGCTCGGGCCTGCTCCTGGGGCGGTGGCTGCACCTACGCGGCGCTCACCACCGGCATGGTCGACCTGGTGGTCAACCGCAAGGTCGACGTGATCAACATGTCGATCGGCGGCCTGCCGGCGCTGAACGACGGCAACAACGCCCGCGGCGTGCTCTACAACACCCTGATCGACACCTACGGTGTGCAGATGTTCATCTCGGCCGGCAACTCCGGCCCGGGTCTGAACACCGTCGGCGACCCCTCGGTCGCCAGCAGCGTGGTCAGCGTCGCCGCCAACATCAGCAAGGACACCTGGCTGGCCAACTACGGTTCGGTGGTCCGCAAGAAGAACGCCCTGTTCAACTTCTCCTCGCGCGGCCCGCGGGAGGACGGCGGCTTCAAGCCGAACATCACCGCTCCGGGCTCGGCCATCTCCACCGCGCCGACCTGGCAGGCTGGCGTACCGGTCCCCGAGGCCGGCTACCCGCTGCCGCCGGGCTACCAGATGCTCAACGGCACCTCGATGGCCTCCCCGCAGGCCACCGGCGCCGCCGCACTGCTGCTCTCCGCGGCCAAGGCCACCGGCCAGGCGGTCACCCCGGCCGCGCTGCGCCGGGCCATCTACACCTCCGCCAAGCCGATCGAGGACGTCCCGACGTACGGCCAGGGCTACGGCATGTTCAACGTGCCGGGCGCGTGGAAGCTGCTGGCCAAGGGCGTGCAGACCGCGACCTACACCGCCGAGGCGCCGGTCTGCACCGAGCTGTCGAAGAGCCTGACCAGGTACAACCCGGCCACCGGCGGCTTCGAGCCGAACCCGAACGTGGGCACCGGCATCCACAACCGCTGCGCCGCCGACCGCGGTGGACAGAAGGTGCAGGAGAGCCGCTCCTACGAGGTCAAGCTGACCCGCACCAGCGGCCCGGACAAGAGCGTCAAGCACAAGATCGAATTCCTGGGCAACGACGGCACCTTCAGCGCCCCTGGGGTCGTGTGGCTGCCGCTGAACAAGACCGTCACGGTCGAGGTGAAGGCCAAGCCGAAGACCGTCGGCGCGCACGGCGCCATCATGACCGTCGACGACCCGGACACCTCGGTGGTCGACTTCGAGGTCTCCGCCCTGGTGGTCGCCTCGAACACCGTCAACGCCCCGGCATACTCGTTCTCCGCCAAGGGCTCGGTGGAGCGCAACAGCTCCACCTCGTACCTTGTGACCGTGCCGGAGGGCGCGGGCGCGCTGCAGGTGAACCTTTCCGGCATCGCCACCGGCTCGCAGACCCGGTTCATCGCCATCAACCCGTACGGCGTGCCGGTCGAGAGCACCGCGAGCACCGCCTGCTACACCAACTTCTCCGACGCCGCTGCCTGCAAGCCGGAGGAGCGGGACTACCAGAACCCGGTCCCGGGTGTCTGGGAGATCGAGGTGGAGGCCCGGCGTACCTCGCCGACCCTGGACAACCCGTTCCAGCTCCAGGCGCGGGTGCAGGGCGTCAAGGTCGCGCCGGCCGTCGTCGAGCTGCCTGCGGTCACCGCCGGCACCCCGACCGACGTGAGCTGGGGCCTGACCAACACCTTCGGCCCGGTCGAGGTGACCGGCGTCGGCGGCCCGCTGTCCAGCGTGCACGCCGACCGGCCGACCATCACCGAGGGCACCTCTCAGGAGTACACCGTCGAGGTGCCGGCGGGGGCCAAGTCCTTCACCGTCCGGATCGGCAACCCGGCCAACCAGGGCGCCGACCTCGACCTGTACGTCTTCCGGGGCGCCACCCAGGTCGGCCGTTCGGCCGGCGGTAGCTCGGAAGAGGCGGTCACCATCACGAACCCGACGGCCGGCACGTACCGGGTGGTCGTGGACGGGTACGCGGTGGACGGTGCCGGCGGCAGCACCGCCTACGACTACCGGGACGCCTTCGCGTCCACGTCGCTGGGCACGGTCTCTGCCCCGGCCACCTCGCTGACGCTGGCCAACGGCGCCACCGCGACCCTGACCGGCACGGTGACCGCTCTGGCCGCCCCGGTCGCTGGCCGGCAGCTCTACGGTGACCTGGCCGTCACCACCACCGAGGGCGCGGTCGTCGGCCGCGGCTCGGTGAACATCGGCACGGTCAACTGACCGCTCGCTGAACCCAGGAGCCCCGCCCCCGCCCGGGGGCGGGGCTCCCCCTTTTCCACCCGGCCCCGGTTCCGCCCGTCGACGAGGTCGGGCGGGAGGGGGACCCAGGGGACGGGGTCAGGCGGGTTTGGCCGTGTCGACGACGAAGGGGGTGCCCTGCTGACAGGTGGTCATCAGGTCCGGCTGGGAATGGCCGGTGACGGCCACCCGGGCGCCGGGCTTCAGCACGTCACGCGGGCCGCCGACCAGCAGGTTGCCGTCGAGCAGCAGGCAGTTCGGCTCCACCCCGGCCTGCACGGTGCCGGTGAGCGTGGTGGTGCCGGCGCCGGACGGCCCGCCCTTCGTGGGGGACACCGGATCGGTCGGAGTGAGGGAGGGGTCGGGGCTGGGCTGGCTGGTCACCGGGGCGGCTCCCGTCGATTCGGGGCTGGCGGGCGCGGCGCCGGAGTCGGCACAGGCGCTGAGCACCAGGCCGGCGACCAGAGCGACGAGCACCGCCCGAGGAGTCTTCATGGACCGTTGGACGTGCGGGGCCGAAGATCCGTTCCGGGGCATCAGGCGCGGGCCGCCGCGGCGGCCTTCAGGTCCCGCTTGAGCTCCTGCGGCAGGGAGAAGGTCAGCCGCTCGTTGGCGGTGGTGATCTCTTCGACATCGGTGAAGCCCCGCTCGGCGAGGTGCGCGAGCACCTCCTGGACCAGCTCGTCCGGCACGCTGGCGCCCGAGGTGACGCCGACCGTGGACGCGTCGGCCAGCCAGGCGTCATCGATCTCGTGGGCGAAGTCGACCAGGTGCCCGGCGCGGGCGCCGGCGTCCAGGGCCACCTCGACCAGGCGTACCGAGTTGGACGAGTTGCGCGAGCCGACCACGATCACCACGTCGCAGTCCGGCGCGATCTCCTTCACCACGTGCTGCCGGTTGGAGGTGGCATAGCAGATGTCGTCGCTGGGCGGCGACTGGAGCAGCGGCAGCTTCTGCTTGAGCCGGGCCACGGTCTCCAGGGTCTCGTCGACCGAGAGGGTGGTCTGGGAGAGCCAGACGACCTTGTTCGGGTCACGCACGGTGACCTTGTCGACGCCGTCCGGGCCGTCCACGAGCTGGATGTGCGCGGGGGCCTCACCGGCGGTGCCGATGACCTCCTCGTGCCCCTCGTGGCCGATCAGCAGGATGTCGTAGTCCTCGGCCGCGAACCGCCGGGCCTCCTGGTGCACCTTGGTGACCAGCGGGCAGGTCGCGTCGATCGCCCGGAGCGAGCGCGCCTTCGCCTGCTCGTAGACCTCGGGGGCGACGCCGTGCGCGGAGAAGATGACGGTGGCGCCCTCCGGCACCTCCTCGTTCTCCTCCACGAAGATCGCGCCCTGGGCCTCCAGCGTCCGCACCACGTGCTTGTTGTGCACGATCTGCTTGCGGACGTAGATCGGGGCGCCGTAGAGCTTCAACGCCTCCTCGACGGTCTGCACCGCCCGGTCCACGCCCGCGCAGTAGCCGCGGGGCTTGGCCAGGAGCACGCGCTTGCCGGTCCGGTGAGTCGTCTCAGCCTCAGTCACCCGACCATCGTACGTGCCCGGCATTCCCCCGGCAGCGGCTGCGACCCGCACCACGGCCGCGGCACCGGCTGGCAGAACGGGCGGGCCCGCAGCGCGCGCGGCCACCGGCAGACCCCCTTTTCGGGTACGAAAGGACGCCTCACCGCCCGTCCCGTCGAGCCCGCCCTGCTCCCCATCGTCGCCTTCGCCCGATCGAGTCGATCAAAGGGTCGCGTCCGGAAACGCCCGTCGGCGGACGCGAACCTCTTGATCGTCAGGGGTGGGCCGTAGGGTGGGCGGGTGAGCGAGGGGGGACAGGGCGGCGCGGAGCCGGGGCGCAGCACGTCGGAGGAGCCGTGGCCGGTCCGGGTGGTCAGCCAGAAGATCAGCGCCTGGATCGCGCGGCTGGGCTGGGTCTGGGTGGACGGGCAGGTCGCGCAGATCAGCCGCCGGCCCGGCGCGACCACGGTCTTCCTCACCCTGCGTGACCCGTCTGCGGACCTCAGCCTGACCGTCACCACCAACCGGGACGTGCTCGACGCGGGTGCGCCGGAGCTGCGCGAAGGTGCCCGGGTGGTGCTGCACGCCAGGCCGGAGTTCTACGCCGCCCGGGGCACCCTCAGCCTGCGCGCCGACGAGATCCGCCAGGTCGGGCTCGGCGAGCTGCTGGCCCGGCTGGAGAAGCTCAAGAAGCTGCTCGCCGCCGAGGGGCTCTTCGACCGGGCCCGCAAGCGCCGGCCGCCGTTCCTTCCCCGGCGGATCGGGCTGATCACCGGCCGCGCCTCGGCCGCCGAGCGGGACGTGCTGACCAACGCGCAGCGACGCTGGCCGGCGGTGGAGTTCCGCACGGTCAACGTCGCGGTGCAGGGTCCGAGCGCGGTGCCGCAGATCGTCGACGCGCTGAAGGTGCTCGACGCCGACCCCACCGTCGACGTGATCGTCATCGCCCGGGGCGGCGGCAGCATCGAGGACCTGCTCCCCTTCTCGGACGAGGCGCTCTGCCGGGCGGTCTTCGCCTGCCGTACGCCGGTGGTCAGCGCGATCGGCCACGAGACGGACGCGCCGCTGCTGGACTACGTGGCCGACATCCGGGCGTCGACTCCGACCGACGCAGCGAAGCGGATCGTCCCCGACCTCACCGATGAGATCCGCCTCATCGGCCAGGCCCGGTCCCGGCTGGAGCGGGCGGTCCGCAACCTGGTCGACCGGGAGCAGCACCGCCTCGACCTGCTCCGCTCCCGGCCGGTGCTGGCCCGCCCGCTGGTGATGGTCGACCAGCGGGCCGCCGAGGTCACCGCACTGCGCGACCGGGCCGGCCGCTGCCTGGACCACCGGCTCGGCGCCGCCGCCGACGACCTGCGGCACACCCTGGCCCGGCTGCGCGCCCTCTCCCCCGCGGCGACCCTCGACCGGGGGTACGCGATCGTCCAGCGCGCCGACGGCCACGTGGTCCGCGCCGCGTCCGAGGTCGCCAAGGGCGACCCGCTGCGGGTGCGCCTCGCCGACGGCGAGCTGACCGCGACGGTCGACGGCTGACGACCCTGCACGAGGATGGTTGCGATGAGTGAAGAGAAGAAGGACGAGCGGCTCAGCTACGAACAGGCCCGCGCCGAACTGGCCTCCGTGGTCGAGCGGCTGGAAGCCGGCGGCACCTCACTGGAGGAGTCGCTGGCGCTCTGGGAGCGCGGCGAGCAGCTCGCCGAGATCTGCCAGCGCTGGCTGGACGGTGCCCGGGCCCGCATCGACGCCGCCCGGCAACGCGCCGAGGCCTGACCGTTCGCGCAGGGCGACGGGACGGCCGGGGCGGCCGTCCCGTCGTCGTCGTGGTGCTCAGTTGAACAGGTTGTAGAACTCCGGGGGCGCCTCGACGACCTGGTCGGCCGGGGGCTTCTGCGCGGCAACGGCGTTGCCGTAGTCCGAGTACGTGATCCTGACGTCCTGCGCGGCGCCCTGGCCGGCGGCCGGGACCTGCATCACCAGTTCGCTGAGCCGGCCCTGTGCGTCGACCTTGGCGGTGAACGGCACCGACTTCGCCTGCGCCCCGAGCGCGGTGATCAGCGCCGGGTCGAGGGAGCCGGCCTCGGCCGCCTTCGACACGTCGATCGTGCCCGCGTAGGTGCCGTCGCCGGTCTGGCGAACCTCGGTCACGCCCTGGGTCAGCACGGCGCTACCGGCCGGGTCGAGCTTGTCGAAGTCGAAGCCCAGCGCCCGGTTGCCCTCGATCCTCCTCTGGTCGAGGTGCTGGTACCTGCCGAGGTTGAGCTGCCGCAGCCCGGGGACGGTGTCGGCGGCCTTGCCGCCCAGCTCCAGCTTCACCCAGCTGTCCGGCTTGTAGTGGATCAGGTCAAGCTTCATCATCAGGTCCGACGACGCGTCGCCGATCGTCATCCGCATCTCCGCGCTCTGGCTCGGCTCGTGCACCTGGCCCTCGGCCGTGGAGCCCGCGCCGGACATGGTGAACCGGAAGTTCCCGTCGCGGATCGCGTTCGTGGAGTTGAGCAGGGCCTGCTTGGCGTCGCCGGCGCCGGGCGTACCGCTCGGCGCGATGCTGCCGGACGCGGCCGGGGACGCGGACGCTCCCGCCGTGCCGGTCCCGGTGTCGTTGCAGGCCGCCAGGCCGGGGATGACCATTGCCGCGGCGAAGGCCGCAGCGCTGAACCGTCGAATCTTCACGTGAACTCCAGGTGGGTCGTCCGGCCCACGAGGCGCCGGAGGCGTGGCGCCACAGCCCTCACCCGACCTGCGGCGCACGAGCCCTCTCCGGCCGGCGCGGCGGCCCCGGCGGGCTCGTACCCCCTTCTGTTCCCTGAAGTCGCGTTCCGCAATCACTGTCCGGTCCGCAGGGCGACCACTCGCGCCGCGGACGCCGGTCGGGGACGGCGGACGCCGTCCCCGACCGGACCTGGCGAATCAGCCCTTGAACATCTCGTAGACCTGGTCGGACGCCTCGACGACCTTGCCGGCCGGCGGCGCCTTGACGGCGGCGGCGGTGCCGTAGTCGGCGTACGTGACGGTCATGGTCTGCGCCTCGGCGCTGCCGGCGGCGGGCATCTCGACGACGAACTCGGTCAGCCGGCCCTGCGCGTCGACCTTCGCGGTGAACGGCACGGCGGAGGCCTTGTCGCCGAGGGCCTTGATCGTGTCGGCGTCGAGCAGGTCGGAGTCGGTCGCCTTGGTGGCGTCGAGCGTGCCCGCGTACGTGCCCTCGCCGGTCTGCTTGACGTCGGTGATCGCGTTGATCATCTTGTCGGCGCCCGCCGGGTCGACGTCGGCGAAGTCGAAGGTCAGCTCCTTGGTGCCCTTGATCTTGCTGCGATCCAGGTGCTGGTACTTGCCCTTCATCGCCTTGAAGGTGGGGACGGAGTCGGCCATCGCCCCGGCGAGTTCCAGGTTGACCCAGCTGTCGTCGTCGATGAAGACCAGGTGCATCTTCATCGACAGCTCGGCGTCAGCCATGTCCAGCTTCATCTCGGCGCTCTTGGAGGGCAGGTGCACGGTGCCGCCGCCGTTGATCTCGCCGCCCTTGATCGCGAAGGTGAAGTTGCCCTTCTGGATCTCCTTGGTGGAGGCGGCCAGCGCCTCCTTCGGGTCCGCCGGCTTCTCCGAGGCGGCGGGCTTGCTCTCGGCGGTCGGCGAACCGGCCTCGGTCTTGCAGGCGGTCAGACCGGGGACGAACAGGGCGGCGGCGAGGACGCCGACGCTCCACCGTCGAATGTTCACGTCGTTCTCTTTCCGGTTGCTTTCCGGACGCATCACGCGTACCGGTTCGGGCCGGGGCAGCCTAGCGGACCGGCCCCGGCCCTGCGGACACCGGATTATGGGCGGCTCAGCGCAGGGCGGTGGCGAGTTCGCGCAGCTCGTTGTCCCGGGCGTCGCCGATCACGATCACCGTGCGATTCGGCTCCAGCAGAACGAGAGCCTGCTCGTTGCTGCGGGCGGTGTACCGCTGCCAGCTCCCGCCGGGCAGGTCGGCCGGGCCCTGTGGCTGGCCGTCACGCAGCTCGGCCGGCAGCAGCTTTTCGGCGGGCACGTTACTCTCCACGAGCTGCGCCCCGCGCCCCTCCGGGGTCAGGTAGCCGATCCGTAGCGTCGCGCCGCCCTGCTCGGCCCGATAGCGGGCGCTGACCGTACGCCAGTCCGAGCCAAGCCCCATGGGCTGGCTGATCGGGAAGGCGCCCGCCGATCGGGCCTGCTCGACGGCGGGCGCCGCGTCGACGGTGGTCGGCTCCTCGCCGCCGAGGAAGCCCCGGTAGAAGGCGAGCAGCAGCGCGATCGGGACCAGCAGCACCAGCAGCGAGAGCGCCATGTCCTTCGGCGACCGCTCGGAGCGCGCCTTCTCCTTGCCGGCGGGCGGCCGGAACGGCGGCTGGCCGTCGGGCGGGGTGGCGTCGGTCGGTACGCGGTCGGCAGGCTGCACGGGTTCCACCCAGCCATTCTCGCAGCCCTCCGGGTGACGTGATCCTGGCCTCCTCCGCCCCGCCCCGGTGCGGGACCTGTCATCGTGTGAGGATCAGCGACAGAGCCGGCGGCGGCGACGGCCGCATCCGCCGGTCCACCCCGCAACGTCGCGAGGAGGAAGCCGCCATGACAACCACCAGGACGCGGACGCCACAGAATCTCGACCGCAACCTCGCCCTCGATCTGGTCCGGGTCACCGAGGCCGCGGCGATGGCCGCCGGCCGCTGGGTCGGCCGGGGCGACAAGGAGGGCGGCGACGGAGCAGCCGTCGATGCCATGCGCAAACTGATCAACTCGATCCCGATGCGTGGTGTCGTGGTCATCGGCGAGGGCGAGAAGGACAACGCCCCGATGCTCTTCAACGGCGAGGAGGTCGGTGACGGGACCGGTCCCGAGGTGGACGTGGCGGTCGATCCGATCGACGGCACCACGCTGATGAGCAAGGGCATGCCGAACGCCCTCGCGGTGCTCGCGGTCGCCGAGCGCGGCGCGATGTTCGACCCGAGCGCCGTCTTCTACATGGAGAAGCTCGCCGTCGGCCCGATGTACGCCGACGTGGTGGACATCAACGCCGGGGTGGCCGAGAACATCCGCCGGATCGCCAAGGTCAAGGGCAGCGACGCCGCCGACGTGACGGTCTGCGTGCTGGACCGGCCCCGACACGACGAGATGGTGAAGCAGATCCGACGTACCGGGGCGGGCATCCGGTTCATCTCCGACGGTGACATCGCCGGCGCCATCGCGGCGGCCCGGGGCGAGTCGGACGTCGACGTGCTGATGGGCATCGGCGGCACCCCGGAGGGCATCACCGCCGCCTGCGCCCTCAAGTGCATGGGCGGCATGATGCAGGCCAAGCTCTGGCCGAAGGATGCCGAGGAGCGGGAGAAGGCGCTCGCCGCCGGGCACGACCTGGACCGGGTGCTGTTCACCGACGATCTGGTCACCGGCGACAACTGCTTCTTCGTGGCCACCGGGGTCACCTCCGGCGACCTGCTGCGCGGCGTGCGCTACCGGGCCGGCGGGGCGTACACCCAGTCGATCGTGATGCGCTCCAAGAGCGGCACGATTCGGGTGATCGACTCGTACCACCGGCTGGAGAAACTCGCCCTCTACTCGGCGGTCGACTTCGACGGACGGCCCCTGGCCGAGCAGGAGTGATCGCGACCGGGACGCGGCGCCGGCCCCGGATCGCGGTCCTCATCGCCGCGTCCGGACCGGCGCTGCGCCGCTGACGTCAGCCGCGCAGCCCGGTCACGGTCTCCTTGATCGCCTGGTCCAGCGGGGTCGGCTCGATCCCGAGGGTGGCGGTGGCGGCCGAGGAGTCCATCACGAACGGCCGGTCGAACTGGTAGGCGGTCTCCCGCAGCTCACGGGCCATCGGGTTGGCGAGGCCGCCGAGCCAGAGCACCGGGTAGGGCATCCGGGTCAGCTTCGGCGCCGGCGCGCCGACCAGGGCCGCCGCGCGGGCGGCCAGGTCCCGCATCGGCGCGGCCGACGCGCTCGGCACGTGCCAGGCCCGCCCCCAGGCCCGCTCGTCGGTCGCGGCGGCGACCAGGGTACGGGCGACGTCCGGGATGTACGTCCAGGTGTGCGGGGCGTCCCAGTCCACCGGCAGGAAGACCCGCCGTCCGGCGAGCGCCCGGGGCAGCACCATCATCGCCAACGAGGTGCCTCCGACGCCGAGGTAGTCCGAGCCGCGTACCTCGGTCACCCGCACCCGGCCGTCCCGGTGCGCGGCCAGCGCGTCGGACCACATCCGGTTCCGCACCCGCCCCTTGGTGCCGGTCGCGGCCAGCGGGGTCGCCTCGGTCATCGGGGCGTCGACCGGGCCGTATCCGTAGAGGTTGCCGACGGTGGCGAGCACCGCGCCGGCCCGCTCCGCGGCGGTGAGCAGGGCGTCGGCCAGCGGTGGCCAGTCGACCGGCCACCGGTGGTACGCCGGGTTGGCGCAGTTGTACAGCGCGATCGCGCCCTCGGTCAGTGCGGTCAGCCGGGCCGGGTCGGCGGCGTCGGCGGCGATCCGCTCGACCGCCGGGTGCTCGGGGCCGGTACCCCGGCGGGTCACCACCCGCACCCGCTCGCCGCGCTCGGCGAGGAGGCGGGCGGTGGCGGTGCCGACGGGTCCGGCGCCGACGATCACGTGCAGCGACATGGGTCGTCCTCCCGATCAGGGATCCAGTTCGAGAGCACTGCTCTCGCAATGACACGACCAGCATGAACCCTCACGCGCCCAACCGTCAAGAGCGCTGCTCTCGGTTTTGAACGGCGCACTCATCCATGGCAGAGTGGGGGCATGGTCGCTCACTCGCTCCGCGCCCGAGTCCGCGCCGGAATGATCGACGAGATCAAGGCGGTGGCCCGCCGCCACCTGGCCACCGACGGCGCGAACCTCTCGCTACGCGCGGTCGCCCGCGACCTGGGCATGGTCTCCTCCGCGATCTACCGCTACTTCCCCAGCCGGGACGACCTGCTCACCGCGCTCATCCTCGAGGCGTACGACGCGCTCGGCGACGCGGTGGAGGCGGCCGACGCCGCCGTCGACCGGGCCGAGCTGCGCGGGCGCTGGCACGCCGCCTGTCGGGCCGCCCGGGCGTGGGCACTGGCCCACCCCGCCGAGTACGCGCTGCTCTACGGCAGCCCCGTCCCCGGGTACGCGGCCCCGGACGACACGGTCGCGCCAGCGGCGCGGCCCCCGCTGACCCTGGTCGGCATCCTGCGCGACGGTCTCGCCGACGGCCGGCTCAGCCCGCCCGACGACCACCTGCCCGAGCCGGTCCGCGCCGACCTCGCGGAGCTGGCCGCCGAGTTCTTCCCCGGGCTGCCCGAGGCGCTGCTGGCCCGGGGGATGGCCGGCTGGACCCAGCTATTCGGGCTGATCAGCTTCGAGCTGTTCGGCCGGCTGAACCGAACCGTCCCGCACCGCGACGAGTACTTCGACCACCAGACCGCCCTGATGGCCGACCTCATCGGCCTGCCCTGAACCTCCGGTCAGCGGGTCGTTCCGTCCGGCACCGCAGGCCGTAGCGAACGCGACGGACCAGGTGCCGCAGCGGGCGGCTCGACCGGCGGCGGGTACGGCGGGTCGGCGGGCGGTTCGAAGTTCCCGACCAGCCGGGCCGCCCGCCAGCCGAGCAGCAGCCCCGGCACCGCGGCCAGCCCGGCGAGCGCCACGGCGGTCGAGGCGTACACCGGCCGACCGTAGAGCCACCCGGTAAGTGGAAGCCCCGCCAGCACCAGCGTGAGCCCGGCCCCCAGCAACACCTCGAGGGTCCACCAGCCCGGCGTGCCCCTCGTCCAGATCGGGATCAGGGCGAGCCACGGCGCGCCGAGCAGCAGGACGACGCAGGCGAGGACCACCCCCGAGAGGAGAATGAAGTCGTCGATCAGCCAGACCACGGCCAGCACCAGCGCGGTGACGAACGTGACCGCACCGAGCAGCAGCGGCAACCAGCTGCCGCGCCCGACCTTGAGCCCGGCCCGCGCACCGGAGACGACGAGCACCAGTACGGCCAGGGCGAGTGCCAGCAGCACGGCCCGAAGCGGATCCGAGTGGCGCTCCGCGGGCGAACTCACGCCGAGCGGCGGTGGGCTGTCCGCAACGGAATAGAGCCCGGTGAACCCGATCCGCCGCCAGTCGCCGTCGGGTCCGCGCAGGGCGAAGCCGTCCCGGCCGTTCGCGACGAGCACCACGTGCCGGCCGCCGCCGACGTCCAGGACGGTGAGCTCCTGGCTTGTGATCCGCTCCCCGTGTGGTCCGGCCTCCTGATACAGCCGGCTCAGGATCGCCCGCTGTTCCTCGGTGACCTCCCAGGCCAGTCGCCAGGTCCGGCCGGCGTCGTCGCTCTCCTCCACCCGGATCCGCCCGGCCACCAGCCGGTAGCAGCGCTGCGGCGTCGCGGCCGAGCAGTCCTCTCGTGTCGGCGCGGTGGGGAGGGCGGACGGCGGCGGGGTGACGGGCGACCCGGGCAACGGATCCAGGACCTGCCTCTCGGCGGATGTCGCGCCACGCCATGTCTCGCCGCCGTCGTCGCTCACCCGCCACGTGTCCACGTACGACGACGCGTACAGGCCCGTGCTCTCCCCGATGCCGGCGGCCAGCCGGCCGTCGACCATCGTCGTGCGGACCGCGTCGTGATACCGGGCCGGGCTGGTGGCTGCCACGGCGAGTGTCGCCGCGGGTAGCAGCACCAGCAGCCGGACCAACCGGGCCGACCGACGCCCCACCGGATCACGCCGGGCCCGGCGCCAGGTCCAGCCGGCCAGGGCCAGCGCCGGCAGGGCCAGCAGGTCGGTGCGGTCGGCCCGGACCAGTGACGGCCCGCTGACCACGCTCCACGCCGCCGAGGCGGCTGCCGCGGCGTACCCGCTGGTCTTGACCACGGTGAAGCCGATGCCGACCAGGCCCAGCCCGAGCCCGGCGGCGGCCCGGGCCGGAAGCCGGGGCACGATCAGTGCGGCGAGCACCGCGACGAGCGGCGGGGCGAGCACCAGACCGGCGACGTCGCTGAGCTTGCCGGTGAGCCAGCCGGGCTGGGCGGCCTTGAGCACATGATCGTTGAGCACCAGGACGACCAGCGCGAGCACCGTCACCGGATGGCCCAGCCAGGCCAGCGCGACGCGGGCGGCGTCCGGCGCGGTGGGCGATCGTTCCATCCGTCCACACTGGCGACGGACGGTCTCGACCAGGCCACGCTCCGGTGGGGATCGGGCCTCAGCTGCCGTCGGAGGAGTGCCCGGGGAAGAGGTGGGCGGTCGGGTCGATGGCCACCGCGGCGTTGTTCACCGCCGTGGCGGCCTCGCCGAAGCCGGTGGCGATCAGCCGGACCTTGCCCGGGTATTCGGTGATGTCCCCGGCCGCGAAGATCCGGGGCAGGTTGGTCGACATCGCACTGTCCACCACGATGTGCCGCCGGTCCAGCCGCAGCCCCCACTCGGCGAGCGGTCCCAGGTCGGCGGTGAAGCCGAGGGCGGCGACCACGGTGTCCGCCGGCAGCGTCTCCGCCACGCCACCGCGTACGGTCACCTCGGCGCCGGTGACGCGGTCGTCGCCGTACAGCCGGGTCACCTCCGCGTTGACCACTACGCGGACCGGCAGCGACCGCACCCGGGCGACGGTCGAGGCGTGGGCGCGGAACTTCTCCCGCCGGTGCACCAGGGTCACCGACCGGGCGATCGACTGGAGCGTCACCGCCCAGTCGAAGGCCGAGTCGCCACCGCCCACGATCAGCACGTCCCGGCCGGCCAGCTCGGCCGGCTGCGGCACGAAGTAGACGATCCCGGTTCCCAGGAAACTGTCGGCGACCGGCAGCGGCCGGGGCGTGAAGCTGCCCAGCCCGCCGGTCACCACCACCGCCCCGCAGCGCAGCTGCTCGCCACCGGCCAGGCCGAGCACCGGCTGCCCGTCGAGGTAGGCGAGCTTCTCCGCCCGGGTGCCGAGCAGGTATTCGGGCGCGTACGGCGCGGCCTGTGCGACCAGGTTCGCCACCAGCTCCCGCCCCTTGATCGAGGGGAATCCGGCGACGTCGAGGATGAGCTTCTCCGGGTACATGGCGGTCACCTGGCCGCCCGGCTCGGGCAGCGCGTCGACGACGGCCACGGAGAGCCCGCGGAACCCGGCGTAGTACGCGGCGAAGAGCCCGGCCGGACCGGCCCCGATCACGGCGACATCGACCTCGCGCATGGCGCACCGTCACTTTCGCCCACGGATCAACGCATGTTGATCCTGACGGTAGGCGGACCGGCGGCCCGGGGCAAGCACGTCCCACGGACGTGTCGACGCCCCGTCAGGGCAGGGTGACGGTGGGCGATCCGTCCCGCTCCGGTGCCGGCAGGTCCCCTCGACGGCGGAACAGGATCGCTGCCACGATCCCACCGAGCAGCCCGAACAGGTGCCCCTGCCAGGAGATGTGCTCGTCGGTCGGCAGGATGCCGAGCAGCTGCCAGCCGTAGAGCAGGCCGACCAGCAGCACCACCCCGAAGTTCCACCAGCTCCGCTCGACGATGCCCCGGGTGAGCAGGATGCCGAGGTAGCCGAAGATGACGCCGCTCGCGCCGACCACCACCGAGTCCGGCGAGCCGGTGAACCACACCCCCAGCCCGCTGATCAGAATGATCATCAGCGTGGACCACAGGAAGCGGCGGGTGCCGGCGGCCAGGACGAAGGTGCCGAGCAGGATCAGCGGGATGCTGTTGCTGTAGAGGTGGGTGAAGTTGGCATGCAGGAACGGCGAGAAGAAGACCCCGTCGAGCCCCTGGATCCGGTGTGGAATGATGCCGGCGGTCACGTCCAGATTGGCGTGCAGGCCGACGTCGAGCGCCTCGATGAGGAACAGCACCGGCACGACCGCGCACATCGCGACGAAGGCCCGGCCCAGGGAGGCGTAGAACGCCTCGGTGCCGAACCGTTGGGGATCGTTGCCCGTCGGGCCACCGCGCCAGGTCACCTACCAACAGCTATCAGCAAACGGGACCGGCCGCCACTCGGATGCCCGCGCCACGCCGGCAGAAACGGCGGAGGGGTGCGCGGATCCCCGCACACCCCGCCGTCGTCAACGTCCGATCAGTACCAGCCCGTGCTCTTCGAGTGCTGCCAGGCGCCGCACGGGTTGTCGTACCGGCCCTTGATGTAGCCGAGGCCCCACTTGATCTGGGTGGCCGGGTTGGTCTTCCAGTCGGCCGCGACCGAACCCATCTTGCTGCCGGGCAGGGCCTGCGGGATCCCGTACGCGCCGGACCCCGAGTTGTAGGCCTTGTGGTTCCAGCCGCTCTCCTTGGTCCAGAGCTTGTCCAGGCACGGGAACTGGTCGATGCCGAAGCCCTCTTCCAGCATGATCGCGCAGCCGATCGCCCGGTTGCCGCTGAACTCCTCACAGGACGCCGGGATCGGCCCGTCGTACGGCTTGGTGACGGCCGCCGCCTCGCGCGCCTTCTTCCGGGACGCGGCCGCCTTCTCGGCCTCACGGGTCCGCTCGGCGGCCTCCTTGGCCGCCGCCGCGGCCCGCAGCTTCGCCTGGTACTCGGCGGCCCGCTGCTTGGCCGACTCCATTCGGTGGTCGGCCTGCCGGTCACGCTGGTACGCGTACTCCGCCTGGTCGACCTTCAGGCCCGCCTGCGCGGTCAGGCCCTGTTGCTGAGTCTGTCGGTCTTCGCCCAGGTAGAAGCCACCGGCAACGCCCACGGAAAGCAGCGCGACAGCGGCCGTACGGGCGCCGAACCGGCTCCACAGCCGACTCACGAAGTGGTCCCTTCGTCGGGGGCAATGACACGACGCGACGCGTGGCCGTCCGCGGCTACACCGGCGCCGTGAGCGCCCCGACCTTCGCGGTCGCAGCCGGCACACCGGGTTTCGCGGTTCGCCACCGTCCGGGTGGCGAACGATGCTCGACAATCTTCCTGGTGCGTGAGCGCTCGATGGACACCATTGCGCACAGTGAGGCAGATGGGAAACCAACCGGGTCAATTGTGATCTGCACCACAACGCGAAGGCCATCAAACGGGGGCGAACCGGGCCTCAGAACGGGGTGTCCTCCAACAGATCCGTCACCATAGCGGCGATCGGAGAACGCTCCGAACGGCTGAGGGTGACGTGCGCGAAGAGCGGATGACCCTTCAACGCCTCGATCACCGCGGTCACCCCGTCGTGCCGCCCCACCCGGAGGTTGTCCCGCTGGGCCACGTCGTGGGTGAGCACCACCCGCGACCCCTGGCCGATCCGGGACAGCACGGTGAGCAGCACGCCCCGCTCCAGCGACTGTGCCTCGTCGACGATGACGAAGGCGTCGTGCAGACTCCGGCCGCGGATGTGGGTCAGCGGGAGGACCTCCAGCAGGCCCCGGGAGGTGACCTCCTCCAGCACGTTCTCGTGCACCACCGCGCCCAGGGTGTCGAAGACCGCCTGGGCCCACGGCGACATCTTCTCCGACTCCGAGCCGGGCAGGTAGCCGAGTTCCTGGCCGCCGACGGCGTAGAGCGGGCGGAAGACGATCACCTTCTTGTGCCGGCGCCGCTCCATCGCCGCCTCCAGGCCGGCACAGAGCGCCAGGGCGGACTTGCCGGTGCCGGCCCGCCCGCCCAGCGACACGATCCCGATCGACTCGTCCAGCAGCAGGTCGAGCGCGATCCGCTGCTCCGCCGAGCGGCCGTGCACACCGAACGCCTCCCGGTCGCCGCGGACCAGCCGTACGGTCTTGTCGGGCAGCACCCGGCCGAGCGCCGAGCCCCGCACCGAGTGCAGCACGAGCCCGGTGTGGCAGGGCAGGCCGGCGGCCGCGTCGACGTCCAGCGTCTCCCCCGCGTACAGCCGGGCGATCTCCTCCTCGGCCAGCTCCAGCTCGGCCATGCCGGTCCAGGTCGGGTCGCTGGCCTGGCCGTGCCGGTACTCGTCAGCGCGCAGTCCGACCGACGCCGCCTTGACCCGCAGCGGCATGTCCTTGCTGACCAGGGTGACCTCACGCCCGTCGGCGGCCAGGTTGAGCGCCACCGAGAGGATCCGGGCGTCGTTCGAGTCGGTACGGAAGCCGGGCGGCAGCACCCCGTCGTCGGTGTGGTTCAGCTCCACCCGGAGGGTGCCGCCCTGGTCGTTGGCCGGCACCGGCCGGTCCAGCCGGCCGTGCTGCACCCGCAGCTCGTCCAGCATCCGCAGCGACTGGCGGGCGAACCAGCCCAGCTCCGGGTGTTGCCGCTTCCCCTCCAGCTCGGAGATGACCACCAGCGGCAGCACCACCTCGTGCTCGGCGAAGCGGTGGAACGCCGCGGGATCGGAGAGAAGGACCGAGGTGTCCAGGACGAAGGCCTGACCGGCTGGTCGAGGCTCCTCGGCGTCGGCCGACGGGGCCGCGGCGCGACGGCTGCGGGCGGTCCGGCGGGTCGTGGCAGTCGCGGCCGGGGTCTGGTCGGCACCGGCGGGGGTACGGCGAGTCGTCACAGGCCTGCTCCGCGGATGGGCACCCGGCCACCCGTGTTCCGCCTCGTCCGGTGCCCGGTGGACACGGGGTCGGATGCGGGCCCCGTGCGCGAGGTCGCAGGTCCGGGCTGTCCGGCTGGCTCGGGAAAGCCCCGCGCCATGGCTAGACGCTAGCCGCCGACAGGCCCGTCGGCTAGTGGCGCAACGCGATCCCACCCGACCGGGAGACGAACGCGCACGGCGGAACCGGCCGGGATGCATGCCCCCTGCGCACATCCCGGCCGGTGGAGCCACCGTCACCGGTCTGACGTGGCTCCGACGGTGCGCGTCCGCCGCGGACGGCACACCGTGTCCTGGGGGCCTCAGCCCTGCCGGCGGACCAGGGTCCCGGTCTGCCCGCCCGCCACACCGGCGGAGGCGCTGAACGAGGAACCGGTGTACGTGGTGCCCTGCCGATTGGTGAGCCCGCCGAGCTGTCTGGTGGCGGTGTCCGGCGGAGTCGGGCCGGACGTCGGCCGGGCGGCGACCGCGGCGCGGGCGGCCGTACCGGCGAACGGAACCGTGGCGCGGGTCGCCGACACCGGGGCGGGGCGGGCCAGCGCCGAGGCGATCGCGGCCTGCGCGTCGCGGCGCCGCCGGTTCCAGGCACCCCGGTCCCCGTCGAAGTATCCCTGGCGGTAGCCGAACCGGTAGCCGATCCGGTAGCTGAGCTGACCGTGCAGCCGGCCCGCCGCATAGCAGGTGGAGCCGAGCACGAGCACGAGCACGACGGCGAGGAACGGGCTCATCCGGTCACTCCCGCCGGCGTCGGGGACGCCACCGCGGCCCGCCGGCTCACAGCTCCTCCGGCTCGACCAGAGGGTCGACGACCAGCAGTCGCTCCAGGTCGGCCGTGCTGACCTCCTCGACGAGCTCCACGCTGATCCGGCAGCCGTCCAGCATCACCTCGGCGACCGAGGCGCGCCGGATCTCGCCGCCGGCGTCGTAGACCCGGACGCTCAGTTCCGGGCAGCCGAGATGGATACGCCAGGCGTTCCATTCGGCCCGGTCGCCGACGCTCAGGGAGAGGTACCGGCAACCCCGGGCGAGGTAGAGGCGCCACGGGGCGCTCAACCCGGCAGCCACTCCGTCCGCGATCAGGCCGAAGGCCTGGGCACGGGTCGCGAGTTCGGTCACGAGACCCCCTCGGCACCTGCGGAGTGACGCATGTGAGCACTGATCGTCTCATGCACGTGACACACCGTAAGTTGTCTCATAGGCGTGACAGTATCAGCTCTTCGTCTGTTTACCGCCATCTTGGCGTCCATCTATTCTGCCCGAGTGACACCCCTCAAGAGCAGCACTGAATCGTTTACCGGAAATCCGGGGCCGCCGTCACGTCAGCGTGACAGCAGCACGCCGGGAGCCCCTGCGCTTGCCGGCTGGTCGTACCGTCACGGGGTGACCGAGACCGCCCACGCCCGGAAGATCGCCTTCGCCACCTTCGTCCGTCGCGCCCTGGGCGACGCGCGCGCGACGCGGGCCTGGAGCGGCACTGAGGTCTCCCGGCGCACCGGCGTCTCCCGCCAGACCATCAACCGTTGGGTACGCGGCGACTGGGCCAGCGACCCCGAGGCGGAACGGGTGGTCGCCTTCTGCGAGGGCCTGGGCCTCAACCCGGCGGCGGCGTTCACCGCGCTGGGCTGGGACCGGGCCACCACCGCGCGCACCGCCCCCACCCTGCCGCCGATGGATCCCGACGTCGAGGCGCTGCTGCGCCGACTGGTGGACCCGAACGTCTCGGACGCGGAGAAGTTCCACATTCGGGAAACCATCCGCTACCTCGCCTATCGCCCGACTCTTCCGGTTGACGACCGAAATAGCGGTAAAGAGGCCGGGTAGTTCCTCAGATGGCGAAAGAACGGAAGGGCAGATCCGATCGTTTCGCTCCGGGGCCGGAACGGGCACGCTAGCGTCCCTATTCGTACTGCTTGGGCTCGTCGTCGGCGGGGGGACGCGACAAGGCCGAATCCGGCCCTGCGGGACAGAAGGAGGGGTCTGTCCATGACCCTGAAATGGTGGGCAGTCGTGGTCGCGGTGGTGTCGGTGACATCGGGCGTGACCGGCAACGTGGTGGTCGGCGTGATGGACGGCAGGCAGCTTCCCCTGATCGTCAACCTCGTCGCACTCACGACGGCCGGCACGGCGGTGGTCCTCGCCGTCATCGCCGAGCTGCACGACCGGCTCAACGACCGGGTCAGCGCGCTCACCGAGTTCCTGGTGGCGCGGCTCAACGAGATCGAGGCGCACACCGGCGACCGGAACACCGGCTTCGTGGAGGGTTACCTGCTCAGCCAGGGCCCGGAGGCGGCCGTGGTGCCGTTCGGGCGCCGGGGGCGGGGAGCCGCCGAACGCTGATCCGCCGCGCCGCCCGGGCGTCAGATCTCGGCCACGAATACGCCCTCGTGTCCGGGGTACGCTGACGCGCGTGCCGCCGTTGAATCTGGGCAACCAGCCGCCCAAGAGCCCGTTGGACGCCGAGCACGCCTGGCGCGCCACCGCCGCGCGGGCGGCCGACGTGGTGCTCTTCTTCGACTTCGACGGCACCCTCGCGCCGGTGGGCGACGACCCCACCGCGGTCCGGCCCGCCCCGAACGTGCTCGCCGCGCTGGAGGCGCTCGCCCCGCACGTACGCCGGATCGCCATCGTCTCCGCGCGCCCGGTGGAGTTCCTCCGCGACCACCTGGGCGGCCTCGCCGGCATCGACCTCTACGGACTCTACGGCCTGGAGCACAGTCACTCCGGCGGTGAGACCGTCACCGAGCCGGCCGCCCTGCCCTGGGTGCCCACGATGGCGGAGCTGGCCGAGCAGGCCCGCGCCGAGCTGCCGCCCGGCGCGCTGGTGGAGTTCAAGCGACTCTCCGTGGCCCTGCACTGGCGGACCGCCCCGCACCTCGGCGACCTGGTGCAGGAGTGGGGCCGGGTCCGGGCCGAGCGGCTGGGCCTGCGCTGCCAGACGGGGCGCATGGTGCTGGAGCTGAAGCCCCCGGTCGACCGGGACAAGGGCATGGTGATCGGCGAGGTGGTCCGGGACGCCGGCGGCGCCTGGTACTTCGGCGACGACGTCTCCGACATCAAGGCGTTCGCCGCGCTGCGCACCCGGAGCGCGGCCGACCCTGATTTCGTCGGCGTCTGCGTCGCCGTCGCCAACCCGGAGACCGGTCACGAGGTCGCCGACGCCGCCGACCTCACCCTCGAATCCCCCGCCGCACTGGCCGACTTTCTCACCGCCGCCCTACCCCACCTGGCCTGACCGGCGGGAGGGTCAGGTGCCGAAGCGGCGCTGACGGGTGGCGTAGGAGCGCAGGGCGCGGAGGAAGTCGACCCGGCGGAAGTCGGGCCAGTTCAGCTCGCAGAAGTAGAACTCCGAGTGGGCGCTCTGCCAGAGCATGAAGCCCGACATGCGCTGCTCGCCGCTGGTCCGGATGATCAGATCCGGGTCCGGCAGGCCCTTGGTGTAGAGGTGCTCGGAGATGTCGTCGACGTCGATCGCGTTGGCCAGCTCCTCGATGGTGCCGCCGGTGGCGGCGTGCTCCAGCAGCAGCGAGCGGACCGCGTCGGCTATCTCGCGCCGGCCTCCGTACCCGACGGCGATGTTGACCTGGGCGCCACCGCTGCGGTCCCGGGTGCGTTCCTCGGCGGCCTTGAGCGCGGCGGCGTGCTGCGCGGGCAGCACGTCGAGGGCGCCGACCATCCGCAACCGCCAGGGGTTGCCCTCCTCGGCCAGCTCGGTGGTGAGGTCCTCGATGATCTGGAGCAGTGGGTCCAGCTCGGCGGCCGGTCGGGAGAGATTGTCGGTGGAGAGCAGCCAGAGGGTGACGTGCCCGACACCGGCCGCATCGCACCAGCGCAGCAGCTCCTTGATCCGCTCCGCGCCCATCCGGTGGCCGTCGTTCGGGTCGACGAAGCCCATGTCCCGGGCCCATCTGCGGTTGCCGTCGCACATCACGCCGACGTGCCGGGGCACCGGCCTGCCCGCGAGCTTCGCCGTCAGCCGGCGCTCGTACACGGAGTAGAGGAGTTTCCGCAGAGTCATCACTTGCAGGGTAGCGACCCGGGTTGAAGATCAGTGCTGCGGTGGCTCATCGCGGTGGGTGAGACCGATGCCGATCATGGCCAGGGCATGGGCGTCGAGACGTCCGTCACCCAGCCCCAGTTCCACCACGCTCCGGTAGACCCGGTCGTCCCGGCGGGCCGCGCGGACCGCCGCGTCCACCACCCACCGTCGGCGGGCCAGCCAGGCGGCGACCGAGCTGTGCCGCAGGTGGGTACCGAGCCGGCGGCGGAGGGTGTCGGCGTACCGGCGGGCCGCCTGGGCCGGAGCACCGGCCGCCGCAGCGCCGGCCAGGGCGCCGGAACGCAGGGCGTAGAAGATGCCCTCGCCGGTGAACGGGTTGATCAACGAGAGTGCGTCCCCGGCCAGCACCACCCGACCCCGCCCCGATGCCGGCCGGTGCGTGGAGAGCGGCAGGTGGTGGGCCCGCAGGTCGGTGACCGCGGCCGGGTCGGTGCCGGGCAACAGGGCGGCCAGGCGGTCCAGCAGGTGCGCCCGGGTCAGCGGCTCGCCGCGCAGCACCTCCCCGTACCCGACGTTGGCCCGACCGTCACCGATCGGGAACGACCAGGCGTACGCCGGCCAGCGCGACGACGAGGTGACGATGACCTGCTCGGGCGGGCCGGGCAGCGCCGGAGCGTAGCCGCGGATGGCGAGCGCGAGGTGGCGGTCCGGGTTCACCGGGTGCCCGAGCGCCCGGCGGAGCACCGAGCCGGCGCCGTCTGCTCCGACCACCGCCCGGGCGGCCAGCTCGCCGTCGAGGACCACCCGGTCGTCGCGCAGCTCCACCTGGCGTACGGCATGCCGGCGCAGTTCCGCGCCGGCCGCGACGGCCGCCGCCACCAGTCGGGCGTCGAACACCGCCCGGGGCACCGTGTACGCGGGCCGGGGCAGCGCCCGGGCCACCGTGCCGCCGCCCGGGGCGACGAGGCGCAGCGCGGGCAGCGGGGCGTACCCGTCGACCGCGTCGGTCACGCCCAACTCGGCGAGTACGTCCAGCGCGTGCGCGGCGATCCCGTCACCGCAGGCCTTGTCGCGGGGGAAGTCGTACCGGTCCAGCAGCAGCACCCGGGCCCCCGCCCGCCGGGCGGAGAGCGCCGCGGCCGACCCTGCCGGCCCGGCCCCGACCACGATCACGTCGTACTCGTCCCCCACGCCCCCATCCTGCCCCGCACCCGGGCCGGCCACCGGCCACCGCACGAGTCCACAAATGTTGGTCAAGAGGCTGGCACCGGGAGAAGGCCGGCGGATCCTGACTCGAACCTCTTGCTGACGGACTCGGCGGGGGAGGTGGCCGCGACGGCGGACGGCCGCCGGACCTCGATGGGTTCGGCGGCCGTCCTCATGGCGTCCGACGGTGCCCGGTGCGGGCAACCGGCACAGCTACTTCTGCGGCTCCACGTCGAGCCGGGCGCGCAGCGCGTCCAGCTCGGCCCAGAGCACGCCGGGGAGCTTGTCCCCGAACTTCTCGAACCACTCGGTGACCAGCGGGAGCTCCCGACGCCACTCCTCCGGGTCGACCTTGAGGGCGATCCGCACGTCCTCCGGGGTCATGTCCAGGCCGTCGACGTCCAGCGCGTCCTGGGCCGGAACCATGCCGATCGGGGTCTCGACGGCCTCGGCGCGGCCCTCGATCCGCTCGATGACCCACTTGAGCACCCGGGAGTTCTCGCCGAAGCCCGGCCAGAGGAAGCTGCCCTCGGGGTCCTTGCGGAACCAGTTGACGTAGTAGATCTTCGGCAGCTTGGACTCGTCGCCGTCGACGCCCTTGCCCATCTCGATCCAGTGCCGGAAGTAGTCGCCGGCGTGGTAGCCGATGAACGGCAGCATGGCCATCGGGTCGCGACGGACCACGCCGACCGCGCCGGAGGCGGCGGCGGTGGTCTCCGAGGAGAGCGTGGCGCCCATGTAGACACCGTGCACCCAGTCACGGGCCTCGGTGACCAGCGGGACGGTGTCCCGGCGCCGGCCGCCGAACAGGATCGCGTCGATCGGCACGCCGTTCGGGTCGTAGTAGTCGTCGGCCAGGATGGGGCACTGCGTGATCGGGGTGCAGAACCGGCTGTTCGCGTGCGAGGAGAGGTTGTCGCTCTCCGGCGTCCAGTCGTTGCCCTTCCAGTCGATCAGGTGCGCCGGCGGCTCACCCATGCCCTCCCACCAGATGTCGCCGTCGTCGGTGAGGGCCACGTTGGTGAAGACGGAGTTACCGCGGTCCAACGTCCGCATCGCGTTGGCGTTGGTCTTCCAGTCGGTGCCCGGCGCGACCCCGAAGAGGCCGTACTCCGGGTTGATGGCGTAGAGACGACCGTCCGGGCCGAAGCGCATCCAGGCGATGTCGTCGCCGATGGTCTCGACCTTCCAGCCCGGGATGGTCGGCTCCAGCATGGCGAGGTTGGTCTTGCCGCAGGCCGACGGGAACGCGCCGGCGATGTGGTAGACCTTGCCCTCGGGCGAGGTGATCTTGAGGATCAGCATGTGCTCCGCGAGCCAGCCCTCGTCGCGCCCCATCACGCTGGCGATCCGCAGCGAGTAGCACTTCTTGCCCAGCAGCGAGTTGCCGCCGTAGCCGGAGCCGTAGGACCAGATCTCCCGGGTCTCGGGGAAGTGCGAGATGTACTTCGTCTCGTTGCACGGCCACGCCACGTCCTGCTGGCCCGGCGCGAGCGGGGCGCCGATCGAGTGCAGCGCGTGCACGAAGTCGGCGTCGTCGCCCATCGCCTCCAGGATCTTCGACCCCATCCGGGTCATGATCCGCATCGAGGCGACCACGTACGGGCTGTCGGTGATCTCGACGCCGAACATGGGGCTCTTCGCCTCGACCGGGCCCATGCAGAACGGGATGACGTACATGGTCCGTCCGCGCATGGAACCGCGGTACAGGTCGGTCATCGTCCGCTTCATCTCGGCCGGCGCCATCCAGTTGTTGGTGGGGCCGGCGTCCGCCTCGTCGGCGGAGCAGATGAAGGTGCGCTCCTCAACCCGGGCGACGTCCGAGGGGTCGGTCCGCGCGTAGAACGAGTTGGGCTTCTTCTCGGGGTTCAGCCGGATCAGGGTGCCACTCTCGACGAGCTCGTCGGTGAGGCGGCGCCACTCCTCATCGGACCCGTCCACCCAGACCACCCGATCGGGGGTGGTCAGTTCCGCGACCTCACGTACCCAGGCGAGCAGTTTGGGGTGGGACGTCGGGGCCTGATCGATACCCCGAACAGTAGCCGGAGCAACCATGTCACATCTCCTTGTGGTCGACGCTGACCGATGTATGGGATGCACGAGTTCTGGCGAGCAAGCGCCTCGCCTTCGTGGAAACCTGGGATTGGGCTCAGCGTAAACCGGGCTGCCTCCCGAGTCAGTGGGACTGGTTGTGAAGAACTGCACAAGGCACGGCCACGCTGCGGCATCACGATCTGATACCCGCTTTCGCGCGCAGTTTCACGCAAATCCTGCGGAGAACCTTCGCCGGCATCGGCGTCGGCGACCCCGTGCGGGTGCACGATGTGCGGAAGCACACCCGGACGCCAGGACCGACGATTCCGCGATCCCGTCCACAATTGCGCCACAGCCGGTTACGCTCTGCTCACGGACATACGGAGCGGACGACGAGCACCGGAGGCCGCACCTCGTCTCTCCGCCGGAGGTGCGGCCCGCTTCCGGTTGCTACCACCCCCGGGTACGCGCACCCGGTACTCTCGGCGGGTGGCCGCGACGATGACCGGAGACCAGCCGGGGCCTCCGCACACCCGTCGAGGTCTGTTCGGCAGCCTGATGGACCGGTTCGGTCACCTCATCCACGAGCTGAGCAAGTTCGCCACCGTGGGTGGGGTCGCGTTCCTCGTCGACTTCGCGCTCTTCAACTACCTGTCCAGCGTCCAGCACGTGTCACCCGTGCTGGCGAAGACCATCTCCACGGTGGTCGCGGCGACCATGGCGTTCCTCGGCAACCGGTTCTGGACCTGGCGGCACCGCCAGCGCTCGAATCCGGCTCGCGAGTACGCGCTGTTCTTCTTCTTCAACGGGGTCGGCCTGGGCATCGCCGTGGCCTGCCTTGCGATCAGTCGCTACGGGCTGGGCGCCATCTGGCCCGCGGTGTTCCAGACCGCGCTGGCCGACAATGTGGCCAGCTTCATCGTCGGCACCGGCCTCGGGACGCTGTTCCGATTCTGGTCGTACCGGCGGTTCGTTTTCGTGGAAGCGGGAACTCTTCCCGTTCCGGGAACGAGCCACGACCGAGAGTCCGGGGCGTGACCCACCGCCCATCCCGTCCCGCCGGGCCGAGTCGGCCCTGCCCACTGCCCTAAGGTGTTCCGCATGCCTCTTGTCCGTCTGCTGCCCGAGCGATGGCAGAAGTTCATCCACGAGGCGCTCAAATTCGGCATCGTCGGTGGCATCAACACCGTCATCAATTACGCAGTGTTCAATGCGCTGGCACTCACGGTTTTCCGCACCGGCCAGCTCAAGGCGACCGTGGTCGCGACCATCGTGGCGACGATCACGTCGTATCTGATGAATCGGCACTGGACGTACCGGGACCGGCCGAAATCGGCCCTGCGCCGCGAGTACGTCCTGTTCTTCCTGTTCAACGCCACCGGCCTGCTCATCGAACTGGGCGTCCTGGCGGCGGCGAAGTACGGCCTCGGCGTGACCAGCCTGCTGATGCTGAACGTCGCGAAGACCGGCGGCGTCCTGCTGGCCACCCTGTTCCGTTTCTGGTCGTACCGGACGTTCGTCTTTCAGCCGGTCTCGAGGCACGCGGAGGAGACCTGGCACAGCATCCCGCGTGACGAATGGGACACCATGGCGGAGATGGATCCGGTGGCGGAGTTGGCAGAGTCGGTCGGCGAGCTGGAGGAGAACGACCGCCGGGCGGGCGTACGGGCCGACTACCCCCTGCCACAGGGGCGCCCCGCTCCGGCGGACGCCGGCCTCGGCCGCACCCTCGGGGGCCTGGACGCGGAGCTGGCCGCCGAGCTTCAGCCCACCCTCCGCCGCTTCCCGCGCCGCTGACCGCGCCCGGCCACCGGCCACCGGCCGATGATCATGGGGTTGTCGCCGCGGCGGCAACCCCATGATCGACACGGGCCGGGAGTGGGTCAGGCGGAGGGATCGCGGAGGGGCTTGCCCTCCCGCATGTCGGCCAGGATCTCGCGCATCTCGCCGTCGCCCAGCGAGTGCTTGTCGTGGTGGGCCTCGACCAGCTCGTAGAGCCTGGTCTGCACCTTGTCGACGTGCGGCACGTCGACGAGCACCGACTGCCCACGCTCACCGGCCGACTCGATGGTGAGCGTGCCGCAGCCGAGCAGCCGCTCCACGAAGCGCTGGTGCATGGAGTGGTCGTTGATCCGGGTCAACGGCAGATCCCGCCGGTCGCGGGAGAAGACGCCCTTCTGGAGCAGCACTCGCTCGTTGGTGAAGAGGTAGTGGGTGGTGCGCCAGAGCAGGAACGGCCACAGGCCCAGCCAGAGCACCAGCGCCAGGCACAGCGCGGCGATCGCGTAGAGCGCGATCATGCCGCCGTTGCCGTCGGGCAGCAGGACCCAGCCCGCGACCACCGCCGCGACGGCGAGCACCAGCACCAGGATCGGCCGGATCAGGGCCTTCCAGTGCGGGTGCAGGTGCAGCACGACGTGCTCGTCCTCGGTGAGCACGTCTTCGGGGAACGCCACGGAAACCTCCTCGCAGAACAGGACGCGCTGACCGTAACCGGTCGATGCCAGCAACGGGAACAGCCGCGCGGTCGGCGTTGAGCGCCCTGCTCGTGAGCGCCCAGGAAGGGCCGGTCCGTTCAGCGGACGTGAAGGACGTCGCCAGCGGCCAGGCGGAGCTCGCCGGCCGGGGTGTCGACCTGCAGCTGGCCGTCCGGGTCCACCCCGGTGGCGGTGCCGCGTACCTCCCGGCCGTCGGGGAGCAGCACGCGAACCTGGCGGCCGACAGTGGCACAGGCGTTCACGTACGCCTCCCGCAGGCCGCTGGCGACCGCGTCGCCGCCGGCGGCGCGCCAGCGGTCGTACCAGTCGGCGAGCGAGCGGAGCAGCGCGCGCAGCAGCGGGTCCCGGTCGGTGGCGGCGGCGCCGGCGAGCTGGAGCGAGGTGGCGGGCAGCCCGCTGGGGTTCTCCGGCAACTCGTCGGCGCGCAGCGTCACGTTGAGGCCGATGCCGATGACGACCGCGGACGGCTGGGCCGGAGCGCCGCCCGGCACCGCCTCGGCCAGCACCCCCGCGCACTTGGCGCCGTCGATCAGCAGATCGTTGGGCCACTTCAGGCGGGCCTCCAGCTCGGCCAGCCGGGTCACCGCCTCGACCAGCGCGACTCCGGCGAGCAGCGGCAGCCAGCCGTACCCGACCGGGGGCACGGGCGGCCAGCCGCGCTCCGGGACCGCCTCACCGGGCCGGAGCAGGACGCTGGTCGCGATGCCGGCTCGCGGCGGCGACTGCCAGACCCGGCCGCGCCGGCCCCGCCCGGCGGTCTGCCGTTCGGCGACCACCACCAGGCCCTCCGGCTCGCCGGCCGCGGCCGCCTCGACCACGTCGGCGTTGGTCGAGCCGGTCTCCGCGCGCAACTCCAGGCGACGCCACGGTCCGTGCGGGGCGACCAACGCGCGCCGCAGCCGGGCCGCCGACAGCGGCGGACGGTCCAGGTCGGTGTACGGCGAACCGGGCATCCCGCCAGCCTACGGCCCCGGCGTCGCCCGGGCGCCGACAGCCGGTGAGGCGGACTGCACAGCGGCGCCCACCTGAACCATCGTTATATTCCCTGGGTGACTACCGAGACCGGGATCAACATCCACACCACCGCCGGCAAGCTGGCCGACCTGGAACGCCGGGTCGACGAGGCGGTGCACGCCGGGTCGGCACGCGCGGTCGAGAAGCAGCACGCGCGGGGCAAGAAGACCGCCCGGGAGCGGATCGAGATGCTGCTCGACGAGGGCTCCTTCGTCGAGCTGGACGAGTTCGCCCGGCACCGGTCCACCAACTTCGGGCTGGAGCGGACCCGGCCGTACGGCGACGGCGTGGTGACCGGCTACGGCACGGTGGACGGCCGCAAGGTCTGCGTCTTCGCGCAGGACTTCACGGTCTTCGGCGGCTCGCTCGGCGAGGTCTTCGGCGAGAAGATCGTCAAGGTGATGGACCTCGCCATGAAGATCGGCTGCCCGGTCGTCGGCATCAACGACTCCGGTGGCGCGCGGATCCAGGAGGGGGTCGCCTCACTCGGCCTCTACGGTGAGATCTTCTTCCGCAACGTCCGGGCCAGCGGCGTCATCCCGCAGATCTCGCTGATCATGGGTCCGTGCGCGGGTGGCGCGGTCTACTCGCCGGCGGTCACCGACTTCACCGTGATGGTCGACCAGACCTCGCACATGTTCATCACCGGCCCCGATGTGATCAAGACGGTCACCGGCGAGGACGTCGGGATGGAGGAGCTGGGCGGCGCCCGGACCCACAACACCCGCAGCGGCAACGCGCACTACCTCGGCACCGACGAGGACGACGCGATCGAATACGTCAAGGCGCTGCTGTCGTACCTGCCGTCGAACAACCTGGACGAGCCGCCGGTCTTCGAGGCCCCGGCCGAGCTGGGCGTCACCGACTCCGACCGGGAGCTGGACACGCTGATCCCGGACTCGGCGAACCAGCCGTACGACATGCACCAGGTGCTCGAGCACGTCCTCGACGACGGGGAGTTCCTCGAGGTCCAGCCGCTCTACGCGCAGAACATCGTGGTCGGCTTCGGCCGGGTCGAGGGGCGCCCGGTCGGCGTGGTCGCCAACCAGCCGATGCAGTTCGCCGGCACGCTGGACATCGCCGCGTCGGAGAAGGCGGCCCGGTTCGTACGCACCTGCGACGCGTTCAACATCCCGGTGCTGACCTTCGTGGACGTGCCCGGCTTCCTGCCCGGCACCGGGCAGGAGTGGGACGGCATCATCCGCCGCGGCGCCAAGCTCATCTACGCGTACGCCGAGGCCACCGTCCCGAAGGTCACCGTGATCACCCGCAAGGCGTACGGCGGGGCGTACGACGTCATGGGTTCCAAGCACCTCGGCGCGGACCTCAACTTCGCCTGGCCGACGGCGCAGATCGCGGTGATGGGCGCCCAGGGCGCGGTGAACATCCTCTACCGGCAGGAGCTGGCGAACGCCGAGGACCCGGCGGCCGTCCGGGCCGAGAAGATCGCCGAGTACGAGGACACGCTGGCCAACCCGTACATCGCCGCCGAGCGCGGATACGTCGACAGCGTGATCCCGCCGCACGAGACCCGTACCCAGATCGTCCGTGCCCTGCGGGTGCTGCGTACCAAGCGGGAGACCCTGCCCCCCAAGAAGCACGGCAACATCCCGCTCTGACCCGGGCCCGAGGCCCCCGCCGATCACGGCGGGGTCTCGTCGCCGTCAACAGCGCGGATTCGCGGCGGAGCACATGCGCTCGGCGGCGGTGAGAGCCAGGTCCCGCACCTGCCCCTCATCGATCTTGTCCGCCGGGTCGAAATTCATCCCGACATCCGGGGTGAGCACCGTGACGAGGTCACCGACCTGCACGACCGCGCGCAGGTCCTCACCGTTCGACAGGCCCGCCGAGCCCCAACCTTCCGATGACCAGACGCGCCGCAGCAGGACGGCCCGGTCCCCGGCGAAGTCCAGGTCCAGCACCTGCCAGCGATACTGGATCGACACCGTCACGGGCCGCCCGCCCCGCTCGGTCGGCGTCGTCTGCAGCCACGTCGGGCAGGCCCCCACCAGCCGGTCGAGATCCGCGAAGAGCCGGCCGGGCGCGGCCGGCGCCAACCGGTAGACGTCCTGGACGAGCACCTGCAGCGGAAGGCGCTGAATCCGGTCGGCGCGCAACAGGTTGCGGGACCGCGAGTAGCGTGACTCCACCGGCGCCACGCTCACGCCGTGTTCCCGGCCGCACGTCTCGAGCATCGAGTCGACCTGCACGGGCTCTCCGAGGCCCGACTCACTGATCTCCATGTCCGCCTGCACCGGCAGGTCAGGCTCGGACAGCAGCGCCTCGGCCGGGATCTCGGCGCGCGCGCCGGCCACGCCGGCGGGAGTGGGCGGCGCGTCGCGGTGAGCGGCCACCGCGACGGCGGAGGCCGAGCTGACCGCCAGCACGGCCACGCCCGCCACCAACGCCGTGCGCCGGCGCCGACGCCGGGCCCGGGCGCGGATCTCGCCCGGTTCGGGCCAGCGGACGTCCCGCAGATCCCGCTGCACCAGATCGACGAATGCCATGTCCTCGTCACGCATCGGCGGCCTCCTCCAGATCCACGACCGCGAGCAGCCCGGCGAGCGCGGCACGCCCCCGGGAAAGCCGTGCCTTCACCGTGCCGACCGGGGCCGCCGTCTCCCTGGCGACGTCAGCGACCGGCATACCGAGCAGGTAGTAGAGCGCGATGGCGGTGCGTTGTTCCTCGGGCAGCCGGCGCAGCGCGGCCACCACCTCGACGGTGTCGGTGCTGGGCGGCGCGACACTCTCCTCCGCCCCGTGCCGCAGGTACGCCCGCGCGCGGCTGCGCAGGCTGCGCCACCGGCTCACCGCGATCCGGCTGGCCACCACCCGGAGCCAGGCCTCCGGGTCGTCGTACTCGCGCACCGTCGACCAGCGCTGCCAGGCCCGGATGTACGCCTCCTGCACGGCGTCCTGGGCCTCGGCGAGGTTGCCGGTGAGCACGTAGACGAAGCCGAGCAGCCGCTGCCGGCTGCCCCGATAGAACTCGTCGAACCCGTCGACGTCCGACACGCTGTTACCTCCCCCGTGACGGTCGCAGGTGAGACGCCTGGGGCCGGGGGTGCGGTTGCCCCGGTCAGCCGATCATTTTCTCCAGCTCGGCGAGGGGGAACCCACCGGCCGGGATCCGTTCGCGTACCGCCCGACGGACGGCGAGCTGGACCGCCGCGTTCGCCGGCGTCGGTACGCCGTGCAGCCGGCCGAGCAGCACGATCTCGCCGTTGAGGTGGTCGGCCTCGGCGGAGCCGGCACCCCGGGCCAGGCTCTGCCAGGTGGAGCCGCCGGCCCGCTCCTCGCCGTCGACAGGGCGGCGCTGCACCTGGTCGCCCCGCTCGGCGGCCTCCTCCTCGCGGGTGGTGTGCGGGATGCCGGCGGCGGCCAGCGCGGCCTCCCCCTCGGTGCGTACCCGGGCGGCGAGCGCCTCGGGGATGTCCGCGCCGAGCAGCGCCTGGAGGCCGTTGCCGAGGTTGCCGAGCAGTTTGCCGTACTTCCACCGCATCGCGTCGTCGCGGACCGGGGCGACGAACCCGGCGGCGGTCAGATCGCCGGCCACCGCCCGGCTGGCGTCGTCCGATCCGGACGGATAGCGGCCCAGGTGCAGCATGCCCGAGTGTGGATATCCGTTGGCGACGACCACACCCGGCTCCAGATGGGTGGCGGGCAGCCAGACGCAGACCGGGTGCACCCGGGCGAAGAGCCGCAGCGCGGCCCGCTCGTTGGCGACGCCGTTCTGGGCGAGGAAGATCGGCAGCCGCTGGCCCGCCGTGCCGCCACCCTCGACCGGGGCGTCCACCCAGGTCGCCAGGGCCGTCCCGGTGTCCTGCGACTTGACGGTCAGCACCAGCACGGTGTCGGCCGGCAGTGGGCGGTCGTCCGGCCCGTCCGCGGCCGGGAGCCGGCCGGTCACCGTACCGTCCGGCGTCCGCAGGACCAGGCCCCGCGCCTGGATCGCGTCCAGGTGCGCGCCGCGGGCCACCAGCGTCACGTCGCGGCCGGCCGCCCCCAGCCGTACGCCGATGGTGCCGCCGACCGCGCCAGCCCCGATGATCACGTATCGCATCTGTCTGATTCTGCCTCGCCTGCTCGACCGCCGTGGCGCGCCAGCACCGGGCCGAGGTCGGAGCGCGGTGGCTCAGCCGGTGAGGCCGGCGTCGGTGAGGATCGGGCCGGCGAGCAGCAGCGTGCCGGCGGCCAGCGCGGCCAGGCTGACCAGCATGAACACGCTCACCCAGAACAGCGCAGGGAACGGGGTGAGCCGGGCGAGCTGGTCCGCGTCGGACTCGGGCATCCGGCCTCGACTGCGCACCCGTTGCAGTTCGACCACCGGGCGTACGCCGCCGAAGAGCAGGAACCAGACCGACGTCCAGGCGAAGGCCGCCTGCACCTCAGCGGACGCGTACCAGGACACGGCGAGCACCACTCCGCCGGTGACCAGCAGCGACAGCACGCCGAAGACGTTGCGGATCATCAACAGCATGGCCAGCAGCAGCGCCACCGCGATCCAGAGCAGCAGGGTGATCCGGTTGCCGGCGAGCAGCCACCCCCCGGCGAGACCGAGCAGCGCCGGAGCCACGTACCCGGCGAGCAGGGTGAGGATCATCCCCGGCCCGCTGGGGCGGCCGGCGGAGAGGGTGAGCCCGGAGGTGTCCGAGTGCAGCCGGATGCCGCGCAGCTTCCGGCCGGTCAGCAACGCCACCAGCGCGTGGCCGCCTTCGTGGGCGATGGTCACGGCGTTGCGGGTGATCCGCCAGGGCACCCGGGTGGCGACCACTGCCAGCGCGACAACGGCGGTGAGCAGGACCAGCAACGGCGGCGGCTCGGGCTGCACGCCGGTCAGCTTGTCCCAGAGGGTGGTCAGGCCGTCGATCAGGGGCATGGGGCGGGAGCCTACTCCGCGAACCCGCCTGATCTCGCTGGCCCACTACGCCTGACCGGTTACGACGAAACAGATCGGCAGCAGCAGGACCCAGCTGTCATGTCGACAGCTCGTCCGGCTGCCGCCGTCGTCGTCTACGGCGCCCCGGTCAGGCCCGGCGTCGCGTGCCGGCCGGCGCGGGCGCCGCGCCCCGTCCGGTCAGGGTGGTCCGCCGGGCCAGGCGCCACGCCGCCACCCCCACGACGACGAGGGCCGCGACAGCGAGCACCCCGATCGGCGCGGAGAGGCCGGCGCTCATCAGCAGCAGGACGATGTCCCCGAGCGCGACCAGCATCCACAGTGCCAGCCGGGGTCCGGTGTCCTTGTGTCGGTAACCCATGTCGTACCTCCTTCCGTCGTCGCGGGTTCCAGTACCCCGTACGACAGGAGGCCATGCGAGTCAGTTCGCGGCGGGGGGACTCCCCGGTCTCAGTTCCGCCGGTCCGGCTTGAAGCCGGTGGTGATGATCTCGAAGTTGGACAGGTTGGCCTCCCAGTCCTTCTCCGGCACCTCCCAGCGGAGTGCGTAGCCCCGGTTGCTGGCGGTGACCACGCCCCGGTTGCGCACGTGGAAGCGGACGTTCTTTCGCGTCTCCAGCCAGTCCCAGTCCGCGCAGGTGCGGTAGTAGGGGTCGCAGCGCGTGATGTTGACGAGCTTGTAGTCGTTGACGCGGCGCTTGCGGGCCGGCTCCTGCTTCTGCCAGTCCGCGTAGGCGTCCTTCTTGGGGGTATCGGTCCACTGGATGAGCAGCACGCGCCCCGCGCCACCGACCTCGTACAAGACGACGGAGTGGTCGGCGGCACGGACGCTGGCTCGCCACCCGTCGGGGATCGGCACCTGGAAGCCGTTCGGGCCCGTGTAGTAGTGCCAGCCGGCGGGCAAAGTGTCGGAGGATGCGGGCGGGGTCGCCGAGGGAGTCGGGCTGGGCGCTGCGCTGGTCGGCGCGGCCGACGTCGGTGGGGTGCTGGTGGTGGGCGGTGCGGAGGTGGCGGCGCTCGGCCGGCCACCGCCGCCCTTGTCGTCGCCGCTGTTCAGCAGCGGCACAGCCACCGCGAGGCCGATCAGCAGCGCCGCGACCAGCGCGCCGATGAGCAGGTTGCGTCGGTTGCGCTCCGGCTTCGTACCCGGAATGACCGTGGCCCGGCCGCTCGGCGGTGCCGGACTCACCGGCGCGGCCAGGACCGCGGTCGGGGTCCTCGGCGGGGACGGCGGCTCCACCCGGGTGTCGACGGCCGGCGTGCCGTCCACCTGCGTCTCGTCGAGGGCGGGGTCGGGCCCGTCCACCCGCGTCTCGTCGACGGCGGGCTCCGGGGCGGCGTCGAGCTTCGCGGTCGGCTCGGCCACCGGCAGGTCCACCTTGGCGGTGGGCCCCACATCCGAACCGTCGGGAACCTTGGCGGTGGCATCCGCGGCGACCGCCGCGCCACCGGCGGCAGCGGCAGTACCCGTGGCGGGCTTGCGCGGGGCCGGGGTGGCCGGCGGCTGCCCGGCGCGGTCTGCCGGACGCGGCGCCGGAACCAGTGGTTGGCGCGGCGCCCGCGACCCGTTCGGCCCCGGCCGGCGTACGCCGTCGAGCAACGAGATGCTCTTCGCGCGCCGGCCGACGGCCTTGCGGAGCAGGCGCTCCGCCACCTCGGCGGGAATCCGCTCAGCCGGGTCCTTGCGCAGCAGGCCCTGCAGGACCGGCTTGAGCGGCCCGGCGTTCTTCGGCGGCGGGAGCGGCTCGACGGCGAGCGCGGCCAGGGTGGCCATCGCCGACGGCCGGGCGTACGGGGACTTGCCCTCCACGGCGGCGTAGAGGGTCGCGCCCAGCGACCAGAGGTCGGCCTCGGGCCCCGCCGTGCCGTCCCGCGCCCGCTCCGGCGCGATGTACGCAGGCGAGCCCAGCACCATGCCGGTGCGGGTGACGTTCGGGTCGCCGGGGATGGTGGCCAGGCCGAAGTCGGTGAGGACCACCCGACCGTCGTTGCCGAGCAGCACGTTGCCCGGTTTGACGTCGCGGTGCATGACGCCGGCCTTGTGGGCGGCCTTCAGCGCGCCCAGCACCCCGAGGCCGATCTCGACGGCCTTGGCCGGCGACACCGGGCCGTCCTCGGCGATGGTGTCCTGCAAGGACTTGGACGGCACGTACTCCATGACGATCCACGGATCGCCGTCGGTCCGCAGGACGTCGAAGATGCGGACCACGTTGATGTTGTTCAGTCGCGCGATCGCCCGCGCCTCCCGCAGCGAGCGTTCCCGCATCTCGCGGCGCTCCTCCGGGGTGAGGCTGGGCGGCGGAACAAGCTCCTTGATGGCCACGTCCCGGTGCAGCACCTCGTCGCGCGCCTTCCATACCCGACCCATGCCGCCTTGCCCGAGCGGCGAGATGAGCCGGTACCGGTCGGCGACAAGTTGGGGAAGTGCGCTAGACATCGCTGAAACCGTACCCGGCGGCACCAACCGTCACGCCGCCGGCACGCCACTGTGCGACCAAGGTCAAGTTCTCGACGCGTACCCTGGCCTCATGCCTGCCGAAGAACCGCTGTTCCGGATCGTCCGCGGGGTGCCCACGGCCGAGGAGCTGGCCGCCCTGGTCGGCGCCATCGTCGTGCGGGCCCGACCGGCCGGCGCCGCGGTGCCGGCCGCCGTGTCGCAGTGGACACGCAGCGGTCGCGCGGCTGGCGCTGCGCTCGTCGCCGGTCCAGGCGCGTGGCGCGCCTCCGGCCTCCCCCACTGACCTTCCCCCGGGGTACGAGCTGCCTGAGCCGAACGCGCGAGCGGGGCTGCCAGGAACCTTGCCGAGCCACTAATCTCACTCAGGGAAATGGTGCGGTGACGGACAGGGAGGGTCGATGATCCCCGAGGAGGATCGGCCAGCGGGCTGGCTGCGGGGCTACGGCGGCATCGAGGCCGACATCCGACAGATGCGGGAGTTCGCCGACCGGCTCCAGGACGAGGTCACCCGCAACTACGCCCCGCACCTGTCGTACATCGCCGACGACATGAAGGCACCGGTCCCCAACCCCGCGGACGCGTTCATCGAGCTGGTCCAGTTCCTTCAGGCGCACCACGAGACCCAGCAGGCCACGGTCCACATGGTCTGGGACCTCGGCCCCGCCACCGGCCACCTGGCCGGCGCCGCGGGCCGGATCGCCGATCAGTACGTCAACTCCGACGCGTTCTCCGCCGCCCGGGTCGCCGACGTCGAGCGGGCCCTCGGGCGCTCCGAGGCGACCGTGGGACGCCCCGTCCCCGCGCTGCCCGATCCGACCTCACCCGAGGACGGGCCGGTGGTGCTGCCGTGATCGAGCGGGGCAGCGGCCGCACGTCGGGCGTCACCGACTGGCGGCTGATGGACGTGCTCAGCATGTGGGCGTGCCTCCACGACCAGGAGACCGCCGGGCAGTGGAAGCAGGTGGCCGGGTGGCGCAAGATCTGTGACCTCGCCCGGGTCCACCTCGGCCGGCTCCAGGAATATCGCCTAGGCCTCGCCGACGCCTGGCCGCCGGAGAGCAACGCCGCCGCACGGGCCTACCTCGGCGAACTGGACCAGCTCATCGACAAGGTGCAGCGCACCCACGACGCCGCCGCCGCGAACTACGACGCACTCGCCGCCGCCACTCGCGCCATCGCCAGCACCCGCGCCGAACTCGAGCCGATCCACGACGAGTACGCGGCCAAACTCCAGCACAAGCGGGCGTACGAGGCCACGCTCGCCGACCTGAAGGCGGTGGCCGGCAGCCGCCTACCCGACCAGCCACCGGTGACGGACGCGGACCTGGAGCGGTTGAACGTGCGGGCGCGGAGTTTGATGACGGGGTTGAGCGGCGAACTCCAACAAGCCCAAGTAATGCTCCGCCAGCCCCCACCCCCAGCTCGGCCAGTTCGCGACTCCACGAACGGTGATCCCTATGGGGGCCCTGCCGACTCCGTCCCGATCATCCCACCGGTCGTGCCGGTGCCGACCGAACCGGCGTCCGCGATGCCCGTGGCCGCCACTGGCAAGCCCGCGAGACCTGTTCCCACACCTCCTGGTCCAAGTGCAGGCCCTGTCCTTGGAACTGGGCCGGTCTTAGGCGGCATCGCAGCAGGACCAGCAGCAAGTCCAACCATCCCAGCATCTGGCGTCACCTCGCCAGCCCCTCCGGCGGCTCCGTCTCTAGGCATCGGACAACCGCCAACGCTGCCAGTTACTGCACCGTGGCTACGAGGTGGCACAATGAATCCGCTCGGTGGCCCGTCTGGCGATGCCGGCAAAGCCAGCTCGCCGACCGGTAAGGGCCTACCGAACAACCCTGCCCTCTCAAACCAACGGCCCATACCGCCCGGCGGCATCATCGGAAATCCCCTCGGGACGGCCCTAGGCCAGCCCGGAAGTCCGATGTCCCCTCGCCGCGTAAATCCGGTGGGAGGTGTAATCGGTAGCGGCGCCGCTGGCACATCACCACAAGGGGCCGCAGGATCTCGTCCCGGCGGCGTTCGCGCATCCCAACTTGGTACCGCCAACGTAATGCCGCCAATCAGCGGCTGTTTGGATCCCTCCTCATCAACGGGAGGAACTAGCCGCCGGAAGCCGAGCCAAGACAAGGGGCGCAATTGGGATCCGCACAATCCTTGGGAGACCGAACGGGGTGTTGATCCTGTAATGCGGTCGCCCAACGAGGACGGCCCGATTGATCCGGGACCCGCAATTGGATTCGACAGGTGAAACGCGGCTGGAGCCCACTGCTCGCCACTACCTTGTCCGCAACATCGCTTCTGTTACCTTCTCCAGCAAACGCCAAGGGCACGCAGCCAGGAGTAGATCGCGTCCGCAGCGACCAGTGGCATTTGCAATATCTACAAATAGCAAAGGCCCATCGCCTTAACCTAGGCGACGGCGTAACGGTAGCGGTACTGGATACCGGCGTCGACTCTCACCCTGATCTGGTCCCCAATCTGCTACAGGGAGCCGATGCAATTTCGGGAGGAACCGGCAATGGCCAGCATGATCTAATCGGCCACGGGACTGGGATGGCGGGCTTGATCGCAGCAAGAGGCCGAGGCGGCACCCGGGGAGCCCTTGGCATCGCTCCCCACGCCCGGATCTTGCCAGTCATTGTTACGCCCACTGATGGAGGCGGCGAATCAGATGCCCTAGCGGACGGGATCGAATATGCGATCTCTCATGGGGCTAACATCATCAGTATCTCAAGCGTAGGCGGCGCTACCCAACGACTCATAAAAGCAGTCAATGCTGCACTTTCAGCGGACGTCGTGATAGTTGCTTCAGCGGGTAACCGTCCCCAGGATGCCTTCGTTGGATATCCGGCCTCCCGAGACGGAGTCATTGCGGTCAGCGGTGTAAACAAGGATGGCTCGCACGCTGCCGTCTCGGTCACAGGTCCGCAAGTCGACGTCGCCGCACCGGCTGTGGACATCTACAGCACCAGCATCAACGGCACTTACCGAGTCGGCACCGGGACGTCCGACGCGACAGCCATCGTCGCTGGCGCAGCCGCGCTGATCAGATCCAAGTTTCCCGACCTGCCCGCGCAGGAGGTCGCGCACCGCCTGACCGCCACCGCGATCGACAAGGGACCACCCGGCCGTGACGACGAGTACGGCTACGGCGTCATCGACCTGGTCGCCGCGCTCACCGCAGACGTACCTCCGCTGGGCTTCGAGTCCACGGCGGCGACCGCGCCCGCCTCGACCAGGGCGGCGTCAGCAGAAGCGAGCGGAGACGGCGCGACCGCCCGTGGCCTGGCGACACTGGGCGTACTGCTGGCGGCGGGCGGCGGCTATCTGGTCTGGCGACGACGCCGCCGTGCCGACGACCCGCCGCCCCGAATCAGCCGGTAGCGTCGGCGGGGTGTTGAGTTCCCTACCGCTGCGCCTCGTGCTCGCCTCGCAGAGTCCCGCCCGCCGCAAGCTGCTCCAAGCCGCCGGGATCGAACCCGACGTGCTGGTCAGCGGCGTCGACGAGTCGCAGGTGGTCAGTGACCGGGCGGAGGATCTGTGCCTGGAGCTGGCCCGGCTGAAGGCGCAGGCGGTGCTGGGCCGGCTGCAGGCCACGCCGGACGAGCGGACGCTGGTGCTCGGCTGCGACTCGGTGCTGGCGTTCGACGGGGAGATCCTGGGCAAGCCGGCGGACGCGGCGGACGCCACCCGGCGGTGGCAGCGGATGCGCGGCCGCAGTGGCGTGCTGCACACCGGGCACTGCCTGATCGACATCGTTCATGAGGCGCGGGCGGAGGCGGTGGCCTCGACCACGGTGCACTTCGCGGACATCAGCGACGCGGAGATCGCCGCGTACGTGGCGACGGGCGAGCCGTTGGCGGTGGCCGGGGCGTTCACCATCGACGGGCTGGGCGGGGCGTTCCTGGCCGGCATCGAGGGCGACCCGGGCACGGTGGTGGGGTTGAGCCTGCCGCTGCTGCGCAGCCTCCTCGGTGAGTTGGAGCTGAGCATCACCGATCTGTGGACGAAGGTCGCGCCCGGGGGCCAGGAGATCGACCATCTCGGTTAGCGTCCGAGCATGAGCACGAAATCCTTGCCGCTGACCCCCGAACTGCTCGCCTACCTCGTGGCGCACGGATCGGCTCCGGACGAGATCGTCCGCGAGCTGGCCGCGGAGACCCGGGCCGCCCTTCCCGCGCAGGCGGACATGCAGGTCGCCCCGGAGCAGGCCGCGTTCCTGACCTTCCTCACCCGGCTGCTCGGGGTGCGGCAGGCGGTGGAGGTCGGCACGTTCACCGGGCTCTCCTCGCTGGCGATCGCCCGGGGGCTCGCCGAGGGCGGCCGGCTGACCTGCTTCGACATCTCTGAGGAATACACCGGTGTCGCCCGGCGGTACTGGACCCGGGCCGGCGTGCACGACCGGATCGAGTTGCGGATCGGCCCGGCCGCCGACCGGCTGCGGGAGCTGCCCCGGGAGCGATACCTCGACTTCGCGTTCATCGACGCCGACAAGGTCGGCTACCCGATCTACTGGGACGAGCTGGTGCCGCGGATGCGGCCGGGCGCCGTCATCGCGGTGGACAACACCCTGCGCGGCGGCCGGGTGCTCGCCCCGCAGAACGCCGACGACCGGGCCATCGCCGCGTTCAACGACGAGATCCTGTCCGACGTACGCACCGACGTGGTCATGCTCCCGCTCGCCGACGGCGTCACCCTGGCCCGGGTGCGCTGAGCCGAACGCCGCCGCCGCGCCGCAACGGATCGATCAAACGGCCGGACGCGGCGCGCGCAGGGCTCGGCCGAGCCGCACGGTGAGCAGCACGGCCGCCACGATGAAGCCGGGCAGCAGCAGGAAGGCCAGGTGCGGCCCGACGCCGTCGGCCACCCAGCCGAGCACGACCGGCGCGATCCCGAAACCGACCCCCATCGAGTACGACGCCCAGCCGGCCGCCTTGTCCGCGGCCGGCCCGGCGACGGCGAGCGCGATGGAGATGGCCAGCGGGTAGTGCAGGGCGTTGCCCAGTCCGAGCACGACCAGGCCGGTGACCGCCAGCCAGCCGACCGGGGCGGCCCAGAAGAGCGTGAACCCGACCAGGGAGACGGCCAGCGCGGCGAGCAGCAGCGGCACCGGCGGCCAGCGCAGCGCGAACCGGCCGCCGGCCACCCGGCCGACGAACATGCCGCAGACGATCGCGGCGATCGCCGCCGAGGCGCCGCCGGCGCCGAGCCCGGCGTGGGTGCGGAGCACGTCGGCGGCCCAGAGCGACAGGCACACCTCGATCGAGCCGGTGACCGACATCAGCACCCAGGCGATCCAGTACGTCGCCGGCAGCCGGTCGGACGCACGGGTGCCGGCCGGGCCGCCGCTGGGCGCGCCGGTCCCGGCGAGCCCGTCCCGCGCAGGGGCCGGCGAGCCGACCGGTGCCCCGCCGGCCGCCTCCGCCGTCGCCGAGGCGGTCACCGCGACCGGCTCGGCGGCAGCCGCGGCAGCCGACGGCTCCAGGTCACTGCGCGGCGTCAGACGCGCTGAGCTGGAGTTGTCGCAGGGGGCACCGTTCGGTAGGCGTACCCGGAACGCCAGGGCGGCGAGGGCGACGAGCGCGATCAGCCCGACCTCGACGGCCATCACCGGCCGCCAGCCATGGCCGGCGTCGACGGTGGCGCCGATGACCAGCGGCGCGAGGATGCCCATGCCGGCGCAGGCGGCGTTGGCCTCGGTGAGCGCGGCGGGCGCGGCGGGCCCGTGGTGGGCGGTGAGCACGACGCTGACCCCGCTGATCACCATCATGCCGAAGGTGGCGATCAGGGCGACGACGGCGAGGGTGGCCGGCAGCGGACGCAGCAGGCCGAGGGCGGCGACGCCGGCGGCCACGCCGGCGAGGCCGAGCCAGATGGCCGGGCCGCGGCCGAGGCGGCGGGCGGCCGGCGCGAAGAGCGCCCCGCCGAGCAGCGCGCCGACCGCGATGCCGGTGCTGTGCAGGCCGGCGACGGCGGCGCTGGTGCCCTGTTCATCGCGGAGCAGGGGTACGACCGGGCCGAACCCGTAGAGGAAGAAGCCCCACAGCCCGAGTTGGGCATAGGCGAACCAGGTCGTCCTGTCATGGGTGAGGCGGGGCACCGGCCCACGCTACGCGCGTCGAACCGGTGCCCCGCCCCTGGTGAGAGGCAACTCTCGTCGACTCAGCGGACGCTGCGGGCGAACTGCCGGGCGGCCCAGACCACACCGGCGACGGCGAGCACCGCGATGATCGTCAACCCCTGCCAGACCTTGGCGTTGCTCAGGTCACCGGCGAACAGCGCCCGGACGCCGTCGACCGCCCAGGAGAACGGGTTCCACTTGGCGACGCCCTGCAGCCAGCCGGGGGCGAAGGTGAGCGGCAGCAGGATGCCGGAGAGCAGCAGCACCGGCTGGGCGACGGTGTTCATCAGCGGGGCGAGCGCGTCCTCGCTCTTGACCTTCAGCGCGACCCCGTACGAGACGGCCGAGGTCATCAGCGCGATCAGGGCCAGCATCAGGTACGCCAGGAGCAGGTAGCCGATGAACACCCGCAGGTCGAACAGGAGCGCCAGCACGGTGATGATGACCGCCTGCGCGATCAGCGAGACCACGTCCCGCAGCGAGCGGCCGAGCAGCAGGGCGAGCCGGCTGATCGGGGTGACCCGGGACCGTTCGATGACCCCGGCGCGCAGCTCGGCGATCAGGCCGAAGCCCTGGAACAGGCCACCGAAGATGGCCAGCAGCACCAGCAGGCCGGGGACGAAGACCTTGTAAGCCTCGGCCTGGGTCGACACCCGCAGGGCGGGCTTGAGCAGCGGGGCGAAGAGCAGCAGGTACATCACCGGCTGGAAGACGCCGACGAAGACCCAGACCGGGTTGCGCAGCAGCAGCTGGATCTGGCGCTGGAAGATCAGCCAGGTGTCGCGGGCGAGTTTCATGAGGGTTCTCCTGTTGGTCAGGACTCGCGCAGCGAGCGGCCGGTCTTGGTGAGGAAGACGTCATCGAGGCTGGGGCGGTGCAGCTCGATGGAACGCAGGTCCAGCCCGGCGCCGTCGAGGCGGCGCAGCACCTGCGGGATGGCGGTGGCGCCCTCGTCGACGTAGAGGCGCAGGCCGCCCTCCTCGGCGGTCTCCAGCTTGTTGACGTACGCCTCGGTGTCGAGCAGTTCGGCGGCGCGCGGGGTGGCGGCGGCGTCGAGGCCGACCAGCACCACCTCTCCGGAGATCTCCCGCTTCAGCTCGGCCGGGGTGCCCTCGGCGACCACCTCGCCATGGTCCATGATCGCGATCCGGTCGCAGAGCGCGTCCGCCTCGTCCAGGTAGTGCGTGGTGATGAAGACGGTCATCCCCTCGGTACGCAGCCGGCGGATCTCGTCCCACATGTGCGCCCGGCTCTGCGGATCGAGGCCGGTGGTCGGCTCGTCCAGGAAGACGATCTTCGGCTCGTGGATGATGCCGAGCGCGATCTCGACGCGCCGGCGCTGGCCGCCGGAGTAGGTCTTGCACTTGCGGTCGGCGAACTCGCTGAGCTGGAAGGCGTCCAGGGCGCGGGTGGCGCGCCGGTGCGCCTCGGCCTTGGAGATGCCGTAGAGCCGGGCCTGCAGCACCAGCTCCTCGCGGGCGGTGGACTCGTCCCAGGTGCTGCCGCCCTGGGCCACGTACCCGATCCGGCGGCGCACCTCGGCCGGGTCCTTGCGCAGGTCGGCCCCGGCGATGGTGGCCTCGCCACCGTCCGGCTCGATGAGGGTGGCGAGCATCCGCAGGGTGGTGGTCTTGCCCGCGCCGTTGGGGCCGAGGAAGCCGAAGATCTCCCCCGCGGCGACATCGAGGTCGACGCCCCGGACCGCATCCACCGTCTTTGTCTCGCGACCCGCGCGGGAGCGGAACGACTTCCGCAACCCTCTGGTCTCGATCATGTCTGTGCTCCTGGTCGTCCCGGGCCGGACGTGACCGGCCGCCGATCGTCCCACGAGGAGGACAAACCACTCCCCGCGATTCGGGCCGACACTAACGCGATATAGCGTCTGTGGTCAACGTTGATTATTCCGCGTTGGCGGTGCGATCCGGCAGTCGGTCCTCCCAGCCCGACCATCCCTCGGCCCCCTCCAGTTCAGCGGGCAGGTATGACACTCCCGACTCGATCCGCTCGGCGATCCGCTCGCACCAGGCCATGTCCGCCTCGCCCCGGGCCAGCCACAGCTCGAACATCCACCCGACGTGCACCGGCTTCCTGTTGCGCACCCAGTCCGAGTCCAGCGAGGCGCGCATCGACTCGATACCGGCCCGGATCAGGTTGGCCCGGTTGCGCAGCGCCGCCGCAGCCTCGTCGCGCGGCATCGCGGGCAGGAACGAGAACGCCGCCACGAACGGGTCCGGCGGCTCGTGGAGCTGCCACCACTGCGCGCGCAGCAGGGTCTCGAACTCGTCCTCACCCTTGGGGGTCACCTCGTAGGTGGTGCGGGCGGGACGGGCACCCACCTGCTCCGTGGACACCGCGCGGAGCAGCCCCTCGTCGGCGAGCTTGCGCAACGCGTGGTAGATCGATCCCGGTTGCACGTTGGCCCACTTGTCCGCGCTCCAGCTCAGCAGCTCACGGCGCACGTCGTAGCCGTGCACCGGCTGCATCCACCTGACCAGGCCGAGAATCATCATCCGCGTTGCCGACACCGGACAAGCGTAATAGCCAAGTTTGACTAGAGCGCGATGTGACCGTGCCGCATCCCACCCTGAGCGATCGTTAGGGCCAGGAGAGTGGGCCGATACACTCCCGGAATCGACCCTCCGGGAGGAGCCACCAAGGTGCGCAAGGTACTCATCGCCAACCGCGGCGAGATCGCCGTCCGCGTCATCCGCGCCTGCCGCGACGCCGGCCTGGAGAGCGTCGCCGTCTACGCGGACTCGGACCGGGACGCCCTGCACGCCACCCTCGCCGACGAGGCGTACGCCCTGGCCGGCGACACCGCGGCCGACAGCTACCTGCGGATCGACAAGCTGATCGACATCGCCGCGAAGTCCGGCGCCGACGCCGTGCACCCCGGCTACGGCTTCCTCTCCGAGAACGCCGACTTCGCCCAGGCCGTCATCGACGCCGGGCTGACCTGGATCGGACCGACCCCACAGGCGATCCGCGACCTGGGCGACAAGGTGACCGCCCGGCACATCGCCCAGCGTGCCGGCGCGCCCCTGGTCCCCGGCACCCCGGACCCGGTCGGCAGCGCCGACGAGGTGATGGCCTTCGCCGTCGACCACGGCCTGCCGGTCGCCATCAAGGCGGCCTTCGGCGGAGGCGGGCGCGGCCTCAAGGTTGCCCGCACCATGGAGGAGATCCCGCACCTGTTCGAGTCGGCCACCCGCGAGGCGGTCGCCGCGTTCGGCCGGGGCGAGTGCTTCGTCGAGCGGTACCTGGACAAGCCCCGGCACGTGGAGGCGCAGGTCCTCGCCGACCAGCACGGCAACGTGATCGTGGTCGGCACCCGGGACTGCTCGCTGCAGCGCCGGCACCAGAAGCTGGTCGAGGAGGCCCCCGCGCCGTTCCTCACCGACGCGCAGCGCCAGCAGATCCACCACAGCGCCAAGGCGATCTGCCGGGAGGCCGGCTACCACGGCGCCGGCACGGTGGAATACCTGGTCGGCGTCGACGGCACCATCTCGTTCCTGGAGGTCAACACCCGGCTCCAGGTGGAGCACCCGGTCACCGAGGAGACCGCCGGCATCGACCTGGTCCGCGAGCAGTTCCGCATCGCCGACGGCGAGAAGCTGCGCTTCACCGAGGACCCGACCCCGCGCGGACACTCGATCGAGTTCCGGATCAACGGTGAGGACCCGGGCCGCAACTTCCTGCCCGCCCCCGGCACCATCACCGCGCTGCGGCTGCCCACCGGGCCGGGCGTCCGGGTGGACACCGGCATCTCGGCCGGCGACGTGATCGGCGGCAACTTCGACTCGCTGCTCGCCAAGGTGATCATCACCGGCGAGACGCGTACCGAGGCGCTGGAGCGGGCCCGCCGGGCGCTGGACGAGATGGTCGTCGAGGGCATGGCCACCGCGTTGCCGTTCCACCGCCTGGTGGTCCGGGACGAGGCGTTCACCGCCGAGCCGTTCACCGTGCACACCCGGTGGATCGAGACCGAGTTCGACAACACCGTTCCGGCCTTCACGGCCCCGGCCGTCGCCGTCGAGGGCCCGGCCGAGCGCGAGACCGTGGTGGTCGAGGTTGGGGGTAAGCGGTTGGAGGTCAGCCTGCCCGCCGGCCTCGGTGCGGGCACGGCCGCCGCGCCCGCCGCGAAGAAGCCCGCCCGCCGGGGCGGCGGCGCCAAGGCCGGCGCGGCGGCCAGCGGCGACGCGCTCACCTCCCCCATGCAGGGGACCATCGTCAAGATCGCCGTCGCGGAGGGCGACACCGTCGCCGAGGGGGACCTGGTCGTCGTCCTCGAGGCGATGAAGATGGAGCAGCCGCTGCACGCCCACAAGGCGGGCACGGTCAGCGGCCTCGCCGCCGAGGTCGGCGCGGTGATCAGCGCCGGCGCCCCGATCTGCACCATCGCCTGAGGGGTGAGAAAGGCACCTCCGGCAGGGCAGGGGCCCTTCTCACCAGGTGTGGGCAGTCAGTGGAGGGTGATCGCCGCTTCGGCGCGGACGGCGTCGGTCAGTGCGGCGAGCACCTGTGACTCCAGCCGCCAGTGCTGCCAGTACAGGGGCACGTCGACGTACCGCCCCGGGTCCAGGTCGACGCAGGCGCCGCTGGCCAGGTCGGCCTCGGCCAACCCCTCGGGGACCAGCCCCCAGGCGAGGCCCCGCCGGATCGCCTCGCTGAACGCCGGCACCGACGGCACGTGGTGCATCGGCGGGTCCAGCTCCCGGCCGGTCACCGACCGCACGAAGCGGTGCTGGACCCGGTCCTTGCGGTCGAAGACGAGCATCGGCGCCCCGGCCAGCGCGGCGGTCGTCAGCCCGTCGGGAAACCAGCGACCGACCAGCGCCGGGGCGGCGAGCGCCCGGTAGCGCATCGCGCCGAGAGGGCGTACGCGGCAGCCCTGCACCGGCTCCCGCTGGGCGGTCACCGCCGCCATCACCGCGCCGTCGCGCAGCAGCTCGGCGGTGTGGTCCTGGTCGTCCTGGCGTACGTCGAAGCAGACCGCCAGCTCGGCGGGGACCCGCGCCAGCGCGGCGACGAACCAGGTGGCCAGCGAGTCGGCGTTCGCCACCACGGGTACGCGGGCGCGCACCGCCGCCCCGTCCAGCACCCCGCGCGCCTCGGCCAGCGCCTCCCGTTCCAGCAGGGTCACCTGGCCGGCCAGCCGGAGCAGCGGCTGCCCCGCCCCGGTCGCCCGGCAGGGGCGGGTACGGCGTACCAGCACCTGCCCGACGATCTCCTCCAGCGCGCGGATCCGCTGGCTCACCGCCGACGGGGTGACGTGCAGGACGCGGGCCGCGCCCTCGAAGCTGCCCTCCCCGACCACTGCGGCCAGGGTGCGCAGTTGAATCGCGTCGAGTCCTTCCATCAGCTCAGCTTACGGAGCATCAAAAAGATTAGTTGGACTGCATCCGGCTGGCCTCCGTAGCGTCGAGCGCGTGTCCGACCTGCTCCCCTCGGCCGTCGCCGGGTTCTCCGTCTCCCTCGCGCTGATCGTCGCCGTCGGCGCGCAGAACGCCTTCGTGCTCCGCCAGGGGCTGCGCCGCGAACACGTGCTGCCCGTGGTGGTCACCTGCGCCGCCTCCGACGCCCTGCTCATCGCGGTGGGCATCGCCGGTCTCGGCACCGCCGTGGCGGACCGGCCGGGGCTGCTCTCCGCCGTCCGCTGGGTCGGTGCCGCGTTCCTGCTCGGCTACGCCGTGCTCGCCGCCCGCCGGGCGCTGCGCCCGGGCGCCCTCGCCCCCACCGAGCGCCCGCCGGCGACCCTCCGGGCGACGGTGCTCGCCTGCCTGGCCTTCACCTACCTCAACCCGCACGTCTACCTCGACACGGTGCTGCTGCTCGGGGGCGTGGCCCAGCAGCACGAGAGCCGCTGGGCGTTCGGCGCCGGTGGCGCGCTGGCCAGCGTGGCCTGGTTCACCGCGCTCGGCGGCGGGGCGCACCGGCTGGCGCCGTTGCTCGCCCGTACCGCGGCCTGGCGGGCGCTCGACGGCGGCGTCGCCGTCGTGATGACCGCTACCGCCGCGGCGCTGCTGCTCGGCTGACGGCGACCGGCCACGCCGGCGAAGGTGTTTTCCGTGACCATCGCGGGCACGGGTGGGCGGCGGCAGGAATGATGTCCGGGTGCGGTTCCTTCACGGCGCGGCCCCCGCGCACGACCTGACCTACAACGACGTCTTCATGGCGCCCAACCGTTCCGAGGTGGGCTCCCGGCTCGACGTCGACCTGGCCACCGCCGACGGCACCGGCACCACCATCCCGCTGGTGGTGGCGAACATGACGGCGGTCGCCGGCCGGCGGATGGCCGAGACGGTGGCCCGTCGGGGCGCCATCGCGGTGATCCCGCAGGACATTCCGATCGAGGTGGTGGCCAACGTCGTCGCCTGGGTCAAGCAGCGGCACCTGGTGCACGACACGGCGATCACCCTCGGCCCGACGGACACCGTCGGCGACGCCATCCACCTGCTGCCGAAGCGGTCGCACGGCGCGGTGATCGTGGTGGACGAGGCCGGCCGCCCGGTCGGCGTGGTCACCGAGGCGGACACCGTGGGCGTGGACCGCTTCGCCCAGCTCCGGCACGTGATGTCGACCGAGCTGCACACCGTACCGGCGGACGCGGACCCGCGTACCGGCTTCGACCGGCTCTCGGCCGGCCGGCGGCGGCTCGCCCCGGTCGTGGACGCCGAGGGGCGGCTGGTCGGCGTGCTGACCCGGCAGGGCGCGCTGCGCGCCACGCTCTACAAGCCGGCGGTGGACGACCGGGGCCGGCTGCGGATCGCCGCCGCGGTGGGCATCAACGGCGACGTGACCGGCAAGGCCGCGGCGCTGCTGGAGGCCGGGGTGGACACGCTGGTCGTGGACACCGCGCACGGCCACCAGGAGCGGATGATCTCCGCGCTGCGGGCGGTCCACGGACTCGACCCGGCGGTCCCGGTCGCGGCCGGCAACGTGGTCACCGCCGAGGGCGTACGCGACCTGGTCGAGGCAGGCGCCGACATCATCAAGGTCGGCGTCGGGCCGGGCGCGATGTGCACCACCCGGATGATGACCGGCGTGGGCCGGCCGCAGTTCTCGGCGGTGCTCGACTGCGCCGCGGCGGCCCGGGAGCTCGGTCGGCACGTCTGGGCGGACGGTGGCGTACGCCACCCGCGCGACGTGGCGCTGGCTCTGGCGGCGGGCGCCTCGAACGTGATGATCGGGTCCTGGTTCGCCGGCACCTTCGAGTCCCCCGGCGACCTGTACACCGACCCGGACGGCCGGCGCTACAAGGAGAGCTTCGGCATGGCGTCGTCCCGCGCGGTCAGCGCGCGCACGGCGGAGGACAGCGCGTACGACCGGGCCCGGAAGGCGATCTTCGAGGAGGGCATCTCCTCGGCCCGGATGCACCTGGACCCGGCACGCCCGGGGGTGGAGGACCTGATCGACGAGATCATTTCCGGCGTACGCAGCGCCTTCACCTACGCGGGCGCCCGCAACCTGGAGGAGTTCCACGAGCGGGCCCTGGTCGGCGTGCAGAGCGCCGCCGGCTACACCGAGGGGATGCCGCTGCCGACCAGTTGGTGACCAACGGGGCGGCGGCCTCGGGATCGGGACCGATCCGGGTGTTCGGAAATTAGTTTGGGGCCTGACAGTCTGGGGGCTAACCTGTTCCCGTGAACACAGGACCGCTCGTCAGCTTCCCCGACGCGCTCAAGCACGCGCCGCTCGGCCGGCTGATCTCCATCGCCGGCCACGTGGTCGAGCAGCACTGGGGGCGCTACCTCGCCGAACACCACGGGCTCACCTCCGCCGGCATGCGCGTGCTGCTCATCCTGCTCCGGGCGGGTGACAGCACGCACCGCGAGATGGCGGAACGATGCTTCGTCCGGCCGGCCACGCTCACCGGCATCGTCGACACGCTCGAACGAGACGGCTTCGTGGCCCGCCAGCGGGATCCCAGCGACCGCCGCAGCGTCCAGCTCACCCTGACCGACAAGGGTCGGGAGCACGCCCTCGCCATCATCGACCTGATCCACAGCAACCGCCCGCTCACCTCGGTCGACGCCGACCCGGCCAAGCAGGCGGTGATCCGGGAGTTCCTCGTCGAACTCATCACGAGCATGTCCGACGGGGACCTCCGTCGGTTGAACCGAAACAGCGATCCCGACACCGAGACGACCCCGGGGGAACGTCCGTGCTGATCCGCCTACTCCGTGACCACCTACGCCCGTACCGGCGGCTACTGGCCGCCGTGGTGGCGTTCCAGTTCGTCGGCACCATCGCCTCGCTCTACCTGCCGAGCCTCAACGCCGAGATCATCGACCGTGGCGTGGCCGTCGGCGACACCGGCCAGATCCTGCGCACGGGCGGCTGGATGCTGCTCGTCAGCCTGCTCCAGATCGCCTGCTCGATCACCGCCGTCTACCTCGGCGCGAAGACCGCGATGAGCTTCGGCCGGGACGTCCGGGGTGCCATCTTCCACCACGTCAACCGCTTCTCCGCCCGCGAAGTGGCCCGGTTCGGGGCACCCTCGCTGATCACCCGCAACACCAACGACGTGCAGCAGGTGCAGATGCTCGTGCTGCTGAGCTGCACCATGCTGGTGGCCGCGCCGATCATGAGCATCGGCGGCGTGGTGATGGCGCTCCGCGAGGACGTCGGGCTCTCCTGGCTGCTGCTGGTCTGCGTACCGGTGCTGGCGATCGCGCTGGGCCTGCTCATCCGGAAGATGGTGCCCACCTTCCGGCTCATGCAGACCCGGATCGACACGGTCAACCGGGTGCTGCGCGAGCAGATCACCGGCATCCGGGTGGTCCGCGCCTTCGTCCGCGAGCCGTACGAGACGGAGCGCTTCGGGGTCGCGAACGCCGACCTGACCGCGACCGCGCTGCGGATCGGCCGGCTCCAGGCGCTGATCTTCCCGCTGGTGATGCTGGTGCTCAACATCTCCGGCGTCGCGGTGCTCTGGTTCGGCGCCGGCCGGGTCGACTCCGGTCAGATCGAGATCGGCGCGCTGACCGCGTTCCTGCAGTACCTGATGCAGATCCTGATGTCGGTCATGATGGCCACCTTCATGCTGATGATGGTGCCCCGGGCGGCGGTCTGCGCCGAGCGCATCGTCGAGGTGCTGGACACCGACTCCTCGGTGGTGCCGGCGGCGCGGCCGGTCACCGAGGTGTCCGGCCAGGGCGAGCTGGAAATGCGCGGGGTCGGCTTCCAGTACCCGGGGGCGACCGCCCCGGTGCTGCACGACATCTCGTTCCGGGCCGAGCCCGGGCGGACGACGGCGATCATCGGCTCCACCGGCGCCGGCAAGACGACCCTGCTCACCCTGATCCCGCGGCTGGTCGACCCGACCACCGGAGCGGTGCTCGTGGACGGGGTGGACGTCCGCGAGCTGGCTCCGGACGAGCTGTGGCGACGGATCGGGCTGGTGCCGCAGCGGCCGTACCTGTTCAGCGGCTCGGTCGCCAGCAACCTGCGCTACGGCAACCCGGACGCCACCGACGCCGAACTCTGGGCGGCGCTGGAGATCGCCCAGGCCCGGGAGTTCGTCGCCGAGATGCCGGGCGGGCTGGAGGCGCCGATCGCGCAGGGCGGCACGAACGTCTCCGGCGGCCAGCGGCAGCGGCTGGCGATCGCCCGCGCGCTGGTGCGCAAACCGGAGATCTACCTGTTCGACGACTCCTTCTCCGCGCTCGACCTCGGCACGGACGCCCGGCTGCGGGCGGCGCTGAAGCCGGTCACCGCGGAGGCGGCGGTGGTGATCGTGGCCCAGCGGGTCTCCACGATCGTCGACGCCGACCAGATCATCGTGCTCGAGGACGGAGGCATCGTCGGGATGGGACGACACGAGGACCTGCTTCAGACCTGCCCGACCTACGCCGAGATCGTGGCGTCCCAGCAGACCGCGGAGGTGGCGGCGTGAGCGCGGTCCAGGAGAAGGCGACGCCGAAGCGGCTGCCGGCGGCCGGGCGGCGCGGCGGCGGTGGCCCGCCCCACATGGGCATGGGCATGCCCGCCGAGAAGGCGATGAACTTCGGCCCGTCCGCCCGGCGGCTGCTGGGCCGGCTCCGGCCGTACCGGATGGAACTGAGCGCCGTGCTCGCGCTGGCCGTGGCGAGCGTCGGGCTCAGCGTCATCGGGCCGAAGGTGCTCGGCCACGCCACCGACCTGATCTTCAGCGGCGTGATCGGCCGGCGGCTGCCCGCCGGCACCACCACCGAGCAGGCGGTGGCCGCGGCCCGGGCGTCCGGCAACAACAACTTCGCCGACATGCTGGCCCGGATGGACGTGGTGCCCGGCGTCGGCATCGACTTCACCCGGCTGGGCCGGGTGCTGGCCCTGGCCCTGCTCCTCTACCTGGGCGCCAGCCTGCTGATGTGGGCGCAGGGTTGGCTGCTCAACGGTGTGGTGCAGCGGACCGTGCTGCGGCTGCGCGCCGAGGTGGAGGAGAAGCTCAACCGGCTGCCGTTGCCCTACTTCGACCGGCAGCCCCGCGGCGAGCTGCTGAGCCGGGTCACCAACGACATCGACAACATCTCGCAGACCCTCCAGCAGACCCTGAGCCAGCTGGTCACCTCGCTGCTCACCGTGGTCGGCGTACTGGCGATGATGGTCTGGATCTCGCCGCTGCTGGCCGTGGTGGCCCTGGTCGCGGTGCCGCTGTCCGTGCTGGTCACCGCCCAGATCGCCAAGCGCTCGCAGGGCAAGTTCATCGCCCAGTGGACGCACACCGGCGAGCTGAACGGGCAGATCGAGGAGGCGTACACCGGCCACGAGCTGGTCAAGGTCTTCGGCCGGCAGAAGGAGGTGGAGGCCGCCTTCCACGCCAAGAACGAGCAGCTGTTCCAGGCGAGCTTCGGCGCGCAGTTCATCTCCGGGATCATCATGCCGGCGATGTTCTTCATCGGGAACCTCAGCTACGTGGCGATCGCCGTGGTCGGCGGCCTGCGGGTGGCCTCGGGCACGATGAGCCTCGGCGACGTGCAGGCGTTCATCCAGTACTCGCGGCAGTTCACCCAGCCGCTCACCCAGGTCGCCTCGATGGCCAACCTGCTCCAGTCCGGGGTGGCCTCGGCCGAACGGGTCTTCGCGGTCCTCGACGCCGAGGAGCAGAGCCCGGAGCCCGCGCAGCCGGCCCGGATCGCGGACCCGCACGGCCGCGTCGAGTTCGAGCACGTCTCCTTCCGGTACGACCCGGACAAGCCGCTGATCGACGACCTGTCCATGGTCGCCGAGCCCGGGCACACGGTGGCGATCGTCGGCCCGACCGGCGCCGGCAAGACCACCCTGGTCAACCTGGTCATGCGGTTCTACGAGCTGGACGCCGGCCGGATCACCCTGGACGGGGTGGACATCACGACGATGCGCCGGGACGAGCTGCGCGGCCGGATCGGCATGGTGCTCCAGGACACCTGGCTCTTCGGCGGCACCATCCGGGACAACATCGCCTACGGGCGGCCGGACGCCACCGAGGAGGAGATCCTGGCGGCCGCCCGGGCCACCTTCGTGGACCGCTTCGTCCGCAGCCTCCCCGACGGGTACGAGACCGTCATCGACGAGGAGGGCAGCAACGTCAGCGCCGGCGAGAAGCAGCTGATCACCATCGCCCGGGCGTTCCTCGCCGAGCCGTCGCTGCTGATCCTCGACGAGGCGACCAGCTCGGTGGACACCCGGACCGAGGTGCTGCTCCAGCGGGCGATGGCGGCGTTGCGTTCCGACCGGACCAGCTTCGTCATCGCGCACCGGCTCTCCACCATCCGCGACGCCGACCTGATCCTGATGATGGAGCAGGGCCGGATCGTCGAGCAGGGCACCCACGAACAGCTCCTGGCCGCCGACGGGGCGTACGCCCGGCTGTACCGGTCACAGTTCGCCGGTGCGGTGATCACGGACGAGATCCCCGCGCCGCCGCCCGGGGGTGCGCCGGCCGGGACACTGCCGGCGGCCGCGCCGGCCAAGAACTGACGTGGACCGTGCGACCGGCCTGGCGCCGGCTCCCCGCCCCGATGGCGGGAAGCCGGCGCCGGCCGTCGCCCGGAACGCCGACCAGGAGGCTGGCGGGGGGCCGGGCCGGGGACCGTCAGGCTGCCGGAAGCAGGGCGGCCGAGCGGGCGGCGACCACCCGACCGATCAACCCCAATGCGTCGCCCACCGGCATCGGGTCGAGCCCGCGGCCGCCCCGCAGGCGCAGGGAGACGGACCCGTCGGTCGCCTCCCGAGGGCCGATCACCCCGACGTACGGGACCTTCCGTCGGGCCGCGTCCCGGATCCGGGCGCCCAGCGAGCCCGCCCCGTCGACCTCGGCCCGCAGTCCCGCCGACTCGGCCCGGCGGCACAGGTCGAGGGCGGTGTCCGCCTGCTCGTCGTCGACCGGGAGCAGCACCAGCTGCACCGGGGCGTACCAGGCCGGGAAGGCACCGGCGTGCACCTCGATCAGGTACGCGAACAGCCGCTCCATGCTGCCGACCAGGCTCCGGTGCACCATCACCGGCCGCCGCCGGCTCCCGTCCGCGGCGGTGTACGACAGGTCGAACTTCTCCGGCTTGTCGAAGTCGAGCTGGATGGTGGAGATGGTCGACTCCCGGCCGGCCGCGTCGACGACCTGGATGTCGATCTTCGGGCCGTAGAACGCGGCCTCGCCCGGGCCCTCGGCGAAGTCGACCCCGTCGAGCGCCTCGCGGAGCAACTCCTCGGCCCGCGCCCACCGGGCGTCGTCGCCCACGTACTTCTCTCCCGGGCCGCGCAGCGACAGCCGGAACCCGGCCGGCCGCACGCCGAGCGCGGCGTGCGCCTCGCGGATCAGCCGCAGGATCTCGCGTACCTCGTCGCCGACCTGCTCCAGCGCGCAGAAGTTGTGCGCGTCGTTGAGGGAGATGGCGCGGACCCGGGACAGCCCGCCGAGCACCCCCGAGCGCTCCGCCCGGTACATCCCGCCCAGCTCGGCGACGCGCAGCGGCAGCTCCCGGTAGGAGCGGCCCCGGGCCCGGAAGACCAGCGCGTGGTGCGGGCAGAGCGCCGGCCGGAGCACGAACTCGTCGTCGGCGGAGAGCCGCATCGGCGGGAACATGTCGTCGGCGAAGTAGCCGAGGTGCCCGGAGAGCTCGAACAGCTCCCGTTTACCCAGCGGCGGCGAGTAGACGTGCCGGTAGCCGGCCCGGCGCTCCAGGTCTCGCACGTACTCCTCGACGGCGTGCCGGGCGGCGGCGCCGGCCGGCAGCCAGATGGGCAGGCCGGCGCCCGCGAGCGGGTCGGAGACGAACAGGTCCAGCTCCCGGCCGAGCCTGCGGTGGTCGATCATGTCGCTCTCCTTGATCGGGTACGACCCGGAGGCGACCCGACCCGGAACGCCGCGAGGCCCCGGGGCGGTTCGCCCCGGGGCCTCGTCGACGGATACGTCAGTGCGGCACGCCGGGGATTCCCGGCGTCGTGGTCACCACCGCGCTACGCATGCGGCGACGGTACGCGCGACGGCTCGGGTCGCGCACGCACATTTTCGGGGAGCGGGGGCGGGTCGCCGGCACGGGACCTGCCGGCGACCCGCGGCGGCCCGGACATCGGGAACGGGGGATCCGACGTCCGCGGGGCCGCGCCCCGACAACGGTACGCCGGGGACCGGCGATCTGCCGCCCGCCCCGCTGACCGGCACGATGCCGGAGGGTCGTCACATTCGGCGCCGCCGCTTCGTTGTCCACGGGTGGCCCGGTCGCGTCAGCGGCCACCATCGGACGGGGCTCCCCGTGGTGACGCGGGACACGCCGTCAGGCTCGGTACGGTCGAACGGGGGAATCCGGCGAGGTGGCGATCATGCCCGAACTGATCTCTCATGTCGCGTCGCCGACGTGGGCGTACCTCGTGCTGCTGGGGCTGCTGATCGCCGACGCCTTCGTGCCGGTGGTACCGACCCAGGTCGTCATGATCACCAGTGGCGCGCTCACCGTCTACGGCGGGCTGAGCCTGCCGCTCACCATCGCCGTCGGCGCACTCGGGGTCTTCACCGGCGATCTCGCCTGCTATCTGATCGGCCGGCGCGCCCCGCACCGCCGGGTGGCGCGGCACACGATGCCCGGCCGGGCCCGCCGGGCCGCCGCCCGGGTCACCCGGGGACTCCGCGAGCCGGGACCGCTGGTGATCCTGCTCTGCCGCTTCGTACCCGGCGGCCGGATGGCGGCCTGCTTCTCGGCCGGGCGCAGCCGCTACCCGTACCGCCTCTTCCTGCTCTACGAGGCCACGGCGGCCACCGGCTGGGCGGCGTACGGGACCCTGGTCGGCCACCTGGGCGGCACGGCGCTGACCCAGTCGGCGTGGCGGCTCGCGCTGATCGGTGGGGTGGCGGCGGCCGGCTTCGCGGCGGCCGGCTGGGCGATGACCGCGATCAGCGCACGCAACCCCCGTACCGAGGCCGAGGCCAAAGTTCGGGTCGGGGTCGACTGACCGACCCGATCCGGCTTCCCCTCGTAAGCCGCAGCCGGTAGGGGAGTTCCCGGGGATCGAAGTGGGTGTCCATCCCGGATCCGTTTCGGGTGGCCTCGGCGACAGGCTGAGGCATGCCTGGAAGCCGGAGAAGTGCCCTGTTGGCCCTCGGCGGGATCGCCCTGGCGGCGGTGCTCGCCGTCCTCGGTCACCTCACGGTGAACGAGGACCTGAACCCCTGGTCGCTGACCGTCAGCGACTTCGCCGTCTCCGACCGGGGCGGCGTCATCGACGTGGCCATGGCAGTGCTCGCCACGGCCACCGTCGTACTCCTGTCGGCGCTGCGCCGAGCCGGCCAGCTGGCGCGGGTCCTGCTCGCGGCCTGGTCCGCCGGCCTGCTGACCGCCGCCGTGGTCCCCACCAACGAGCCCGGCCTGCCCATGGACACCGCCGCCTACCTGCACCGGTACGCCTCGGTGGTCGCCTTCGTCGCCCTGCCGATCGCCGGCTGGCTGCTCGCCGAACGCCTGGGCGGACGTGCCGCCGGCTGGCTGCGCGCCCTCGCCCTGACCAGCCTCCTGCTGGCCGGGGCGATGGTCTGGTCCGCGTACCCCGGTGACCGGGCATTGCTCGGCCTCGTCGAACGGCTGCTCATCCTCGCGGAGGTCACGCTGCTCGCCGTGGTCGCGGCGACCCTGGTCCGCCGACCGGTCCGGCACTCGCCGGACAGGGTTCGTACGCCGAACGGGCCGCCGCCTTCCGCTGAACGTCGTCGCGCCGGCCGTCCTGATCGGGCCGGCCGGCACGCGGTCACTCCAGCTCGTGCAGCATGAGCTGGCGGGCCGCCTCGGTGATGGAGCCGGAGAGGCTCGGGTAGATGGTGATGGTCTGGGCCAGCTCGTTGACGGTGAGGTTGTTCTCCACCGCCATGGTGATCGGCAGGATCAGCTCGCTGGCCTTCGGCGCCACCACCACGCCGCCGATCACCTGGCCGCTGGCCGGGCGGCAGAAGAGCTTGACGAAGCCGTCGGCGAGACCGTCCATCTTCGCCCGGGCGTTGCCCGACAGCGGCAGCATCACCTGACGCGCCGGGACCTTGCCGGCATCCACCTCGTTCTGCGACACGCCGACCGTGGCCAGCTCCGGGTCGGTGAAGACGTTCGCCGCGACGGTACGCAGCCGCAGCGGCCGGACGGCCTCGCCGAGCGCGTGCCACATCGCGATCCGGCCCTGCATGGCGGCGACGCTGGCCAGCGGCAGCACCCCGGTGCAGTCACCGGCGGCGTAGATGCCGGGGACGTTGGTCCGGGACACCCGGTCGACGCTGACATAGCCGCCCCGGGCCAGCTCGACGCCGTACTCGGCGAGGCCCAGGTTGGCGGTGTTGGGGATCGAGCCGACCGCGATCAGCGCGTGCGAGCCGTGGACCTTGCGGCCGTCGGAGAGCTCGACCTCGACGCCGGCCCCGGTCCGGCGGACCGCCTCGGCCCGCGAGTTGTTGAGGATGCTCATGCCCCGGTTGCGGAACACCCGCTCGATGGCCATCGCCGCGTCGGCGTCCTCGTGCGGCATGACCCGGTCGCGGCTGGAGACCAGGGTGACCTCGACACCCATCGCCAGGTACGCGCTGGCGAACTCGGCGCCGGTCACGCCGGACCCGACCACGATGAGGTGCTCGGGCAGCTGCGGCAGGTCGTACACCTGGCGCCAGGTGAGGATGTGCTCGCCGTCCGGTACGGCGGTGGGGAGCTGGCGCGGGGTGGCGCCGGTGGCGATCAGGGCGGTGGACGCGGCGATCGAGTACTCCGCTCCGCCGTCGGCCGGGGTGACGACGACCCGGTGGGTGTGACCCAGCGTGTCCTCGCCCAGCCGGGCGGTGCCGGCCACGAATTCCACCCCGGCCTTGACCAGCTTGGTGTGGATGTCGGCGGACTGGGCCACCGCGAGCCGCTTGACCCGCTCGTGCACGGCCCGGGCGTCGACGGTGACCGCCTCCAGTCCGTCCGAGTGCACCCCGAACTCCTCGGTGTCCCGGTAGCCGGTGACCACCTCGGAGCTGGCGATGAAGGTCTTCGACGGAACGCAGTCGGAGAGTACGCAGGCGCCGCCGGCCCCCTCCGCCTCGACCACGGTGACATCAGCGTCCAGCTGAGCGGCGACCAGCGCCGCCTCGTACCCGGCCGGGCCCCCGCCGATGATCACGATCTGGCTCACAGCGCTCGCCTCTCGTCAGTGCTCACAGTGACTTTCTTCTCCCCGTCGCGCTCGACACGCACCGTCGTATTCTCCCCCACGCTCCGGCCGGGCTATCGTCATCGCCGTGCGTCTGTACGCCGCTTATGGCTCAAACCTGGACCCCGCTCGCATGCGCGCCTACTGCCCGCATTCGCCGATGGTGGGTACCGGCTGGCTGGAGGGGTGGCGGCTCACCTTCGCGGGCGAGGGCGTCATCGGCTGGGAGGGCTCGGTCAGCACCGTGGTCGAGTCCCCGGGCGACCGGGTCTTCGTGGCGCTCTACGACATCCACGCGTACGACGCCGCGCAGCTCGACGAGATCGAGGGCGTGACCGCCGAGACGTACCGGAGGCTCACCGTCCGCGTCTCGACCCTGGACGGGGACGTGACCGCGTGGGTCTACGTCTTCGACGGCTACGAGGGCGGCCTGCCGACGTCGTGGTACCTGACGGAGATCGCGCACGCGGCGGAGAAGGCGGGCGCGCCGGACGACTACGTCACCGAGCTGCGGTCCCGCCCCACCGGCACCGCGTCGGCGTAGCGCGTATCCCACCCGGTCAGTCTCCTCCGGCCGGTCCGCGGACCGGCCGGCGACCCCGGGCCGGGTCGTGTATCACACACCCGTGGCGGTGACCGTCCGCTCGTACATGTCGGTCCAGCGCACCTCGCGCAGCCCCACCGAACGGTAGAGGGTCACCGGCACGGTCGGGTTCGCCAGGTCGACACCGAGCCCGGCCTCGGCCCGGCCCTTGGCGGCGTAGACCGCGAACGCCCGCTGCAGCAGCGCCGCCCCCACCCCGCGTCGCCGCTGCGCGGGCAGCACCGACAGCGTGCGGACCCAACCCATGTCGTGCTCCAGCGCCTGATCCGACGACTGGAGGGCACCGGCCGGCTCCCCGTCGACCTCGGCGACGAACCACTCGTCCCAGACCTTGCCGTACGACGGGATCTGCTCCCGCCACGCCTCGAAGCCGAGCGGCTCGTAGTCGGGGGTGTCCCGGAACGCGGTGTCGAAGATCCGGTGGAACTCCCGCAGGTCGGCCTCGTCGTCGGCGCGCAGTGTCCGGACGGTCACCCCGGCCGGGAGCGGCGGCTCGGCGGGCAGGTCGGCCAGCGAGCGGGTCATCCGGATGTACCGCTTGACCAGGATGAAGCCGGCCTCGGCCAGCTCGGCTGCCCAGCGCGTCTCCGGGGCGAAGACCCCGGTGCGGGCGGTCAGGGCGGACAGGCCGCGCTCGGCGGCCCGCTCGGCGACCCGGTCGAGCAGCCGCGTCAGCAGCGGGGCGCGTAGATCCGCCCCGCGCTCGGGGTCGACGAGGACGTCAACCCACTCCCGGCCGACCCCGGTCGGGTTGCTCAGGATCGTCCAGCCCACCGCGGTGCCGTCCGGGTCGGTGACCAGCCACGAGTCGCGGGCCGGGTCGACGAAGGGGGCGGTCAGCGCGGCCGTGACGTCCTCGGCGTCGAAGTCGGGGTAGCCGACCGCGAAGGTGTCGGCGGCGTGCACCACCTTCAGGATCGCGGGCACGTCGTCGAGGGTCGGGCGGCGGGCGGCCCAGCCGGCGGGAAGCGTCACGCCGGCGATCCTGACAGCCCGGCCGGTGGTCGCGCCTCCCATTTATCTGCCACCGACGTGCAGCTTGGCGGCGGTGAGCAGGTTGAGCAGTTCCGCCCCCTCGCCGGGGGCGAGCGCCCGGAACGCGGCCGAGACCAGCCGGTCGGTGACCGCCTCGGCCCAGAGCCGCCGCCGCACCAGCGGCCCGACCGGCGGATACGGGGGCGACCAACCGCAGGCGGCGGCCCCCGCCTCCCCCTCCGGCCCGGCCAGCACCGCCTCCAGCGGGGTCATCCCGGCCGCCCGGACGGCCAACAGGTACGCCCCGGCGAAATGCTCGCGCAGCAGCAGCAGCGCGACGGCGGCCCGCGCACCCGGCGAGCGGTCCGGGACCGGCATGGACCGCCAGGCGGCGAAGAGCGGCATGCCGCTGGCGTCCGCCGCCTCGACCGCGCGTTCCAGCAGGCCGGCCAGGCGGGGTGCCGCGGGCGTGTCGCCCAGGTGCTCGACGCCCCACCGGCAGCACTCGGCCAGGTTCGCGCCGGCCACCTCCAGCGGCCGGACGGTACGGGCTGCGGCGTCCCAGCCGTCGGCGACCGCCTCCGGGGCGATGAAGCCGAGCGCGGCGGCGACCGTCTCGGCGCGGACGTCACCGAGGGCCCCGGCCCGGCCGGTGATGTAGAACGCCCAGCCGGAAATGCCGAGCAGTCGGGCGCGGCGCAGCGTCGCCGGACGGCGGGAGAAGACCTCCCCGAGCTCCAGCACCAGGGGCTTGCTGGCGGCGGCGACCTGCTCCGGGGTCATCGACGGGGCACCGCCGTCCATCCACCGTGGTCATCCATCCCGGTCAGTCTGCCCGGTCGCCGCCCGCGTCGGCATCCCCTTCTTCGGCGTCCAGCGCCTCCATCGCCGCTTCCACCTCGCCGGTCCGTCGGCGGGCGGCGGTGACCGACCGCTCGGCCCCCCGTCGGGCCAGCTTGGTGCGGCTCAGCTCCTGCTCGGCACCGGCCCGGCGGCGTTCCAGCTCGGCCAGCTCGGTCTCGATCCGGTCCAGCGTCGCGGCGCCGTCCCGTTCGGCGCGGACGGCGTCGGCCAGTTCCTGCTCGGCCCGGTCCTGATCGCCGCGGGCCTTTGCCAGCTCGCGGTCCAGGACACGACGGCGTTTCGTCCGTTCGGCCCGGGCCGCCCGCTCGGCGGCCCGCTCGTCGCGCGTGCGCCGGGCCTCGGCTCGCTCGGGCGCCCGCTCCTGCGGTGGCAGCTCCTCGACGCCCCCGGTGACCAGCCGCAGCTGTGGGCGGGGCACCTCGCCGAAGCCCGCGTAGTGGGTGGCCCGCAGCAGCCGGCCCGCCTGGATCTGCTCCGCCACCTCGGTGTCGGACAGAGCGGCGTTGAGCGTCGCCTCCACCTCGGCCAACGGCAGCTTCCCGGCCGGCGGAGCGTCCGGCTCGGCGGCGGCCAGCTTGCGTACCTCGCTGACGAGCGCCCCGACGACGGCCCGGCGCTGCGCGGAAAGCTCGCGCAGCCGGCCGCCGCGGAGCTCGCGTTGGGCGGAACGCAGCGAACCGGAGAGCTGCGCCAGGTCGGCGACCAGTTCCGGCCGGCGGATGGCCAGCAGGTTGACCAGCCAGGCGGCGACGGTGGGTCGGCGCAGCCGGCTGATCTCCCGGGCCGCCTTCGGGTCGCCGGCCCGGCGCGCCTCGGCGACCGCGGCGTCACGCGCCGCGACGAACCGGTCCGGTGGCGTCGCGTAGAGCCGCTGGACCAGCTCGGGGGACGGACCCGCCATGCCGCTCAGACGTCGATCCGGGTGCCCGGTTCGAGGCGGCGATATTCGGTCTTCGACAGCGCGGTGTACTGCCGATCGAGCACGCCGAAACCGTTGGCGTTGAGCAGCCCGTCGTGCAGCGCGAAGGCGCGGCGCGGGGCCACGGCCCGGATGAAGTCGACCACCTCGGAGAACTTCGACCACGGGGCGTGGATCGGGGCGAAGAGGGTGTCCACCACCTGGACGTCGTCGGGGACGACCAGGGCGTCGCCCGGGTGGTAGACGACGTCGTTGATCAGGTAGCCCAGGTTCTCGATCACGGGGATGTCGGGGTGGATGACGGCGTGCTGGCCGCCGTACGTGCGGACCGCGACGCCGGCGGCGGTGAACGACTCGCCGGGCGCGACCACCACCAGCGCCTCGGCGGCGTCACCGAGGACCCCGGTGAGCGAGGCCGGACCGTTGACGGTGAACGGGCGCCGCTCCAACGCCCGGGTCAGCGCCTCGACGTTCACGTGATCAGGATGCTCATGGGTGATCAGCACCGCGTCCGCCCCGTCCAGCGCCTCGGCCTCGCTGTAGACCCCGGGGTCCACCACGAGCACTCCCCCGTCGTGCTGCAGCCGGAGACAGGAGTGGCCGTACTTGGTGACCTGCATCGTGACTCCTCGATTATCGAATCGTGACGTCCTGAGCGCAGTCTGCCGGAACCGGCGCGATGGCGCGCCGCGTCCGACGTATCGAACCCGGGGCGGGGTCGTCGAGGATCGGAGCGGGGAGATGAGCATACGAGGAAGATGCCGTCGGGTCATCGCGCTGACGGCGGTGGGACTGGTCGCGGTGCTGGTCGCGGGGGCCTGCAGCGCCGACGGAGGAGCCAACGATTCGGGCACGTCGGCGCAGGCACCGGCCGCGGGCAGCGCCGTGGACCGGGACCAGGCGGCAGGCGCCGGGCCGGAACAGGGGAAGGCGGTGCCCGGGCAGACCGGCTCGGGCGGGGCCGACGTGCGGGTCGAGCAGCGCTCGATCATCTACACCGGAACGCTGCAGGTCCGGGTGGACGACGTGGACCGGGCGGCCCGGGCGGCGATAGCCGCGGCGACCGGGGCCGGCGGGTTCGTCGGCGGCGACCAGCGGCACAGTGAATCGGCGGACGCCCGGGCCGAGCTGATCCTGCGCGTGCCGGCGGACAAGTTCACCGGGGTCGTCGACGAGCTGGCCCGGCTCGGGCGGCCGGAGGAACGCCAGGTGCGCACCGAGGACGTCACCGAGGAGACCGTCGACCTGGACGCCCGGATCGCCACCCAGCGGGCCCGGGTGGACAGCGCCCGAAGGCTGCTCGCCAAGGCCAGCTCGATCAACGACCTGGTCACGTTGGAGAATGAGGTGGGCCGGCGGGAGGCCGACCTCGCGTCGCTGGAGGCGAAGAAGCGCCGGCTGGCCGACCTGACCGCCCTCTCCACCATCACGGTGACCTTCGTCGGCACCGATGCGACGACCGCCGAGGAGGGGCCGGAGCTCGGCTTCCTGGTCGGGCTCCAGGGCGGCTGGAACGTCTTCGTCACCACGATGTTCGTGCTGCTGACCGTGCTCGGCGCGGTGCTGCCGTTCGCGGTCGTGATCGGCGTGCCGGTGGCGCTGCTGGTTCGGGCGGCGCGGCGCCGGCGGGCGCGGCGGGCACCGCCGGCCGGCCCGGCACCCACGTGGCCGGGACCGGCCGGGCCGGTGGGCGGTCCGACGGCTAGCGGGCCGCCGCCAGTGCCCGCAGCGCGGTCTGGACCATGAGGCGTACGCCGACCGAGATGGCGCGCTCGTCCACGTCGAACGAGGCCCGGTGCAGGTCCACGTTGGGCCCGCTCCGGCCGACACCGAGGCGGGCGAGCGCGCCCGGCACGTGCTCCAGGTACCAGGAGAAGTCCTCACCGCCCATGCTCTGCGGGGTCTCCGCGATGCCCTCGGAACCGAGGGCCGCGGCGGTTGCGGCGGTGAGCACGCCGATGGCCCGGGCGTCGTTGGTGACCGGCGGTCGGCCGCGTAGGTATTCCAGGTCGACGGTGGCGCCGGTGGGGGCGATGACGTCCCGGACCACCTGGGCCACGATCTTCGGGGCCTGATCCCAGGTGTCGCGGTCCATCACCCGCAGGGTGCCGGCCGCGCACGCCTCGGAGGGGATGACGTTGTAGCGGGTGCCGGCCGAGGCGTGGCCGAACACCAGCAGCAGCCCGCTGTTGGCCGGCACCCGGCGACTGACCAGGGCCGGCACCTCGGTGACCAGCCGGCCGAGCGCGTCGACCAGGTCGACCGTCAGGTGCGGGCGGGCGGTGTGTCCGCCGGGGCCGGTGAGCCGGACGGTGACGTTGTCGGCGGCGGCGGTGATCGGACCGACCCGAAGGCCGATCTTGCCGACCGGCAGGTTCGGGTCGCAGTGGAGGGCGAAGATCTGCACCACGTCGTCCAGGCCGCCGGCCTCGATGACCTCCAGCGAGCCACAGGGCAGGATCTCTTCGGCCGGCTGGAAGATGAGCCGGATCCGGCCGTCGAGCTGGCCGAGGTCGGCGAGCTGGGCGAGCAGCATGCCCACGCCGAGCATCACGGTGGTGTGCACGTCGTGCCCGCAGGCGTGGCAGACGCCGTCCACGGTGGATCGGTACGGCACATCCTTCGGATCGGTCAACGGGAGCGCGTCGATGTCGGCGCGCAGGGCGATCACCGGCCCGCCCGGGCGCCCCTCGATGTCGCAGATGACGCCGTTGCCCTTGGGGAGCAGGCGCGGCTTCAGCCCGGCGAGGGAGAGCTCCCGGTGGATCAGGGCGGCCGTCTCGAACTCCTCGCCGGACAACTCCGGGTGGGAGTGGATGTGACGGCGGGTGGCGATGAGGCCGGGTACCCGGAGGGCCAGCAGATGGTCAAGCTCAAAAGGCAGAGGCTGGGACCCGGACGGCGCCTCCGGCCAGGACGACGCCAGCGGGCCGCCGGCGGGCAGCGTCAACGCACTCGTCACGTCGAATTCTCGATCACTAGAGATGGATGGATCATCGGGCAGAACAGCAGACAGCCTAGACCTCCGACGGTGACGCTGGGCAACATCATTCGCGTAGCGGTCGGACCGCGCAGCGTCACGAATGCCCAGGTGGGAGGGCTCAAGCATCTGCGGGACAGCAGGTAGATCGCGGTCGAACGTCGTCATCTGCCCCACACCTCCTACAACGCGTAACCGATTCGGCGGTCACCAAATCGCGGGCCGTCGTTCCGAATTGTCGCATTAGTCCGGGCAGTTAACTGCCGCTCGGACAATTGCGCGACGACGCTCGGCTGTTGAACGACCCCCGACGGTGACATGCGGGCCCGAGGTGCGACCGCACAGGCTGTCCGTCCCGGTCACCCGGGTTACCCGCATTCCCGATCCGCACACGCGCGTCACGGTCGGGCCCCACTGCCCGCGGGCTCACGGACGGGCCGGGCGACATCGCCCGGGAGGTCCGCACCGAAGGTGCCGTTGGGCGGGCCGGCAGGCATGAGCCCGCCGGCACCTTCGCAGAGCCGGCTCCGCTTCCGCACAGTTGCGGGGAGACCATCGACTGTACGCCCGCAACGACCTCCGCGACGAACCCGTCTTCCCAGCTCAGCCACCACACGTGCGGCACGGATCAGATCAGAACCGGTCGCTCGGCCGGTACGTCCCCCACACCTCGCGCAATGTCCCGCAGACCTCGCCGACCGTGGCCCTGGCGCGCAGCGCCTCCCGCATCGGGTAGAGCACGTTCGCGGAGCCCTCCGCGGCGACACGCAGCTCCGCCAGAGCGCGCTCGACCGTGCCGGAGTCCCGCTCGGCGCGCAGCTTCGCCAGCCGTTCCGCCTGGGCGACCTCGATGGCCGGGTCGACCCGCAACGGCTCGTACGGCTCCTCCTCGTCGATCTGGAACCGGTTCAGCCCGACCACCACCCGCTCGCCCGAGTCGATCTCCTGGGCGATCCGGTACGCGGACTGCTCGATCTCCCGCTTCTGGAAGCCGGCCTCGATCGCGTCCACCGCCGAACCGTGGTCGAAGACCCGGTGCATCAACTCGTCGGCCGCCGCCTCGATCTCGGCGGTCATCGCCTCCACCACGTACGACCCGGCGAACGGGTCCACGGTGGCGGTCAGGTCCGTCTCGTACGCCAGCACCTGCTGGGTACGCAGCGCCAGCCGGGCGGCCTTCTCCGTGGGCAGCGCGATCGCCTCGTCGAAGCTGTTGGTGTGCAGCGACTGGGTGCCGCCCAGCACCGCGCCAAGGCCCTGGACCGCCACCCGGACCAGGTTCACCTCCGGCTGCTGGGCGGTGAGCTGCACGCCCGCGGTCTGGGTGTGGAACCGCAGCATCATCGACTTCGGGTTCTTCGCCCCGAACTCGTCGCGCATCAGCCGGGCCCAGATCCGCCGGGCCGCGCGGAACTTGGCGACCTCCTCGAGCAGCGTGGTCCGGGCGACGAAGAAGAACGACAGCCGGGGCGCGAAGTCGTCGACGGCCAGCCCGGCGGCGAGCGCCGCCCGGACGTACTCCACGCCGTTGGCCAGGGTGAACGCGATCTCCTGCGCGGGCGTCGCACCGGCCTCGGCCATGTGGTAGCCGGAGATGGAGATGGTGTTCCACTTCGGCACCTCCGCGCGGCAGTACGCGAAGGTGTCGGCCACCAGCCGCAGCGAGGGCTTCGGCGGGAAGATGTACGTCCCCCGGGCGATGTACTCCTTGAGGATGTCGTTCTGAATGGTGCCGTTGAGCGCCGTGCCCGGCACCCCGGACTCCTCGGCGACGAGCTGGTAGAGCAGCAGCAGCACCGAGCCGGGCGCGTTGATGGTCATCGAGGTGGAGACCTTGTCCAGCGGGATGCTGTCGAAGAGCAGCCGCATGTCCTCGATGGAGTCGATGGCGACACCGACCTTGCCCACCTCGCCGTGCGCGATCGGGTCGTCGGAGTCGTACCCCATCTGGGTGGGCAGGTCGAACGCGACCGAGAGGCCCATGGTGCCGGCCCGCAGCAGCTGGTGGTAGCGCGCGTTGGATTCGGTGGCGGTGCCGAAGCCGGCGTACTGGCGCATGGTCCACGGGCGGGAGGTGTACATGGTCGGGTAGACCCCGCGGGTGTACGGGTACTCGCCCGGCCCGCCCAGCCGCTCCGCCAGCTCCCCGGGGAGGTCGGACGCCGTGTAGACGCCCTTGATCGGGAAACCGGACTCGCTCGACCGCCGTTCGCTCATCCCCGGATGGTAGGACGCCGCAGGGCATCGATGGGTGAGGGATGGCGCACACCCTGGGCCCCGACAGCGCCGACAGGAGGTGAGCGGCTGACCTCATACCGTCAAGTAGGTAAACGTCCGCCGCGTCGGGTTTCGCATCGGCCGCCGGAACCCGCAAGATAGGGAGGTTGTGTCCCAGCCCCCTCGATATCCCCCGGTGGCTTTTCTGTGACTCAGATCCCGACGTGGAGCGGTGGACCAGTCAGTCCCCCCACTGGACGCGCGGCACCCGGCACCACCATCGGTGGTCGTTACTCACTGCGCTCTCCGGTGGGCAACGGCGGCATGGGCACTGTGTGGCGTGCGACAGACACCCTGCTGCGGCGTGACGTGGCGGTCAAGGAGGTCGTCCTCCCCCCGGGGCTGGCCCCCAGCGACCGTGACGCGATGTACGAGCGGACCCTCCGCGAGGCGCGCGCCGCCGCCGCGATCCAGCACCCCGCCGTGGTCCAGGTGTACGACGTGGTCACCGAGGGTGGCCGCCCGTGGATCGTGATGGAGCTGCTGGACGCGCGCAGCCTGGCCGACATGGTGATCGAGGACGGGCCGGTCGCGCCCCGCGCGGTCGCCAAGATCGGCATCGCGCTGCTCGGCGCCCTGGAGGTGGCGCACGCGATCGGCGTGCTGCACCGCGACGTCAAGCCGGCCAACGTGCTCATCTGCTCCGACGGCCGCTGTGTGCTGACCGACTTCGGCGTCGCCCGGATGCCCACCGACGTGCAGCTCACCACGCCCGGCATGGTGCTCGGATCGCCGCACTTCATCTCACCCGAGCGGGCGATGGGCCAGGACTTCGGCCCGCCGAGCGACCTGTTCTCGCTCGGCGTCACGCTCTACACCGCGGTCGAGGGGCGCCCCCCGTTCGACAAGGGCGACCCGATCGAGACCATGCACGCGGTGGTCGAGGACGAGCCGGCCACCCCGCAGCGCAGCGGCCCGCTGACCCGCGTGCTGATGGGCCTGCTGGAGAAGGACCCGGCCCGACGGGTGGACGTGCACACCGCCCGGGGCATGCTGCGCGAGCTGCTCGCCGGCCCGCTGACCAGCACCGCCACCGCGGTCAACTCGGTCACCGACCCGTACGCGGTGGTGCCGGTGCAGCGGCCGGCCCTGCCGCCGCCGCCTGCCGAGCCGAAGCCGACCGGCCAGATCGGCGGCCGGGCGATGATCGGGCCCGGCGAGTCGCTGACCGACCGGCTGGCCGCCCTGCGCCGGGGCGAGCGCCCCGAGCCGGCGGCGATCCCGGCCGCCGCGGCGCTCGACGAGACCAGCGCGGACGCGCTGTCCGGTCCGCTGCACACCCCGACCGGGGCGATGCCCGCGGCGGCCGCCGCTCCGGAGGCCACCCAGCGGATCTCGCCCGACGCCACCCAGCGACTCGGCGGCGGGCACCCGGACGCCACCCAGCGGGTCGGCGCGGGCCACCCGGACGCCACGCAGCCGGTGTACGGCCGCAGCGCCGACACCACTCAGCCGGTGTATGGCCGTGGTGCCGACGCCACCCAGCCGGTGTACGGCCGTGGCGCCGACGCCACGCAGGCGGTCTACCCCGGCGCCCAGTGGTCGGTGCCCGGCACCGGCCAGCCATGGGCGGCCCCGGCCGCCACGCCGGCCGACGGGGGCGCGCTCGGCAAGGCCAAGGGGCTCGGGAACCAGGTTCTCCGCACCGTCAAGGGTTGGCCGCGCAAGGTGCAGCTCGGGGTCGCCGGTGGCGTCGCGGTGCTGCTGCTGATCGTCGTGATCGCCCTCAACAGCGGCGGCGAGAAGCCGGCCCCGCCGATCGTGAGCTCGCTGCCCACCGCCACCGCCGAGGCCTCGCCGGTGGACATGCAGGCCTTCTCGGGCAAGGGCGTCAGCCTCCAGGTGCCCAAGGGCTGGCAGCGGCAGACCGGCGGCCTGTACGTCGACTTCATCGACCCGGACGACACCGGCCGCAAGGTCCGCGTCATCGCCGAGCCCTGGGGCGGCACCTCGGTCAGCTGGGCGGAGTTCGCCTCGCGGAATCTCAGGAAGAAGGCCGCCGAGAGCAAGACCTGTCCGGCGCCCTACAAGGAGGTCTCCGTGTCCGAGCCGAAGCTGGCCGGCGAGGCGGCGGCCGAGCTGGAGTACACCTGCGGTGAGGGCGACACCATGCGGCACGGGGTGTGGCGCGGCCTGGTGAAGGACGGCAAGGTCTACTCGTTCTACCTCTCCTCGACCGACGCCAGATTTGCCGAGAGCAAGCCGATCTTCGACACGATGGCCGAGTCGTTCCAGCTCAGCGGGGGCAACTGAGTGGAGGCCGCCGGCCGGTGGCGATCCGCCGTCGTGCTATCAAAGGGCAATGGCGGCGGATACCACTGACCTTGACGAACTTCGCGAGCTGGCCCGGCGGTGGCTCGACGACGACCCCGACCCCACCAGCCGGGACGAGCTGCGCACGGTCCTCGACGCGCTGCCGGACAGCGCGCCGGAGTTGGCCGACCGGTTCGCCGGGCCGCTGACGTTCGGCACCGCCGGGCTGCGCGGCCCGCTGCGCGCCGGCCCGAACGGGATGAACCTCGCGGTGGTCACCCAGGCCGCCGCCGGGCTGGTCGGCTGGCTCGCCGCCCAGGGTGGCACCGGCCCGCTGGTGATCGGGTACGACGCCCGATACGGGTCGCGGGCCTTCGCCGAGCGCACCGCGCAGGTCGCCACGGGCGCGGGTCGCCCGGCCCTGCTGCTGCCCCGCCCGCTGCCCACGCCCGTGCTGGCGTACGCGGTGCGGCACCTCGGCGCGGTGGCCGGCGTCATGGTCACCGCCAGCCACAACCCGCCGCAGGACAACGGCTACAAGGTCTACCTCGGTGCGCAGCTCGGTGGGGAACTCGGTGCAGGGGCGCAGATCGTGCCTCCGGCCGACGCCGGCATCGAGGCCGCGATCCGGTCGGTCGGCCCGCTGACGCGGGTGCCGCTCGGCCCGGCCGGCGAGGTGCTCGGCGACGACCTGGTCGCCGCGTACGTGGACCGGGCCGCGGCGGTGGTCGACCCGGCCGGTCCGCGCGATCTGAAGGTGGCGTACACGCCGTTGCACGGGGTGGGGGCCGCTGTGCTGACCGCCGCCTTCGCCCGGGCCGGCTTCGCGACCCCCGGCGTCGTGCCCGACCAGGCCGAACCGGACCCGAGCTTCCCGACGGTGAGCTTCCCCAACCCCGAGGAGCCGGGCGCGGTGGACAAGCTGGTCGCGCTGGCCGGCGCGACCGGCGCGGACCTGGCCATCGCCAACGACCCGGACGCGGACCGCTGCGCGGTGGCCGTCCCGGACGGCGCCGGGGAGTGGCGGATGCTGCGCGGGGACGAGGTGGGCGCACTGCTCGCCGACCACCTGATGCGCCGCGGCGTCACCGGCCTGTACGGCACCACCATCGTGTCGTCGTCCCTGCTGCGGGCGATGTGCACGGCCCGGGAACTGCCGTACGGCGAGACGCTGACCGGGTTCAAGTGGATCGTCCGGGCCGGTGGCGGGACCCAGCCGCTGGTGTTCGGGTACGAGGAGGCGCTCGGCTACTGCGTCGCGCCGGAGCACGTCCGCGACAAGGACGGCATCACCGCCGCGCTGACCGTCGCCGAGCTGGCCGCCGGCCTGAAGGCCCAGGGCCGTACGCTCACCGACCGGCTGGACGAGCTGGCCGCCGAGTTCGGCGTACACCACACCGACCAGCTCTCGGTGCGGGTGGACGACCTGCGAGTGATCGCCGACGCGATGGCCCGGATCCGGGCGGCCACCCCGGACACCCTGCTCGGGCACCCGGTCACCGAGGCGTCCGACCTGCTCCCCGGCGCGGACGTGGTAATCCTGCGGACTGACGCGGCGCGGGTGGTGATCCGCCCGTCCGGCACCGAGCCGAAGCTCAAGGCGTACCTCGAGGTGGTGGAGCCGGTCGCGGACGGCGACGTGGCGGCGGCCCGCGCCCGCGCGGCGACCGCCGTGGCCGCCCTCCGCGCCGAGGTCGCGACCGCCCTCGGCCTGTAGCGGCGAGCTGGGCCCCTTGTCAGCGACTGTTGTCGACAGGGGGCCCGCGCGCCAGCGGTGGCGCCGAGCGGAGGCCCTTACGGTTCGCGCCTGCCGAGGGCGGCGTCGACCGCCTGGGCGAGGGCGGCGACCACCAGGCTGACGGAGGGGCGGACCACCGAGTCGTCCAGGCTCACGTTGCCGGAGAAGCCGGCACCGCCGGCGATCGCCTCCAGCCGGCGGCGGGCGTCCCGGGTCTCCTCGCCGGCCAGGCCGAGCGTCGGTTCCATCCGCAGCACCGCCACCAGGGTGGCCAGCGCCGCGGTCCGCTCGTCGGGAAGCTGGCCGGCGGCCAGCGCGGCGGTCAGCCGGCGGCGGATGTCCGCCTCCACCGAAGCGTCCGCCACCGGGTACCGGTGCACGTGGATGAAGCCCAGCTCGGTCTCGTCGACGTCCCGCACCACGCCCCGGCCGCACAGGTCGCCGAGGATCCGGTCGCGCAGGCCGTGCCGCAGCCGCTGCACCCAGGACGACGGGGTGTGCGGGGTGTCGGCGGCGATCCGGGCGAGGACCTCGTCGGCGATCGGCTCGCCGGTCGGGGCCGGGTCGACCACCGCCAGGAAGCCCTCGGAGTACGCGATCCGGCCGGCCAGGGCCAGCTCGACCAGCACCGCTGCGGCCATCCCGAGGTCCAGGCTGATCCGGGGCATGACCGCCTTGCCGGTTTCGTCGTCGTAGGCGAGGAGCAGCAGCTCTTCGGCGAGCGCAACACCAGTCATGGCCGGAGACGGTAGCCTCTCGCCGCACCCCGGCGCGCGGACTCGCCCACGCATCCCCGGCCGCCCCACGGATTCACGGAATCAGGGCCCGTTCGGTGCGGAACGGGCCCCGCTTCCCGTGAATCTGCGCTCCGGCGACGGGCGGACGGGGGTCGGGGTCGACGGGGCGGGTCAGAAGCGGGGCATGCCGCCGAACTGGCGGTCGCCGGCGTCGCCGAGGCCCGGGACGATGAACATCCGGTCGTTGAGGCCCTCGTCGATCGAGGCGGTGACCAGGCGCAGCGGCAGGCCGGAGCGCTCCAGCCGCTCGATGCCGGCCGGCGCGGCGAGGACGCAGAGCACCGTGATGTCGGTGCAGCCGCGGTCGGCGAGCAGCCGGCAGCAGTGCTCCAGCGACCCGCCGGTGGCCAGCATCGGGTCGAGCACCAGCACCGGCAGGCCGCTCAGGTCGCGGGGCAGCGACTCCATGTACGCGCGCGGCTCGTACGTCTCCTCGTCCCGGGCCAGGCCGACGAAGCCCATCGACGACTCGGGCAGCAGGCCGAGCGCGGCGTCGGCCATGCCGAGACCGGCCCGCAGCACCGGCACCAGCAGCGGCGGATTCGCCAGCCGGGTGCCCTCGGTCGCGGTGACCGGGGTCTGGATCGGGTACTTCTCGACGGGGAAGGAGCGCGCGGCCTCGTACACCAGCATGGTGGTGAGTTCGCGCAGCGCGGCCCGGAACGACGCGGAGTCGGTCCGGGCGTCCCGCATGGCGGTCAGCCGCGACTGGGCGAGCGGGTGGTCAATGACGTGTACGTCCACGATCGCTCAACCTACCGGTCCGGCTGCCATCGCAGTACAGGTGCGGGGTGACCAGCGACGCCGCTCACGTGCGGCCCCGGCGCGGGGGTGGCGTGATCGAAATCACACCTAATCGGGATGCGTACTATTCTCGCCATGACGTCGACAGCAACGTCGGCCCGGTCGGACCTCTCCGACCTGGGACGATCTGATACCGCTCTGCGGACCTTCCTGCACGGCCTGCCGGGCGTGGATCAGGTCGGCGCGGAGCAGCGGGCGGCACAACTCGGCACCCGCTCCATCAAGACCACTGCCAAGGCCCAGGCGATCGACCTGGCGATCCGAATGGTCGACCTGACCACCCTCGAGGGGGCCGACACCCCCGGCAAGGTGCGGGCGCTCGCCACCAAGGCGCTGCGGCCCGACCCGGCCGACCCGGCCTGCCCGCACGTCGGCGCGGTCTGTGTCTACCCCGCCATGGTCCCGTACGTGGCCGAGGTGCTGCGCGGTTCCGGCGTGCACCTGGCCAGCGTGGCGACCGCCTTCCCGTCCGGCCAGGCGCCGCTGGAGATCAAGCTTGCCGACACCCGGGCGGCCGTCGAGGCCGGCGCCGACGAGATCGACATGGTGATCAACCGGGGCGCGTTCCTGGCCGGCCGCTACAAGGAGGTCTACGACGAGATCGTGGCCACCAAGGAGGCCTGCGGTGACGCCCACCTCAAGGTGATCCTGGAGACCGGCGAGCTGGTCACGTACGACAACGTGCGGCGGGCCTCCTGGCTGGCCATGCTGGCCGGCGGCGACTTCATCAAGACCTCCACCGGCAAGGTCCCGGTCGCGGCCACCATGCCGGTGACCCTGGTGATGCTGGAGGCGGTCCGGGACTTCCGCGCCGCCACCGGGCGACAGGTCGGCGTGAAGCCGGCCGGCGGCATCAAGACCACCAAGGACGCGATCAAGTACCTGGTCATGGTCAACGAGACCGTGGGCGCCGACTGGCTCGACCCGGACTGGTTCCGGTTCGGCGCGTCCAGCCTGCTGAACGACCTGCTCATGCAGCGCACCAAGCTGAAGACCGGCGTCTACTCCGGTCCCGACTACTTCACCCTGGACTGAGTGCCGATGTTCGAATACGCCCCCGCCCCCGAGTCCCGCTCGGTGGTGGACATCAAGCCCTCATACGGGCTCTTCGTCGACGGGAAGTTCGTCGACCCGACCGACGGCGGCAGCTTCAAGTCGATCAACCCGGCCTCCGAGGAGGTCCTCGCCGAGATCGCGGAAGCCGGCTCGCAGGACGTGGACCGCGCGGTCCGCGCGGCTCGCAAGGCGTACCAGAAGGTCTGGGGCCCGATGCCGGGCCGCGACCGGGCCAAGTACCTGTTCCGGATCGCCCGGATCATCCAGGAGCGCTCGCGCGAGCTGGCCGTGCTGGAGTCGCTGGACAACGGCAAGCCGATCAAGGAGTCCCGGGACGTCGACCTGCCGCTGGTCGCCGCGCACTTCTTCTACTACGCCGGCTGGGCCGACAAGCTGCCGCACGCGGGCTTCGGGCCGGACCCGCAGCCGCTGGGGGTGGCCGCGCAGGTCATCCCGTGGAACTTCCCGCTGCTGATGCTGGCGTGGAAGATCGCCCCGGCCCTCGCGGCCGGCAACACCGTGGTGCTGAAGCCGGCCGAGACCACTCCGCTGACCGCGCTGGCCTTCGCCGAGATCTGCCAGCAGGCCGACCTGCCGGCCGGCGTGGTCAACATCGTCACCGGCGCCGGCGACACCGGCCGGGCGCTGGTCGAGCACCCGGGCGTGGACAAGGTGGCCTTCACCGGCTCCACCGACGTCGGCCGGGCCATCGCCCGCTCGATCGCCGGCACCCGCAAGAAGCTCACCCTCGAGCTGGGCGGCAAGGCCGCCAACATCGTCTTCGACGACGCCCCGGTCGACCAGGCGGTCGAGGGGATCGTCAACGGCATCTTCTTCAACCAGGGGCACGTCTGCTGCGCCGGCTCCCGACTGCTGGTCCAGGAGTCGGTCGCCGACGTCGTGCTGGAGTCGCTGAAGCGCCGGATGGCCCAGCTGCGGGTCGGCGACCCGCTGGACAAGAACACCGACATCGGCGCGATCAACTCGGCCGCCCAGCTCGCCCGGATCCGCGAGCTCTCCGAGGCCGGGGCCGCCGAGGGCGCCGAGCGCTGGTCGCCGGCCTGCGAGCTGCCCGAGCGCGGCTTCTGGTTCGCGCCGACCATCTTCACCGGGGTCACCCAGGCGCACCGGATCGCCCGCGAGGAGATCTTCGGCCCGGTGCTGTCTGTGCTGACCTTCCGCACCCCGGCCGAGGCGGTGGAGAAGGCGAACAACACGCCGTACGGGCTGTCGGCCGGGATCTGGACCGACAAGGGTTCCCGGATCCTGTGGATGGCCGACCGGCTCCGCGCCGGCGTGGTCTGGGCCAACACGTTCAACAAGTTCGACCCCACCTCGCCGTTCGGCGGCTACAAGGAGTCGGGCTACGGCCGCGAGGGCGGTCGGCACGGGCTGGAGGCGTACCTCAATGTCTGAGCGGGTCGCGGTACGCAAGACGTACAAGCTCTTCATCGGCGGGAAGTTCCCGCGCAGCGAGTCGGGACGGTCGTATCTCGTGCAGGACTCCAACGTCGTACTGGCCTCGCGCAAGGACGCGCGCGACGCCGTCCTCGCCGCCAGGAGCGCCGTGAAGGGCTGGGCCGGGGCGACCGCGTACAACCGGGGGCAGATCCTCTACCGGGTCGCCGAGATGCTGGAGGGCCGCCGCGAGCAGTTCGTCGCGCTCGGCGTGCCGGCCGCCGAGGTCGACGCGGCGATCGACCGCTGGGTCTGGTACGCTGGCTGGTCCGACAAGCTCCCCCAGGTGTACGGCGGCGCGAACCCGGTGGCCGGGCCGTACTTCAACCTGTCGGCGCCCGAGCCGACCGGCGTGGTGGCCGTGGTGGCCCCCGAGGCGCCGGCGCTGCTCGGTCTGGTCAGCGTGATCGCCCCGGCGATCGTGACCGGCAACACCGTGGTGGTGGCGGCTTCCCCGGACGCCCCGCTCGCCGCGGTGACCCTGGCCGAGGTGCTGGCCACCTCCGACCTGCCGGGCGGGGTGGTCAACATCCTGACCGGCCGGATCACCGAGACGGTGCCGACGCTGGCCGCGCACATGGACGTGAACGCGATCGACCTGACCGGGGTCACCGACGCCGAGCTGGCGGCGGACCTCGAGGTCAAGGCGGCGGAGAACCTCAAGCGGGTGCTCCGGCCGGCCCCGGCCGACCACGACTGGTTCGCCGACCCCGGCATCACCCGGATGACCGTCCTCCTGGAGACCAAGACCGTCTGGCATCCGAAGGGCGTCTAGCGCTTGTGGGGTTTCCGGGGGACCCCACCCCGCTCCGGGCGGTCAGGCTTGATCCCTCCGCGGGCGGGCTCCCCCGGAAACCCTCGGTGGGCACCGTCCGTCGAGCGGTTCCGGCTCGATGCTGATGCCCAGCGTCGGGTCCTCGGTCGGCGGGGTGGTTGGCCTCCCTCATGATCCGCAAAGTTCACGGAAAGAGTGGTCTCCGCGCGGCGGATGGCCACTCTTTCCATGAAAGAGCGCCCTCACGTGCCTGGGTGCGGGGCGGATGGGATCTACTACGGGGGGTAGGATTAGGGCGTGACTCGGCTGGGTGATCTCGAACGTGCGGTGATGGACGTGCTCTGGGACATGGACCCGGGCGCGTCCGACGGGGTGACCGTGCGCGAGGTGGCCGACGCCCTGGACGGGCGGGATCTGGCGTACACGACGGTGATGACCGTGCTGGACCGGCTCGCCGGCAAGGGCATGGTGCAGCGTCGGCGGGAGGGACGGGCCTGGCGCTACCGGGCCGCGGCCAGCCGCGAGGCGCACATCGCCCAGCTCATGCTCGACGCCCTCGACCTCGGCGGCAGCCGGGACGCCGCACTGGTGCGCTTCGCCCGTTCGGTGACCGGCACCGAGGCGGAGGTGCTGCGCGCGGCGCTGAGCGCCGAGGCCGGGCTGACGGACCGGGTCGACGACCCGCGGGCCGGGCGGCCGACGCTGGCCGACGAGGCGACGGACCGGTAGGGCGGCGGCCGTGGCCTACGCCGTGCACTTCGCCGTGGCCATCCTGGCCTGCTGGCTGACCGCGCAGGTCTTCGCGGCCTCGACGTGGACCTGGCGTGCTCCGCGCGTGGCGATCGTCTGCTGGCAGGCGGTCGGGCTGGCGCTCGGCCTCTCCGCGATGGGCCTGCCGATGGCGCTCGGCCTGGCCGCGTACGACCGGCCGACCGGGAGCGCGCTGCTGGCTCTCGCCACCGACCTGGCCCACGGCACCCTGCCGGCCGGGGTCGAGGCGGTCCACCTCGGCCTGGTCGGGGTCGGCTTCGGCATCGGCGCGGTGCTGCTCACCACGACGGTCCGCAGCGTCCACGCCACGATCCGCGCCCAGCGCCGGCACCGCGAGCTGCTCAGCCTGGTCGCCCGCCGGGACCCCACCGTTCCCGGCGCACTGGTGCTGGACCATCCGAGCGCCGCGGCGTACTGCCTGCCGGGGGTGAAGCCCCGGGTGGTGGTCAGCGCCGGCACGCTCAACCTGCTGGACCGGGCCGAGCTGGCGGCTGTGCTCACCCACGAGCGGGCACACGCCGAGGAGCGGCACGACCTGGTGCTGCTGCCGTTCACCGCGCTGTGCCGGGCGCTGCCCTGGTTCCGTTGGGTCCGGGCCGCGCACGAGCGGGTGGCGTTGCTGGTCGAGATGCGCGCCGACGACAAGGCCCGCGAGCTGCACGCCGAGGAGCCGCTGGCCGGGGCGCTGCGTCGATTCGCCGCCGCCGGACACCGGGTCACGCCGGCCGGCGCGCTCGGCATCGGCGACCGCGACCTCGACGTACGCGTGCAGCGGCTGCTGGTCCCGGACCGGACGCCCCGGCTGCTCGGCGCGGTCGCGCTGACCGTCGCGACCACCCTGGTCGCCCTGCCGATCTCCCTCTTCCTGAACTGACTCCGTTCCCGGCGACCGGCCCGGGCGGGGCGGACAGGTAGACAGACTACAGGTAGGCTGTCTACGAAAAGCGAGCCAACCGTTGGAGAACGGCCATGGATTCTCTGCTCCTCGCCCGCCTGCAGTTCGCCACCACCACCTCGATCCACTTCCTCTTCGTGGTGGTCACCCTCGGCCTGGTCACCCTGCTGGTCGGGTTGCAGACGGCCGGCTTCGTCACCGGCAAGCCGGTGTACGAGCGGCTGACCCGCTTCTGGGGCCAGCTCTACGTGATCAACTATGTGCTCGGCATCGCCACCGGCATCGTGATGGAGTTCCAGTTCGGGCTGAACTGGAGCGGCCTGTCGCGGTACGTCGGCAACGTCTTCGGCGCGCCGCTGGCCATGGAGACGCTGGTCGCCTTCTTCCTGGAGTCCACGTTCCTCGGCATGTGGATCTTCGGCTGGCACCGGCTGCGCCGCGGCGTCCACCTCGCGCTGCTCTGGGGCGTCGCAGTCACCGCGTACGCCTCGGCGTTCTGGGTCATGGTGGCGAACGCGTGGCTCCAGCACCCGGTCGGCTACGAGCTGCGCGACGGCGTCGCCCACCTCACCGACTTCGGCGCGCTGCTCACCAACCCCACCCTCGGCTTCGCCCTCGGGCACGTGGTGTCGGCGAGCCTGGTCACCGGCGGGATGCTGATGGCGGCGGTCAGCGCCTGGCACCTGATCCGGCGTACCCCCGACTTCGCCCTCTTCCGGAAGTCCCTGCGACTCGGGCTGCTCACCTTCGCGGTCGCGGTGGTCTTCCTCATCGGGTTCGGCTTCGCCCAGTTCGGCCCGGTCGGGGCGCTCCAGCCCACCAAGTTCGGCGGCGGCCCGGACCAGGACGCACTGATCGCCGAGTGGACGGCGCGGTTCGGCCCTGGCGACTACACCCCGCCGGCGCTGTCCAACGTCGGCCTCGGCTTCATGATCCTCATCGGGATGACGCTCTTCTTCGGCATCCTGCTGGTGCCGCTGCTCTGGCGGGACTGGCTCATCCGCCTGCGGTTCCCGCTCTGGCTGATCCTGCTCGCCCTGCCGCTGCCCTTCGTCGCGGTGATCCTCGGCTGGATCGCCCGCGAGGTGGGTCGCCAGCCCTGGGTCGCGTACGGGCTGCTGCCGACCGGTCAGGCCGTCTCGCCGGTCGGCACCGGGCTGATGCTCACCTCGCTGATCGGCTTCACGCTGCTGCTCGGCACCCTCGCCGTGACCAACTGGGTGCTGCTGGCCCGGCACGCCGCCCGGGGCGCGCACGACCCCGCGCTCGGCCGCCCGCCCGCGCCCGACACCGATTCCCGCCCGCACACCGTGTTCGCCTGAGGAGCCTGCCGTGGAACTCGCCTGGTACGCCCTGCTCGGCCTCTTCTTCGCCACCTACCTGGTGCTCGGCGGCTACGACTACGGCGTCGGGCTGCTGCTCGCCCGCGGCGGCACCCGTGAAGCCCGGCGGGCCGCGCTCAATGCCGTCGGGCCGTTCTTCCTCGGCAACGAGGTCTGGCTGGTGGCCGCCGTCGGCATCCTCTTCGGCGCCTTTCCCGTGCTGGAGGGCGAACTGCTCTCCGGCTACTACCCGGCCGTCCTCGGCGCGCTCGCCGGGGTGGTGCTGGTGACCGCCGGGGTGCAACTGCGCAGCCGGCCGCGCGCGGAGTCCGCCCGCGCCGCCTGGGACCGGGTGGTGGTGGCCGGCAGCGCGCTCGCCGCCCTCGGCTGGGGCGCCCTGCTCGGCGGGCTGCTGCAGGGCGTGCCACTGCGGGCCGACGGGCACGTCGCCGGGGTGGGCCACCTCTTCACCCCGTTCGTGGCCACCACCGCGCTGGCGATGCTGGCGCTGGTCGCCGTGCAGGGTGCGACGTTCCTCACCCTCCGGCTGCCGGCCGCCGACGCCTCGTCGGTCGCCCGGCTGGCCCGGCGGCTGGTGCCCACGGCGCTCGCCGCGGTCGCCGCGGCCACCGTGCTGGGCCTGCTCTCCGACCGGGTACGCGCCGCCGTGGCGCGGCCAGCGCTCGCCGTACTCCTGCCGGTGGTGCTGGTCGCGGCGCTGCTGGCGGCCCGCGCCGCGCTCGGCCGGGGTCGGCCCGGGGTGGCCTTCGCGGCGACCAGCGCGGCGCTGGCGCTGCCGGTGGCGCTGGTCGGGGCGGCCCTCTGGCCCCGGGTGCTGGTCTCCACGGTCGACCCGGGCGCCTCGCTGTCCGTCGCCGACGCGGCGGCGAGCGGGCCGACGCTGTCCCTGCTGGGCTGGCTCGCGCTGCCGCTCCTACCTGCCCTATTAGGCTTTCAGGCGATGTGCTGGTGGGTGTTCCGGGGACGGACCGACGGCAGGGCACCGGTGTACTGGTGAACCGCCGCCCGTTCGACCCGCGACTGCTGCGCCGGGTCCCCGCGGCCCGGCGCGACCTCGTCGTGCTCGCGGTGCTGGGCGGGCTGACCGCGCTGCTCGTTGTCGCGCAGGCCACCGCGCTGGCCACACTGCTGGCGACGGCGGTCGACGGGCGGTTGCACCGGCCGGCACTGGCGGGTCTCGTGGCGGCGGTGGCCGCTCGGGCGCTGGTGAGCTGGGCGCAGGGCACGGTGGCGGCCCGGGCGGCGGCGACGGTGAAGGCGACGCTCCGCGCCGACCTGCTCCGCGCGGTCGGCCGGCACGGCCCCACCTGGGTCGCCGGGCAGCGGGCCGGGCAGCTCGCCACCCTCGCCGGGCGTGGCCTGGACGCGCTCGACCCCTACTTCACCGGCTACCTGCCGCAGCTCGTGCTGAGCGTGACCGTGCCGCTGGCCGTGCTGGCCCGGATCGTGTTCGCCGACTGGAGCTCGGCGCTGATCATCGCGCTGACCCTTCCGCTCATCCCGGTCTTCGGCGCGCTGCTCGGCTGGCAGGCGCAGGCCGCCACCGAGCGGCAGTGGCGCCGGCTGTCGCTGCTCGGTGGGCACTTCCTCGACATGGTCGCCGGGCTGCCCACGCTGCGCGCGTTCGGCCGGGCCCGGGCCCAGGTCGACGTGGTACGCCGGATGGCCGACGGGCACCGCCAGGCCACCATGAAGACGTTGCGGATCGCGTTCCTCTCCGCGCTGGTCCTCGAGCTGGTCGCCACCCTCTCGGTGGCGCTGGTCGCGGTGCCGGTGGGCATCCGGCTGCTGGGCGGCGGGATCACCCTCTCCACCGCGCTGCTGGTGCTGCTGCTCACGCCCGAGGCGTACCTGCCGCTGCGGGCGGCGGGCAGCCGGTTCCACGCCAGCATGGAGGGGCTCACCGCGCTGGACGAGGCGCTCACCGTCTCCGCCGCACCGGAAGCCGCCGCACCGGAGGCCGCCGCACCGACAGGTGGACGGCTGCCGGCGCCGGACGGCCGCGGCGAGATCCGCTTCGAGGGCGTCACCGTCGAATACGAGCGGACCACGGCGCTGCGGGACGTCACCCTCGCCATCCGGCCCGGCGAGCGGGTCGCCGTCATCGGGCCCAGCGGCGCCGGCAAGAGCACCCTGCTCGGCCTGCTGCTCGGCTTCGTCACCCCGACCGCCGGCCGGGTCACCGTCGACGGAGTGGATCTCGCCGACGTCGACCTCGACGACTGGCGGCGCCAGGTCGCCTGGGTGCCGCAGCGGGCCCACCTCTTCGCCGGCTCGCTGGCCGACAACATCCGCCTCGGCGCGCCCGACGCCCCCGACGCCGCGCTCACCGGCGCGGTCACCGACGCGGCGCTGGACGAGGTGGTCGCCGCCCTGCCCGACGGGCTGGCCACCATGCTGGGCGAACGCGGGCACGGCCTGTCCAGCGGGCAGCGCCAGCGCGTGGCGCTGGCCCGGGCGTTCCTCCGGGACGCCCCGCTGGTGCTCCTCGACGAGCCGACCGCCCGGCTGGACACCGCCAGCGAGGCGATCGTGCTGGCCGCCACCCGGCGGCTGGTCGCCGGGCGTACCGCGCTGCTGGTGGCCCACCGGCCGGCGTTGCTGGCGGACGCCGACCGGATCCTGCGGGTCGAGGACGGCCGGGTGACCGAGCTGAGCGCGGTGCCGGCCGGAAAGGTGGCGCGATGAACGGCGGGCCGGCCCTGCCCGAGCGCCCCGACCAGCCGGGGCGTGCCGTACCGGGCGGCGTCTCCCGGGACGGGGTGACCCCCGCCGGTCGCGACCCTGGCGTGCCGACCGCCGCCGAGCCGGCCCCGGTCGAGCTGGCGTCGGGCGGGCCGGCCGTCGTTGTCGCCGGTCGTCGGCGCGGGCCACGCGCCGAGCGGGCCGTGCTGCGGCTGGCGCGGCCGTATCTGGGCCGGCTGGTGGGAGCCGGGCTGCTCGCCGCGGCCACCGAGTTCGCCGGGCTGGCCCTGATGGCCACCGCCACCTGGCTGCTGATGACCGCCGCCGGCCGGCCGACGCTGGACCGGTTGACCGTGGCCATCGTCGCGGTCCGGGCCCTCGCCGTCAGCCGGGGCGTATTCCGCTACACCGAACGGCTCGCCGGCCACGACGCGGTGCTCCGCATGATCACCGACGTACGGGCCCGGGTCTTCGGCACCCTCGCCGCCCGGCGGGACACCGCCGCCCAGCGGACCGGCGACGCGTTGAGCCGGCTCGTCTCCGATGTCGAGGCCGTGCAGGACCTGCTGCTCCGGGTGCTCGTACCGGGAGCGGCGGCCGCGCTGGTGAGCCTGATCGCCGTCGGGGGTGCCGCACTGATCTCGCTACCGGCGGCCGGGGTGCTCGCCGTCGGGCTGCTGGTGGCGGGGGCGGGGCTGCCCGCGCTGGCCACCGCGCTCACCCGGCGCGCCGCCGACCAGGTGGCCCCGCTGCGCGGGGCGCTCGCCGTGGACGCGGTCGACCTGACCCACGGCGCCGCCGACCTGGCCGCGTTCGGCGCCACCGCCACCGCGCTGGCTGCTGCCGAGCAGCGGGCCCGGCGGCTCGCCCGGCTGGAGCGCCGGCTCGCCGCGACCGGCTTCGCGGTCGACGCGACCGGGGTGCTGGTCGGCGGGCTCACCGCCGCCGCCGTGGTCGTGGTGGCGTTGCGCGCGGGCGTCGGTGGGGTTTTGGTCGGCGTCCTGGCCGTCGGCGCCCTGGCCGCCGTCGAGATCGCCCTCGCCCTGGTCGGGGCCGCCCGGCAGCGGACCCAGCTCCGGGCCGGCCTGACCCGGGTGGCCGCCCTGCTCACCGCCGGAGAGCCGGCACCGGCCGCCGGTCGGGGTCCGCTCGGCGGGGAGGCCGTGACCGGGCACGACGTGCGGTTCGCCGGGGTGACCGTGCGCTACCGGGAGGGGGCGGCACCCGCGCTGGACGGTGTCGACCTGGACCTGCCCGCCGGTCGCCGGGTGGCCGTGGTCGGGCCGAGCGGCGCCGGCAAGAGCACCCTGGCCGCCGTGCTCACCGGCGCGGTACGCCCCGACACCGGTCGGGCGACCCTGGACGGCGTGGACGTGTCCGCGTACCCGGCCGAGGAGCTGCCCCGGCTGGTCGGCGGCCTGCTCGCCGAGGCGTACGTCTTCCACGCCTCGGTACGGGAGAACCTGCTGCTGGGCCGGCCGCGCGCCGGCGAGGAGGAGCTGACCGTCGCAGTCCGGGCGGCCGGCCTGCTGGACTGGGTACGCGCCCAGCCCGACGGCTGGGACACCGTGGTCGGCGAGCAGGGTGGGCAGCTCTCCGGCGGCCAGCGGCAGCGCCTCGCGCTGGCCCGGGCGCTGCTGGCCGCCCCGGCGGTGCTCGTGCTGGACGAACCGACCGAGGGGCTCGACCCGGCCGCGGCGGACGCCGTGCTCGCCTCGGTGCTGGCCGCCACCCCGATCGACCACTCCGTCCTGCTGATCAGCCACCGGCTCAGCGGCCTGGCCGGGCTCGACGAGATCGTGGTGCTCGACGCCGGCCGGGTGGTGCAACGCGGCCGGCACGACGAGCTGGTGGCGCAGCCGGGCTGGTACCGCGAGCAGTGGCTGCTCCAGGCGGCGGCCGAGCGCGGCTATCTGGCCCTGGCCCCCTGACCGGCGACGTCCGGGAAATCCCCGGACGCGGCCGATGCCACCGGATGGCAGGGTGGGTCGCATGCGGGGGTACCAGGACGTGCTCATGGAGGAGCGGCTGGGTGAGCTGGCCGGCCAGCTGCGCGGACCGGCCCGCCTCAAGGCCGACCTACTGACCGAGGCGCGGCACGGGTTGCTGGACGCCGTCGAGGCGTACCGGGAGGCGGGCCTGGCGCCGGCGGAGGCCGAGCGGCGGGCGGTGGCCGAGTTCGGCAGCCCGGCCCAGCTGGTCCCCGGCTACCAGGCCGAGCTGGCGGCGGGGGCGCTGCGCGGGCTGGCGCTGCGGGCGCTGGCGGTGGCGGTGGTGCTGATGGCCGGCGGCGACCTGACCTGGCGCGGGTCGAGCTGGAGCAACGGCCCCCGGCCGCCGGAGGGCTACCTGCTCCTCTCCGCCTCGCTGAACGGGATCTGGGCCCTGGTCGCCGGGCTGGCGCTGGCCGGGCTGCTGCTCGGCGTCCTGGCCGCGCGGTACGGGTCGTCCCGGCTCACCCGACTGGCGAGCGCGGCGGGCTTCGGGCTGATCGGTGGGCTGGCGGCCGGTGCGCTCGCCGGCAGCGCCCTGTTCGGCTGGTCGGTCGGCCTGTGGGACGCGGCTCTGGCCTGGCCGCCCATGATCATCGGCGGGGTGCTGGTCAGCGCCGCGTGGTTCGCGCTCGCCCGAGCGAGCCGATGCTGGCTGCTGGCCACTTGCTGACGCCCGACCCGGCCGGTGAGCGCGCCCGGCCCAACCGCGGGCCCGTGGGGCGGATGCCGTCAGGCGGGCGCGGAGGGCGGCTCGTCGGCGCCGAGGAAGCGGCCCACTGTCGCGCTGAACTCGCGCCAGCCGGCCCGCTCACCGGCGAGCGCGCGGCCACCGGCCTCGGTGAGCTGGTAGGTGCGCCGTTCCCGGCCGTTGACCGTGCTCCACGAACTTGCCACGTAGCCCGCGCGCTCCAGGCGGCGCAGCGCCGGGTAGACGGTGCCGGTGGGCAGGTCCAGAGTGCCGCCGCTGCGCGCCCGGAGCGCCTCGATGATCGCGTAGCCGTGCTGGGCGCCCTGTTCCAGCACCGCCAGCAGCAGCGCGTCCAGGTGTCCGTGCAGCGCCTGGGCCTTCATGCGTAGAAAGCCTACTTGTCGGCCGGCCGGGACGCCACCGGGGTGCATTCCCGGCCGCACCCGGACGCCCACTAGGGTATGTGCGCAGAGTCACTCGGCGACCGGAGGCGTCGCCGGGTGGGCAACCCGAAGCACACGGAGGTCAGCGTGGTCCGCCAGTCGCCCCAACGGCCCGACGCCGACGAGCCCGAGCTCGACGACACCACCGCGTCGGCCGCTGAAGACGAGGTCGAGGTCGACCGCTCGACGGCGGACCGCTCGCTCTGGGAGGAGCTTCGGATCGACCCGGTGGAGATCGCCCTGCCCGCCGGCACCGGCTTCACCCTGCGGGCGTACCGGCCGGCCCGGGAGCTCACCCCGACCGACGTCGCCGAGCGCGACCAGGAAGACCCCTTCCTGGCCCGTCGCCAGGTCGTCGAGAGCGAGGACGACGAGGAGGTGGTGATCCTCGACGAGGAGTTCGCCGCCCTCTCCGCCGAGGAGGAGGACGAGGACGAGCGGCCGAAGGGCCGCAAGCGCCGCGGCGCCGAGGCGGCGGACGAGGACCTCGAGCAGGATGAAGACGAGGACGAGGACGCGAGCGAGGACGAGGACGAGGACGAGGCGGACGAGGACGCGGGCGACGAGGAGGTCCCGGCCTTCCTCACCCACCGTGGCAAGCTGCTGCTGTTCAAGACCCCCGAGTCGCTGGTCAGTTTCGTCCGGTCCGGCGCGCCGAACGACCTGTCTCAACTGGACAGCTGGAGTGAACTGTCCGAACGGGTTGAACCGGGCGACATCGCCCCGCTGGACGAGGACGCCTACGAGCTCGACCTCGTGGTGGAGAACCTCCGCGGCGGCCACGACGCGTGGGATCCCACGCTCCTGATCGAGGCCGGCGAGATCGCCCGTGACCTGGCGTACGCGCTGCGGCTACCGGGCGTGCTCGACATGCTCTCCGCAGGCTCGAGCCTGGACGACCTGGACGAGGCGCTGCGGGCGACCGTCAACGGCGGAATCGGTGGTTTCCTGGGTCGGCGCCGGCTGAGGAAAATCGGGGCACAAACCGCAAGTTTGGGTTGGCGCACCATTGTCGGCAAGATCTCTGCTGTTGTGGACTGGCGCGACTGACCCGGAGCGGGGAGCATCAGTCTCTGGCAGAAAGCCCTGTCTCCCGGGAGGAGGACGACGCCGTGGCGCTCGTGCGCGTGTACTGCGGTCTGGCCTCGGCGGATCCGGCCGACGGGCCGGCTTCGGCCGGATCGACGCTGACGTCCGCTGTGGTCGACGACGCAGGCCGTCTGCTGCATGTCTACGAGATCGGCGACGACCCCGCTGGCTACGCCCAGCTGGTCGCGCTGCTCGTGGAGCGGTCGGGCGGGCCGAGCGGCGCGGCGATCGCTGCCGACAGTGACGACCACACGGTCACCTCGCTGCTCAGCGCGGCCGGCCGGCCGCTGGCGGTGGCGGACGACGACCTGGTCGACGACTTCGCCGAGCGGTTCGCCGACGACGACTCGCTGGAGGAGATGCAGTCCCCGCCGGCCGAGCGCCGGGCGGTCGGGCTGGCTCGGGCGCTGCAGGCCGGCGCCCTCTCCGCGGTCACCCTGCCGGCACCCCGCGACCTGGCGGGCTACAAGCAGGTCCTCGCCGCGCACGCCGCGCTGGCCAGCGGGCGGCACTCCGCTGCCGTGGCGCTTCGCGAGGTGCTCCGCGAGCTCTACCCGGCCGCCCTCCGGGCCTACCCGGACCCGGCCGAGCCGATCTCCCTGGCCGTCCTCGACGCGCTGCCGGAGCCCGGGATGCTCAGCGGCACGGTGGCCCGCGGTCGCGACGTCGCGGTCGCCGCGGACGCCGTCGCCGCGCACCTGGCGAACGAGGGCGTCGCCGACGCCGACACCATCAACGACGCGGTGACCGCACTGCGCGTCGCGATCGCCGAGACGCCCCGCCGGGCGAGCGTCAACCGGGCCCTCACCGCTGCCGTCGCCGAGACCGTACGACAGGCGGTCGCCGCCGTCCGATCCTGCGATGCCGGCTGCGCGGCGCTGGTCAACGCGCTCGGCGCCCGGGCGACCACGCCCGTTCCGGCGCCCGGCCGCCGGGCTGCCGCCCGGCGCGGCGAACCGGTCGACGAGCCCGTCGGCACCGGCCTGCGGTCGGTCCGCCCGGCCGAACCCGAGCCGGTGGGTCGGCGCAGCCGCCCCGAGCCGGTTTCCGGACCGGCCGCGCCGGCGTCGCCCCAGCCGCTCGGCCCGCCGCCGGTCGCCCCACCACCGGTCGCGCCGCCGCCCGTCGCCCCCGCCCCGGCCGCCACCGGCCGGCCGGCCTCGGCACCGCCGTCGCGTCCCGAGCCGGCCGCCGCGCCGATGCCGCAGCGGGTGGACGGGCCCACCAACCGGCCGGTCTCCGCACCGCCGCCGCCTCCGGGGATCACCCCGATCGCCCCGGCCCAGCGGGGCAAGGTGCCGCCGGCCGAGGCGGGCGAGCCGTTCCGCCCCACGCTGACCACGGCGGCGATCAACAGCGCCCGCGCCGAGCGGCAGCGGACCGTCATCCCGCCCCGACCGAAGACCAACCAGGAGCCGCCGACCGGTGGCTTCAGCGCCACCGACCTGAGTGTCCCGGTGCCGACGCCGCGCCCCGGCCAGGAAGCCGCTCCCCCGGGCTCCCGGGCCAACTGGCCGCTGGTCAACAACAGCGACGAGCAGGACGAGCGCGCTGCGGAGGCCCCGGTCCCCTACTCGTACGGCGGCCGGGGCGTGGACGCGCCGAGCGACCCTGGCGGCAGTCGGGTCACCCCGCCGTGGCTCGCCGACGACCTGCCCCAGGAGCCGCCGATGCTGCGGCTCGTGGAGCCGCCACCGCTGGCCGACCGGGCGCTGCGTGACGAGCTGGACCCGCCGACCGACCCTGGCCTGGACGCCCGGTCGCTGCGGCTGGTCGATCGGCAGGAGGCCGACAGGTCCGGTCGGCCGGCGTCCCGTGCCGACCAGCCCAGCCCGCCGGAGCGGCGTCCGGCGCCGCAGGAACACCGGCCACCGCCGGTCTCCGACGACGGCGACGGCGACCTGCTGATCTTCGCGCAGGCGAAGTCCGCCTGGTTCGTCGGGCACGGCGACGAAGCCGACCTGAGCTGGTCGAGCACCGCCGACAGTGGTTGGCAGGCCGCCGAGCAGGCGGCCCGCCCGGCGGTCGGCGCGGAGACCAGCGCCGGCCTGCCGAAGCGCGTCCCGCAGGCCAACCTGGTGCCGGGCTCGCCCCTGCGTGACGAACGTCCACTACGGATCGTGCGGAACGCGGCCAGCCTCGCCGAGAACACCACGGGCTACTTCCGGGGCTGGCGGCGCGGCCAGGAGATCGGCGGCTTCGCCGTCGGTGGCCGTCCCGGGCGGGAGGCGGCCGGCGGCTGGGACTTCACCCGGGACACCGGGGACCGCGACGACGACCGGGAGTACGAGTACCGCTCGGTCGGCTACCGGTCCTGACCGGAGTCGTCCCGCTTCCCATCTGCGTGTTCCTACCCACACCCGGATAATTTGACGCCGGGTCCGGCCGGCCGGGAGCATACCCGCGGAACAGCCGGCGACGGGCGTTCGCCGGGGTGGGAAGGCGACTCCAATGGCGACACCGGTATTCGGCTCCTCCGTGCTGACCCGGCGGGGCATCCTCGCCGCGGCGGCCGGCACCCTGCTGCTCACCGCGTGCGGGCAGCAGGACCAGCAACCGGACGGCCGGACCGCCGGCACGACCGCCCCGGGCGACCACGAGCTGGTGATCGGCGTCAACCTGGAGCTGACCGGCAGGGGGGCCGCCCTCGGGGTGCTCCAGCACCGGGCCATGGAAATCACCGTCGAGTCGCTGAACATCGCCGGCATCCCGGTCGGCAACCTGCGGCGTACGGTGCGGCTGGAGGTCCGGGACAATCGCAGCGACCCCCGGGAGGCGGCCCGGCAGGCCACCGAGCTGGCCCGGCGCCACCAGGTGCACGCGCTGGTCGGCGGTGCCTCCGCCGAGACCTCCATGGCCATCGTCGAGGTGGCCCAGGAGCTCCAGGTGCCGTTCCTGTCGCTGGCCGCCGCGGACGGCATCGCGCTGCCGCTGGCCGAGCGCACCTTCATCTACAAGCTCACCCCGGACGCCGGTGACGTGGCCCGCCAGATGGCCCGCCTGATCGAGTCACAGCGGATCCGGCGGGTCGCCCTGCTGGCCGCCGACGGCCTGCACGGCGACTCCGGCGTACAAGCGGTGGAGGGCGCGCTGCGGGCCGTCGATGTGGACCTGGCGCGGATCGTACGGCTGCCCGCCTCCGGGCGCAGCTTCAGCTCCGCGGCCGGGCGGGCCGTGGCCGGCGAGCCGGACGGCGTCATCGTGTGGGCCACCGCCCCCGACTCCGGCGAAGCAGCCCGGGCGCTGCGACGGGCCGGCCACCGAGGCCCGCTCTTCTTCGATCCGGGCGCGGTCGCCGACGACACGCTCTCGGACGCGAACGCGCCCGCCGTCGAGGGGGCGTACGCCGTGCACCCGGCCTGCCTCGCCATCAACACGCTGATCGCGACCACCACCGCTCAACTGGCCCGGCGAGACTTCATCTACCGCTACGCCGCGCTGCACGGCAGCTTCAGCGGCTTCGCCCCGTACGGCTCGGACGCGATCCAACTGCTCGCCTCGGCGGCCGGGACGGCGAGCAGCGTCGACCGCGGCCGGTTGCGGGCATACCTCCAGACGCAGGTGACCGAGGGCATCGCCGGCGCATACGCCTTCGCCCCGATCCGGCACGGCGGCATGGAGCGGGACTCGCTCGGCGTCTACACGGTCAGCCAGGGCGCCTGGACCCCGTACTCCTGATCGTCCACTGCGGCCTGCCCGAGCCCGGGAACTCACCGGGCCCGGGCAGGCCGGGGGACGTCCTGCGGACAGCGCGAAGCGCCCGGTGACCGAATCACCGGGCGCTTCGCCATGCCGGTCAGGCGGGCGCGACCGCCCGCGAACGCCGCATGGTGAGCACGTACTCGACGAGCGAGATCAGCACGTGCTTGGTCGACTCCCGGTTCCGGGCGTCGCACGCCACCACGGGCACGTGGCTGGAGATCGCCAGCGCGTCCCGGACGTCCTGCGGGTCGTGGTACTGCATGCCGTCGAAGCAGTTGATGGCCACCAGGTACGGCAGCCGCCGGTGCTCGAAGAAGTCGATCGCGGCGAAGCAGTCGGCCAGCCGACGGGTGTCGACCAGCACCACGGCGCCGATGGCACCGCGGACCAGTTCGTCCCACATGAACCAGAACCGGGTCTGACCCGGCGTACCGAACAGGTACAGGATCAGATCGCGATCGATCGAGATACGACCGAAGTCCATCGCCACCGTGGTCGTCGTCTTCCCCGGCACCTGCCGGTTGTCGTCGACGCCCACGCCGGCGGAAGTCATGATCGCCTCGGTGGTCAGCGGCGTGATCTCCGAGACCGAGCCGACCAGCGTCGTCTTGCCGACGCCGAATCCACCGGCGATAACGATCTTCGCCGACGTCACGCGTCCGCTCGGGACCGGCGGCCGGTGCGACATGTCAGAGCCTGCGAAGTCCACTCAGCACCCTCTCCAGCAGTTCAGTGCCCACCGCGTCATCGGAGTCGTCCAGGATGGTCGGCTCATGGACCGCGACCAGGCCGTCCGTCGCCATATCGGCGATGAGCACCCGGGCCACGCCGAGCGGAAGCTGCATGCGCGCCGCGATCTCGGCGAGCGACTGCACACGTCCGTCACACAGCGCAGCGATGTACTGGTGCTCACGGCCCTGGCCGCCATTGCCTGTGGCAACGGCCCGGCCGCGCACCGTCGTCTCGACGAGCGCCTCCAAGGCGATCTCGAGCCGGGGACGGGTACGACCGCGGGTCACGGCGTACGGACGGACCAACGCTCCGGTCGGTTCATCACGATCAACCATGTCGCCGCTCACCTCCTTCGTACCCGGCACCGGCTCGCCCCGGTGACACCCGTCGTTGTCGTAGTTGTTGCCGCTCCTGACCCACCGGTCAGCGCGTCGTTCAGCCCATCATCCCGACAGCCGTACGCGGCTGCGGGGTCAGCGCGTCGCCCACCCGGTCGACGAGCAGGGCCATCTCGTAACCGACCTGCCCGACGTCGCTGCTGCGTGCGGCGAGGACCGCGAACGACGAGCCGTCCGAGATGGACATCAGGAACAGGAAGCCGTTGTCCATCTCGACGACGGTCTGCAGCACCGCCCCGCCCTCGAAGCAACGGGCCGCGCCCTGGGTCAGGCTGACCAGGCCGGACGCGATCGCCGCGAGCTGGTCCGCGCGGTCCCGCGGAAGGTCACGGGACGAAGCGAGGAGGAGGCCGTCAGCGGAGACCGCGACCGCGTGCGCCACACCGGGCACCCGATCGGCGAAGTTGGCGAGCAGCCATCCGAGATCCTGCGTAGTAGTCATCCTTGTTGCTCCTTCTGCCCGCTCCCGGCCACTGGGCCTGAGCCAGACTGCGAGGACTGCTGCCCGCCCAGAGTCGCCTCCGGGCCGGCCGAGTTGCTGTCGGTCGGGTGGTTACGCCCCCGCTGTACGCCCCGATGGTAGGCCGAGAGCAGACCCCGTACGCCTTCCGGCGTCCGGCGCTCCTTCGATGCGGTCGGCTTCTCTACGCCACCCGGGACGAGTTGCGCCATCGGCACCCGCTTGGGCAGGCCCTTCTGCGTGGTCTCGGCGACCGGGACCTCGGTCGCCGCCGAGGCGGCCCGCCAACCGTCGTCGGCTGCGGTCTGCCAGCCGGTGGACTGCTGCGGCGCTCGCCGGTTCGGCAGGGCCTCGGCGTAACCGGGACGCCCGCCCCCGTTCGCTCTTGTGCTGTCCTGCGGTGCTCCGCCGGCCGTCGGAGTGTGTGCCATCGGCGTGTTACCTGTCGTCCCGGGTGTTGTCTGCTGGACGGGCCGACCGGTGCCATCGACCTTGGCGAACTGCTGGGTCGCGGCGGCGCTCGCCGCCGTGGCCTGCGCTCCGGCCGCTTCCTCCGGACCCGGCCGTCGGGTGCGGAACCAGGCCGACTCCAGCTCCCGGAAGATCGGCAGCTCCATCGTCTCGTCCGCGAAGCGGTTGGCCGCCTGCTGCGGGGGCGCCGGCCGTGGGGCCGGCACCTGCGCGGGCGCCGGCCGGCTGGCGGCCGGGGGCGCCTCCGGACGGGTGACCCGGGGCAGCTCGGTGGTCATGTCGAGGCCGGCGGCGAGGCGCTCCGGTACCGGCGGGGCGGCGGCCGGGTCGGGCGTGGCGACCGGCGGCCAGGCCGGCGGCGCGCCGACGCTCGGCGTGACGGCCGGCGGGGCCGGACGCGGCGGCACCTGGCTCACCGGCGGCCCGGAGACCGGGTAGGCCGGGGCGGGCGCGGCCGACACCGGCTGACCGGAGACGGGCAGACCCGAGACCGGCGAGGCCGACACGGGCACACCGGAGATCGGCGGCAGCGGCGGTGCGGAGACCGGCGGCGCCGGTGGAGCGCTGTACGGCCGGGCCTCGGGGTTGCTCGGCAGCTGCCGCGGGACGGCCGGCTGCTGGCCGGTGCTCGGGTCACCCTCGGCCGGGCTGCGGCGCTGCGGCAGCGGGTCGATCGGCTGGCCGTTCGCCGTGCGCGGAGCGAAGGCGTCGCCGCCGGTGCCGGTGGGCCCGGTGGCGCCGGTGAGGTCGGACCAGGCCGGCATCGACCGCGTCCCACCGGCCGTGGCCGGGTTACCGAAGCCGTTGCTGGGCGCCGGGTCGAAGGGACGGCCGCCGAGCGTCACCTGGTTGCCGGATGCGCCGGGGCGCGGGGCCGTCGGGGTGCTCGGACCGTTGCCGAGGGCGGCCAGGGCGCCGAACGCGGGCGCCGGACCACCCTGCTGGGGACCGGCCGCAGCGGCCGGGAGAGCAGGTGCCTGCTGACCCCGGCCGGAGAGGGCACGCGGCATCAGGACCGAGGTGGGCAGGCTCACGTCGGCGACCATGCCCCGGTCGATACCGGGCCGCAGCTCGACCTTGACTCCGTGCCGGGACGCCAGCCGCGCGACCACGACCAGACCCATCATCCGGGAGACCGCGACGTCCACCTGCGGCGGAGTGGCGAGCCGCTCGTTCAGCTCGCGCAGCTGGTCGGGGCTGATGCCGATGCCCCGGTCCTCGACGAAGAGCGAGGCACGGTCGCCCATCCGCCGGGCCTCCACCATGACGTGGGAGTCCGGCGGAGAGAACGCGGTGGCGTTGTCGAACAGCTCGGCGACCAGGTGCACCAGGTCGTTGACCGCGTGCGCGGCGACCTCGATGTCCCGGTCGATCACACCAAACTCGATCCGGGTGTAGTGCTCGACCTCGGACTGGGCGGCGCGGAGCACGTCGATGAGGGCGGCCGGCTCACGCTGCACGCGGGTGGAGTCCGCGCCGGCGAGGACCAGCAGGTTCTCGTCGTTGCGGCGCATCCGGGTGGCCAGGTGGTCGAGCTGGAACAGCTCGGCCAGCCGGTCCGGGTCCTCCTCGCCGCGCTCCAGCCGGTCGAGGTGGCCGATCAACCGGTCGACCAGGATCTGCGACCGGCGGGCCAGGTTGACGAACATCGTCGCGACGGACGCCCGGAGGGCGGCCTGCTCGGCGGCGGTCCGGACGGCCTCCAGGTGGACGGCGTTGAACGCCTCGGTCACCTGGCCGAACTCGTCCCTGCTGCGCACCGGCAGCGGCTCGGCGATCTGGTTTGCCAGCTGTACCGGGGTGAGCTGACCGGTGACCTGCGGGTCCCGCAGTCGGGCCACCGCCTGCGGCAGGCCGAACTGGGCCACCGAGAGGGCGCCCTGCCGCAGCTCGCGCAGCGATCGGGCCATCGAGCGAGCGACCACGTACGCGAAGATGATGGCCAGCACCAGCATGACGAGCAGCAGGCCGGTCTCCAGGAACACCTGGCGCTGCGTGTCCGAGCGGAGGTTCTGGGCCTGCTGGACCACATTGCGGTCGAGCCGCTTCTCCACCGTACGGACCAGCTTGGTGTAGTTCACCATCGCGCCGTCCCACTGGTCCGGCTTGAGCAGTTTGGGAATGTTCTTGCCGTCGATGGTGCTGTTGATGATGGACCAGTAACTCTGCGCTTCCCGCAGGTCCGAGCCTTCCACCGTCGAGTTGTAGAACTCGTAGTCGGTCTGGGTGGCGACCGCCTTGAAGCTCTGGAACGCCTGCGTGGCGCCGGTCTCGGTGGCGATGTACTGCTGCCGCAGGTTCGGGTTGAGCTCTCCCTGCACCAGGGCCCAGTGGACGACCACTCGGCGCTGGGCCATGTATTCCTTCTGCCGGGCGACCGCGGCGCCCGCACGCATCAGGTCACTCAGGTCGTTGTCACCGGCCAGCTGGATCGCCGACTCACGGATCTTGAGCAGGTTGTCGATCAGACCCGCGTACGACTGCCGCGCCTCATCGATCTTCAGCTTGCCGTTGTTGATCTGGCTCCGGGTGGCCGGGAGGTTGGCGAGGCTCTCGTCGATGTCGTCGAGGATCTTCTCGAAGTTCTTCGGCAGGTTGTCGATCCCGGACCGCTCCCGGGAGTAGGGCGACCTCGCCTGGTCGACGCGGGAGTTGGTTCGGTTGAAGGCCTCCTGGTACTGCGCCACGGTCTGGACCTTCTCGGCCCTGCTCAGGCCCTCGCGAGTGGCGCCGAGCCACAGCACCGCGGTGGCCCGCTCGTCCTGCAGAGTGTCGATCAGGTCACCTGAGTAGCCGATCAGGTTGGCCAGGTCACCGGTCCGGTTGGCATTGTTGAGTGTCCCCAGGTGGTCGACCAGACCGCTGGTGCCCACCACGACCGTGGCGATGGTCGGCACGATCATGATCAGACCGAGCTTGGACCAGATCGGCATGTCGCGGAGCCGGCTGGCCGGCCGGCGCAGACGCGACAGGAAGGAGCCCGCCGTCTTCGGCCGTTTGCTCACGTCACCGCCCTCGCATAACCGCGCCCGGGCGTTGCCGTTGGGCAAAGCCGAGCGACCGACCCGGCGGGTCGGACCTCCGAGATTCCATCACGCCGCTCCGCAAAGAGAAAGCCCACGTTGTTCCCTGACGGAGGTGTGATGAGATGTTGATGCAATTTGATAGCAATCCGTCTGGCCGGAGTCACTCAAAGTAATGGAATACCGTCACCGCGTCGTCCTCCTCGCCGGCCCCTCCGGCTCGGGAAAGTCGTACATCGCACAGCGAACCGGACTTCCGGTGCTCTGTCTGGACGACTTCTACAAGGACGGCGATGACCCTACGTTGCCGCGCCGGAACGGACAGGCGGACTGGGAATCCCCGCTGTCCTGGGACGCGGACACGGCGGTGGAAACAATTGCCCGGCTGGCGCGGGACGGCAAGGCCGATGTGCCGGTTTATGCGATCGGCGCGGACCGGAGGGTGGCCACCCGGCCATTCGACGTCGCCGAATCGCCACTTTTCGTCGCCGAAGGGATCTTCGCCGCCGAGATCGTCGCGGAGTGCCGCCGCCGCGGCCTGCTCGCCGGGGCGTACGCGTTGCGCCGGCCGCGCGGGGCGACCTTCGTCCGCCGGCTCGCCCGCGACCTCGCCGAGCAACGCAAGGCGCCCCGGGTGCTGATCCGGCGCGGGTTCGGGCTGTTGCGCGCCGAGCCCGCCGTGCTGCGCCGGCAGACCGGGCTGGGTGCGGAGGCGGCCCGGGCCCGGCAGGTGCTGCGCCGGGTGGCCGCCCTGCTCGCCGGCCACCCGCACGCGCACCCGTGATCAGCCGATCAGCTTGGCGTACGCCGGCTTGATCACCTCGTCGATGATCTTCAGCCGCTCGTCGAACGGGATGAACGCGCTCTTCATCGCGTTGATGGTGAACCACTGGAGTTCCTTCCAGCCATAGCCGAAGGCCTCCACCAGCAGCGCCATCTCCCGGGACATCGAGGTGCCGCTCATCAGCCGGTTGTCGGTGTTGACGGTCACCCGGAAACGCAGGTCGCGCAGCAGCCCGATCGGGTGTTCGGCGATCGACGGCGCCGCCCCGGTCTGCACGTTCGACGACGGGCACAGCTCCAGCGGGATCCGCTTGTCCCGGACGTACGCGGCCAGTCGACCCAGCGCCGGCGGCGGACCCGGGGTGATGTCGTCGACGATCCGCACGCCGTGGCCGAGCCGGTCGGCACCGCACCACTGGATCGCCTGCCAGATCGACGGCAACCCGAACGCCTCGCCCGCGTGGATGGTGAAGTGGAAGTTCTCCCGCTGGAGGTACTCGAAGGCGTCCAGGTGCCGGGTGGGCGGGAAGCCCGCCTCCGCGCCGGCGATGTCGAAGCCGACCACCCCGGTGTCCCGGTGCCGGACGGCCAACTCGGCGATCTCCTGCGAGCGGGCGGCGTGCCGCATCGCGGTGAGCAGGGTGCCGACCCGGATCGGGTTGCCCGCCTCGGCGGCCAGCGCACTGCCCTCCCCGAAGCCGGACACCACGGCCTCGACCACCTCGTCGAGGGTCAGGTGCTGCTCCAGGTGCTGCTCGGGGGCGAACCGGACCTCGGCGTAGACCACGCCGTCGGCGGCCAGGTCGAGGGCGCACTCGCGGGCGACCCGACGCAGCGCGGGCGCGGTCTGCATGACCGCCACGGTGTGCGCGAACGTCTCCAGGTAGCGCTCCAGCGAGCCCGAGTTCGCCGCGTCGACGAACCAGCGCCCCAGCGCCTCCGGGTCGGTGGTGGGCAGCTCGTGGCCGACCTCGGCGGCCAGCTCCACGATCGTCGCGGGCCGCAGACCGCCGTCGAGGTGGTCGTGCAGCAGCGCCTTCGGGACCTTGACGACGTCCTCGTACCGGATTGCGACCATGGTCAGACACTAGTCACCGCCGGTCCGGCCCGGACAGGGGACCAGGCAGGCTCACGGCCGCCAGCCGTACACCCGCTCGACGGCGAGGCGGAGCACCAGGCGGCCGTCGGCCACCATCGCCGCCCGGTAGTCCGCCCAGTCGGGATGCTCGCCCCGGATCCGCCGATAGACCTCGATCAACTCGTCGACCGTCGCGTCGTCCGGCGCTGCGGCCGGCGGGCTGAGGGTGACCGTTCCCTCGGCCACCGCGTACGCCCCGCCGTCGGGGGTCGTGACGTGGAAGCTGGCCCGCGGGTCGCGCCGCAGGTTGCGCACCTTGGCCCGGTCACCGGTCGTGGAGCACCGGATCAGCCCCGGCTCCGCCAGGTAGTCGAGGTTGGACAGCTGCGGCCGGCCGTCTCGGCGCAGGGTCACCAGCACCCCGCGCCCCCGTTCGCCGAACAGCTCCCACAGCCCCACGGTCACGCCGCCACCGGGCCTGGGCCGAGCAGGAGGCGGGCCAGCCGCGCGGGCAATCTGGTTGACATGTCATCGACCGTAGGACGCCTTGAGTGACATGTCAACCACTCGACTAGGATCGGCGCATGGACGCACCACGCTGGCTGGACGAGCGGGAGGACCATGCCTGGCGCGGCTACCGCCGGATGCGCCGCCTGCTCGACCTGGAGCTGGCCCGGGAGCTGATGCAGGAGGCCGGCCTCTCCGAGCCGGACTACGACGTCCTCTCCGACCTCTCCGAGACACCCGACCAGCGGCTACGGCTCAGCGAGCTGGCCGACCGGATGCTCTGGTCGCGCAGCCGGCTGTCCCACCACCTCACCCGGATGCAGCAACGCGGCCTGGTCACCCGCGAGGAGTGCCCGTCCGACGGACGGGGTTCGGTCGTCGCCCTCACCCCGGCCGGGCGGCAGGCCATCGAGGCGGCCGCCCCCGGCCACGTGGCCGCCGTCCGGCGGCACCTGATCGACCTGCTCAGCCGGGAGGAGGTCGAGGCGCTCGGCGCGTTGACCCACCGGGTGGTCGACCGCCTCACCGGCGGGCAGCGCCCCAGCCCGTCGGAGGTCTGACGTGGACCCGCGGATCCTGGCCCGGCTGCGCTGCCCGGTCTGCGCCGAGCCGCTCGCCGAGACCACCGCCGGCACCGCCCGCGCGCTGCGCTGCCCGCGCCGGCACAGCTTCGACGTCGCCCGCCAGGGGTATGTCAACCTGCTGGCCGGTCGCGCCCCGCACACCGGGGACAGCGCCGAGATGGTCGCCGCCCGCGCCGACTTCCTCGCCGCCGGCCACTACGACGCCGTCGCCGCCGCACTCGCCGCCGCGACCCGGGAGATCGTGTACGGCGCCTCGCCGGCCCCGGGCGGGGCGTACCCCCTGGTGGTGGACGCCGGGGCGGGGACCGGCTGGTACCTCGCCGCGGTGCTGGCGGCGCTGCCGGACGCCGTCGGCCTGGCCCTGGACGTCGCCAAGCCGGCCCTGCGCCGCGCGGCACGGGCACACCCGCGCGCGGCGGCGGCGCTCGCCGACACCTGGCAGCGGCTGCCGCTGGCCGACCATTCCGCCACCGTGCTGCTGAACGTCTTCGCGCCGCGCAACGGGCCGGAGTTCCACCGGGTGCTCGACCCGGCCGGCGCGCTGCTGGTGGTCACCCCTGCCGTCGACCACCTCGCCGAGCTGGTCGACGCGCTCGACCTGTTGCGGGTGGACCCGGCCAAGGCCGACCGGGTCGCCGGCAGCCTGGCCGCGCACTTCACCCAGGAGTCCGGCACCGAGCACCGGGCCCGACTGGCGCTGACCCGCACGGAGGTGGCCACCCTGGTCGGGATGGGCCCCAGCGCCTGGCACACCGACCCCGCCCGACTCGCCGAGCGGATCGCCACGCTGTCCGAGCCGGTGCCGGTGACCCTCGCGGTCCGGCTGGGCGTGCACCGGCCGCGCTGAGGTCAGGTGGAGAGGTCGACCTCTTCCCAGCCCGGCGGCTCGTCGTGGTACGGCCCGCGCAGCACCACCGCCCACTCCAGCGCCCACCGGCGCTGCCCGATCGCGTTCGCGTCCACCAGCCCGGGCAGCGCCCGGCCGGCCTGCTCCGACTCGAGGTACGCCCAGTCCAGGCAGTAGTGCAGGTCGAGCAGGGCGGCGGCGTCGGCCGGATGCTGCGGGGCGGCCAGGATCCGGGCCCGCCACTGCGGGAAGGTCTCCCCGCCGACGAGGTTCGGCATCCGCTCGACCAACCGCGGGTCCACCGGCACCGTCGGGTCCAGCTCCTTGGCCAGCCCGAGCACCCAGGCCAGCGAGAACAGTGCGTCGTGGTGCAGCACGAAGGAGCGGTGGTCGCCCTTGCCGCCCACCACGAACTGCCACTCGGGCGGGGTCACCGTGTCGACCAGGTGCGAATCCAGCAGCCAGCTCATCGCTGCCTGCGCGGGCATCCCGAAACAGCGGGCCAGGATCAGGTGCAGCACCGCGATCCGGGCTTCGATCTCGGCGGTGGGGCGCAGCTCGATCTCGTCCGCCGGTTCCCACACCAGTGGGAACTGCGGCGGCGGCAGCGGGAGACCCAGCCGGGCCAGTTCGTCGAGGCTCGCCTCACGGACGTCCCTGGGGTTGGGGGCGGGTACGCGCACGGCTCAGGTCCCTGTCTGCTTGCGTCGGCTCATCGCAGGTGAGCCCGCTGGGCAGGGAGGATAGCGGTTCGGCGGGGCCGGCACCACGGCCCCGCCGACCGAAACGATCAACCGATCCGCTCGATCACCAGCGGCGCCGTGACCGGGACGTCCGGGGCGATCCGGATCGCCTGCTGCGCCTCGGCGAGCGCCGCCGGGATCCGCTCGGCGTGCTCGGCGCGCAGCTCGTACAGGGGCTCGCCGGCGCGTACCGGGTCGCCGGGGCGCTTGTGCAGCACCACGCCGGCCGGAATGCTCACCGGGTCCTCCTTGCGGGCCCGACCGGCACCGAGCCGCCAGGCCGCCACTCCCATCGCGTACGCGTCGATCTCGGCGACGTAGCCGTCCTCGGCGGCGTGGACCACCTCGACCTCGTTGGCCGTCGGCAGCGGGGCGTCCGGGTCGCCGCCCTGCGCCCGGATCATCGCCCGCCAGGCGTCCATCGCCCGGCCGTCACGCAGCGCCGCCGCCGGGTCGGCATCCGGCAGGCCGGCGGCGTCGAGCATCTCCCGGGCCAGCGCCAGGGTCAGCTCCACCACGTCGGCCGGGCCGCCGCCGGCGAGCACCTCGACCGACTCGGTCACCTCGATCGCGTTGCCGATGGCCCGGCCGAGCGGGGTGGACATGTCGGTGAGCAGGGCGACCGTCTGCACCCCGTGCGCCCCGCCCAGCTCGACCATCGTGCGGGCCAGCGCGCGGGCGTCGTCGACGTTCTTCATGAACGCGCCGGAGCCCACCTTCACGTCGAGCACCAGCGCGCCGGTCCCCTCGGCGATCTTCTTGCTCATGATCGAGCTGGCGATCAGCGGGATCGCCTCCACCGTGGCGGTGACGTCGCGCAGCGCGTACAGCTTGCGGTCGGCCGGGGCCAGCCCGTCACCGGCCGCGCAGACCACCGCGCCGACGTCACGGAGCTGGGCGATGAACTCCGCGTTGCTCAGCGCGGCCCGCCAGCCCGGGATCGACTCCAGCTTGTCCAGCGTGCCGCCGGTGTGGCCGAGGCCCCGGCCGGACAGCTGCGGCACCGCCGCGCCGCAGGCGGCGACGAGCGGGGTGAGCGGCAGCGTGATCTTGTCGCCGACGCCGCCGGTGGAGTGCTTGTCCACGGTCGGCCGGGTCACCGGCGAGAGGTCCAACCGTTCCCCGCTGGCGATCATCGCGGCCGTCCACCGGGCGATCTCCGGCCCGGTCATTCCCCGCAGCAGGATCGCCATGGCCAGCGCCGACATCTGCTCGTCGGCCACCAGGCCCCTGGTGTACGCGTCGACGACCCAGTCGATCTGCCCGTCGCTCAGCACGCCCCCGTCCCGCTTGGTCCGGATGACGTCAACCGCCGTAAAAGCACTCATCAGATGATCTTTCCTCGTCGTTGCGAAACCGGTCCGCGTACCGCGCCCATCCCCGAGCTCAACCCCACCGAACCGGGATCTCCATCGGCGGCTCGCCCTCACCAGCCCAGAAGATGGTGCCCGACGCGTCCACCACCACCACCCGGGGCGTGCGGGCCAGCCCCCAGCTGATCGCCTCCGCCGGGTCGTCCCAGGCCGGGCCCTCCTCCAGCACGCCGGTCTCGGCGCCCTCGGTGTCCCCGGCCGACCGCTCCCAGTACGCCGTCCAGACCTGCTGCCCGGCGGAGAGGTCAGGGTGCACGAAGACGGTCCCCCGCCCCCGCCAGGCGGCCAGCCGGTCCGGCACCACGGGCACCGGGTGCTCGCCGGTCACCGCGTCGAGGTCGGCCACGTCGAAGGCGTGCGGCAGCAGTTCGGCCATCCGCAACGGCCCGCCCTTGGCCTCGATCAGGCAGTCCGGGCCGCCCTGCTCCCACAGCAGCTGGCGGCACCGCCCGCAGGGCATCAGTGGCTCGCCGGTGGCGTCGACGCAGGAGAGGGCGACGATCCGACCGCCGCCGGTGGCGTGCAGCGAGGAGACCACCCCGCACTCGGCGCAGAGGACCACCCCGTACGCGGCGTTCTCCACGTTGCAGCCGACCACCACCCGACCGTCGTCGACCAGGGCTGCCGCCCCGACCGGGAACTTCGAGTACGGCACGTACGCGTGCCGCATGACCTCGGTGGCGGCGGCGCGCAGCCGCTCCCAGTCGATCTCCATCACATCTCCCATTCTGCCCAATTCACGCTGGTCGGGCCCGCACAGGCGCCGATGGCTGTCGCGGCCACCGACGACGCCCGGAGACGACCGTGCCCGGCGGGCTCCCCCGCCGGGCACGCTGCGTCGAGGGCGGTCAGCCCTTGATGTACGGCTTGCCGTCGGCCGCCGGCGCCCGCACCTTGCCGACCAGCCCGGCCACCGCCAGGATCGTCGCCAGATACGGCAGCATCGCCAGGAATTGGCTGGGGATGCTGCTGCCGACCGCGCCCAGGTAGGTGGCAAGCTGGTCGGCGAACCCGAAGAAGAGGGCCGCGAGCAGCGCCCCGGTCGGGCTCCACCGGCCGAAGATCAGCGCGGCGAGGGCGATGAAGCCCTTACCGCCGATCATGTTCTTGGTGAACGAGTACAACGCCAGGGTGTACGAGGCGCCACCGATGCCGGCCACCAGCCCCGCCATGATCACGTTGCGGTAGCGCAGCCGCAGCACCTTCACGCCGAGGGTGTCCGCGGCGGTCGGGTGCTCACCGACCGACCGGGTTCGGAGCCCCCACCGGGTACGGAACAGCCCGATGTGGATCACCAGCACCAGCAGCAGGCCGACGTAGAGGAAGATGTTGCCGCGGAACAGCGCCGGACCGAGCACCGGGATGTCCTTGAGCAGCGGAATCTCCCAGTTGCTGAACCTGGGGGCGCTGTTGTATTTCATCGCGTCTCGCTGCATCAGCCGCTCGTAGAGGAAGCCGGTGACGCCGACCGCCAGCAGATTGAGCACGATGCCCATGACCACCTGGTCGACCAGGTAGCGGATGGCGAAGACGGCCAGCAGCAGCGAGATGAACGCACCGCCGATCGCGGCGGCCACCAGCCCGACCCAGACGTTGCCGGAGAGGCTGCCGAACAGCGCGCCGGAGAACGCGCCCATCAGCAGCTGGCCCTCGATCGCCACGTTGACCACGCCGGACCGCTCGCAGAGCACGCCGGCCAGCGAGCCGAAGATCAGCGGTAGGGCCAGCAGGAAGGTGCCGCGGACGATGTTGACCAACGGCATGAAGTTGCGGCCCTCGGGGGCCGCGGAGACCTGCCAGCAGAGGAAGCTCACCACGAAGGCGACCAGCCCGACGCCGAGCACCAGGGTGAACCAACGCCTCGGCACCCCGGCGAGCAGCGCGGCGCCGGCCGCGGCGGCGAAGATCCCGAACAGGATCGCGCCGGTCGTGCCGTGGATCGTCAGGGCGGCACCGCCCTCGGTCTCGCTGAGCGTGAACCGGGCCTCCTGGTCGGTCGCGAGCGCCCCGAAGAGCCCCGCCGCGAGCACGCCCAGCGCCAGCAGGACCAACCCGATCTTGCGGGTACGGGTCCAGAAACCCTCGTCGACCGTGGTGACGGCGACCTCGGGGACAGTCATGGTGGTCATGCCTCACCAGCCCTTCGCGAGGCTCGTCTGCAGCCGGGCCGCGCGGGCCGCCCGGAGCTGGAAGATCGCCTTCACCAGCGCCGGCGCGGCGATGAAGATGACGATGAGCGCCTGGAGCACGGTGACCAACTCCAGGGAGATCCCGGAGTACGACTGCATCCGGTTGCCGCCGGCCTGGAGCGCACCGAACAGCAGCGCAGCCATCAGCACCCCCCACGGCTTCACCCGGCCGAGCAGCGCGACCAGAATGCCGTCGAAGCCGATCTGCGCGACCACCTGCGGGGTGAGCGCGTCCGAGGTCGAGCCGAGCACCATGTTCGAGCCGCCGAGGCCGGCCAGCAGACCGGCGATCACCATGACCAGCACGTACGTCTTCGTGACGCTGATGCCCGCGGTCCGGGCGGCGTCCGGGTTGGCACCGACCGCGCGCAGCTCGAAGCCGAGCGTCGAGCGGTTCAGCAGCCAGGCGACAAACCCGGTGGCCAGCACCGCGAGCAGGATGCCGGCGTGCACCCGCAGGTTGTCGCCGAGCAGCCGGGGCAGCTGGGCGGAGGCGTCGACCGGCTTGCTGATCGCGTCGGCACGGCCCGGGCTCTGCACCCCGTCCTGGAGGATGATCCAGGCCAGGAAGTAGACCGCGACGTAGTTCAGCATGATCGTGTTGATCACCTCATGGGCGCCGGTACGCGCCTTGAGAATGCCCGGGATGAAGCCCCAGATGGCACCGCCGACCGCGCCGGCGAGCAGCGCGACGAGCAGGTGCACCACCGGCGGCAGCGGCAGCGCGAAGCCGGCCGCGGCGGCGAGGACGACGCCGATCGTCGCCTGGCCCTGAGCACCGATGTTGAACAGGCCGCCGCGGAAGGCGAGCGCCACCGACAGGCCGGTGAAGACCAGCGGCGCGGCGTAGGTGAGCGTCTCCGAGATCGGGCCCAGCGCGGCGGTGAAGCCGGACGCGTCCGGATCGAAGATGGCGCCCTTGAACAGGTTCGCGTACGCGTCGCTGACCACGGCCCAGCTCGAGTTGAGCGCGTCCGACGGCCGGGCGGTGATGTAACTGTAGGTGGACAGCACGTCCGGAGCGGAGGCGATGATCAGCACTGCGCCGACCAGCATCGCCAGCAGCACGGCGAGCACGGTCACGGTGACCGTGTTCGCCGCCCAGAGGTTGTCCAGGAACAGCCGGCCCAGCGACGGGCGGGGCTCGGCGGCGGGCTCCTTGGTCGCGGTGGCGGTCACCGCACGCTCGCCGGCGCGCGCGGTCGGGATAGCCCGCGCATCGCTCCGTGCCTCTTGTGTCTCGGTCGCCAGCTCCTTGTCCGGAGAGCCCGACACCGAATTCGGGTTGGTCATGCCTTGTCCTCGTTGCCAGGGCCATCGGGGGTCGCCGTGGCGGTGTCCGGGGTGATGCCGGCCATCAGCAGGCCGATCTCCTCGCGCGGGGTGTCCGGGTCGACCACGCCGATGATCCGGCCGCGGTACATCACCGCGATCCGGTCGGCCAGGCCGATCACCTCATCCAGCTCGCTGGAGACCACCATGACGGCGGTGCCGACGTCCCGCTCGCGGATCACCCGGCTGTGGATGAACTCGATCGAACCGACGTCGACGCCCCGGGTGGGCTGCGCGGCGATGAAGAGCTTCAGCGGCCGGGACAGCTCCCGGGCCACGATCACCTTCTGCTGGTTGCCACCGGACAGGGTGCCCACCGGTGAGTCCGCCGAGGAGGTGCGGACGTCGAACTGCTCGATCCGCTCCCTCGCCGACTTCGCGATGGCGTCCGGCTTGAGCGACAGGCCCTTGCCGAAGGGCGGCTGGTCGTAGATGTCCAGCACCAGGTTCTCCGCGACGGAGAACTCCTTGACCAGGCCGTCGACGCTGCGGTCCTCCGGCACGTAGCCGACGCCGGCGCGAAGCACCTTCTTGGTCGGCCAGCCGTGCGCGGCCTCGCCGTCGAGGGTGACGGTGCCGGCGAGCATGGGTCGCAGGCCCATGATCGCCTCGATCAGCTCGGTCTGGCCGTTGCCCTGCACGCCTGCGATGCCGAGCACCTCACCGGCGTGCACGGTCAGGTCGACCCCGTCGACCGCGCGGACCCGCCGGTCGTCGTCGACGACCAGGCCGGCCACCTCGAGGATCGGCCTGCCCGGCTTGGCCGGCTGCTTATCGACGGTCAGCCGGACGCTGCGGCCCACCATCAGCGCGGCCAGCTCGTCTCGGCTGGCACTCGGCGAGGCGGTGCCGACCGTCTTGCCGCGCCGGATCACCGTGATCCGGTCCGCGATCGCCTTCACCTCGCCCAGCTTGTGGGTGATGAAGACGATCGACTTGCCGGCGGCCTTGAGCGACCGCATGACCGTGAGCAGTTCCTCGGTCTCCTGCGGGGTGAGCACCGCGGTGGGCTCGTCGAGGATCAGCAGGTCGACGTCGCGGGTGAGCGCCTTGACGATCTCCACCCGCTGTTGGATGCCGACCGGCAGGTCCTCGACCACCGCGTCCGGGTCGACTCGGAGGTTGTACCGCTCGGAGACCTCGGCAACCTCACGGCGGGCGCGCCGGCGGTCAAGGAAGCCGGTGACGCCTCCCTTGATCTGCTCGGCGCCGAGCATGACGTTCTCCGCGACGGTGAACACCGGCACCAGCATGAAGTGCTGGTGCACCATGCCGATCCCGGCCGCGATGGCGTCCGATGGGCCCTTCAGCTTCAGCGGCTTGCCGTCGACCAGGATCTCGCCCTCGTCTGGCTGGTAGAGCCCGTAGAGCACGTTCATCAGGGTGGACTTGCCGGCGCCGTTCTCGCCGAGCAGGGCGTGGATCTCTCCAGGCTCCACCGTCAGGTCGATGTGGTCGTTCGCGACCAGATCACCGAACCGCTTGGTGATGCCGCGCAGTTCGAGTCTCAGCGCAACCTCCGGGAGTGCGAGCGATGGGGCAGCGTATCCGCTGCCGCGCCGGCCATCGAGCCGGATCGGTTCATTGCGGGTAAGGGGGGACCGACCGCCCCGGCACCGCGGGGCTTTTCCCGCGTACGCCGAGGCGGCCGGTGCGTCGTGCCTGGTGCCCGCCGACCGCCGCGGCCGGTGATCTCAGCGCGGCGGTCGGCGGATCGTCACTCCGTGACCGGCTGGGCCTTGGAGGTGATCTTGATGGTGCCGTTGCCGATGTCGGCCTTGATCTTGTCGAGCTCGGCCTTCAGGTCCGCCGGGACCTTGCTGTCGAACTCGTGGAACGGGGCGAGCGACACGCCGTTGTCGGCCAGGGTGCCGACGTAGCCCGGCTTGGCCTGGAGCTTCTCGCCACTGGCGGCCTTGAGCACGGCGTCCTTGACGGCGTCCGGGATGTTCTTGACGACCGTGGTCAGCAGCGCCGGGCAGTTCGGGGTGCTCTCGCAGCCGTCGGTGTCGACCCAGATCGCCGAGTACTTGCCACCGGAGGCCTGGGCGGCGGCGGTGGTGCCGAGACCGGCGCCACCGGCGACCGGCATGACGATGTCCGCGCCCTGGGCGACCAGCGTGTCGGAGACCTTCTTGCCCTCGTCCTGCTTGCCGAAGTCGTTGGTGAAGGAGCCCTTCTGGGTCGCCTTGTCCCAACCGAGGACCTGGACGTTCTTGCCCTTGGCCTGGTTGTAGTAGGCCACGCCGTCGGCGAAGCCGTCCATGAAGATGGTCACCGGCGGGATCGGCATACCGCCGTAGGTGCCGACCTTGCCGGTCTTGCTCATGCTGGCGGCCAGGTAACCGGCCTGGAACGCGGCCTGGGTGGTGTCGAACTGCATCGGGTAGATGTTGTCCAAGCCCGGGTTGGCGTCCACGATGCCAAACTGCTGGTTCGGGTTGGCCTTGGCGGCCTTAACGGTGGCGTCGCCCATCAGGCCGCCGACGGCCAGGATGAAGTCGCACTTCTGGTTGACGTAACCGTTGAGGTTGACCTCGTAGTCCGCGACCTGGTGTGACGCGACGTACTTAGCCTTGATGTTGCTGTTGGCCTTCTCGGCCGCCTGAAGGCCGGCCCAGGCGCCGGCGTTGAACGACTTGTCGTCGATGCCGCCGGTGTCGGTCACCATGCAGGCGTTGTACTGCTTGCCGCCGCTGCCAGCGGCGTTGTTGTCCTTGGGGGCCTCACCACACGCGGCGGCGCCCAGCACGAGGCCACCCGCCACGAAGGCGGAGGCGACGACCCGCATCCCACGCACAGAGCGCAAGACGACTCCTTCCCATTGCACACCGCGTTGCGCGCGGTGGCAGCCCTTTCGCCGGCTTGCGGTGTGCCCGCCGGCGTCCCACGTTACGGACGGGAGCGTACGCCCGCGCCCACCCACCGGCCGACAATCGTGCACGACTGTTGAGCGTCCGTTACCCCTACGTAACCGTTGGGTGGGGCAGATCACTTTTCGTGCCCGGAGGCTTCTGGACAGGTGTCGCGAACGTCCGTTTCCCGTGGCGTTCCCGCTACCGGCGGGGCTACCGCCAGAAGACCGCCACTGCCGCGTTGACCAGGGTCAACGCGATGATGGCGAGGAAGTGGCCACGGTTGACAGACTCCCGCTTGCGGGAGAAGAAGACCATGACAAAGATCAGCAACGCGAACACCAACTTGGTAACAAGTTTTGCCGGTGCCGGCTCATTCCCGTCGCGCAGCGGCGCGGCCAGGCCGATCCCGGTCAGCAGCCCGATCACCGAGCCCCAGAGCATGGCCGCGTTGATCCGCAGCCGGCCGCTGACGTACTGGGCGATCGATCCGCCGAGCAGCATCGCGAACCCGATCAGATGGACGTAGAGAAGTACCAGCCGTAGAGCTTCCACGCCGCCCATCCTCTCCCATCAACGACGGCTTGTAGTAGCCGGGCCGCCGAGCTGCCGTCATACCGTGATCTCGGCGGGCCGGCCCGCCTCCGCCGCCGGTGCGCCGTGGGTCAGCAGGGCCACCGGGTCCGTTGACCGGGGCCCTGCTCACCTGTCAGGCGAGGCGCCAGACCTGGAAGGTGGGGCCGTCGGCGGGCAGCGTCACCGCGCCGTCGGCATCGGGGCGCAGGGCGGGCGCGCCGCCGTACGCGTTCTCCCCGGCCGGCAGGCCGGCCAGCCGGACCGGGGTGCCGGCCGCGCGGCGGGCCAGCACCAGCACCGTGCCGGTCGGTGCCTCACGCAGGAAGACCAGGGTGTCCGCGTCCGCGTGCACCCAGCGCAGGCCGCCGTGCCGCAGCGCCGGCTCGTCGCGGCGCAGTGCCAACAGCGACCGGTACGCCGCGAACGTGCGCCGGTCCCAGCTCTCCGGCCGGTGCCACGGCATCGGGGTACGCGAGCCCTCGCCGTTCGTGCCGGTCAGCCCCAGCTCGTCGCCGGCGAAGACCACCGGGGCGCCCGGCATGGTGGCGAGCAGGCCGGCGGCCACCTCCTGCCGGGCGGCGTCGCCGACCACGGTCCGGATCCGGGCCGAGTCGTGCGACCCGAGCAGCTGCCACGAGTGCACGTACGACCGCCAGGAGATCAGCGACCGGTAGGTGTTCATGGTGGCTAGCACCGCACCCGCATCCCGCCGGCGGGCCCCGCCCGGGGTGCCGAGGAAGTTCGGCACCGGCTCGTCGCCCTGGCGCAGCCAGGACCAGACCGGATCGGTGAAGCCGACGTAGTTCATGGTGCCGTGCCAGCCGTCCCGGTCCAGGTCGCCGGTGTGGTCGTGGCCGTGCTCGGCCAGCACCAGGCCGTCCGCCCGGGTTTCGGCCACCACCCGGCGCAGCAGGCGGGCCACCTCGTGGGTGTACGCGTCCGCGCCCCGCCGGCCGGTCATGTTCGCCACGTCCACCCGCCAGCCGTCGAGCGCGTACGGCGGGCGCAGCCAGCGGCGCAGCAGGGAGTCCTCGGCGGTGGCGAAGCGGCGGCGCAGTTCGGTGCTGCCCCAGTTCAGCTTCGGCAGCGACTTGACCCCGTTCCAGGACTCGTACGACGGCTCCAGGTCGCAGCGCGGCGTCTCGTCGAAGTAGTAGAGCTCCCGCTCCGGAGCGGTGGCGTCGGAGGCGGCGGCGGTGAACCAGTGGTGGGCGTCGCCGGTGTGGTTGCTGGTGATGTCGCCGAGCAGCCGCCAGCCCCGGGCGTGCACCGCGTCGGCCAGCCGGGCGAGCGCGGCGTCCCCGCCGAGCAGCGGGTCGACGGTGTCGAAGCTGGACGCGTCGTACCGGTGGTTGGAGCGGGCCGGGAAGATCGGGGTGAGGTAGACGGTGTTGACGCCGAGCCGCTCCAGGTGGTCCAGGTGCTCGGTGACGCCGTCCAGATCGCCACCGTAGAACTGGTACGGCGTCTGCGGACCGCGCCCGATCACCGGGGTGTCCCAGTCGCACGGGACCGCCCAGTCCGGCGCGGCCCGGCCGTCGGCGGCGGCGGAGCGGGCGAACCGGTCCGGGAAGATCTGGTAGATCACCGCGTCCCGGGCCCAGGCCGGCGGCGGGGCGTAGCCGACCAGCTTGAAGTCGCCGTTGTCGGGCACGTCGTGGTCGACCAGGCCGGCGGCGTTGAGCCAGCGGTAGCCCGCGCGCCCGTCGAGCATGAAGCGGTAGTTGCTGACCGGGTTACGGACCTCGACGTCGGCCCGCCACCAGACGTCGCCACCCTCGGTGCGGTCGACCACGGCCTCGGCGAAGCGCGGCTCGCCGTCGCCGGTGGTGCGGACGTGCACCTGGCGTACGTCCGCGCCGGCCGGCACCCGGACGAAGACCGGGACGGTCTGCCCGAGCGCGGGCTCCTGCTCGGGTACGTAGGTGGCGGATCCGTCGTGGTGCGGCTGCAGCATGCTCATCCCTTGACCGCTCCGGCGGTGAGCCCGGAGACGATGTAGCGCTGGAGCAGTTGGAACACCAGCACCGTGGGGATCGCGGTGAGCAGGGTGGCCGCCGCGAACATCCCGAAGTTGTTGTTCCGCTCGCCCGCCACCATGCCGAACATGCCGACCGCGAGGGTCTTCGACTCGGTGTTGGTGAGGAACACGTTGGCGATCATGAACTCGTTGATCGTGCCGATGAAGGCGAGCAGCGCGGTCACCGCCAGGATCGGCGCCGCCAGCGGCAGGATGATCCGGAAGAAGACCTGGGCGTGCGAGGCACCGTCCATGGTGGCCGACTCGTCCAGTTCCTTGGGCAGGGTGTCGAAGAAACCCTTCATCAGCCAGGTGTTCACGCCCAACGCGCCACCCATGTAGAGCAGGAACAGGCCCCACGGGGTGTTGAAGCCGATCGCCGGCCACAGGTCGGTGACCGTGGTGAAGATCAGGAAGATCGCCACGATGGCCAGGAACTGCGGGAACATCTGGATCAGCAGCAGGGCGAGCAGCCCGAACCGCCGGCCGGCGAACCGCATCCGGGAGAACGCGTACGCCGCGAGCGCCGACAGGAAGAGCGACACGAAGGCGGCCGTGCCGGCGATCAGCAGCGAGTTGAGGAACCAGTGGGCGAACGCGAACCTGTCGAACAGGTTGGTGAAGTTCTCGAACGACACCCCGGTCGGCAACAGCTCGGTCGAGGAGAGCGTGCCGAGCGGGTTGAGCGCCGCCGAGAGCACGAACAGGATCGGGAACAGGCTGAACGCCACCGCCAGCACCCCGACCAGGTGCCGCCAGCCCACCTGGACGAACCAGCGGTTGCGCCGCCGGCCGGTGGCCGTGCGGTCGGCCACCGGGGCGTCCGCGAGCGTCGTCACGAGTACACCTCCTCCTGCTTGCGGGTGCGCCGGAAGCTGATCGCCGACACCGTGGCCACGATCGCGAAGATGAAGATCGAAACAGCGGCGGCTGTGCCGTACTCGGCGCCCTGGGCGCCGAAGGCCAGCCGGTAGGTGTAGGTGATGAGCAGGTCGGTGGCGCCGTTGGTCGGGTTGTCCGCCGGGAACGGCCCGCCCTCCGTGGTGAACCAGATCGCGTTGATGTTGTTGAAGTTGTACGCGAACGACGCGATCAGCAGCGGGGAGAGCGCGACCAGCAGCAGCGGCAGGGTGACCGACTTGAACGACTGCCACGGCGACGCGCCGTCGACCGAGGTGGCCTCGGTCAGCTCCCGCGGGATCGCCTGGAGCGCGCCGGTGGTCACCAGGAACATGTACGGGTAGCCCAGCCAGAGCTGCACCAGCAGCACCGCGGCGCGGGCGCTCCAGGGCCCGCCGAGCCAGTCGACGCCGAGGCCGAACAGGTTGTTGACCAGGCCGAAGTCGGTGTTGAACATGTCCCGCCAGACCAGCAGCATCGCGAACGACGGCATGGCGTACGGCAGGATCAGCAGCACCCGGTAGAGGTTGGTGCCGCGCATCCGGGGCGAGTGCAGGGCGAGCGCGATGCCCATGCCGAGCAGGAAGGTGAGACCGGTCGAGCCGATCGCGAAGGCGAAGTTCCAGAGCAGCGTGCCGAAGAACGGGCCGGACATGTTCGGGTCGGTCAGCACCCGGCTGAAGTTCTTCAGCCCGACGTTGACCTTCCAGCCCTGGGCGAGCCGCTCGCCGTCGGCGGCGACGAAGGAGCCGGTCGCCGTGTCGGCGGTCCAGGTCTTGCCGGTCTCGCTGTCCTTGACGCAGTCGCAACCCGCGTCGTACGCCCGGACAGCCTGGCCCTCGTAGGCGCGGGACAGGCCGTTGGAGCGGATCGCGCCACCGGAGGTCGGCACCACGAGGTCGGTGATCTCCTCGCTCCGGACGCTGGCCTGCCCGAAGTTGAGCACGGTGTAGCCGTCGGCGGCGGTGACCTTGCCGGTCGGACTGACGGTGACCTGGCTGGCGTCGAGCCTGCGCAACCCGCCCGCGTCACCGACGGAGACCTCGCGGGTCTTCGGGTCACCGAGCAGGAAGACCAGCGGGTCGGTGGCCGGGTCGCCCTTGGTGGCGATGGAGAGGGAGTACTCGGTGGAGCCGGGGACCTGCTTCACCGAGGAGCTCTGGATGGCGACGATCGCGTCGTCCTTGCTGCCACGGTGGCCGTCGCCGAAGTTCGTGAACGCGGTGCTCGCGGTGTAGAGCACCGGGAAGACCTGGAAGGCGATCAGGAAGAGCGTGCCGGGGACCAGGTACTTGGCCGGGATGTGCCGGCGGGTGAGGTAGAGGTAGAACAGGCCGGCGGTGGTGGCGACCAGGATGGCCAACCCGATCCAGTGCTCGGCCTCGACGAGCGGGAACGCCGCCCAGATCGCGATCCCGGCCACCAGGCCGAGCAGGACCACCTTGACGAGCAGGCCGGTCGCGGTGATCGGCGCGTGGTTCCGCGCCGTACGGGAGGTGCGCGGGAGCCCGCTGGGAACGGGCCCCCGGCCCGGGGCCTGCGTGGCAGATCCCGGGCCGGACGGCGACGTGCTCATTACTTGATCTGACCGGCGATGGTCTTGCCGGCGGCGGTGATCGTCGTGGCCGGGTCGGCGCCACCGATGATGGCGGCCTCGGCCTTGCCGAACGGGTCCCAGATCGCGGCCATGGCCGGGATCGCCGGGAGCACCTGGCCGTTCTTACCGGCCTCCTGGAACTTGGCCAGGTCCGGGTCGGTGCCCTTGACCTGGTCGAAGGCGGCGGTCAGCGCCGGCGGGCGCGGCTCGGCCTGGTACAGCGCGGTGGCCAGCTCGGGCTTGGTCACGTAGTTGGTGACGAACTCCTGGGCCAGGGCCTTGTTCTTGCCCTTGGCGGCGACGTAGAACGCCTGGACGCCCACGAACGGCTGGGCCTCCTGGCCACCGGCGAAGCCGGGGACCGGGGAGATGTCGTACTTGATGTTGGCCTTCTTGGCGTCGGCGATGGCCCACGGGCCGGAGACGAGGAAGGCGCACTTCTTGCCGGTGAAGGTGGCGATGGAGTTCTCGGCGGTGATGGAGCGCTTCAGCGCGCCGTCGCCCTTCTCGCCGAGCTTCGCGATCTTCTGGAAGGCCGCGATCGACTCGGGCTTGCCCACGCCCAGGTCCTTCGGGTCGTAGTCGCCGTTGGCCGCGGTGCCGAACAGGTAGCCGCCGCCGGAGGTGTACAGCGGGTAGATGTGGTACGCGTCGCCGTTCTGGCCGGACTGCAGGCAGAGGATCTCGCTGGCCTTCTTCTCGGCCTTGAGCTTCTTGCCGGTGGCGACCAGGTCCTCGATCGTCTTCGGCGCCTCGGGGGCCAGCTCGGTGTTGCGGATCAGCGCGATGTTCTCCGTGGCGTAGGGGACGCCGTAGAGCTGGCCGTTGAAGGTGACCGCCTTGATCGCGGTCTCGTTGAACCCGCTCTTCTGCTCGGCGGTCAACTGCACCGGGTCGATCGCTCCGTTCTGGACCATGTTGCCGATCCAGTCGTGCGCGCCGACCACGACGTCCGGGCCGCTGCCCTGCTGCGAGGCGGTGACGAAGTTGGTCTGCAGGTCCTTGGAGACGGCGTTGACCTCGACGGTGACGCCGTTCTCCTTGCCGAACGCCTCGCCGAAGGGCTTGAGGGCCGCGGCCCGCTTGTCGTCGGCCCAGATGACCAGCTTGCCGCCGGTCGCCGCCTTGGTGGCGGACTCCTTGGCGGCCGGCTTGTCGCTGCCACTGCCACCGCAGCCGGAGGCGGCGAGCGCCAGGCCGAGGACAGCGACCACACCCGCGGTACGGATGCGCATCGGTACTCCTGTCGTCATGACGGGCCCGCCGGGGGAAGGGCGGCCCGCCAGTGGAAACCTCTGTAAGTTCTTGCTGACCGGCGCGGATGTTGCGCCGCTGCTCTCGCGTGTTGCCGGGACGTTAGCAAGACGTTGCAGAGAATGGAAGGGCTTGCAGCAGTGTACGCAAGAACTTGCCGGTGAGCTAAAGTGCCGCCATGCGCGCTCGACTGTCCGACATCGCCCAACAGGCCGAAGTCAGCGAGGCCACGGTGTCGCGGGTGCTCAACGACCGCCCCGGAGTGGCCCCCGAGACCCGCCAGGCCGTCCTGACCGCCCTCGATGTGCTCGGATACGAGCGCCCCGCTCGGCTGCGCAAGCGCAGCGCCGGGCTCGTCGGCCTGGTCGTGCCGGAGCTGGACAACCCGATCTTCCCGGCCTTCGCCCAGGTCATCGAGTCGACGCTGGCGCAGAGCGGCTTCACCCCCGTGCTCTGCACCCAGACCCCCGGTGGGGTCACCGAGGACGAGTACGTCGAGATGCTGCTGGACCGGCAGGTCTCCGGGATCGTCTTCGTCTCCGGCCTGCACGCCGACACCGCGGCCAACCACGACCGGTACCGCGCGCTGATCAGCCGCCCGCTGCCGATCGTGATGATCAACGGGTACGCGCCCGGCATCGCCGCGCCCTTCGTCTCCTGCGACGACGGTGAGGCCACCGAGCTGGCCATCGCCCACCTGGTGGCCCTCGGCCACCAACGGATCGGCCTGATCACCGGCCCGGACCGCTTCGTGCCGGTGCAGCGCCGGGTGGCCGGCTTCCGGACCGCCATGACCCGGCTGGTCGGCGCCACCGAGGCGGAGGTCGGCGAGTTGGCCGAGCTCTCCCTGTTCGGCGTCGAGGGCGGTGAGGCCGCCGCCGGCCGGCTGATCGAGCGCGGCGTCACCGGCATCGTCTGCGGTTCCGACCTGATGGCGCTCGGCGCGATCCGGGCCGCCCGCCAGCGCGACCTCGCCGTCCCCGACGACGTCTCCGTGGTCGGATACGACGACTCCCCGCTGATGGCCTTCACCGACCCGCCGCTGACCACCATGCGCCAGCCGGTCGCCGCCATGGCGGTGGCCGCGGTCCGGGCACTGGTCGACGAGATCAACGGGCACCCGGCGCCGCACTCCGAGTACCTGTTCCGACCGGAGCTGGTGGTCCGCGGCTCCACCGCGGTCGCCCGTCGGGCCGGCCCCACCCCGGGGAGCGGACCGAAGCGGCAGCGCCCCTCGTCGCTCGCCGTTCCGGCCTGAGTGCGGGCGCGGGCCCGCGCGATCCGGCGGGTGAGCAAGATGGACAGGCGCGTCCCGACCAGTGGGACAATCCCGGCGTGGTGCGACTCCGATCCGCGTGATCGCCATCATTTCTTGCGCAAGGATTGCTTGACTCTTGCAGCGTCCAGCGGCATTCTGCTCAGAACCCATCACCGCGCGGCGCGCCGCCGTCCCGCGCCAGAGAACGGGGATCGTCACCGATGACCGCCGCCACCAACCCCACACCGCTCGCCTCCGACGACTGGTGGCGATCCGCGGTCGTCTACCAGGTCTACGTCCGCAGCTTCGCCGACGCGAACGGGGACGGGGTCGGTGACCTCCGGGGCATCCGGGAGCGCCTGCCATACCTGCGCGACCTCGGCGTGGGCGCGCTCTGGCTGACGCCGTTCTACACCTCGCCGCAGATCGACGCCGGCTACGACGTGTCCGACCACCGGGACGTGGACCCGCTCTTCGGAAACCTCGCCGACTTCGACGCGATGATCACCGACGCGCACGCCCTGGGCCTGCGCATCATCGTGGACCTGGTCCCGAACCACACGTCCAGCCGGCACGCCTGGTTCCAGGCGGCGCTCGCCGCCGGCCCCGGCTCGCCCGAGCGCGAGCGTTACCTGTTCGCCGACGGCAAGGGCGAGCAGGGCGAGCTGCCGCCGAACGACTGGGAGAGCATCTTCGGCGGCCCCGCCTGGACCCGGGTCGTCGACGGCCAGTGGTACCTGCACCTGTTCGACCCGGCCCAGCCCGACCTGAACTGGCGCCACCCCGAGGTGCGCAGCGAGTTCGAGGACATCCTGCGGTTCTGGCTCGACCGGGGCGTGGACGGCTTCCGAATCGACGTGGCGCACGGGATGATCAAGGCCGAAGGGCTGCCGGACGTCGGCTTCAACTCGATGACCACCGGCCAACGCCAGTCCGAGCTGTTGGGCAAGGGCAGCCTGCCGTACTTCGACCAGGACGAGGTGCACGACATCTACCGCGCCTGGCGGCCGATCCTGGACAGCTACACCGGCGGCCGGATGGCGGTGGCCGAGGCCTGGGCGGAGACCCCGCAGCGGCTGGCCCGCTACATCGGCCCGGACGAGCTGCACCAGGCGTTCAGCTTCGACTTCCTCGACGCCACCTGGTCGGCCGACTCCTTCCGCAAGGTGATCGACACCGCGCTCGCCGAGTCGACCATCGTCGGTGCCCCGACCACCTGGGTCCTCTCCAACCACGACCGGCAGCGCCACGTCACCCGCTACGGCGACGGTGAGGTCGGCCTGCGGCGAGCCCGGGCCGCCGCCCTGCTGATGTTCTCCCTGCCCGGCTGCGCATACGTCTACCAGGGCGAGGAACTGGGCCTGCCCGAGGTGCTGGACCTTCCCGACGAGCTGCGCCAGGACCCGGCGTTCCTGCGTACCGGCGAGAGCCGGGACGGCTGCCGGGTGCCGATCCCGTGGAGCGGCGAGCTGGCCCCGTACGGCTTCGGCCCGGAGGGCAGCGAACTGAGCTGGCTGCCGGCCCCGGCGACCTGGCGCGCGCTGTCGGTGGCCGCCCAGGCCGGCGTGCCCGGCTCGACGCTGGAGCTCTACCGTTCCACCCTGCGGCTCCGGCGCGAGCATCCGGCGCTGGCCGGCACCGACGGCATCACCTGGCTGGAGACCGAGCCCGGAGTGCTGGCCTTCCGCCGCACCGCCGGGGACGCCGAGCTGACCTGTGTGGTCAATCTCAGCGGCGCCGAGGTCACGGTCGCCGGCCACGGCCGGCCGATCGTCGCCAGCGCCGACCTCACCGAGCAGGGCGACGGGCACGCCCTGCCGGTGGACGCGGCTGCGTGGTTCGAACGGCGCTGAGCCGGGTAACCCGCCATTGACCTGGTCGTCCGTTGTGCTCCGCGCCGGCGGGCGGCTGGGCTACCGACCCCTTGTGGTGGGGGGTGAGGTGGCGCCGGCGCCTCGGGGAGCCCGCTCTCCGGGGTGCCGGCGTCCATCTGGGACGCCATCCAGCACGGTCAGGCGCCCTTGCCCGTGAGCAGTTCGGCGATCCGGGCGAAGCCGGCCCGCACCTCCTCCCGGCTCGGCGCGGTCGGCGGCTCGGCCGTCGGCTCCTGCTCGGCGGCGAGCTCCAGCTCCTCGTCGATGACGTCCTCGAAGTCGCCGTAGAGGTCCGCCTGGTCGATCTGGGCCGCCTCGTCCTCGGCGGCGATCTGCGCGGCGGCGATCTCGCCGCGGATCTCCTCGGGTGTCAGCGCCGGCAGCAGCGGTTCGACCACCGCCATCAACTGCTCCTCGGCGACCACCGCCTCGGCCAGGGCGAGCGCGTGCGGCCGCTCGTACGGGCCGCAGACCACCGGCTCCCACTCCTCGGCGTCGCCGAGCGGGCCGAAGGTGATGATCCACGGCAGGCCGAGCATCGGCGAGTCGTCCGGCAGGTCCAGTGTCACGAGTGCGCCCACGCGCTCATCATGGTCGTTCCCACCGTGGACGTGCGCGCTATTCACCCCAAATGCCTGCCCTTCCGCTCATCCCCCGCGCCAGGCTGCAGCGCGGTCAGCGGGGGTGGGTGGTGGAGAGGGCGGCGCGGACGAGGGCGAGGGCGCGGTCGGGCGGAACGCCCAGGCGGGCCGCCTCGGCGGCGTACTCGGTCGCGGCGCGGTGCAGCCGGTCGGTGGCGTCGTCGCGCCCCGGCGCCACCACGGTGCCGTGCCGGCCGCGGGTCTCCACCAGGCCGTCCCCCTCCAGCTCCCGGTACGCCCTGGCCACGGTGTTCGCCGCCAGACCCAGGTCGGTGGCGAGCTGCCGGACCGCGGGCAGTCGGGTGCCGACCGGCAGCCGCCCGTCGCCGATCATCCGGGCGAGCTGCCCGCGCACCTGCTCGTACGGGGGCACCGCCGAGCTCTGGTCGATCTGGATCCGCGTCGTCATCCCGCCCCTCCCGGCGTACCCGGCTCGGGCACCTCGTCGGCCTCCACGTCCACCTCCCGGGCCGCGCGGCCCTCGGCCAGATCCACCACCCGGCCGTACCGGCTGGTGGCGGCCAGCGCGGCCCCGAACAGCACCAGCTGGTTGAGCAGATAGAGATAGAGCAGCAGCCCCACCGCGGTGGCGACCACGGTGTAAGCCGGGTTTCGCTCGGTGCGGACCACGTAGTAGCGCCCGACCGTGTTGAGCAGGGTGATGCCGATCGCGACCACGAGCACCACCGGGCGCAGCCGGCGGCGGCTCATCCGCAGGCGGGGCACCGCCACCAGCAACGCCGCGGCCAGCACCGCGTTGACCACGACGCTGAGGACCGCGCTGACCGTGGTCAGGCCGACCGACCCGGTGCTGCGCAGCAGGAAGCGCAGCCCCGACTCCAGCGCGTCGACGGCGGCCACCGAGATGCCGAGCAGCACGAAGACCGCGACCAGCACCCCGAGGTCGACCAGCCGGCGCACCACCAGGTTGCCGGGTTGCTGGTTGAGGCCGTACAACAGCCGCTGCGAGGAGCGGATCGCCTCCACCCAGCCGATCCCGGTGAAGACCAGGATGACCAGGCCGATCGCCCCGACGGTGTTGCTGCTCTGGGCGATCTGCTTCGGATCGATGAAGGGCAGGTTCTCCCGGAGGAACCTGGCCGCCGCCCTGCCGACCTCGTCGTTCTCCTCGAGGACCGCGCCGAAGATCCAGTATGCGACCAGGGCGAGCGCGAAGACCGCGAAGAAGCCGTAGTAGGCGATCGCGGCGGCGAGCCGGCCGGCGAGCACGTTGGTGTAGAGCGTCCCGGCCCGCCACAGGTGGTCGAAGACCGGCGACCGGTCCCGCGCCGCGTCGATCCGGCGGCCGAGGGTGGCCTCGATCCGGCCGAACACGTTCACCACGTCATCCTCGCCGATCCCCCGTCGGGACGCAGGCAGGCAGGCCGGCCGGGCGCTCTGCTCAACCGCCCAGCCGGAAGTCGCGGCGTGGCTGCCACCGGGTCTGCCCCGAGTGCGAGAAGAGCGTGAACGACTCCACCTCGAACAACGCCGAGAAGTCGGCCAGATCCTCGTACGCCTTGTCCAGCACCTCGGACGGGACGTCCTGGGCCACCGTGACGTGCGGGTGGTACGGGAAGCGGGCCTCCCGGTGCAGCTCGGGAGCTGAGTTGATCGCGGCGGCGAGCACCTCGCACTCGCTGATCCCGGCCGCCACCGCCACGAAGACCACCTGGGTGACCGGACGGAAGGTGCCGGTGCCCCGCAGGTGCAGGGTGAACGGCAGGTGCGCGGTGGCCACCCGGGCCAGGTGCTCCTCGACGGCGGGCAGCGCGCGCACCGGGATCTCGGTGGGCCCGAGCAGGGTGACGTGAGCCGGGACGGCCTGCGGGTCACCGGCCTCGATCCGGCGGCGGGTGAGCATCCCGCCCCACGGCTCGGGGATGTCCACCGCGATCCCGATCTCGATGGTGTCGCCGGCGTCCGGCACCCCGTCCCTGCGATCCACGCTCCGCGCCACCCCTCCGGCCACCGACTGCGTCCACCCGTTCCCGTCGCGCCCGGGGGCGGCTACTCGAACCGGACCGGCGGGAAGAAGCCGATCCGGTCGTACGTGGTGCGCAGCGTCGCCGCGGCGACCACCCGGGCCTTCTCCGCGCCCTGCGCGAGCAGCTTGTCGAGCTGGGCCGGGTCGTCCAGGTAGCCGCGGGTGCGCTCCTGGATCGGGGTGAGGGCCTCCCGGACCACCTCGGCGAGGTCCTTCTTGAGGTCGCCGTAGCCCTTGCCGTCGTAGGCGGCGACCAGGTCGTCGATGCCGCGGCCGGACAGCGCGGAGTAGATGCTCAGCAGGTTGGCGATGCCAGGCTTGCCCACCGCGTCGAAGACGATCTCGCGGCCGGTGTCGGTGACCGCGGAACGGATCTTCTTGGCCGAGCGGGCCGGGTCGTCCAGCAGGTCGATGATGCCGGCCGGCGAGGAGGACGACTTCGACATCTTGGCCGTCGGGTCCTGCAGGTCGGTGATCTTCGCGGTGTCCTTGACGATGTGCGGCGCGGGCACCGTGAAGGTCGGCCCGAACAGCGTGTTGAACCGCTGAGCCAGATCGCGGGAGAGCTCCAGGTGCTGGCGCTGGTCCTCGCCGACCGGCACCGCGTTGGCCTGGTAGAGCAGGATGTCGGCGGCCATGAGGACCGGGTAGGTGAAGAGGCCGACGCTGGCCCGCTCGCTGCCCTGCTTCTGCGCCTTGTCCTTGAACTGGGTCATCCGGCTGGCCTCGCCGAAGCCGGTGATGCAGCCGAGCACCCAGGCCAGCTGGGAGTGCTCGGCCACCTGGGACTGGACGAAGAGGGTGCTGTGCTCCGGGTCGATGCCGACGGCGAGCAGCTGCGCGGCGGCGACGCGGGAGCGCTGCTTGAGCACCTTCGGGTCGTGGCCGGCGGTGATCGCGTGCAGGTCGACCACGCAGTAGAAGGCGTCGTGGCTCTCCTGCAGGGCCACCCAGTGCCGCACCGCACCCAGGTAGTTGCCGAGGTGGAACGAGTCAGCCGTCGGCTGGATGCCGGAGAAGACGCGGGGGCGGGCGGGTACGTCGGACATGCCGGCAATTCTGTCAGCAACGCCCGGGGCACGTCATGACGGGCCGGCGGGTCGACTTTCCGCGGGCGTGACCCGGGCCGTGACCTCGCGCCGTTGCTCGGGCAGGCGCGCGGTGGCGACCGCCAACCGGGACACCCGCCGCCCGTCGAGCGCGAGCACCCGGAGCAGCCAGCCGTCCGGCGGGTCGTCCGGGTCGGATCCGCCCGGGCCGCCCTCAGCGGGAGCGACGGGCACCTCGTCACCGGTGACCGGCAGCCGGCCCAGGGCGGCCATCACGAAGCCGCCGACCGTCTCGTACGGCCCGGTGGGCAGCGGCACCCCGGTGCGTTCGGCGAAGTCGGCCAGGTTGAGCCGACCGTCGACGACGGCGGGCAGGCCGGCGTGGGTCGGGTCGGGCGGGGCGTCGTACTCGTCGTGGATCTCACCGACCAGCTCCTCGACCAGGTCCTCGCAGGTGACGATGCCGGCGGTGCCGCCGTACTCGTCGACCACCACGGCAAGGTGGTGCCCCTCCCGGCGCATCTCGGTGAGCGCGGCCAGCACGCGCTTGCTGCCGGGCAGCCGCTTCACCTCGCGGGTCAGCTCACCGACCGTGGCGCAGCGGTCGGGTTCGGGGCGGACCAGCACGTCCCGCAGGTGGACGAAGCCGGCCACGTCGTCGTGGGTGCCGTCGACCACCGGGTAGCGGGTGTGCGTCTCGGCCCGGACGAGCCGCTCCGCCTCGGCGACCGTGAGCGCGGCGGAGAGGAAGACCACCTCGGTACGCGGCACCATCACCTCGCGGACCAGGCGCGCCCCGGCCATCAGCACCTCGTCGATGATCCGCCGCTCGTCCGGGTCGAGCACCGTGTTGGCGGCAACGAGGTCGCGCAGCTCGGCTTCGCTGATCCGCTCCCGGCCGGCCGCCGGGCTGGCCCCGAGCAGATCGGTGACCAGGCGGGTGGCGCCGTCGGCGGCGCGGACCACGAGCCGGGCCACGGTCCGCGCGAGGGGGCCCGGCTCGCGCCGCGGTCGCCCCGGCCGTCGTCGCCGGCGCCCGCGGCCGCCTGCCTCCCGCATGCAAAGGATCGTAGACAGCAGTCACCGGGCATCCGGGCCGATGTTCGGATCTGTTCAATCGTGACGGATCATGATGGGATGGCGAACGGTCATGGGCAGCGCTGACACAGCCGGCGGCCGTAGGGTGATCGCGGACGGCCGCCTCAGGACGCGGCCAGGCAGGAGGAAAACCGACGTGAAACTGCTCGTCACCGGCGGCGCCGGCTACATCGGCAGCGTGGTGACCCGGATGCTGCTGGACCACGGCCACGACGTGACCGTCCTGGACGACCTGCGCACCGGCCACCGGGAGGCACTCACCCCCGAGGCGACCCACGTCGACCTGCCGGTGCACGCGGCCGCCCGGGTGCTCACCCCGGACGCCGGCTTCGACGGCGTGCTGCACTTCGCCGCGCTGATCGCCGCCGGCGAGTCGATGGTCAAGCCGGAGCTCTACTGGCAGAACAACACCGTCGGCTCGCTCGCCCTGATCGACGCGGTCCGCGCCGCCCGGGTGCCCCGGCTGATCTTCTCCTCCACCGCCGCCGTCTACGGCAACCCCACCGAGGTGCCCATCCCGGAGACCGCCGCCAAGGCACCCACCAACACGTACGGGGCGACCAAGCTGGCCGTCGACATGGCGCTCACCTCCGAGGCGATCGCGCACGACCTGGCCGCCGTCTCGCTGCGCTACTTCAACGTCGCCGGGGCGTACCTGCACGAGGGGCGGGCCATCGGTGAACGGCACGACCCGGAGACCCACCTCATCCCGCTCGCCCTCGACGTGGCCGCCGGCCGACGCGACAAGCTCCAGCTCTTCGGCGACGACTACCCCACCGTCGACGGCACCTGCGTCCGCGACTACATCCACGTCGAGGACCTGGCCCGCGCCCACCTGCTGGCGCTCACCGCCGCGGTCCCCGGCCGGCACCGGATCTACAACCTGGGCAACGGCAACGGCTTCACCAACCGACAGGTGATCGAGGTGGTCCGCGAGGTCACCGGCCACGCCATCCCGGTCGAGGTGGCCCCGCGCCGCGAAGGCGACCCGGCCGAACTGGTCGCCTCCTCCGGGCTGGCCCGCGAGGAGCTGGGCTGGGTGCCGGCGAAGCCCACCCTGCACCACATGGTCGGCGACGCCTGGGCCTTCTACCGGGCGCACCTGCTGGGGCCGCGGTGACCACCGCCGCCGCCACGACCTCCACCGCGCCGCCGGGCGACGTCGCCGCCCGCGCCGGCGCCCGCTTCCGCCAGCGGTACGCCGCAGAGCCGGCGGGCCGCTGGGCGGCTCCCGGTCGGGTCAACCTGATCGGCGAGCACACCGACTACAACGACGGCTTCGTGCTCCCCTTCGCGCTGCCACTGCGTACGGTGGTCGCCGCCGCGCCGCGGGACGACGAACGCTGGACGGTCTGCTCGGAGCTCTCCGACGACCCGGTCGAGTTCGGTCCGGCCGACGCCGACGAGCCCGGTCGGGTCACCGGCTGGGCCGCCTACGTGGCCGGGGTGGTCTGGGCGCTGCGCGCCGCCGGGCACGCCGTCGCCGGAGCCCGACTCTCCGTCGCCTCCGACGTGCCGGTCGGCTCCGGGCTCTCCTCGTCGGCGGCCATCGAGGCGGCGGTGCTCACCGCCCTGGTCGACCTGAGCGGGCTGGACCTGCCCGCCGACCGGTGGCCCCGGCTCGCCCAACGCGCCGAGAACGGCTACGTCGGCGCGCCCACCGGGATCATGGACCAGTCCGCGGTGATCCGCGCCCGCCCGGGGCACGCCCTCTTCCTCGACTGCCGCACCGAGCAGGTCGAGCACATCCCGTTCGACCTGTCCGCCGCCGGGCTGGCCATGCTGGTGATCGACAGCCGGGCCCCGCACCGGCACATCGACGGCGAGTACGCCTCCCGCCGCAGGTCCTGCGAGCGGGCCGCGTCGCAGCTCGGCATACCGGCGCTGCGGGACGTCCCGGCCGACGGCCTCGACGCCGCGCTCGCCCGCCTCGACGACGACGAGACCCGGCGGCGGGTCCGGCACGTGGTCACCGAGAACCAGCGGGTGCTCGACAGCGTCGCGCTGCTCCGTGCCGGCCGGGTACGCGACGTCGGCCCGCTGCTGACCGCCTCGCACGCCTCGATGCGCGACGACTTCGAGATCACCGTGGCGGAGATCGACACCGCGGTCGAGGCGGCTCTGGCCGCCGGGGCGTACGGCGCGCGGATGACCGGCGGCGGCTTCGGCGGCTGCGTGCTCGCCCTGGTCGAGGCGTCCGCCGCCGACACCGTGGCGGCCGCCGTGGCCGCCGCGTACGCCGAGCGCCGCTTCACCGCCCCCGGCACCCGCACCGTCCTCCCGGCCGGCGGCGCACACCGCGTGGACTGACCCGCCACCCGCCCTCGTTCACGGAAAGGGTGGCCACCCGCGCTCGGATGGCCACCCTTTCCGTGAATCTGCGCTCTGAGAAACCGTCAGCCGGCCTCGACGATCATGCCGGCGCCCACCGTACGGTTGGTGGCCTCGTCGATGATGACGAAGCCGCCGGTGGTGCGGTTGCGGCGGTACTCGTCGGCGAGCAGCGGGATCGTGGTCCGCAGCCGGACCCGACCGATCTCGTTGAGCTTCAGCTCGCCGGGCGCCTCGTCCCGGTGCAGCGAGTTGATGTCCAGCCGGTAGTGCAACCCACGCACGATCGCCCGTGCCGAACGGGTGGTGTGCTTGATGGCGTACTTGCCGCCGACCTGCAGCGGGCGGGTCTCGTCCATCCAGCAGACCATCGCCTCGATGTCCTGGGCGACCGCCGGGGCGTTGTTCGGCCGGCAGATCATGTCGCCGCGCGAGATGTCGATCTCGTCGGTCAGCCGGACCGTCACCGACATCGGCGGGAACGCCTCGTCCACCGGGCCGTCGGCCGTCTCCACCGAGGCGACCCGGCTGGTGAAGCCCGACGGCAGCACCATCACCTCGTCGCCGGGCTTGAGCACCCCGGAGGCCACCTGACCCGCGTAGCCGCGGTAGTCGGTGACGGTGGTGGACTGCGGCCGGATCACGTACTGCACCGGGAAGCGTACGTCGACCAGGTTGCGGTCGGAGGCGATGTGCACCCGCTCCAGGTGGTGCAGCAGCGACGGGCCCTCGTACCAGGGCATGTGCTCCGAGCGGACGACGATGTTGTCGCCCTTGAGCGCGGAGATCGGCACCACGGTCAGGTCCGGCACGTCGAGCTTCGCGGCGAACGCGGTGAACTCGTCGGCGATCCGCTCGAACACCTCCTGCGACCAGTCGACCAGGTCCATCTTGTTCACACAGAGGACCAGGTGCGGCACCCGCAGCAGCGAGCAGAGGAACGCGTGCCGGCGGGACTGCTCCACCAGGCCCTTGCGGGCGTCCACCAGGATCAGCGCCAGGTCGGCGGTGGAGGCGCCGGTGACCATGTTCCGGGTGTACTGGATGTGCCCCGGGGTGTCGGCGATGATGAACTTCCGCCGCGGCGTGGCGAAGTAGCGGTAGGCCACGTCGATGGTGATGCCCTGCTCCCGCTCGGCCCGCAGGCCGTCGGTGAGCAGCGCCAGGTTGGTGTACTCGTCACCCCGGGCCGCGCTGACCGCCTCGACGGCGGCGAGCTGGTCGGTGAAGAGCGACTTCGTGTCGTACAGCAGCCGGCCGATCAGGGTCGACTTGCCGTCGTCGACGCTGCCGGCGGTGGCGAACCGCAGCAGGTCCATCGGCCGGGCCTCCGGCCCGGCGGCGGCCCGGGCATCGGTCGCGTCCGGTGCCAACGTCTCAGCGCTCATCAGAAGTAGCCCTCCCGCTTACGGTCCTCCATCGCGGCCTCGCTGACCCGGTCGTCGCCGCGGGTCGCGCCGCGCTCGGTGATCCGGGTGGCGGCCACCTCCTCGATCACCTTCTCCACGGTGTCGGCCTCCGAGCGGACCGCCGCGGTGCAGGAGGCGTCGCCCACGGTCCGGTACCGCACCTGAGCCTTGACCGGCTGCTCACCGGCGCGCGCCCGGAAGAACTCGTTGACCGCGTACAGCATGCCGTCCCGCTCGATCACCTCGCGCTCGTGCGCGTAGTAGATCGACGGCAGCGGGATCCGCTCCCGGGCGATGTAGTGCCAGACGTCCAGCTCGGTCCAGTTGGACAGCGGGAAGACCCGGATCGACTCGCCCGGGTGGTGCCGGCCGTTGTAGAGCGCCCACAGCTCCGGGCGCTGGTTCTTCGGGTCCCACTGGCCGAACTCGTCGCGGAAGCTGAACACCCGCTCCTTGGCCCGGGCCTTCTCCTCGTCCCGCCGGGCACCGCCGAAGAGCGCGTCGAAGCGGTGCTTCTCCACCGCGTCGAGCAGCACCGGCGTCTGGATCCGGTTGCGCATCCCGTCCGCCGACTCGCGGACCAGCCCCTTGGCCAGGGCCTCCGGCACGCTGGCCACGATGAGCTGCAGGTTCAGCTCGGCGACCCGCTGGTCCCGGTATTCCAGCACCTCGGGGAAGTTGTGCCCGGTGTCGACGTGCATCACCGGGAAGGGGATGTTGGCCGGAGCGAAGGCCTTCTGGGCCAACCGGAGCATCACGATCGAGTCCTTGCCGCCGGAGAAGAGCAGCACGGGACGCTCCATCTCGGCGACGACCTCGCGCATCACGAAGATGCTCTCCGCCTCCAGCGCGTCGAGGTGGGAGACCTGGTACGCGGCGGGGGACGTCATGACACGAACTCGATTCGCTCGGATCCGCTCATCGGGGATTCCAGACCTTTCCGGTCGGACTTCTGAAGAAGAACGCTCAGGCTACCCGGAATGCCGCTGCAACGCTGCAAGCAACCGGCTGGCGAGATCCTTGCGGCACACCAGCAGGTCAGGCAGGCGGGGGTCAGCCTCGTTGTATTTCAGCGCAGAACCGTCGATCCGGGAAGCGTGCAGCCCGGTGGCCGTCGCCACAGCGATCGGAGCGGCCGAGTCCCACTCGTACTGACCGCCGGCGTGGATGTACGCGTCAACCTCACCGGTGACCACAGCGGCGATCTTCGCGCCCGCGGAGCCCATCGGCACCAGATGAGCGCCGACGTCCTCCGCCAGATCGGTCAGGAAAACGGGCGGACGACTACGACTCGCCGCCAACCGGATGATCCGCGTGCCGCCCGACGTCGCCGCCTCCAACGTCATCGGGGGATACGCCGGCGGGTAGTCGGTGCCCAGCACCCGGTGCTGCGCCGGCAGCCCCACCGCACCCGCGACCAGGCCGTGCGGCGTCGGCGCGTTCCGCGCCCAGAGCGCCACGTGCACCGCCCAGTCCGACCGGCCGTCCTCGGAGAACTCCCGGGTGCCGTCCAGCGGGTCGATGATCCACACCCGGTCGGCGGTCAGCCGGGACACCGCATCGGAACTCACCTCGGCCGTCCAGGCCAACCGGGAGCCCTCGTCCTCCTCCGACAGCACCGCATCGGCCGGCCGCCACTTCGCCAGCTCGGTACGGATCAGGTCGTGCGAGACCTTGTCCCCGGCCGACTTCAACGCCCCCGGATCCGCGAAGCCCATCTCCGCACGCAGGTTCATCAGCGCCTGACCCGCCCGCGCCGCCAACCACCGGGCGAACGCGCCATCGATCATCGGAGGACTGCCCATGGTTCCGCTCCCGTCGCCCGCCGTCACCGGCACCCGCCACGTCAGAAAGGCGCAGACTACCGGCCGGACCAGGCGGAACCGGCATGCCCCACCCGAAACTCACCCGCCGTGGTAGAGGTTCTGCGTCGGCTCCACCCCACGGGTGACCACCGACTCCGCCACGTCCGCCGCCCGGTCCACCAGGAACTCCAACTCCTTGCGCTCCACCGAGGAGAAGTCGGACAACACGTAGTCCGCCGGATCCTGCCGGCCCGGCGGCCGGCCGATGCCGAACCGCACCCGCACGTAGTCCTTCGTGCCCAGCGACTTGGACATCGAGCGCAGGCCGTTGTGGCCGCCCTCGCCGCCGCCGCACTTCACCCGCAGCTGCCCGTACGGGATGTCCAGCTCGTCGTGCACCGCGATCACCCGATCCGGCGGAATCTTGTGGAACTGGGCCAGCCCGGCCACCGGTCCGCCGGAGAGGTTCATGTACGTCAACGGCTTCACCAGCACCAGCTTCGGACCGCCGAACCCGAGCCGCCCCTCGGCGACCTCCGCCACCGCGCGCCGGTGCCGCCCGAACCGGGCCCCGACGCGACCGGCCAGCAGGTCGGCCACCAGGAAGCCGACGTTGTGCCGGTTACCCGCGTACTCCCGGCCGGGGTTGCCCAGGCCGACCACCAGCCACGGCCCCGCCTCGTCCGTCACGCCACGCCCCTTCCGTCAACTCCGGCCACCAAGCGATCGCCCCCAACACGCCGACAGGCGCCCCCGGAAACCCGGGGACGCCTGTCGCACAGCCTGCGGACCGATCAGGCCTCGGTCTTCGCCTCGGCGCTCTCCTCGCCGCCAGCGGCGGCCGGAACGCCGGCCTCGGCGCCCTCGGAGGACTCGGTCTCCTCGCCCACCCCGGCCTCGATCTCCTCCTCGGCCACCTCGACCTCGGGGAGGGTGGCCTCGAGCTGCTCGGCGGTCGGGGCGGCGGTCACCGTGGCGACCGGCAGCTCCGGGTCCGCGGCCAGCTCGACACCGGCCGGCAGCTCGACGTCGGCGGCGGTGACCTGGACGCCCGGCTCGGCACCCTCGATCGAGGCCTCCAGGTGGTCCGGCACCTTGGTGGCGTCGGCGGTCACCGAGAGGGTGTCGTGGTCGTGCACGATCAGGGTGTCCTTCGCGGCCTCACCGGTCAGCTCGACCGGGACCTCGACGGTGACCTTCTCGCCACGGCGGACCAGCAGCAGGTCGACGTGCTCGAAGGTGTCCTTGATCGGGTCACGCTGGATCGCCTTCGGCAGCGCCAGCACCTGGGTGCCGTCGCTGACCTCGATCGCGAAGAGCTGGTTCGCACCGCCCTTACGGATCGCGGCGGCGAACTCCCGCGCCGGAAGCGCGATGTGCTTGGGCTTCTCGCCGTGGCCGTACAGCACGGCGGGCACCTTGCCGGCCCGGCGGGTACGACGGGCACCACCCTTGCCGAACTCGGTACGGGGCTCGGCGCTGATCTTTACCTCGGACACGGGGAAACTCCTGATGCTTCGCTGCGGCGGCTTGTCGTCTTGCGGTGCTGGGCGAGGGGCTCGCTGGGGCTCATGTGTCATGCTCGACTGCCCGGAGCACCGCGTCGATGACGGCGCCTCCGTGCGGTGCTATTTCAGCGGCCCGCCGGGCACCCTCGCCGTGGCAACCGCACCAGTCTACCCGAGCGAATTCCGCGACTTCCGGCAGTCCCCGGATCCGGTCGCAGCCGGCCCGCAGGCCAATCTCCCACCGCCGGCGGCCGCCTGGGACGACCGCCGGCGGTGGGAGCGGTGCCTCAGCTCAGGCCGCCGAAGAGGGTGGTCACCGAACCGTCGTCGAAGACCTCCCGGATCGCCCGGGCCAGCAGCGGCGCGATCGACAGCACGGTGATCTTGTCGAGCTGCTTCTCCGGCGGCAGCGGCAGCGTGTTGGTCACCACGACCTCGCTGATCGGGCTGTTCTTCAGCCGCTCGGTCGCCGGGTCCGACAGCAACGCGTGGGTGGACGCGACCACGATCTCCGCCGCGCCGGACTCCTTCAGGATGTCGGCGGCCTTGGTGATCGTGCCACCGGTGTCGATCATGTCGTCGACGATCAGGCAGACCCGGCCCTCCACCTCACCGACCACCCGGTTCGCCACCACCTGATTCGGCTTCAGCGGGTCCCGGGTTTTGTGGATGAAGGCCAGCGGGCAGCCACCCAGCCGGTCCGTCCAGCGCTCCGCCACCCGCACCCGGCCCGAGTCCGGCGCCACCACCGTCATCGGGCGGCCCGCGTACTTGTGCTCCACGTACTCGGCGAGCACGTCCATCGCGAACAGGTGGTCCACCGGCCCGTCGAAGAAGCCCTGGATCTGCGCGGTGTGCAGGTCGACCGTGAGGATCCGGTTCGCGCCCGCCGTCTTCAGCATGTCGGCCACCAGCCGCGCCGAGATCGGCTCCCGCCCCCGGTGCTTCTTGTCCTGCCGGGAGTACGGGTAGTACGGCAGTACCACGGTGATCCGCTTGGCCGAACCGCGCTTCAACGCGTCGACCATGATCAGGGTCTCCATGACCCAGGTGTTGACCCCGTGCGTCACGGACTGCACCACGAAGGCGTCCGAACCGCGGACCGAGTCCTTGAACCGTACGAAGAGCTCACCGTTGGCGAACTCGTACGAGTCGGAGGGCGTCGGCGCGACGCCGAGCACCTCACCGATCTCCTTGGCCAGCTCCGGAAAGCCACGTCCGGAGAAGAGCATCAGGCTCTTGCGGTTTTCGGCGACGATGCTGCCCATGGCCCGTCTGCTCCCGTTTGTCGGAGGTTCCCGGCGGCGGTGGAGCCGGGGACTATTCGGTTGCAGTATCCCCCGCGTTCACCGGCCCGCCCACGGTCTCGGCACCCTCGTGGATTCAGTCACCTTCACTTGCGGCGTCGGCCCCGTGCGACGCATCCTCACGGGCCCGCTGCGCCGCCTCGGCGGCCGCCGTACCAGCCCGCTTACGCAGCACCCAGCCGTCCACGTTGCGCTGCTGGCCCCGAGCCACCGCCATCGCGCCCGGCGGCACGTCCGCGATGATCACCGACCCCGCCGCCGTGTACGCGCCGTCGCCCACCCGCACCGGCGCCACGAACATGTTGTCCGCCCCGGTACGCGCGTGGCTGCCGATCGTCGTGTGGTGCTTTCGCACGCCGTCGTAGTTGACGAAGACCGACGCCGCGCCGATGTTGCTGTGCTCGCCGATCGTCGCGTCCCCGACGTACGACAGGTGCGGCACCTTCGAGCCCTCGCCGATCGTGACCTTCTTGGTCTCCACGAACGTGCCGACCTTCGCCTTGCGGGCCAACCGCGACTCCGGCCGCAGGTACGCGTACGGCCCCACGCTGGCCTGCGGACCGACCTCCGCGCCCACCGCGTGACTGCGCACCACGCTGGCGCCCTCGCCGACCGTGGTGTCGATCAGCGTCGTGTCCGGGCCGACCACCGCACCAGCGCCGACCACCGTGGTGCCCTGGAGCTGGGTGTTCTGGTCGATCACCGCGTCCCGTCCGACGGTCGCCGTCACGTCGATCCAGGCGGTGTGCGGGTCGAGGATGCTCACCCCGGTCCGCATCCAGCCCTCGTTCACCCGGTCCCGCAGCAGTCGACGCAGCCCGGCCAGCTCGACCCGGTCGTTGCAGCCCAGCGTCTCCACGTGATCGGCGGCGCAGTGCACCGCCACCGGCTCCCCCGCGTCCCGCAGCAGGCCGAAGACGTCGGTCAGGTACTCCTCGCCCTGGTCGTTGTCGGTGGAGAGCTTGCTCAGCGCCTCCCGCAGCCGCGCCACGTCGAACGCGTAGATGCCGGCGTTGATCTCCCGCAGCGCGCGCTGCTCCGAGGTGGCGTCGCGCTCCTCGACGATCTGCTCAAGCCGGCCCTCGGCGTCCCGCACGATCCGGCCCAGGCCGGTCGGGTCGGGCACCTCGGCGCCGAGCACGGTCGCCGCCGCACCCGCCTCCTCGTGCGCCTCGACCAGGGCCCGCAGGGTCTCCGGCCGCAGCAGCGGCACGTCTCCGTTGATCACCACCACCGTGCCGGTGACCTCCGGCACCGCGTCCAGCGCGATCCGGACCGCGTGCCCGGTGCCGAGCTGCCGCTCCTGCAGCACCGGGGTTGCCGCCGGGGCGATCTCGGCCAGGTGCGCCCCGACCTGGTCGGCGCCGTGCCCGACCACCACTACCGTGCGGTCCACGCCGAGCGGGTCGGCCGCGGCGAGGACGTGCCCGAGAAGCGTACGACCGAGCAGCGGATGCAGCACCTTGGGCAGGGACGACTTCATCCGCTTGCCCTCACCGGCGGCGAGCACGACAACGGTGCGGAGGCGGGGCTGGGACACGACGTGGCTCCCGTCGGGACGGCGACAGTCTCGCGGCCATGCTAACCACGCGGGCGCGGCCAAACAGCAGAAGCTCCCGGGAGAGGATTCGAACCCCTATAATCAGGACCAAAACCTGACGTCCTGCCATTAGACGACCCGGGACGGTCGAAAACGGGCAAAACCGAACCCGTTCGGCGGCTGCCTACACCTTACCGGTCGCCGGTTTGATCCTCATCGGCCATTCCCTTCATGATCCCCTCGATCCTCCAGTAGACCCGACTCGACCCGACGACACAGACGATCAGGCAGCCGCGGTAGTCGGTGCCGACGTTCTTCCGCACGGTCGTCGGCCGATGCTTCTTCAGGGTCGTGCGCTGAAACTCGTCAGGCGGCACGCCCACCAGGTCGGCCCACCACCGCACCGCCGCCGACGCATCAGCCGTTTCGTGGATGCTCACCCGGAACCGCCGGTCGGCCGCGGGCACCCCGAGCGCGTCGAGGAACCGCAGAAAGATCGTCACCAGCAGCGGATCACTGTTGATGAACTTGATCCGGCAATCGTGCGGACGCCAGGGCTTCGCCTTAGCTCCCTCACACCAGTACAGGGCTGCGCCGACCAACACCAGTTCCCGGTAGCCCAACGCACGCACCCACTTGGCGGCGGCCGCCACCGTGTCTGCCCGGGCCGCGTCGCGCGCCTCTCGATGGGCGCTCCACTGGGCGTCGGTCCTGGCTTGCGAGCTCGCTCGGCGCCGCTGGCGCACCACCTCGGGGTCAAGCGGGATATGCCGGGTCCAGAGATACGCAGTCGACTTCGACACCCGCAGCTGCCCAGCGATCTCACCCACCGGGTGGCCCTCCCGCCGGAGGGCGAGTGCCTTCTCGTACAACTCCGGCTTCCATCCCCGGTACGGACGCACCTCGGGCGGCTCAGCCTCGTGATCGGCCACCCCGGCAGGTTAGAACGGGCGTACGACAACCCCTCGGGTCATTCACGATCCCAACTGTCCGATACGGCCCGGCCCCCTGCTGGTTACGGTGACGTAGGCGTAACCCCTTTTCCTGGGAGGTGCCATGTCGACCGCCCTGACCGGCCCGGACACCGGGCCCAAGCCGCTGACCGAAGGCCACCAGTCCCGGGGCATCCTGATCGCCCTCTGGGCCTTCGTGGTCGTCCCGTTTCTCGCTCTGGTCGCCGCCATCCCCTTGGCCTGGGGCGGCTGGCTGGGTTGGAGCGACGTCCTCGTGGCCACCTTCTGGTATCTGCTCTCCGGGCTCGGCGTCACCGTCGGCTACCACCGGTACTTCACCCACGGCTCGTTCAAGGCGAAGCCGTGGCTGCGGGCGGCGCTCGCGGTGGCCGGCTCGTTCGCGGTGCAGGGCGAGGTCATCCAGTGGGTGGCCGACCACCGCCGGCACCACGCCTTCTCGGACCTGGAGGGCGACCCGCACTCGCCGTGGCGGTTCGGGGAGAGCGTCCCGGGGCTGACCCGCGGCCTGTTCCACGCACACATCGGCTGGCTGTTCAACCGGGAGCTGACCAACCGCGAGCGGTTCGCCCCGGACCTGCTCGCCGATCCCGCCACCCGCCGGGTCGACCGGCTGTTCCCGCAGCTGGTGGTGGTCTCGCTGCTCGGACCGACGGCGATGGGCGGGCTGCTGACCTGGTCGTGGCAGGGCGCGCTGACCGCGCTCTTCTGGGGCGGACTGGTCCGGATCGCGCTGTTGCACCACGTCACCTGGGCGATCAACTCGGTCTGCCACGTCTACGGCGAGCGTCCGTTCGCGGTACGCCAGGGTGACCGGGCCGCGAACTTCTGGCCACTGGCGCTGCTGTCGTTCGGGGAGAGCTGGCACAACCTGCACCACGCCGACCCGACCAGCGCGCGGCACGGGGTGCTGCGGGGGCAGCTCGATCCGTCGGCGCGGGTGATCTGGCTGCTGGAGAAGACCGGGGCGGTGTGGGCGGTCCGGTGGCCGAAACCGGAGCGGATCACCGCGAGGCTGGTGGGACCGGGGCGGGCCCGGGGGCGCGCGACGCGGCGGTAACCGGTCGATCGCCGGTGCGGTTGCCTGGCAGGATGGCCGGGTGACCGAGCTTCAGCGCCGTCGGCCCGGCGACCCGGCCGGGCCGCGGGAGGGCAGGGCCGACCGATGAGCAGGCAGATCCCACGGCAGGGCGTTACCGAGCGCCGGCGAGGTGACGAGATGACCGAGGTTTCCGGCAGCGACACCAGCACCGCCAGGCGGCGGGCCGTCCCGGCGTCGAAGCCGTCTTCCCGGGTACGGATGTCCGCCGCGCAGCGCCGCGAGCAGCTGATCTCGATCGCCCGGCAGATCTTCGCCGAGCGGGGTTTCGACGCCACCTCGATCGAGGAGGTGGCCGCCCGGGCCAAGGTCTCCAAGCCGGTGGTGTACGAGCACTTCGGCGGCAAGGAGGGGCTGTACGCGGTGGTGGTGGACCGCGAGGTCCGCTCGCTGTTGGACCGGATCACCACCGCGCTGACCGCGGGGCATCCGCGGGAGTTGCTGGAGCAGGCGGCGTTGACGCTGCTGACGTACATCGAGGAGGAGACCAGCGGCTTCCGGGTGCTGGTCCGGGAGTCGCCGCTGATGTCGGCGACGGGCAACTTCAGCAGCGTGATGAACGACGTGGCGCACCAGGTGGAGCACATCCTGGGCGCGGAGTTCTCCAGCCGGGGGTACGACCCGAAGCTGGCGGAGCTCTACTCGCAGGCGCTGGTGGGGATGGTGGCGTTGACCGGGCGCTGGTGGCTGGAGGTGCGCCGGCCGCGGAAGGAGACGGTCGCGGCCCACCTGGTGAACCTGGCCTGGAACGGCCTGTCGCACCTGGAGCCGAAGCCGGGCCTGATCACGTCCCGCAAGCCGGGTTGAGCGGCCGGCAGCCGGCGGTCAACGATGGCGCTCGGCGACCGGGTGGCGGCGGCGTTCATGCTCCACCTCGGCGTGTTCCGGCGGACCGACCTTGTCGTAGAGGCCGGTACCGAGCAGGACCAGCCCGAAGATCAGCGAGACGATGACGGTGGACATCGAGAAGTTGAGGAAGTTCGCCGTCGTCTGGAGCAGGGACATCATGAGCAGGGCGGTGAACAGGAAGACCACCCCGGCGGTCAGGTTCATGTAGTGGCCGAGGTTGCTGCGGCGGGACGCTCCGATCAGCAGGAACGCGCCGAAGATGACCGAGACGATGGAGAAGGCCAGGTTGGTCCGGAGTCCGAGCGACCAGTCATTGCCCCGGCCGAATAGCCCGGTGTCCCAGGTGAGGACGACCCCGTAGACCCCGAACGCCAGGATGTAGACCCCGATGAGCCCGGCGAGGACCCGGTAGAACGGTCGTGCGGGATGGTTCACCGGGAGATGCACGATGGGCCCCCTCCAGACAAATGGCCCTTTCGTGGAGATTGTCCCCCATGCTGCCCGAATCCGTCCCGGAAACGCCGAAGGCCCGGCTCGCGCCGGGCCTTCGGGTAGGGCTGCGGTCAGAGCACCAGCCGCGCCTTCTGCCAGCTCTCCTGCTCCTCGGTGGTGCCGACCTTGCCGTACATGCCGGTCATCAGGAGCACCAGGCCCAGGACCAGGACCACGATGACGGTCATCATCGAGAAGTTGAAGATGTTGGCGTCGGTCCGAAGGAACGCCAGGCCGGCCAGGCCGAGGACCATCAGCACGTAGGCGAGCCACTGGTTGATGGCGACGTCGACGTTGCGGCCGATCGCGAAGCCGAGCAGGATCACGGCCCCGAACACGATCGAGAGCAGCGAGAAGCCGAGGTTGGTGCCCTGGCCGAGGACCTTGGTGTCGTCCTGGGCGAGGACGTCGTTGCCGATGCTCGCGATGACTCCGAACACGCCGAAGAGGACGAAGTACAGACCAACGAGCCCGCCGATCGCCCGGTAGATCGGCCGCGCGGGGTGGTTGACGGGGGTGTGGGACATCTCTGCGTCTCCAAGACCGTTCGGATGGGGGGTCGCCTGCGATTGTCCCGTACGCCGGTTTGTGGCGCCGCACACCCCCCTCCCTGTGCCGAGGTCAGCTCTCCGGCAGCTCCGCGGCGAGGGTCAGCCAGGCCTCCTCGGTGCGTTCCCGTTCGGCCCGCAGCTCCTTCAGCTGGGCGTCCAGCTCGGCGACCTTGGCGTAGTCGGTGGCGTGCGCGGCGAGCTGGTCGAGCAGGTCGGCCTCCTTCTGCTCCAGCTTGGCGACCTGCCGTTCCAGCTTGCCGAGTTCCTTCTTCGCGGTGCGTACCTCGGCGGCCGACATGCCCTCGCGGCCCGGGGCGGTCGCGGCCGGGGTGAGGTCGGCCGGGGCCGGGCCCCCGCCTGCGGCGGCCCGGGCCAGATACTCGTCGACCCCGCCGGGCAGGTGCACCAGCCGCCCGTCGCCGAACATCCCGTACGCCACGTCGGCGACCCGCTCGATCAGGTACCGGTCGTGACTGGCCACCACGATCGTGCCGGGCCAGGAGTCGAGCAGGTCCTCCAGCGCGGCGAGGGTGTCGGTGTCCAGGTCGTTGGTGGGCTCGTCGAAGAGGAGCACGTTGGGCTCGCCGGCGAGCAGCCGGAGCATCTGGAGCCGGCGGCGCTCCCCGCCGGAGAGGTCGCTGACCGGGGTCCAGAGCCGCCGGTCGTCGAAGCCGAAGATCTCGGCGAGCTGGGCCGCGCTGATCTCCCGGTCGCCGAACTGGACGCGCCGGGCCACCTCCTCGACGGCCTCCAGGACGCGCAGGTGGCCGGGGAGCTCGGCGAGTTCCTGGGACAGGAACGCGGGCCGCACGGTCTGTCCGGTGGTGAACCGCCCACCATCGGGGCGGGTGATCCCGGCGAGCATGCGCAGCAGGGTGGTCTTGCCGGCGCCGTTGCGCCCGAGGATGGCGACCCGGTCCCCGGGACCGACCTGCCAGGTGACCCCCTGCAGGATCTCCTTCGGGCCGGCGTGCAGGGTGACCTGCTCCAGGTCGTACACCTGCTTGCCGAGCCGGGCGGTGGCGAGCCGCTGCAGCGACATCGTGTCGCGCGGCGGCGGGACGTCGGCGATGAGCGCGTTGGCCGCCTCGATACGGAACTTCGGCTTGGAGGTACGCGCGGGCGCGCCGCGGCGCAGCCAGGCGATCTCCTTGCGGAGCAGGTTCTGCCGGCGGGCCTCGGTGGCGGCGGCGACCCGCTGCCGCTCCGCCCGGGCGAGGATCCAGGCGGCGAAGCCGCCCTCGTACGCCCGGACGGCCTGGTCGGCGACCTCCCAGGTGGTGGTGCAGACGGCGTCGAGGAACCAGCGGTCGTGGGTGACCACGACGAGCGCGCCCTTGCGGGTGACCAGGTGCCGGGCCAGCCAGTCGACGCCGCCGACGTCGAGGTGGTTGGTGGGCTCGTCGAGGATGAGCAGGTCGGCGTCGCGGACCAGCAGCGCGGCGAGCGCGACGCGGCGGCGCTCACCGCCGGACATCGGGCCGACGGGCGCGTCGAGGCCGAGGTGTGGCATGCCGAGGCCGTCGAGGATGGCCCGTACGCCGGCGTCACCGGCCCACTCGTGCTCGGCGCCCATGCTCTCGCCGAGCCAGGCGGTGCCGAGCACGACGTCGCGGACGGTGGCCTCGGGGGCGAGGTTCAGACTCTGCGGCAGCCAGGACACGCGCAGGTCGCGGCGGTGGGTGACCCGGCCGTCGTCGGGGTCCTCGGTGCGGGTGAGCAGCCGCAGCAGGGTGGACTTGCCGGCGCCGTTGAGGCCGACCACACCGACCCGGTCGGCGTCGTCGAGGCCGAGCGAGACGTCGGTGAGCAGCGGCCCGGCAGCGCCGTACCCCTTGGACACCCGGTCCAGGTTGACGATGTTGGCCACTTACCCACCTTTCATGATCAAGGCGTCCCGGTGCCGGCGGGCAACTCGGGACGCCTGGCCCCTCAGGGTACGCGGAGTCTCCGGCACGCCGGCAGGCGTCCGCCCCCGGTGACGGTCAACGGCTTGCGCCGCCGGGTTGTTCCATCCGGCGTCCCGCAGGCGGGCGGGAGGCCGGCCGGCCCGGTCAGACGATGCGGGCGCCGGCGACCGGGCCGTGGGCGACGCGGGCCTCCCGGCACACCCCGACGGCCTCCAGTTCGGCGGCGATCCGCCCGGCGTGCGCCTCGTCGGTGGCGAGGAAGGCGCAGGTCGGGCCGGAGCCGGAGACGATGCCGGCGAGCGCGCCGGCCGCCTCCCCCGCCTTGAGCGTGTCGGCCAGCGCCGGGCGCATGGCCAACGCGGCGGCCTGGAGGTCGTTGCCGAGGACGGCGGCGAGCACCCGCGGGTCGCGCTGGCGCAGCGCGGTGAGCAGCGCGTCGGTGCTGCCCAGCGGTGCCCCCGCGCTGCCGGCGTCGCGGAGCCGGTCCAGCTCCCGGTAGGCCGCCGGGGTGGACAGGCCGCCGTCGGCGACCGCCACCACCCAGTGCCAGGAGGTGGGGCGGGCCAGCACCGGGCTGACCGCCTCGCCGCGGCCGGTGCCGAGGGCCGTGCCGCCATGGATCAGGAACGGCACGTCGGAGCCGAGGTCGGCGGCGATGCCGGCCAGCTGTTCCCGGGACAGTCCGGTGCCCCAGAGCGCGTCGCAGGCCACCAGCGCGGCGGCCGCGTCGGCGCTGCCGCCGGCCAGCCCGCCGGCGAGCGGGATCTGCTTACGCAGGTGCAGCCGGGCGTGCGGCAGGACGCCGGCGTACCCGGCGAGGGCGTGGGCGGCCCGGATCACCAGGTTGGAGTCGTCGAGCGCCAGCTCACCGGCGCCCTCGCCCTCCATCGTGAGGGTGAGCGTGTCGCCGCGGCGGGCGGTCAGCTCGTCGTAGATGGAGATCGCGTGGTAGACGGTGTTCAGCTCGTGGAATCCGTCCCGGCGCAGCGGTCCCACCCCGAGGTGCAGGTTGACCTTGGCGGGCACCCGGACCTTGACCGGCCCGCTGGCCCCGCGCCGCTGCTGGTCCTCGTCGTCCGGTCGCCAAGCCTCGGTCACGGGGCGATTCCCCCCGGGCGCAGGCGGATGTCGAACGGCTTCTCCACGATCAGCTCCTCGGCGGGGTCGGGCAACGGCGCCCAGCCTACTGGTCCGCGGTGGAGACGGCCGGGGCCGACGCGGCGATGGCGGCGAACTGCTCCACGGTCAGCGACTCGCCGCGGGCACCCGGATCGACGCCGGCGGCGGTGAGCGCCTCGGCGGCCCGGTCGGCGCCGCCGGCCCAGCCGGCCAGGGCCGCGCGCAGGGTCTTGCGGCGCTGCGCGAACGCCGCGTCGACCACGGCGAAGACCGCCTCCCGCCGGACGCCGGCGCGGGGCGGCTCACGCCGGGTGAACGCGACCAGCCCGGAGTCGACGTTGGGCACCGGCCAGAACACGTTGGGTGGCACCTTGCCGGCGGCCCGGGCCCGGGCGTACCAGGCGAGCTTGACCGAGGGGATGCCGTACACCTTCGAGCCGGGACCGGCGACGAGCCGGTCGGCGACCTCCTTCTGCACCATCACCAGACCGTGCCGCAGGGTGGGCAGCTCGGCGAGGAGGTGCAGCACCACCGGCACGGCGACGTTGTAGGGCAAGTTCGCCACGAGCGCGGTGGGGGCGGGTTCACCCAGGTCGGCGGCGGTGACCCGCAGCGCGTCGGCGGGGTGCACGGTGAGCCGGGCGGCGTCCGGGCCGGCGAACCGGGCTGCGGTCTCCGGCAGCGCGGCGGCCAGCGCCGGGTCGATCTCCACGACATGCACGTGCGCGGCGACCGGGAGCAGCGCCAGGGTGAGCGAGCCGAGCCCGGGGCCGACCTCCAACGCCACGTCGTCCGGGGCGAGCCCGGCGGTGGTGACGATCCGGCGGACGGTGTTCGGGTCGTGCACGAAGTTCTGGCCGAGCTTCTTGGTCGGCGTTACGCCGAGGCGCGCGGCAAGCTCCCGGATCTCCGCCGGGCCGAGGAGACCGGTCACGCCCCGTAGCGTATTCGCCTCGCCCTGCCCGGCAGGAGGGGCCCCTTCCCCCGCCGGAGACGCCCAGCAGGGATCCCTGCTCTCACCACGGGCCGAAGGCACGGTCGCCGGTGGCGGAGATCGCGGCGCAGAGGGTGTCGAGGTCGGTGCCGGTGGTCTCGGCCAGGGACCGGACCGTCAGCGGAATCAGGTACGACGCGTTCGGCCGTCCCCGGTGCGGCATCGGGGTCAGGTACGGGGCGTCGGTCTCCACCAGCAGCTGGTCGACCGGGGTGACGGTGGCGGCCTCGCGCAGCGCCCCGGCGCTGCCGAAGGTGACCGTGCCGGCGAAGCTGAGCAGGTAGCCCCGGCGTACACACTCGCGGGCGAAGTCGGCGTCGCCGGAGAAGCAGTGCATGACGACGGTGTCGGGCGAGCCCTCGTCGTCGAGGATGCGCAGCACGTCGGCGTGGGCGTCCCGGTCGTGGATGACCAGCGCCTTGCCGTACCGCTTGGCGATGGCGATGTGCGCCCGGAAGCTCTGCTCCTGCGCGGCCCGCCCCTCGTCGCCGGTGCGGAAGAAGTCCATCCCGGTCTCGCCGACCCCGCGGACCCGGTCCCTGGCGGCGAGCGCCTCGATCTCGCGCAGCGCTTCGTCCAGGTCGGCCAGGCGGGGCGCCTCGTTCGGGTGCAGCGCCACGGTGGCCAGCACCGCGCCGTAGCGCTCGGCCACGTCGGCGCCCCAGCGGGACGACTCGACGTCCACGCCGACCTGGACCAGCCGGTCGACGCCGACGCCGGCGGCCACCGCGATCGCCGCGGCGACCGGGTCGTCGGCGGGTCCGCCGCCGGGTACCCCGGCCTCGCTGACGGTGATGTCGAGGTGGGTGTGGCTGTCCAGCACGGGGACGGGCAGCGCCTCGGGGGCGGGCGGGAACTCCCCGGCCCGGCGGGCGGCCCGCTGCTTGCGGGTTTCGGTCTGCTCGGTCATCGCGGCCAGCATCACACACCGCCGGCGGCCGGCGTTTCCGGACCGCCACCGATTGTTCACGCCCTCAACATCTGTGGCGGTTACCGTGCGGATCGTGACCGTCACCCCTCAGGCCAGCGGGACCGGGCTGCACGTGACGTACGACGGCCGGGTCCACCCGGCGGAAGAGATCGCCCGGGGCGCGGCCTACGAGTTGTTCAGCGCCGACGAGGTGCCCGGCTTCGAGTGGACGCCCCGGCCGGGCTTGGCGCACCCGTGGCGGAAGTTCGTGCACGTCACCGAGGTGAGCGCGGTGCACGGCGGGGCGCCGCCGACCGATGAGGCGGACGCGCCGCTGCTGATGCCGGTGCACCGGGAACGCGGCTGGTCGTACCTGCACCAGCTCAGTCAGCAGCCGGCCGCGGCCGGGGACCCGACGCTCGCCGCGGTGCGCGCCTCGGCGGTGATCCGCTCGGGCACCCGGATGGTGAAGGTGCTGTCGGCCCGCCAGCTCGCCGGCTACGTGCGGGGTTGGTTGCCGCACGGTTTCTGCTACCGGGAACACGACGTGGCGCACCTGCGTACGCCCCCTGGGATGGCGGTGCTGCGCGGCGACGGCGAGGGCGGGGACGTGGCGTTCGCGCTGCGCTGGCGGGCCATCGACCCGGCCGACTACGAGGTGCCGGTCGGTCCGGCGCACCAGGGGCTCGTCGCGCTGCCGCCCCGGGACCGGCTCGGGCCTCCGGTGCTGGGTACCGGGTTCGTGCCGAGCAACGCCCAGCTCATCCCGGAGTTCATCACCCGGGACTTCGCCGACCTGCCGATGCCGGCGAACGCCGCGCTGGTCGCCTACCCGGCGGACGGGGCGGAGGTGGTGCTCTACACCTACCAGGCCGAGCAGCGGGGCTGGCTGCGGATGGTCGGCCCGCAGTGGCGGCACCTGCTGGCGGCGGTCCCCGGGCTCTCCCCCGACCAGGAATACATGCCGACCGGCGACGCGCCCCGCTCCACCCACCTCGTCGGCACCTACGGCGACAGCGAGTACGAGGCGGTGGCCGACCTGCCCGGCGGGTTCCGGGTGCTGGCGATGACCCGGGCGGCCCGGTACCCGGTGGAGGCGGCGGCCCGACGGCTGCGCCACGCCACCTGGCGCGGGGTGCCCTGCCTGGTGCTGCGGGAGGAGTCGGGCTGGCTGCGGCTGCGGTTGCGGCGGCCGGGCCCGGACGCGGTGGCGACGACCGGGGCGCAGTGCCACGAGCGGGGCGTCTACGAGGCCTGGGCGCCGGGCACCGAGGTGACCGACGACCAGGTGGTGGACCTGCCGTATCCGAGGGCATAACCGGAGACGGCACGGGAATCCGCCGGGGTCCGACATGGCACCCCAGCTCAGGAGACCCGACATGCCCTTCGTCACCGTCGGCACGGAGAATTCCGCGCCCATCGACCTGTACTACGAGGACCACGGCTCCGGGCAGCCGGTGGTGCTCATCCACGGCTTCCCGTTCAACGGCGCGACGTGGGAGAAGGAGACCATCGCGCTGCTGAACGCCGGATATCGGACGATCACGTACGACCGACGCGGCTTCGGCTCCTCCGCCCAACCGGCCATGGGGTACGACTACGACACCTTCGCGGCCGACCTGGACGTGCTGATGACCGAGCTGGACCTGCGCAACGCGATCCTGATCGGGCACTCCATGGGCACCGGCGAGGTGACCCGCTACCTGGGCTCGTACGGGTCGAACCGGGTGGACCGGGCGATCCTGCTCTCCCCGCTGGCGCCGTTCCTGCTGAAGACGCCGGACAACCCGGAGGGCGTCGAGATGGGCCTCTTCCAGGGCTTCCAGCAGGCGATCCGCAACGACCGCTTCGCCTACCTGACCCAGTTCTGCCAGAGCTTCTTCAACTGGGACGAGAACAAGGGCAGGCTGGTCAGCGAGGAGGCGTTCCGGGCGCACTGGGAGATCGGCACCCGGGCGTCGGCCAAGGGCACCCACGACTGCGTCGACGCCTGGCTGACCGACTTCCGGGGCGACCTGAGCCGGATCGACGTACCCGTGCTGATCGTGCAGGGTGACAAGGACGCGGTGCTGCCCTACCCGGTGACCGGGCAGCGGTTGGCGCCGATGCTGCCCAACGCGAAGCTGATCACCTTGAAGGGCGCACCGCACGGCATCCCGTGGACCCACGCCGACGAGATCAACCAGGCGATCATGGAGTTCATCGGCGCGCCGCAGATGGCGCGCGCGACACGGTGACGGCGGCGCGGCCCCGGGGAGTGCCCGGGGCCGTGGCGCCCGCGTCCGGTCAGCCGGCCAGCCGGGCCAGCTCCTCGTCGACGATCGACGGGTCGAGCTTGCGGAACACCGGCTTCGGCGCCGCGAGCGGCCGGCCCACCGCCAGGGGTACGGACTCCCAGCGCGCGCCGACCGTGTAGTCGCCGGTGAGCACCGGGTACGCGGGCCCGCCGTCGAGATCCTCGACCTCCTCGATCACCGGCATCGGCGCGTGCACGCCGGTGCCGCCGAGCAGCTCGTGGATCTTCTGCGCGGAGTGCGGCAGGAACGGGGTGAGCAGCGTGTTGGCGTCGCTGACCACCTGCAGGGCGACGTGCAGGATGGTGCCCATCCGCGGCTTGTCGTCCTCGCCCTTGAGCTTCCAGGGCGCCTGCTCCGACAGGTACTTGTTGGCCTCGGCGACCACCCGCATCGCCTCGCCGATGGCCTGCTTCTGCCGGTGCCTGGCGATCAGGTCGCCGACCGTGGCGAAGCCGGCCTTCGCGGTGGCGAGCAGCGCATGGTCGGCCTCGGTGAGCCCGGCCGGGTCCACCGGCGGGATCGCGCCGAAGTTCTTCGCCGCCATCGAGATGGACCGGTTGACCAGGTTGCCCCAGCCGGCGACCAGCTCGTCGTTGTTGCGGCGGAGGAACTCGGCCCAGGTGAAGTCCGTGTCGTTGCTCTCCGGCCCGGCCACGGCGATGAAGTAGCGCAGCGCGTCGGCGTCGTAGCGCGCCAGGAAGTCCCGGACGTAGATGACCACCTTGCGGGACGAGGAGAACTTGCGCCCCTCCATGGTCAGGTATTCGCTGGAGACCACCTCGGTGGGCAGGTTGAGCCGGCCCAGCTCGCCCGGCTCGCCGTCGCGGGAGCCCTCCCCGGAGTAGCCGTCGAGCAGCGCCGGCCAGATCACCGAGTGGAAGACGATGTTGTCCTTGCCCATGAAGTAGTAGCCGCGGGCGTCCTTGCCCTCGGCGTCCGCGGACCACCACTTCCGCCAGGCCTCCGGGTCACCGGTACGGCGGGCCCACTCGATGGAGGCGGACAGGTAGCCGATCACCGCGTCGAACCAGACGTAGATCCGCTTGTCGGTCCGGTCGCGCCAGCCGTCCAGCGGGATCGGCACGCCCCACTCCAGGTCCCGGGTGATGGCCCGGGGCTGAAGGTCGTCCAGCAGGTTCTTCGAGAACCGGAGCACGTTGGGACGCCAGCCCTCCCGGGTGTCCAGCCACTGCCGCAGCGCGTCGGCCACGGCCGGCAGGTCCAGGAAGAAGTGCTCGGTCTCGACGAACTCCGGGGTCTCCCCGTTGATCTTCGACTTGGGGTTGATCAGGTCGATCGGGTCGAGCTGGTTGCCGCAGTTGTCGCACTGGTCGCCGCGGGCGCTGTCGTAGCCGCAGATCGGGCAGGTGCCCTCGATGTAGCGGTCGGGCAGGGTACGGCCGGTGGACGGGGAGATCGCCCCGGTGGTGACCTTCGGGACGATGTAGCCGTTGCGGTGCAGCCCGATGAACAGCTCCTGCACCACCGCGTAGTGGTTACGGGTGGTGGTCCGGGTGAAGAGGTCGTACGACAGCCCCAACGCCTGCAGGTCCTCGGCGATCACGCGGTTGTACCGGTCGGCCAGCTCGCGCGGGGTGACGCCCTCCGCGTCGGCCTGCACCTGGATCGGGGTGCCGTGCTCGTCGGTGCCGGAGACCATGAGCACGTCGTGACCGGCCATACGCATGTACCGGGCGAAGACGTCGGAGGGAACGCCGAATCCGGATACGTGGCCGATGTGGCGCGGGCCGTTGGCGTAGGGCCAGGCGACCGCGGCGAGAACGTGACTCATGAGCAGCAAGCCTAATGATTGCCGCCGGGCGCCCGCGAACCAATAGGGCGCGTCCCACCACCCGACCCCGTCTTTCAGCTGTGCACGATCGTGTAGACCTCTCGGCGGCGGAGCCCGTACCCGGTGGCGACCTCGGTGATCGCGTCGCGCCGGGACAGCCCGGCCGCCTCCCGCTCGGCGACCGCGGCGCGCAGCGTGTCGTCGTCCGGCCGGGCCGCCGCGGCCGGCGGCGCGCCCGCCACGACCAGGGTGATCTCGCCGCGGGGATCGCCCGCCGCGGCCCACTCGGCCAGCTCGCCCAGCGGCCGGCGGACCACCTCCTCGTACGTCTTGGTCAGCTCCCGGCAGAGCGCGGCGGGCCGATCCGGGCCGAAGGCGTCGGCCAGGTCGGCCAGCGCGCCGGCGATCCGGTGCGGCGCCTCGAAGAGGACCAGCGTGCGCTCCTCGGCGGCGAGGGCCCGCAGCCGGGACCGGCGGCCGGCGGGCGTGCGGGGCAGGAAGCCCTCGAAGCAGAACCGGTCGCAGGGCAGCCCGGAGAGCGCCAGCGCGGTGGTCACCGCGCTCGGCCCGGGGGCCGCGGTGACCGGGAAGCCGGCGTCGATGGCGGCCCGGACCAGCCGGTAACCGGGGTCGGAGACGCTGGGCATGCCACCGTCGGTGACCAGTGCGATCGTGTAGCCGGCGGCGAGCACCTCGACCAGTTCGGGGGTACGCCGCTCCTCGTTCCCCTCGAAGTAGGAGACGATCCGGCCGGGCACGGTCACGTCGAGGTCGCGGGCCAGCCGGGTGAGCCGCCGGGTGTCCTCGGCGGCGACCACGTCGGCGGTGGCGAGCACCTCGCGGAACCGGGTCGAGGCGTCGGCCGGGTTGCCCAGCGGCGCGCCGAGCAACACGAGCCGTCCCACCTCGGACATTTCACCCACGGAGTGCGCTCCTTCATCGACGGCCATACCAATCTCGGAGACGACGGGCGCCACCGGGCACCTTCGCAGCCTACGATCGCCGGGTGACGAGTGCGTCGACTGCACAGAGCGCGAGCGCGGACCAGGCCGGGGCGGACCCGACCTCCGCCGACGGGCCCACCACCGAGCAGGCCGCCGGGGCCGCGACGAGCGGCGTAATTCCGGCCGTCGTCCGGCGGCGGCTCGCCACCGTCGACGCCCGCCTCGACGGGCACGCCTGGCTGGCCACCGCGGTGGTCGTGGTGATCGCGGCGATCCTACGGTTCGTCGGGCTGAGCAGCCCCGCCGGCAAGATCTTCGATGAGACCTACTACGCCAAGGACGCGTACGGGCTGATCGACCGGGGCGTCGAGTGGAACTTCAAGGACAACGGCCCGTCGTACGTGGTGCACCCGCCGCTGGGCAAGTGGCTGATCGGGCTCGGCGAGTGGGCCTTCGGCTACCAGGACGCGGAGACGAACATCTCCGTACCGGGGCACCTGATGACCACCGCCCCGGAGTTCGGCTGGCGGTTCGCGGCGGCCGTGGCCGGCACCCTGTCGGTGCTGCTGCTGGTCCGGATCGGTCGGCGGATGTTCCGCTCCACCACCCTGGGCTGCGCGGCCGGGCTGCTGCTCGCCCTGGACGGCTTCCACCTGGTGCTCTCCCGCACCGCGCTGCTCGACATCTTCCTGCTGCTGTTCGTGCTGGCCGCGTTCGGCGCACTGGTGCTCGACCGGGACGCCCGACGGTGCCGCTGGGCCCGGGCGCTGGAGGCAGGGCTCGATCCGTCGCTGCCGGGGCGGGCCGGCCGGCCGCCGTCGACCTGGCGGGACTGGCCGTGGTGGCGGCTGCTCGCCGGGGTGCTGCTCGGCTGCGCCTGCGCGGTGAAGTGGAGCGGCCTGTACTTCATACCGGCCTTCGCGCTGCTGGTGATTCTCTGGGAGGTCGGCGTCCGCCGGTCGGCCGGCGTCCGCCACCCCTGGCGGGACGCCCTGCTCGACGAGCTGCCCTGGCTGCTGCTGGCCGGGGTGCTGATGGTCGGGACCTACCTCGCCACCTGGTCGGGCTGGCTGCTCAGCGACGACGGCTACTACCGCCTGCCCAGCAGCCGCTACCCGAACGCGGGGCTGAGCGACAGCTCGGTCATCGGGCCGCTGATCAATCTGTGGGAATACCACAAGGCGGCGTACGGCTTCCACACCCAGCTCGACGACCCGCACAAGTACCAGTCCTGGCCGTGGCAGTGGCTGCTGCTCGGCCGGCCGGTCGCCTTCTACTGGTCCGGTGACGGCGGCTGCGGCGCGCCGAGCTGCGCCTCGGAGATCCTCCTGCTGGGCACCCCGCTGCTGTGGTGGTCGTTCCTGCCGGCGCTGGCGGCACTGGCCTGGCTCGGGCTGGCCCGGCGGGACTGGCGGGCCGGGGCGATCCTGCTCACCGTGGCCGCCGGCCTGCTGCCCTGGTTCTGGTTCGCCCTCGACAAGCGGACGATGTTCTCCTTCTACACGGCCCCGGCGCTGCCGTTCCTGGTGCTGGCGGTGACCTACGTGCTCGGCGCGATAGCGTCGCCGGCCCCGGCCTCCGCCCCGGCCACGGCAGCGCCACCAGGCGAGCAGGACGTCGCCGACCGCCGGCTGGTGGGCGGGATCATCGCGGGCGCGTACGTGCTGCTGGTCGCCCTCTGCTTCGCCTACTTCTACCCGATCTTCGTGGGCCGGCTGATGACCTACGCGGACTGGTCCGCCCGAATGTGGTTGGACGGTCGCTGGATCTGACCGAGGACGCCCCTGGGCGCGCAAAAAGACGCGCCCCGATCGCCTGCCACGGGGGAAGCGGGCGATTGGGGCGCGCAGAAGAAGCTTAACCACCCCGGACCACCCGCACAACTGGTCGCCTCCGGTCAGATTCCCGATCAGTGCGCCCCGCCGAGGATGATTCACCCGTGACAGCTGGCGCACCGTCATGCCCCGCGGACGTCATGAGGGTCGTACGGCTTCGTTCCGCGCCCGCGGCGGGGCTTCCGTCCGACCTCCGACCGCGATGATCAGCACTAGATTTCGCAGCGTTCGAGGAGTTATCGCACACATAGTGCGATATTCGAATGATGAAATATTCGCATCGTGACAACGTGGAAGCGCGTCAGCGGGCAGCTGATACGACGTGGCGCCACCCGGATGATCATCCGAAGTGGACCTCACTACACTTCGCGCGGTGATCAACAAGAGAAGATCGGCGGCCGTCCTTCTCGGACTGCTGACGACGACCGTGCTGATCGGTCCGGCGCCCGCCAGGGCCGACGACCCCGAAACTCCCGCCGAGCCGCCCAAGGTCGAGCTGGTCCTCGATGTGAGTGGCTCGATGCGAGCCCGTGACATCGACGGACGCAGCCGAATCTCCGTCGCGCAGCAGGCGTTCAACGAGGTCGTCGACGCGCTGCCGGACGAGACTCAGCTCGGCATCCGGGTGCTCGGGGCCACCTATCGGGGCAAGGACAAGAAGCAGGGCTGCCTGGACACCCAGCAGATCGTGCCGGTCGGCCCGGTGGACCGTACGCAGGCCAAGGCGGCCGTGGCCACGCTCCGCCCGACCGGCTTCACCCCGGTCGGGCTGGCGCTCCGCTCCGCCGCGCAGGACCTCGGCACCGGCAGCACCGCCCGCCGGATCGTGCTGATCACCGACGGCGAGGACACCTGTGCCCCGCCCGACCCCTGCGAGGTGGCCCGGGAGCTGGCCGCTCAGGGCACCAGGCTGGTCGTCGACACCCTCGGTCTCGCTCCCGACGAGAAGGTACGCCGGCAGCTGCTGTGTATCGCCAGCGCGACCGGCGGCACGTACACGGCGGCGCAGAGCGCCGACGAACTGACCGGCCGGATCAAGCAGCTCGTGGACCGGGCCCGGGACACGTACACCGCCAACCCGACCGTGGTCGGCGGGTCGGCCGAGTGCGGCAACGCGCCGCTGCTCGGCCCCGGCGTCTACACCGACCGGGAGGCGTTCTCCGAGCACCGCTGGTACCGGGTGCCGGTGCGCCCCGGGCAGGAGCTGCGCGCCTCGGTCAGCATGGCGCTGGACCGGCCGGTCAACCCCGACTACGGCGTACTGCTGAGGGCCACCGCCCCGGACGGGCGGGAACTGGTCCGCGGCGTCGACGCCGGCAGCGGGCGTACCGACGTGGTCTCCGCCGGCCTGCGCTGGTCGGCAGCCGAGGACACCCCCACCCCGTCCCCGACCGGCGCGCAGACCGCGCAGACGGTGTGCCTGGTGGTCAGCAACTCGTTCGCACCCCGCCCCGGCACCGAGGCCACCCCCGGCATGCCGGTGGAGCTGGCCGTCGACGTGGTCGCCGCGTCCCCCGCCCCGGACGGGCCGGACCTCGGCCGCGGCTGGGCCCTGCTGCTCCTGCTCACCCTGGCCGGGCTGGTCACCGGGCTGGTCGCCGGACTGCTCACCCGCTGGTGGGTCGCCACCTGGAGGGAGAACTGACGATGCGTACGCTGATCCGGTCCGCGGCGGCGCTGTCCGCCGTCGGCCTGGCCCTCGCCCCGGCCGCTACCCCGGCCGTCGCCTCCGCCACGCCGACGCCCTCCCCGGGCGCGACCACCGTCACCAAGGCCGGCACCTCGTTCCTGACCGCTACCGCCATCACCGCAGGCCAGCCCGTCCGGGTGGGCGCGTCGACCGGCGACCACCTCTACTGGTCGTTCCCGGCGGAGTCCGGGCAGACCCACGAGGTCACCGCGACGGTTTCCTTCCCGAAGGGCCGCACCGGCGCGTCCACCTGGACCGTCGACGTCTTCGACGGGCTGCGCCGCCGGCAGGCCTGCACGGCCGGGGCGCAGACGCCGACCGCCGACGCGGCGGCGACCAGCGTCACGCTGGGCTGCACGCTGCGCCGGGTCCGGCCGTGGGCCGAGCCGTGGTCCGGTGACCCGCTGCCCGGCACCTACTACGTGCGGCTCTCGGTGACCGACCTGCCCGAACCGGACCTGGGCCTGCCTGTCGACGTTGATCTGCTCGTCAGCGTGGACGGCGAGGGCGGCGCTTCCGGCGACGACGGGAAGCTGGAGGCGTCGCTGGTGCCGAACACCCGGGCCGGGACGGTGCTCACCGCCGAGCCGACGCCCGAACCGGTCGCCGAGGAGGAGAGCAGCCTCACCGGCTGGCTCCCGGAGCCCGGCTCGCGCTGGGTCTGGACCACCGCCGGCGGCGTGCTCGCCGCCGTCGCGGGTGTGGTCGGGTTCGCCCTCACCCGGCGGCCCCGCCGCCCCTGAGCCGCATCCGGTGACCGCCGCGAATCCGAGCGGCGGTCACCGGATGCGACGGTCAGATGATCCGCGGGGCCCGCGGCACCCAACCGATGAACCGGTCCTGCAGCGACGCCACTGGCGCGGCGCGCAGGTCCTGGGTGGCGGCGGCCAGGCACGAGCCCAGGTAGACGGTCAACGAGGCGCGGTCCACCTGAAACTCGGCCAACAACCTGGTGCGCTTGACGGCACATGGCCAGTCGTCGCCGCAGGAGCCGCAGGTCCAGTCGGGGGTCACCGGCGCGTGTTCGTCCGGCTGTGATCCCCGCGCCTTCCCACCAGGCGTCATCGGCTGATCCTCTCGATATGGACGTTTCCACTTCTGGACGCTTCCTCCCCAGAACGTCCCAACAGCGCCCCGGAACGCTCCGGCGTTACGTCGTTGCGGTACGTTCACCGTCCATGGCCGCCGTGGCGTTCTCCGCCGGCGGGAAAATCCCAGCTCACCATGAGCCCGCCGCGGTCCCTCGCCCGCGAGCCGTCCCCGCCAAGGGACACCCCCGTCACGGCCGGACTCCCGTACCATCCACCCCTACGCGTCCCCGCAGACGAAGGCAAAGGCAGCGATGACGGTCGACGACGGGCTCCGCCACCGGATGGTCGAGGACGCCGACGAGGCACCGCCCGGGCAGCCTCCGGCCCCGCCGCACCGCGCATCCCGTCATCGACGGATCACCGTCGCGGCCGTCGTCGCCCTGGCGCTCGTCGGCGGCTTCGTCCTCGCGCGACGCACCACCGACGAGGCGGCCCGAGGCGCCGCCGCAGTGCCCCGAGGCGCCGCCGCAGTGCCCCGAGGCCCCGCCGCGGCACCGGCACCACCGGACCTGGCCGCCCCGCTGCCGTGGCTGTCCACAATGGTCGCCCGTGACGGCACCGCCGTCACGGTGTACGCCGGGACAGGCGACGAACCGTGCAAGGAGCTCTCGCAGCCGCAGGCCACAGTCACCGAACAGGACGGTGCTCACGTGGTCATCGCGGTGCAGGCCCGCATCGTGGATGCGTCCGACTGCACCACCAGCGGTAGCGCCGTGCCGCTCGTCGTGCCGCTGCGGAACCCGCTCGGCGACCGGGTGCTGCGCGACGCCGCCGCCTCGCAGCCGCCTCCGACCTACTTCGAACGTGACCTGCCTGACCTGCTCGCGGGCGGCCGGTGGAGCCCGCACCCGTCCCACTGGGCGGCGACTGACCAGCACTGGTATCAGGGCTACAACGGCCCCGCCGGTTCCTCGATGCGCCTCACCGCGCAACCCACCGCCGGGGCCGACCTTCCGCCCACTGTCGCCACCATCCCGATCGGCTCGCGGCAGGGCACCGTCACCACCAGCGCACGCGGTTCCTGGTCGGTGTGGTGGGAGGCCGGCGAGGTGACCTACTCCCTGCTGCTGATGCCGGCGGAGGGCGGCGCCTTCACGCTGAGAGAGTTCAAGCGGGAACTAGCCAGACTGAAGTGGCGCTGAGCGCGGCGGGGAAATCGCAACCGACCTCACCTGGCAGTCGCCACGGCGGGTGGGAGGAAGAGCTGTCCGTGCCAGGCGCCGCGGACGGTGCGGGCCGCAACCGCCGCCCAGGCGGCGAGCAGCAACACGTACAGCAGCACTGCGAGGGTGGTCAGCATGGCCGAGCCGGTCCGGGCGGCCAGGCCGGTGACGCCGGTGACCAGGGTGCCGACGGGGAAGGTGAAGCTCCACCAGGTGAGCGAGAACGGCAGCCCGGCGCGCGCGGTGCTGATGGTGATCGCAGCCGCCAGGGCCAGCCAGAACAGGGCGAAACCCATTGCCGGTACGCCGTAGAGCACGGCGAGCAGCTGCGCACCGGCCGCGTACGGATCGGGCAGGACACCATCGGCAGCCCGGCCGAGCAGGTGCCCGGCGGTGATCGACTGGCCCAGCGGTCCCAGCACGATCCACAGCGTGGGGACCATCCGCGCGGCGCCGACCCGGTGCACGACCAGCCGGGACCAGAGCTGCGGCAGGATGATCAGGGTGGCGAGCAGGCTGACGCCGAACATCGCGTAGCAGGCGATGACCATGTCGAGGCGGGCCTGCCCGGCCGGCAGGTGCGGCACGAGCAGCGCCCCGTTGGCGGCCGAGACCATCGGCGGCACCACCGGCATCAACCAGCCGCCGAACGCGGCATCCGACCCGATCCGGTGCCGGGTCATCATCAGGTACGGGATCGCCACCGCGGTCAGCAGGCCGAGCCCCGTCCCGGCGCTCCACAGCACGAGGTCGACCGCGACGGCAGCCGGTTCGCCGATCAGAGCACCGCCCAGCAGCAGCGCACCGCCGCCCACGGTCATGAGCGCCATCGGCGGCGCGCCCCAGAACTGCGCCATGACCGGATCGGCCGCGTGTCCGAACGCGGTGGTCCGGTGCCGGCGCAGATGCACCGCCCACGCGGCGACGAGCGCCAGCAGCAGCAGCGCCGCCGCGACCCAGACGACGGTGGCCGCGAACCGCAGGCCCGGCAGGTGCAGCGGCAGGCCGGCGGCTGCGGTGGCCACGATGCCGGTGCCCATCACCGAGGCGAACCAGTTCGGCCCCAGGTGCGCGAACACGTCGCGCGGATGCGCCAGCGCCGACAGCGGCGCGGGCCGCCCGACGACGTCGGGCTGGCGGGGAGGGCGGGTGGGCGGATGGGGCAGGGTGTTCATGCGACCAACTGTCGAGCCGCCCGGGCCGGCCCGGTAGGCAGCGATTCCGTACGGAGCCATAACCTGCCCTTATGCCTCTGCCGCCGCAGGTGACCGACCTGACCAGCTTCGACCTGCTGCTGTCCGTCGCCCGCCTCGGCAGCATCGGGCAGGCCGCGGCCGAACACCGCATCTCCCAGCCGGCGGCCAGCGCCCGGCTCCGGCACCTGGAACGCCGACTCGGCCTCACCCTGCTGCAGCGCACCCCGCGCGGCTCCGTGCTCACCCCCACCGGGGCGTTGATCGCCGACTGGGCCCGGGGCGTGGTGGACGCCGCCGACTCTCTTGCCGCCGCCGTCCAGGCGCTGCGCATCTCGCACGAGAGCCGGCTCGCCGTCGCCGCCAGCCAGACCATCGCTGAATATCTGCTGCCGGCCTGGCTCGTGGCGCTGCGCGCCCGGCAGCCCGACCTGATCGTCACCCTGCAGGCCGCCAACTCCGCGGAGGTCGCCGCCCGGCTCCTCGCCGGCAACGCTGACCTCGGCTTCGTAGAGGGCCCCGACCTGCCGCCCGGCCTGGACGCGGACGCCGTCGCCGCAGACCGGCTCACCGTCGTCGTCGCCCCCGCCCACCCGTGGGCGCGCCGCCGACGCGGCATCGCCCCCGCTGAGCTCGCCGCCACGCCACTGGTGTCCCGCGAGGCGGGCTCGGGCACCCGCCGCGCCCTGGAGAGCGCCCTGCGTGCGCACGACATCGACGCACTCGCCGCCCCGCTGCTCCAACTGTCCTCGACCACGGCCATCAAGCACGCTGTCGCGGCAGGTAGTGGCCCCGCTGTCCTCAGCTCACTGGCGGTCAGCACCGAACTCGCGGCCGGCACCCTGACCGCCGTACCCGTCACTGGTCTAGCGCTGCACCGCCAGCTACGCGTCGCCTGGCCGGTCGGCCGGCAGCTCACCGGCCCCGCCCGCGACCTTTACGCGATCGCCCGCCGCCCCCGGTAGCCGTCTGGGCGGCGTGGACCACCATCCCGACGTCTCGGGGCCGCTGTACGCGGTGCCCAGATCGGGAGCTGATCGGGGTTTCCGCCCACGCGCGAGCGGGGACGCAGGGCAGGAGGGGGTCGACGGCCCCCCGGTTCGCCACAACAACAGGGAGCCGACATGAGCTACACCGAGCGGGCGAAGGACAGGGTCGAGCGGGTGGCTGGCGCGGCCCGGGCGCGAATGGGCGACATGACCCGGGACGAGCGGTCGGAAGCGGAACGGGTGGCGCGACGGGATGAGATCCGGGGCAAGCAGCCCGGCGAGCACGTCCAGGAGGACGCTCGGGACGCGAGGGACGACTTCACCAGCTGAACCCGGCCCGTGCGTCCGGGTCGCTACGGTTCGACGTCGAAAGGCCGTCCCCGTCACCGAGAACGGCCTTTCGACCGGAGTGGAGCTGAGGGTCACTTGCCCTCGCGCGCTCCGTCTGAGGACAAGACGACCTGCCAGGCCCCGGTGAGGTGCTCGGGCACGATCTCGATGGTCGCTGGGTCGCCCGGGCGCAGGTCGAGGCCGAACTCGCGCTTCCAGCCGCCGTCCTTGTCGCCGTACATGCCGTAGCCGCCCATCGCGTAGTCCCACCACTCGCCGGTCGTGACCTCCACCCCGTTGACCCGGAAGTGGAGCAGTCCGGGCGTCTGGGCGACCATGTCGATCGAGTCGAGCGTCTTCCACGGCAGGGTCCGTCGCACGGGGCGCGCCGGGTCGGCCGGATCCGATCGGATGATCAGGGTGCCCGGGCACAGCGCCTCGGTGCAGCCGGCCGGGAGGCCCTGGTCCAGCGGGCCGAGGGTTCCGGACGGCCGGGGTGGCAGCGGGTACTGCTCGAACGGGATCCGCTCACCGATCGCGAGCCCGAAGCTGCCGGTGTCCGGGATCGACACCTGGGCGTCGCCCGTCTCGTCGAACCGCTGGGCACCGGTGATCGTCATGACGAAGGTGGCGGGCCGGCCGACCGCGACGTCCAGCCCGTCCCAGCCCGCCGGTCGGCTGGTGCCATGGCAGCTACCCGACAGGAGATCATGGCCGTTGACGCTCAGCTTCTTCTGAAGTTGGATCGTCGCTCCGCTGCCGTCGCAGCGGGAGAAGAAGACGAGATCGAGAGTGCTCGGCACGATGGTCAGCTCGATGCGGCGCTCCGGCAGCGCGGCGGACTTCGCGGCCACGACACGCGCGCCGTTGGCGTACTCCGGGAACCCTTCGATGGTGCGTACCGGCGACGGGGTGTCGGCCGGGGTGGGCGTGACGTCCGCGCGGAGCCCGGGCACGACGGCGGCCGCGGCGATGCCGGCCAGGGCCACCACCGCGCAGGTGGCCCAGGTCGCGATCCGGCGGCGCCGCCGCGCGACCACCCTGGTGCGTACGCCCTGCAACCGCGCGTGGTGCATGACGTGCTCCGCCGAGCCGTCGGAACGCTCGTCGAGCACCTGCTTGAGATCGGTCAGATTCATCGCAGCATCCCTTCCGGCGCCAGCGTCTCGTCGAGGCGGAGCTTGGCCACGGCCCGGCTGGCCTGGCTCTTGACAGTGCCGATCGAACAGCCGAGGACGTCGGCGATCTCGGCCTCAGAGAGATCCTCGAAATAGCGCAGCACGAGCACGGCGCGCTGCCGGCGGGGCAGCCGACCCAACGCCCGCCACAGCCGGTCCCGGTCGTCGAGGCCGATGTGCGGGTCAGCCTCGACGGCCACCTCGGGAAGGTCGGCCGTGGGTAGCTCGCCCCGCCACCGGCGCCGCCACGACGAGGCGTACGCGTTGACGATGATCCGCCGCACGTACGGCTCCGGGTCGCCGTCGATGCGCCGCCACGCCTCCCAGGCCCGCGCCAGCGCGGTCTGCAGCAGGTCCTCGGCCGACGCCCAGTCGCGGGTCAGCAGGTACGCGGTGCGCAGCAGCCGCGGTGAGCGACTCACGACGAAGTCGTCGAAGCCCTCCGGTGTGATCACGTGCCCGCCCTTCTCCAGTCGGTCACGAGGTAGTACCGGCTGTGAGCGAGAAAGGTTGCATGACCGACCGCGAACGACTCCTCGTGCCCGGTGGTCCGCACTGGGGTGGCGCGGCTGGGCTTCATCGGGCAACTGGTCGAACTCGACGTGACGCCGGCCCTGCCCGACGAAGGGTAAGGACGAACAAGGCCGTCTCCGACTGGCGGAGACGGCCTTTGAACTGGGTGGAGCTGAGGGGATTTGAACCCCTGACCCCCTCGATGCGAACGAGGTGCGCTACCGGTCTGCGCCACAGCCCCTCCGCTGGCGTACCAGCGTCGGTCCCACCCGGCTTGCACCGGGCGGGCCGGCGACAAGGCTAACAGGTCACGGGACCTCGGCGCGAACCACCCCACCGGATGAGGAGATCTTGATAGGAAAACGCCCCCAGAGGGGCGCAAACCTACCAAGATCACCAAAGGGCCGTTAGGGGCGCCCGCGCTCGGGGGCGTAGGTGAGGTTCAGGACGCCGCTCTTGAAAGTCTCGTGGCTCGTCAGGTGCAACGGGTAGGTGGCGGTGTCCTCGAACAGCCGCTGACCGCGCCCGACGGCGATCGGGTGGACCAGCAGCCGCAGCTCGTCCAGCAGCCCGTTGGCCAGCAGCCACCGGACCGTGGTGGCGCTGCCCGACATGGCAATCTCCCCGTCGGCCTGCTCCTTGATCTCCCGCAGCCGCGCCGCGACCTGCTCCGACCCGCCGGAGAGCAGCGTCGTGTTCTGCCAGGTCGCCTCGGTGAGCGTGTTGGACAGCACGTACTTCGGCACCGAGTTGATGAACGACGCGAAGTCGCCGTCCTCGCCCCCGCTGTGGTTCGGCCAGTACTCCGCCCACTCCTGGTACTGGTTACGGCCCATCAGGAAGGCCGTCGCCGCCTCCACCCCGCGCCCGACGGCGGCACCCATGTCCTCGTCGAAGTAGGGGAAGTGCCACTGGTCGGGCCGCTCCACGACACCGTCCAGCGAGATGAAGAAGTTCGACACGATCTTGGCCATGATGGGCTCCCCGGTGCGTCAGTCGCGGCCGGCCCTGCGCCGGCCCTCACCAACCCGTCGAACGACACTCACCGGATTCGACAACGTGGGTCCAAGATTTTTTCAGCGGCATTCAGGCGCTGTGCGAACCGCGGCCAGCCTCGTAGGCGCGACCGCGCAGGCCGCCCGCCCGACGGTAGGACACCGAACCGCCGCTGGCCGCGGCCGGCAGGTTCGCCGGCCGGTCCAGCCCCATCGCCGTACGGCGGACCGCCTCGCGCTGGGCGGCCAGCCGCCGCTGCGCCTCCCGCCGGGCCGCGGCGCGCCGGGCCTGCTCGCGGCGCACCTCGGCCTGGCGGGCGGCCAGCCAGGCCGCCTCGCGGGCCTCCGCGCGGCGCCGCCGGCGCTCGGCCAGGGCCCGTTGCCGCAGGTGTATGACGTACGCCACGAGCAGGGTGCCGGTCACCGAGACGCTGATCCAGAACCCGGGGCCGACCAGCACCACGCCGATCAGCTCGACGAAGTTGAGCAGCAGCAGCGCGGCCAGCACCCGGCGCCGGCGGTAGATCGCCGGGGTGTGGTGGCGGCGCTGCGGCGGGTGCCGCCGGCGGGACCTGGCCGGGGCGGGCGGCACGGACCGGAGCCGACCGGACCGGCGGGCGGCGGGCGGCGCGGAGGTCGGCCGAGCCAGGCCCTTCGTATCGGCATCTTCACTGAACGTGACGACAAGGGAGCGGGGTGGGTGGATTGGCCGCCGCCCGGGCACGGTACGCCGCCGACGGCGGCGCTGGAGCACCCGCGCCGTCGACTGCGCCCGCTCCGCCACCAGCCGCTCGGTGGCGTCGTACCGACGAACCAACGCCGGCGCGAGGGCGAGCAGGCCGGCGGCGGCGAGGACGGCGAGGAGCACCGAGGTCGGCACCCTCACCCCTCCCGTCACCGAATTCGGGCCAGCGCCGCCCCGCCGCAACTTGTTCCGTCATCCGTCGGTTACGGCGCAGATCATGCGGGCCACAGCGCTTGCCACAGCTTGCAGTTACTTGAGGTTACGGGCCGCCGACCGGGTTGACCGCACGCCGCGCCGGGCGCGGCGGGTGGGACGCTTCACCCGCGGCCGTCACGTACGCGGTGCCAGCGGGCCAGCAGCCCGCCCTCGGCGGCCACTTCCTCGCTGGTCATCGCGTATCCGATGTGGTCCCGCCAGGTACCGTCGATGTGCATGTAGCGGACGTGGTACGCCTCCTCGCGGAAGCCCAGCTTCTCCACCACCCGCCGCGACGGCTGATTCTCCGGCCGGATGTTGACCTCGATCCGGTGCAGCCCACCCGGGCCGAACGCGTGGTCCACGGCCAACGCGACCGCGGTGGGGATCACGCCGTGACCCGCCACCCGGGAGTCCACCCAGTAGCCGACGTACCCGGAGCAGAACGCCCGGCGGACGATGCTGCCGACGTTGAGATGCCCGACCAGCCGTTCCTGCCCGCCCTCCCGCAGGCAGACGGCGAACGGCATTCCGTCCCCGGTCCGCGCCGAGCGGCGCTGGTCGGCGTGGACGAAGCGGAACGCGGTCGGCGAGTTCATCTCGTCCCAGGTCCCCGGCAGGTGGGACTCCCAAGGGGACAGCCAGGCGCGGTTGGCGCGCCGGATCTCCGACCAGGCGGCCGCGTCGGAGCGCCGGTACGGCCGCAGCACCACCGGACCGTCCACCAGCACCGCCGGCCAGCCGGGTGGCCGTCGGAACCAACTCACCGAGCCTGCCTTCCGCACGCGGTGGTGGGGCTCGCCGGCTCGCTCCCCGCGTTCACCGACGCCGGTCCAGCAGCAGGACGTCCACCGTGGAGCCGGCGGCGGCGGTGGTGACCCGCTCGCCGAGGACCAGCAGTCCGTTCGCCTCGGCCAGACCGGAGAGGGTGAACGGCCCGCCGGCCAGCGGCTGGACGGTGTATCCGCCGCCGCGCCGCTCGGCCACGTGCGCGGGGCGGAACTCGCGCAGCCCGCCCGGGGACGACACCGTCTCCAGCAGGTGCGCCCGGACGCTCGGCCGGAACACCGGCTCGGCACCGGCCAGCAGTGCGATCGCCGGGCGGGCCAGCACCTCGAAGCCGATCAGCGCCGCGCCGGGCTCACCGGGTAGACACACCACCGGCACCTCCTCGGCGCCGACGGTACCGAATCCGAGCGCCGTTCCGGGATAGAGGGCGACCTCGGTGAAGGTCACCGGCCCGGCCCGGCCGCCCTCCCGGCGGGACAGGATCCGCCGGACCATGTCACCGGGTCCGGTGCCGGTGCCGCCGGTGGTGATGATCAGGTCGGCGCGCAGCGTCTGGTCCTCCAGCAGCCCGCGCAGCGCCTCCGGGTCGTCGTCGCAGATCCCCACCCGGTACGCGAGCGCCCCCGCCTCGGCCGCCGCGGCGGTCAGCGCGTGCGAGTTGGTGTCCACCACCTGGCCGGGCTGGCTGCCCCGGCCGACGTCGACCAGCTCGTCGCCGGTGGCCACGATGACCACCCGCGGACTGGGCCGAACCACCACGTGCCCGATGCCGGTGGCGGCGAAGACGGCGACCAGGGCGGGCGAGACGTACGCGCCGGCGCGGGCGAGCAGGGTGCCGGCGGGCAGCTCCTCACCGGCGCGCCGGACACCGTACCCCCGCTTGGGGGCCTGAAAGATCTCCACCGCGGCCATGCCCTGGTCGGTCCACTCCACCGGGACCACCACGTCGGCGGCGATGGGCAGCGGCGCCCCGGCCGCCACGGAGAAGCAGGAGCCGGGGGTGAGCCGCACCGGCCGCCAGCTCGCCGCGCCCAGGTCGCCGACCACGTTCAGTCGGATGCTGCGGCCGCCGGGCGTGCCGGAGGGGGCCGGCACGTATCCCGGCCCCCGGCTCCCTCCCGAGATGTCCTCCCAGCGTGCGGCGTACCCGTCCACCGCCGCCTGGTCGAAGGCGGGGTACGAGTGCGGCGCGACGACGTCCTCGGCGAGAACGTTGCCGTAGGCCTGGGTGAGGTCGAGGTCGAGCGGAGGCAGCGCGCGTAACCTGCGCAGCACGCTGCCCAGGTAGTCAGCGAGCGGCGTCAACTCGTTCGCGGCCGCCTCGGCGTCGGCCGTCGCGGTCATGTATTGGAACCGCCCGACGCGTTGCGCACCCCGTCCAGGATCGCCGAGGTGACCGTCTCGTCGCCCCGGTTGACGAACTCGGCCAGCCACTTGCGGAACTCGGCGCCCAGGTCCTCCCGCTCGGCGGCGATCTGGACGACCGTCTGGAGATAGCCGAGCGGCATCCCGGTGTCATAGCGGGTGCCCCGGTAGACGATGGCGTGCACCGGCACCCCCTCGGTACGCAGCAGCTCCATCGCGTCGGTCAGCTGGATCTCCCCGCCGCTGCCAGGCTCGGTCCGCCGGATCGCGTCGAAGATCCGCCCCGGGAGCACGTACCGGCCGAGGACAGCGAGGTTGCTCGGGGCGTCCTCCGGCTTCGGCTTCTCCACCATGCCGGTGACCTTGACGATGTCGGCGATGTCGTTGAACTCCGGCTCCGCCGGCTCGACGGAGGCGATGCCGTACCGCTTCGTGTCGGCCGGGTCGACCTCGAAGAACGCCAGCACGACGCCGCCGGTGCGGGCCTGCAGTTCCAGCATGGCCGGCAGCAGCGGTTCGTCCATCTTGACGAACTCGTCGCCGAGCAGCACCGCGAAGGGCTGGTCGCCGACGTGCGACTCGGCGTACCCGATGGCGTGACCGAGGCCGAGCTGCTCGGGCTGCCGGCAGGTGTAAATCTCGGCCAGCTCGCTCGGGCGGCGCACCGCCTCCAGCATCTCGGGCTTGTTCTCGAGCCGGGCCTCCAGGTCGGGTCGGCGGTCGAAGTGGTCCACCATCGAGGTCTTGCCGCGCCCGGTGATCAGCAGCACGTCGGTGAGGCCGGCCTGGGCGGCCTCCTCGACGATGTACTGCAGCACCGGCCGGTCGACGACCGGCAGCAGCTCCTTCGGGACCGCCTTGGTGGCCGGCAGGAACCGGGTGGCCAGGCCGGCGGCCGGGATGACAGCCTTGACCGCGCGGGAACGACCGGTCGCGGCGGTCGCTGAGGGGTTCGCTGAGTGCTCCGACATGTCGCGAGACTATCGGCCACGGCTCTGTCGCGGCGGCTGAGGACCGGAAGACGCGCCGCCCTGACCCGGTCCCGCGGGGTCCGCGACGCCGGCCCGGGGCAGTCCGTCGGGCGGGCTGACCGCGGCGGCCGCCACCGGGACCTCCTGGGCCGGTGCCGAGTCGGGCGCCCGGGCCAGGCGGTAGCCGTCCCGGCCGGCGGCCTTGGCGGCGTAGAGGGCGTCGTCGGCGGCGTCGAGCACCTGCTGGCCGGTGGCGGCGTGGTCGGGATAGACGGCGACGCCGATGGATACGGTGACCTTCAGCCGGACCGGTCCGCCCGTGTGCCCCTCCACCGGCACCGGGTGGTCCCGGACCACCGCGCCGAGCCGCTCCGCGACGATGGCCGCGCCCCGGGCGTCGGTCTCCGGCAACAGCACCATGAACTCCTCGCCGCCCTGCCGGAACGCCAGGTCCACCTCACGGATCTCGCCGCGCACCCGGCGGGCGAACTCGACGAGCACGGCGTCCCCGGCGGCGTGCCCCCAGGTGTCGTTGACGTCCTTGAACCGGTCCAGGTCGAGAGCGAGGACGCTGAGCATCCGACCGAACCGGTTCGCCCGCTCCACCTCCCGCCGGATCGACTCGCGCAGGTAGCGGTAGTTCCACAGCCCGGTCAGCGGATCGGTCAGGGACAGCCGCTGCGCCTCCTCGTGCACCCGGACGTTCTCCACCGCCACCGCCGCGTGCCCGGCGAAGGTTCGCAGAGTGGCCAGGTCGTCGTCGTCGAACTCGTCCGCGCCGAGCCGGTCGTAGAGGGCCAGCACACCGAGCGCGGAGTTGTCGGGCGACGGCTCCAGGTCGCGGCGCGGCGCTAGACGCGCCGAGCTGGAGTTGTCGAGGTCGGCCGGCGGGTGGCCCGGCCGGTCCGGGCCGAGGCGCCCGCCCAGCTCCGCCGCCCCGGGCGCGGCGAACGGCACCGCGACGTACGTCTCGCAGGTCGGTTCCCCGGTCGGGGTGTCCGCCGGCTCCCATCGGCCGCGCAGCGGCTCCCCGGTGGCGACCACCGTGCCGACCACCCCGGTGCCGGCCGGCACCCGCAGCGTCGCCGGGTCGGACCGGTCCTCGGTGGGCCAGCGCCCGTCCAGCCCTTCGACGCACCGGCCGACGAGCACGCCGTCGCCGTCGAGCAACAGCACCGCGCCGGCCCGCGCGCCGGTCGCGGCGAGCGCGCTGTGCAGGATCACCCGCAGGATCCGTTGCAGGTCGTGGGTGCTGGCCAGGGTGTCGCCGAGCACCGCCAGGTGGCCGCGCAACTGGTCACGGCTGCTGGTCAGGGCGGCCACGTAGCTGCCGGTCTCCGCGGTCATCCGGTTGAACGCGCTGGCCAGCCGGCCGATCTCGTCCTGGCTGCGGATCGGCACCCGGACGGACAGGTCGCCGTGCGCCACCCGGTCCACCGCGCCGGCCAGCTCCACCAGGGGCCGGGTGGTCACCCGGGCCAGCCGCCAGGCGGCCAGCACCGCCAGCGCCGCGGCGAGCAGCACCGCGCCCACCAGGGTGGCGTACAGGCCCGGTGGGCGCTCGCCCGGGACCGAGAGGACCAGCGGCAGCGGCTGCCCCGGGGACGGGCCGAGCCGGCGGACGTACCGACCGTCGGCGGTCTCGGTGACCCGGTCCCCGTCGACCGTGCGGGCGGCGCCCAGCACCGCTTCGCGTACCTCCCGGGTCTCGGTGGTGTGCGTGACCGGGCCGGTGCCGGCGGCGTCGCTCAGGAGGGTGACCGCGACGCCGGTCACCGCGGCAAGCCGCGCGACGAAGGCCGGGTCGACGGGCTGCGCGGCGACGACCGTGCCCAGGTCGGTGCCGGCGGCGTCGCGGAGCTGGACCCGGGCGGCGAGCGCGCGGACCGGGCCAGCGACCGGCGTATCGCCGGCGCAGTCCTGCCAGGGTCCGTCCGGGCCGCGCGGGGTGACGTAGCTGGTCCGGCCGGCGGCGTCGGTGATCAGCACGGCGGCGGCCAGGCCGCGACCCACCACCTGGTCGGCCGCGCGGGGCCGGGCGGCGGGGTCGGTGACCAGCGCGACCGCGTCGGCCGCCGCGCGCAGCTGCTGGCACAGGGCGTCCACCGAGGTACGCACCCCGGCCGCGGCCAGGCCCAGCCGCTCGGTGGACCGGCCACGGTCGGCGGCCGTCATCATGGAACCGACGAAGTAGGCACCGAGCAGGACGGGACCGAGCACCACCGCGAGGAAGGCCACCGTCAACCGCCCGCGTAGCGTCAAGCTTCCCCCCGGAAGTTCCGCGCCGTTGTTGCGATGCTGACACAGAGCGACGGAGAGGCAAGCGTTGCGTCAGGAGTGTTGCGTGCCGGAATTTTCTGATGGAGCGGATGTCGCACATGAGGCGAAGCACGACCTGCGGGTCACGCTGCTCGCCCGCCGTCGGTCGCTGCCCGCTGGCGCGCGGGCGGAGGCGGCGGCGCGGGTCCAGGCCGAGCTGGTCTCCCTGGTACGCCGGCTCCGCCCGGCCCGGATGACCGGGTACGTGCCGGTCGGCTCGGAACCGGGCGGGAGCGACCTGCCGGCGGTGCTGCGCGCGGCGCTCGCGCCCGAGGCGGAGCTGCTGCTGCCGGTGCTCGCCGACGACCTGGACCTGGACTGGGCCGCCTACACCGACGCGGCGTCGCTGCGAGCGGCCGGGCGGGGGCTGCGGGAGCCGACCGGACCCCGGCTGGGGCGTTTCGCCGTGGCCACGGCCGAGGTGGTGATCGTCCCGGCCCTGGCCGTGGACCACCGGGGGCGGCGGCTGGGCCGGGGCGGCGGCTCGTACGACCGGGCGCTGGCCAGGGTGCCCTCGGCGGCGCTGACGGTGGCCCTGCTGCACGACGGGGAGCTGGTCGAGGTGGTGCCCGCTCAGCCGCACGACCGGCCGGTGCGCGCCGTGATCACCCCCGCCGGCGGCCTGCGTACGCTGGCTCGGGAACCGGTTGTCTGACGGCACACTTCCGCTGGACGAACCCGGGTTCCATGACGCACCATTGGCACTCGAATCCGTCGAGTGCCAACCGGCCGTGCCAGATCCGGAGGAGAACGTGCCCACGTACCAGTACGCCTGCACCGCGTGCGGCCACCAGCTCGAGGCGGTCCAGTCGTTCGCCGACGAGCCGCTGACCGAGTGCCCCGCGTGTGAGGGACGGCTGCGCAAGCTCTTCAACTCGGTCGGCATCGTGTTCAAGGGCTCCGGCTTCTACCGCACCGACTCGCGCTCGTCCGGGTCCGAGGCGGCAGCGAGCACCACGAGCAAGCCGGCGAAGTCCGAGTCGTCCTCCGGCTCGTCGAGCTCGTCGTCCGGGTCGACCGGGTCGACCAACGGCTCGTCCACCTCGCCGACCAAGACCCCGGCCGCCAGCACCTCCACCACCTCCTGACAACCTCCCGCACCACGCACCGCGCAAGATCCGCGCAGATTCCCCGGAAGAGTGGCCAATCCGGCATGGATGGCCACTCTTTCCGTGTATCAGGCCGCCGGCCCGGTTGGGGGGTGGGCGCGGCTAGCAGAAGGGGGCGGGGTGTGGGGGTTGTCCACAGGCGGGTGGGTTATCCACAGGGCGCCCTTCGCGGTCGGCGCCGGGGGGCTCCACGTTTCTAGGCTGCCGGCGTCCATCGGGTCGTGCGGGCAGGAGGGCGTGGGTGGTGGCGGGCGAAGGATCACTGCGGCCGGCGCGCTGGCGCGGCGTGCCCCGGGGCGGGACGCTGCTCCGGGTGGTGCTGGTCGCGATGCTGCTCGGTTTGGCCGCCGCCGTCCTGCAGGCTCCCACGGGATGCCCGCCCGGTTCGGCCCCTGCCGGCCCCGCCCCGACGGCGAGTCCCCCGCCCCAGGGCGACGGCGACCCGAGCGGTGCGCTGCCGCTGCCCAGCGGGTCGGTCGGCGTACCGGTCCGGCTGGCTGAGCCGGCCGCCCTCGCGGTGCTCCGCCCGGGCGCCCGGGTGGACCTGCTGGTCATCCCGGCGGGTGGGGCGGCCGGGGAGGCGACACTGCTCGCCCCGCGGGCGCTGGTGCTCGACGTGGTGGGCGCCGGAGCGGCCGACGGTTCCTCCGCGCTCTACCTGGCGCTCCGGCCCGAGCAGGCGCAACGGGCCGTGGGCGCGCCCGAGGGCAGTCGATTCGCGGTGGTGGTACGCGGCTGACCCGCCGTTCCGGCCTACGAGTGGCCGAGGCGACGGCCCCTGCGCCGCCAACCGGCCGAGCGGCCCCGCGTCGCCGCGTGGTCGGTCAGTCCCAGTGCGGCGGGCGCTCGGCCAGCAGCCAGTCGTCGTTGCCGCCGGGCCGCTCGCCCCAGCCATGGTCGGTGTCGTCGGTGGTCTGCTCGGGCAGCACCACGAAGTCGTCGCTGAGGTCGACCACGCGGTCGTCGCCGCTCACGCCACCCATGCCGGGATCGTTCACGAGCAGCAAGGATACCGGCGCCGGGGAAACGACACGATCGCCCGACACCGGCTCGCCCACCGCGTCCGGCGGGCCGACCGGCCGGGTCGTTGGTAGCGTCGGACGGCGTGACGACGCCGAGCGATGGCAGCCCCGAGGACGAGTTCTGGCGGCGCCCGACGCCGGGCCAACCGGCGGGGGGCGACGACGACCAGCCCGGCGGCTCGGCGGCAGGTCCTGGTCAGGGCAGCAACTTGACGGCGGCCGCCGGCCAACACGAGAGCTCGGCATCCGGTGGGGGCCAACCCGAGGACGACCCCTGGTCGGGTGCCGGGCAGTCGCACCGGCCCTGGTCGGAGGCGGGCCAGGCGGAGAGCCCGTGGGCCCGCCCGGGCCCGGGCGCGGAGAGGAACCCGGCCGGGGACGGCCAGCCTCGGCCCGGTGCCGGTGGCTGGCCCGGGAGCACCGTCCCGACCAGCGGCTATTCCGGTCCGCCGCCGACCACCCCTCCCCCTCCCGGCTGGCGCCCGCCGGTGCACGTGCAGCCCGCGCCACCCCGACCGCTGCCCGGGCAGGACATGGCCGCCATGGACCAGGCGGAGCAACAGGCCCAGCGGCTCACCTACGGGATCGGGGCGGTCGCGGGAGTGGTGCTGGTGATCCTGATGTGCCTGCTCTGCTCACGAGTGATCTTCTGACGCGACGGTGTCAGACCTGGCCGCTCCACACCAGCTGCGCACCGCTGTCGCCGGTCAGGTAGACGTACACCAGCGCGAAGACCGCGAGGACGACCACCATCCCGGCCAGCACCGGCGTCAGCCAGCGAGGCAGGCTGCGTACCCGGGCAAGGCCACTGGTCAGCAGGAGGAGCAGGAGCGCCGCCACCGCCAACCCGATGGTGAACCAGAACAGGGTGTCGGCGTACTCGGCGTGCTCCTCGATCTTCCTGAGAAACTCGCCACCGATCCCCCGCGTCCGCTGGAGCTCCTCGAACGCCTCGCCGGACTCCTTTGCCACGAAGGTGGCGATCGGAGTCACCACGGCGAGGCCCGCGACCGCCCAGTCGAGCCGCGACCGCCACCGGGGGAACACCCCGTACGCGACGGAGATCAGCGCCAGGAGCGGCACCAGCACCACGACGGCGTGCACGACCAGGGCGTGCAGCGGCAGGCCGTTGACTTCCAGGAACACCGACACCTCCAACGAGTGGACGGAACCGCGCCGTCAGCCTACGACGGGACTTGTCATCGCCCGTCGTCACACCGATACACGTCCACGCCAGGGACGCGGTTCACCCTGTGGCCCCGGCCACCCCGGTTCCCGCGCGCTTGTCGCCTCCGCAGGCCCGTGCTGTCATTAGGTCATGTCCAGTGGCGAGGAACTGCTCCGGTCGAGGGGCCTGCGGGTCACCCGACCGCGGCTCGCCGTGCTGGACGTGCTCGCCGCCGGCGGCCACCTGGAGGTCGACGAGATCACCCGTCGGGTCCGGGAGCGGCTCGACTCGGTCTCCACCCAGGCCGTGTACGACGTGCTCGGCGCGCTCTCCCGGGCCGGGCTGTCCCGCCGCATCGAGCCCGCCGGCAGTCCCGCCCGGTACGAGGCACGCGCCGGGGACAACCACCATCACGTGGTGTGCCGGAGCTGCGGTGACATCGCCGACATCGACTGCGCGACCGGCAGCGCCCCCTGCCTCGATCCGAACACGGCGCACGGCTTCGAGGTGGACGAGGCGGAAGTGACCTTCTGGGGTCTCTGCCCCGCGTGCCAGGCCCGCCGCTTCGCCGAGGACTGATCCTCGCCCCCGAGCCGGGCCTACGGGCGCGCTGGGCGGCCCGGCGCGTGGCACTCTTGGGCGGTGAACTCCGATGACCTCGGCCTGTTCGGCCCGGGATCGGTCACGTGGAAGGTGCACGAGGAGCCGATCCTGATCGTCGCCGGCCTGCGCTCGCTCTACCTGCAGGCCCTGCACCCCCTGGCGATGGCCGGAGTCGCCCAGAACAGCAGCTACCGCACCGACGCGTGGGGCCGGCTGATCCGTACCGCCACCTACGTGGCGACGACCGTCTACGGCACCACGGCCGAGGCGGAGGCGGCGGGCCGTCGGCTACGTACACTGCACGCCCGGATGCGGGCCAGGGACCCGTTCACCGGCGAGGTGTTCCGGATCGACGACCCGGAGCTGCTGCGCTGGGTGCACGTCACCGAGGTCGAGTCGTTCGTCAGCACCGCCCGCCGGGCCGGACTCACCCTGACCGACGCCGAGGTCGACGGCTACTACACCGAGCAGCGCCGAGCGGCGGCGCTGGTCGGGCTGGACCCGACCGACGTGCCGGGCACCGCCGCCGAGGTGGCCGACTACTACCGGCGGATCCGCCCGGACCTGCGGATGACGAAGGAGGCGGCGGAGACCGCCCTCTTCCTGACCGCCCCACCGATCCCCTGGAAGCTCAGCCTGCCGGTGAAGCTCGGCCTGCACCTCGGCCCGCCGCGCTGGGCATACCTGGGGATCGCCGGCACCGCGCTGGCGCTGCTGCCGGCGTGGGCGCGCCGGTTGTACGGCGGTCTGGGCCTGCCCACCACCGCGTTGTCGGCGGATCTCAGCGTCCGCGCGCTGCGGCTGGCCCTCGCGGCGCTGCCGCGCCGTTACCGGGAGGGGCCGATGCGGCAGGCCGCCAAGGAGCGGGCGGCCCGGCTCACCGCCGCCGCCTGATCCACCTCGGTCAGCCCGGGTCGGAGACCGGTTCGGCCGGGCGCTCCATGGCCGCCCACGGGTCCTTGCCCGGCGTCTGCGCCCCGGCGGGGCAGGTACGCCGGTAGTCACACCAGCCGCAGCGCGGCCCCGAGATGGGGGGAAACGCCTCGTCGGGATCGGCGCCGTCGGCGACCGCCCGCTCGGCGGCCATGATGTCCCGGGCGGTCTCCTCGGCCCGGGACAGCTGACGGTGCAGCGACTCCGGGGTGTGCTCGTGCGCGGCGACCGTGCCGCTGGGCAGGTGGTGCAGCTCGACCCGGCGGCAGGGCCGGCGGAACACCCGCTCGGCCGCGTACGCGTAGAGGGCCAGGGCCTGCGAGCCGCGGGCGTCGTCGGTGTCCAGCCCGGTGCGGCCGGTCTTGTAGTCGACGATGACCAACTCGGGCCGCCCGTCGGGGCCGGGGCGGGAGTCGATCCGGTCGGTGCGGCCGTTGAAGGCGAGCACGCCGGTCTTGACGGCGACCACCCGCTCCACCCCGACCGGTTCGTCGGCCGGGTCGAGCCCCGCCACGTACGACTCCAGCCAGGCCAGCGCCCGGCGGAAGGCGTCGCGCTCCTGCTCGTCGTCGCGGTAGCCCTCGCGAACCCAGGTGCCCTTGAGCAGCGTGCCCAGCACCTCCGGGCGGCGACGGTCCGGCGCGAGCGCGTACCAGTTCTTGAGGGCGGTGTGGACGCTGGCGCCGAGCGAGTTGTGCGCCCACGGCGGCCCCTTGGGCGGCGCGGGCCGGTCGACGTACGAGTAGCGGTAGCGCCGGGGGCAGTCGGCGTAGGCGCCGAGCTTGCTGGGTGTGCAGACGAAGAGGCGCTCCGGCATCCCCTCGAAGCCGAGCTGCTCGGCCTGCTCTGCGCGGGGCCGGGGCGGCCGGCCGCCGGCGGGTCGTCCGGTCGGGGAGGGTCGTCGCACGCCTGAGATCCTGCCACCCCGGTACGACATCCCGGCGACGGCGGGCCTGGTGGGTCAGCGCGTGGTGAGGAAGTGGGTCACGAAGGCGGCCACCGCGTCGGCGATGAGCTGCACCGCGATGGCCGCCAGCAGCAGGCCGGCGATCCGGGTGAGCACCTCGATGCCGCCCGGCCGGAGGACCTTGACGATCACGCCGGAGAAGCGCAGCGCCACCCAGACCGTGGCCATCACCCCGACGATCGCGAGGGCGATCGCGACATAGTCGGTGAACCCGCCGGCCTGCTGCACGAAGAGCATGGTGGCAACGATGGCGCCCGGCCCGGCCAGCAGCGGAGTGCCCAGCGGCACCAGGGCGATGTTGGAGGTGCTCTGCTGGCTCGGTTCGTCGGCCTTGCCGGTCAACAGCTCCAATGCGACCAGCACCAGCAGCAGTCCGCCGGCGGCCTGCAACGCCGGGAGCGAGACGTGCAGGTAGGCGAGGAGGGTCTGGCCGGCCACGGCGAAGACCACGATCACCCCGAGCGCGAGCGCGACAGCCTGCCAGGCGGCCCGGTGCCGGTCGCGCGCGGGCAGCGGCCCGGTGAGCGCGAGGAAGATGGGCAGCATGCCGGGCGGGTCGACGATCACCAGCAGGGTCACGAAGACCGCGCCGAAGAGCTTGAGATCCACCCGAACACGGTAGCCGCGTCGCAGTGGATCAATACGCGGGTCGCCCCGAAGCGACCGGGGTCACCCCGCCGGCCAGGGCGATGAGGCGTTCGTACACCTCAGGGTCGGTGGTGTGCGCACCGAGTTGGACGGTCTTGTGCGTCCCGTGGAAGTCCGACGACCCGGTGACCAGCAGTCCCAGCTCGGCGGCGAGCCTGCGGACGTGCTCGCGCTCGGCCGCCGTGTGGTCCTCGTGGTCGGCCTCCAGGCCGGCCAGGCCGGCCGCCGCCAGCTCCACGATCAGCTCATCCGGCACGATCCGCCCGCGGCGGCTGGCCCGGGGGTGGGCGAAGACCGGCACCCCACCGGCCGCCCGGACCAGCGCCACCGCCCGGAACACGTCGATGTCTTCCTTGGGCAGCCGGTACCGCTCGCCCAGCCAGTCCGGCCCGAACGCCTCGGTGGTGGTGGCGACCAGCCCGGCCCGGATCAGCGCCTGGGCGATGTGCGGGCGGCCGATCGTCCCGCCGCCCGCACCGGCCAGGATCTCCCGCCAGCTCACGTTGATGCCGTCGGCCTGCAACAGCCGCACGATCCGCTCGCCGCGCTCCTCCCGCGCCCGCCGCACCCGGGCCAGCTCGGCGACCAGCTCCGGCTCGGTCGGATCGAAGAGGTAGGCGAGCAGATGCAGCGGGATCGCCGGCTCGACGCCGTACCAGCGGCAGGAGATCTCCGCGCCACGGACCACGGTGAGCCCGGGCGGCAGCGCGCGGACCGCGGCCTCCCAGCCGGCGGTGGTGTCGTGGTCGGTGATCGCGACGACGTCCAGGCCGGCGTCGGCGGCGGCCCGGACCAGCTCTTCGGGGCTGAGGGTGCCGTCACTGGCGGTGGAGTGGGCGTGCAGGTCGATCCGGGCGGGGCTGGTCACCTCGCGAACGCTACCGCTCCGGCCCTGCCGCCGGCCGCTCGAGCGGAACGCCGGTTCAGGAGCGGACGTCGGCCACCACGACCGGTCGGTCCTCCGGGGCGACTCCGCCGACCGGCGAGGCGGCGGGGCGCTCGCCGGCCGCCACCCGGTCGGGGCGTACCCGGACCAGCTTGCCGGTGGCGTCGACGTGCAGCGCGATGCCTGCCCGGGTCCACGTCACCACCCCGGTCACCGCCGGCCCGGCTGCCTGCGCCGACACGCTGGACCCGAGCGTGCCCAGGTCGACCAGGAGTGCGCTCCGCGCGCCGTTCACCAGCAGCCACCGCCCGTCGGCGGAGACCCCGCCACGGCCGTCGGCGGCGAGCTCCGGACCGCAGCCGGTGCGGGTCGGGGCGAGGTCCCGTGCCGGGTCGAGCAGGGCCAGGCAGGTCCGCCGGGGTGTCCTGGTGGAAACCTGGCCGACCACCCGGCCGTCGGGTCTCACGCCGTAGACGTTCAGCACGTCCCGCTTGACGGCGCCCGGCTGCTCACCGGCCAGCCGACGCCAGACGCTGAACCCGCCCTGATCGGGCTGCCGGATCAGGACGGCGCTGTCGGCGAAGCCGACCGGCACCGCCCCCTCCCGGGCCGCCGTCCGGGTGGTCGCGACGAGCTGGCCGCCGACCAGGCCGGCGGCGAGGATGTCCGGGCCGTCGCGCCAGGCGACCTGGCGTCCGTCCGCGGCGACCGCGACTGCGTCCGCGCCGGCGAGCAGCACCTGCGGCGCGCTGTGGTTGGGCGGCACCCACCAGAGGGTACGGCCGGCCGGGGTGGCCACCGACGTCACCAGCCAGCCCCCGTAGTCGGGGACGCGCTGCGCCCCCTCGATGGAACTGACCCCGGTCAGTTCCCACCGTTCGCCCCCGCTCGTGTACAGCCAGGAGCCGACGATGACGTCGAGTTCGACGCGGACCGGCACGGTCGTGGGAGTCGGGACGGTGGACGGGGTGGGCAGCGGGGAGGGCGAGTATCCGTGCGGGTCGCCGAGCACGACGGTCGGCGTCGCTCCGCGGCCGGCCGGCCCGCCGAGCTGGGCCGTGCTGGTGGTGACCAGCACCGTGGCCACCCCGGCCAGGGCGAGCCCGGTCAGCGCGCGTCGGCGGCCGGTCCGGCGGGCCCGCCGGACGGCCATGCCGGCCGGGTCGGCGGCGAGCGGCCGCGACGTGGCGACACGGCGGGCGAAGGTGTCCCGCAGTGCCCGCTCCAGCTCGTCGTCGGTCACGGACATTGGACGCTTCGGCAGGCCCGTCTGGTTGTCGCAGGAATTCGGCGTACGGCTCATCGGGTCTCCACCGGCACGGTGGTGGCGGGGCGGACGAGGGCCGGGCGGGCCGGGACCGGGGCCGGCCGGGCCGGGACCGGCGGACGCACAGCCGGCGGTGGCACCGCCCGCGGCGCCGGCGTACGGGGCGCCGGGGTCGGCGCCTCCTCCTGCTCCGCGGGCAGTCCGAGGGCGGCCTCGGAGCCCAGCCGGCGGCGCAGCGTGTGCAGCGCCCGCGAGGTCTGGCTCTTCACGGTGCCCGGGGAGATCTCCAGCAGGGCGGCGGTCTGCGCCTCGGACATGTCCTCGTAGAACCGCAGGACCAGCACGGCCCGCTGGCGGGCGGGGAGGGCCTGCAGATGCCGCCAGAGCGCGTCCCGGTCGAGCTGCTGCTCGATCTCGTCGACGCCGGCCCGCTCCGGCAGCACCTCGGTCGGGCGTTCACCGTGCCAACGGCGCCGCCACCAGCTCGTCGAGGTGTTGACCAGGACCCGGCGGGCGTACGGCTCGATGGCCTCGATCCCGCCGAGTCGCTTCCAGGCCAGGTACGTCTTGGTCAGCGCGGTCTGGAGCAGGTCCTCGGCCGTCGCCCAGTCGCCCGCCAGCAGATACGCGGTACGCAACAGGGCGCTGGAACGGGCCGCGACGAACTCGCGGAACTCCTCCTCCAGCGGGTCCCTGCTCGCCACCGCTCACCTCCGCACCCTGTCCTGTGCATGGCAGGGTGCCATGCCCCGGCGGGTCGGGTCGACGGCAAATGGTGCGCAGTTCATCCGATGTTCGGACGAAAAGTTTCAGGCCCCGTCGTCTGCCTTGGCCTCGTCCGCCTCCTTGCCCAACCGCGCCTCGACGGCCTGCGGCTCGTACATCTCTTCGACGACACGCAGGTAGAGCTCGTTCGGGTTGGGCAGATTCTTGATCTCCCGGAGCGCCTGCTCCTGGCCGGCGGACTCCAGCACGAAGGTGCCGTAGTTGAGCGCCCGGCCGGTCGGCGACTGCTCGTACTTCATGTCGGTGACCCGGACCAGGGGCATCATCGCCACCCGGCGGGTGATGATCCCGTTGACGACCATCACCCGTTTGTTGGTGAGGATGAAGCGGTCGTACCACCAGTCCGCGACCCGCCAGGCGACCCAGGCCATCACGGCGAACCAGAGCAGCACCAGGACGGTGGTCAGCGCCCCGACGTCGCGCCCGGCGAGGAAGCCGGAGAGGTAGCCGAGGACGAACGTGGTGGCGATGCCGATGATGATCGGCGTGGCGAGGTGGATCCAGTGCCGCTTCCACTCACCCCGGTAGCGCTCCGTGGGGAAGAGGTAGCGGGCGACCAGCGCGCTGGGCTCGTCCTCCAGCGGCAGCACCCGGCGGGGGGACATGCCGGAGGCGCCGGCGCGCAGGCCGGCCAGCTCGTCCTCGGAGATCTGCGGCGGCTGGTAGCCGCCCTCCGGGTCGCGGATCCAGGCACGCCCGGAGCGGCCCTCGCCGGCGTAGCCCGGCCCGTCGCCGAAGGCGGCGTCATCCGAAAGGGAGGGACCGTCGCCGTAGCCGGGGCCGGGGCCGTAGCCCGGGCCGTCGTCGGGGCCGATGCGCGGGATCGGCTCGGTGTCGCGCTCCCGGCGCTCCCAGTCGGGATCGTCGGGGTCGAACGGGGGACCGGAGGGGCTTCCCATCGGAGACTAGGCGACGAGGCTGGTGAAGAAGTCGCCGAAGCCCTGAGCGATGTCCATGATGCCGCCGCCGAGGGACTTGAAGACGTCGGCGGCGGAGTTCGGCCGGTACGCAACGAAGAAGATCAAGAATGCGATGCCGGCCCAGGTGAGGACCTTCTTGACCATAGCGGGCCATCCTCTCGCGCGGCGCCGGGTTTACCGCAGTGGCACCCAGAGTATCAGTATGGTGTCGTACAGTGAATCTCTGCGTCTGTCTCCGGCCGACGGTGCCGGCCGGTCAGGCCCGCCCCTGCAAATACGGAGACGGAGCGCCGTACACGAGTTCGGGCGGAGTCCACTCGGTGAGGTCGTGCAGCACGACTTCTTCCGCGAGGAGATGACCCGCACTCGCCGGCCAGGCTATCGCATGGAGCCACATTCCCCGAGCCTCGCCGGCGTACGCACTTCGATCGGTCGGCGAATGCACGAGCCACAGTGGAGTGGGGTGACCGCCGACGCGGATCTTGGCGCGCGGCACCCGCTCGGGGTGACCCGGGCCCGGCTCCGACAGCGCCTCCGCGACCTGCGGCCCCGGGTCGGGACCGGGCAGCCCGGCGAACCGGGAACCCAGCCCGACGCCCGGCTCCTCGGCGACGAAGAGAAGGTCGGCCGGTCCACCGTCGAGCGGGGCCGGGCCGGCGCAGGCCACCGCGGTGGCACGTATCCCGCCCCGGTCGTCGCCGGCCCAGGCCACCCCGCTCAACGTCCACCCAATGGGCAGCGGCCACGGGCACCAGAGCGGTACGCCCGACCGGCCGGACGGATCGGCGTCGGCGGCGACCCGCTCCACCACGCTGGCCAGGATCTCGGCCCCGATGTGCGCGGGTACGTGCAGCGGCGGCACCGGACCGCAGCGCAGGCACCGGGACTCACCATGCATCAGGTCGGGCTCCCGCACCGACCCTCCGCACCTCGGACAACTCATCGCGACGCTCACGTCTCCACGGTCACCCCGCGCCAGCGGGGCGTCAAGCGGAGCGGGCGGATCTGGCGGATCGGTTCAGTCCGGGGGTGGCCCGGCGTATGAGCGGATCCAGGCGTGCATGGCGATGCCGCTGGCCACCCCGGCGTTGATCGACCGGGTGGAGCCGTACTGGGCGATGGAGAAGAGCTGGTCGCAGGCGGTCCGGGCCACGTCGGACAGCCCCGGCCCCTCCTGGCCGAAGAGGAGGACGCAGCGGCGCGGGAGCACGCCGGTCTCCAGCGGCTTCGAGCCGGGCAGGTTGTCGATGCCGACCACCGGCAGCTGCCGCGCCGCGGCCCACGCGACGAACTCCTCGATCGTGGGATGGTGCCGGACGTGCTGGTAGCGGTCGGTCACCATGGCGCCGCGCCGGTTCCACCGCCGCCGCCCGACGATGTGCACCTCGGCGGCGAGGAAGGCGTTGGCGTTGCGGACCACCGTGCCGATGTTGAAGTCGTGCTGCCAGTTCTCGATGGCCACGTGGAAGTCGTGCCGGCGCCGGTCCAGGTCCGCCACCACGGCCTCCCGCCGCCAGTAGCGGTAGCGGTCCACCACGTTGCGCCGGTCGCCCTCGGCGAGCAGCTCCGGGTCGTACCGCGGGTCCTCCGGCGGGTCGCCGGGCCACGGCCCCACACCCACGTCGAGCTGGTCGTCGGTCACGGTTTCCAGAGCGTACGGCCCGACCCGGCGCCCGCCTCCGCGAGGGTTCTCCGACCCGGTCGGCCGAGCGGCCGGCGCCGGCCGTCGGACGGGGCTCGGTCAGCGCAGGTCGAGCGCGCCGGCGACCCGGTCGAGGAAGCGCCGGTCGGCAGGGCTGGACCCGGTCTCTCCGGCCCGGCAGACCCGGGCCGCGACGGACTCCACCCACTGCCGGTACGCCGCCGAGTCCGCCGGGTCGGCGCGTCGCCGCAGGACCCGGACCGCTGCCCGGCATGCGGCGAGCAGGTCGACCAGGTCGGTGAGCCGCTCGTCCCGCTCGACGGTGCCGTCGTGCCGGGCGTAGATCGCGGAGACCACGGCCCGGACCAGATCGCTGTCGAACCCTCGGCCGGCCGCCACGGCGTCCAGACCGGCGAGCCCGGCGGCCACCCCGCGCGGCGCGCGGCCCGGTCCCGGCGATGCGGCGGCGACGAGAACCCGGCCCGGCAGCTCGGTCAGCAGGTCCCACTCCGCCGCGGAGTAGGCGGCGGTGGTCAGCGGTGCGGCACGGCGCTCGCTCATCGGGGGACCTCCGGCGTCAGCATATGCCCAGGAACGAGAAATGAGCCCCTTCCGCACCAGATCGGAAGGGGCCCGCGTCGTACGTCGGGCGTCAGCGCGGCTCGGGGAAGCTGGGCCGCTCCGGATCGACGCCCTCGGGCACGGCGGCGATCACGTACTCCTTCTTGGGGACCATCACCTTGCGGCGGAACACGCAGACCAGGGTGCCGTCCTGGTTGTAGCCCCGGGTCTCCACGGCCACCACGCCGCGGTCCGGCTTCGAGGAGGACTCCCGCTTGTCCAGCACCGTCGTCTCGCCGTAGATGGTGTCGCCGTGGAAGGTCGGGGCGACGTGCCGCAGGGACTCGACCTCCAGGTTGGCGATCGCCTTGCCGCTGACGTCCGGCACCGACATGCCCAGGAGCAGTGAGTAGATGTAGTTGCCGACCACCACGTTGCGCTTGAACTGGGTCGCCGACCCGGCGTAGTGGGCGTCCATGTGCAGCGGGTGGTGGTTCATGGTGAGCAGGCAGAACAGATGGTCGTCGTACTCGGTGACCGTCTTGCCCGGCCAGTGCCGGTAGACCGCGCCGACCTCGAACTCCTCGTAGTAGCGACCGAACTGCATCCTTGTCCCCTTCGACGGGCGGCGATGGAGTTCGGCACAGCATGCCTTACCGCCGGTTAAGGCGGCGACGAGGGCGTTGCTGGCGAGGAAATGTCACATCCGGACCGACCCGGGGGGAGACGCAATGAGCGGCGGGGCCCTCCCCGGCACCCGCCGCCCACGCTCTGATGCAACAGATTCTGCCGTACGACAAGGCCATGCCGACAGAGACGGGCGTCACATTTATCTTTTCGTAACAACACGCTGCGTGACGAGCGACCACTCCCAAGGCGATCTCTACAGCCCGGATAGCGCCTTGTCAAGCATCAAATTGCCGCCCGTGGTGCACGCTCACCGCGATCTCCATGGAAACGCTCCCATCACGGGTCGTCACTCGAATGCACGTGCACCTGCACTCCCCGGGGCGAACGGGACAGATTGTGCTCGATGCCTCTGAGCGTGACCGCGGCGCTGCACAGCGTTTCGTCGCGCACATCACGGGAATTGGGGGGCGTCGCCCCTGGTTCCACTGGATGTAGGCAATCCGCGCTGATCGGAGAGTGCAATGGCAACGGTTGAGCTGACCACGGCCAACTTCGACGAGGTGACCGAACAGGACGGCATCGTTCTGCTCGACTTCTGGGCCGACTGGTGCGGCCCGTGCAAGCGCTTCGCCCCGGTCTACGAGCGCTCGTCCGAGAAGCACCCCGACATCGTCTTCGGCAAGATCGACACCGAGGCGGAGCAGGAGCTGGGGGCCAAGTTCAACATCCGCTCCATCCCCACGGTGATGGCGATCAAGGACGGCGTGATCGTCTACGCCCAGCCGGGCGCCCTGCCGGAGTCCGCGCTGGAGAACCTGATCGAGCAGGTCGAGAAGCTGGACATGGGCGAGGTCCGCGAGAAGATGACCAAGCACGAACACTGAGTCACCAACGACTACCGCACCGGCCGGGCCCCACCACGGGGCCCGGCCGGTGGCGTCTCCGGGCCGTCGGTGTGCCCGACCGGCGCCGGCAACGAAATGGCCGGCCCGGAGTAGCCGACGGACGGACCCCGCCGGGGCGCCGATCCCGTATCGTGACCAGCCGATGGAGACCTTGACCACCCGCGGGCGCACGGTCCGGCTGGGCGCCACCGTGCTCGGGTTGGCGCTGCTCCTCGCCGGCACTGTCCGCGGCACCGATGACGATTTCCCGTTCGGACCGTTCCGGATGTACTCCACCTCCGAACCGCCGAACGCGCCGGCGCCGGACACCCGGGTCGAGGGCATCGACCGCACCGGCGCGGTCGTCGCGCTCGGCCAGGACGCCACCGGCATCCGCCGCGCCGAGATCGAGGGCCAGCAGGACCGTTACGCGGCCGATCCAGGCCTGCTGCGCCAGGTCGCCGAGGCGTACGCCGAGCGCCACCCCGCCGCCCCCGCGCTGGTCGAGGTCCGCATCGTGGTCCGCTGGTACGACATCCAGGGCGGCCGCCCGACCGGCCGCTGGACCGACCGGACCGCCGTACGCTGGCTGGCCACCCCGTGATCGGCTGGCTGACCGAGGCGGTCCCGCGCGGCCGGGTGGCCGCCTTCCGCACCCTCGTCTACCTCTTCGTCGCCGCCGACCTGGTCGTCTTCACCCCTTGGGTACGCACCCGCGTCGACGTGCCCGGCGACCTCTACCAGCCGCTGCTGATCGGCCGGCTGCTCCCGCTGCCCACTCCCACCCCGGCGCTGGTCGGCGTGATCTTCTGGCTGCTGCTGGCGCTCGCCCTGGCCGCGGCGACCGGCCGGGCGCCCCGGCTGCTCGGCTGGGCGGTCTTCGCGCTCTACTTCGAGTGGATGATCGTCGCGATGAGCTACGGCAAGGTCGACCACGACCGGTTCGGGCTCCTCGTCGCACTGGCCGCCCTGCCCACCGCCGGGCGGGCCCGGCACGGCGATCCCACCCGCACCGAGGCGGGCGGCTGGGCCCTGCGGGTCAGCCAGATCGCGGTGATCTGCACGTACTTCCTGGCGGCCTGGGCGAAGTTCCGTTTCGGCGGCCTCGACTGGGCGACCGGGTCCGTGCTGGCCCGGGCGATCATCCGGCGCGGCACCGATCTGGCCGACCTGATCGCCCAGGTGCCGCACCTGCTGGTCGTCGCCCAGTTCGGCATCCTCGCCTTCGAACTGCTCAGCCCGCTGGTCTTCTTCCTGCCCGAGCGCTGGCGGCTGGCCGCCGTCGGCTTCTTCTACTCGTTCCACCTGGTGACCATCGCGACGATCACCATCTCGTTCGCTCCGCACCTGGTGGCGATGACCAGCTTCCTCCCCCTGGAGAAGGTCCGCCCGGTGGTGCGGGCCCGACGGCTGCTGGCCCGTCGTCGCGGCCCCTCCGGCACGCCCGACGGCGGCACCACCCCGACCGCCCCGCTCGGCGGCACCGAGCCCGCGGTCGGCCAGGCCGCCAGCACCTGACCGCCTGATCGATGCCCAGCCTCGCCGTGGTCGGGTCAGGAGTCGGCGGCGGGGCGGCCGGTCGGGCCGTAGAGGCGTTCCCGGGCCGCCTGGGGCAGGGCGCACGCGGCCGTGCCGCCCGGCAGCCGGTGCCGGTTGCGGGCCACCCACCGGTACGCCGGCCAGGCGGCGGCCCGCACCGCAGGGAAGCGCAGGCCGGCACCAGCGACCCGCCAGAGCGGGCCGCTGTCGCCGAGCAGCCTGGCGATGGCGTCCGGGCCGGCGGCACGGGAGCCGTCGGCGCCCACCCACTGCACCGCCTCCTCACACTCGGCCTCCGTCAGGCCCAGCGCCGCCAGGTCGGCGAACTGCCAGGGCAGCACCCGCGCGCCGGTGGGGATCCGGCGCTCGATGAACTGCGCGCAGCGGGTGCAGAAGGCGCAGTCGCCGTCGTAGACGAAGGTCGACGTTTCCATGCCCCCATCCTGCACCCGGTCGACCCGCTCCGGCGCGCGATGTCCGGCGAGTCACTTGCGCGCTCTTCGTACGCGTGTTCGAATGAATGCCATGCGCTGGGACAACCTCTCCGCTCCCCCGGACGAGGGGACTCCCGACGGGGCAGCGCCAGCGACTCCACCCCTGCCGCTGGCGCTCCCCGGCGCGATCGCCCGCACCTTCGACACCCCCGGCTTCGCCGGCATGACCTTCTACGAGGTGCGCGCCAAGTCGATCATCAACCGGGTGCCGGGCCAGTCCCGCGTGCCGTTCGAATGGACGATCAACCCGTATCGGGGATGCAGCCATGCATGTGTCTATTGCGTCGCCGGTGATACGCCAATCTTCATGGCGGACGGGCGCACGAAGCCGATCAGTGAGCTGGAACCTGGTGACCGGATCTACGGCACCGAGCGGCAGGGCGCGTACCGGCGATACGTGGTGACCACGGTCCTCGACAAGTGGTCAACGGTGAAACGGGCCTACCGGGTCACCTTGGAGGACGGCACCACGCTGGTCGCCAGCGGTGACCACCGCTTCCTCACCGAGCGCGGCTGGAAGTACGTGACCGGTGCTATGGGCGGTGCCGGGCAGCGGCCTTACCTGACCACCAGCAACCGGTTGATCGGGACCGGTCGGTTCGCAGCCGGACCCAAGGAGTCGGCCGACTACCGCCAGGGCTATCTCTGCGGCATGGTCCGGGGTGACGGAACTATCGGCGTCCACCCCCTTCGCAACAGTTGGTCACACCAGTTCCGCCTGGCATTGACAGACAAGGAGGCACTCGATCGAACCGAGCGGTTCCTGAGGGAATCAGGTGTGGAGACAAGGCGCGCCCCCTTCGGACAGGCCAAGCCGAATCGACGGGCGATGGAAGCCATCCGGGCATCGGGCATGCAGAAGATCGATGCGATCAAGGAGCTGGTCCGCTGGCCGGACGCGCCGACGGACGACTGGCGGCTCGGCTTCCTCGCCGGCGTCTTCGACGCCGCGGGCAGTTGCAGCCTCGGCGTGTTCCGGATCAGCAACTGTGCTGACGACATCCTTGGCCGGACCGCCGACGCCCTGGACCACTTCGGCTTCCGTTGGGTCGTCGAGGATTCCGGCCGCCCCAACCGGTTACGGCAGATCCGGCTGACCGGCGGCCTGCCCTCCCGCCTACGCTTCTTCCACCTGACCGACCCGGCCATCACCCGCAAACGGACCGTCGCGGGAGCGGCGCTCAAATGCAGCGCGAAGCTGCGGGTGGTCAGCATCGAGGACCTCGGCCTCGAGCTGCCGCTCTGGGACATCACCACCGGCACCGGCGACTTCATCGCCAACGGAGTGGTCAGCCACAACTGCTTCGCCCGGCACACCCACACGTACCTCGACCTCGATGCCGGGGCGGACTTCGACCGGAAGGTGATCGTCAAGGTCAACGCCGGGGAGCTGGTCCGCCGGGAGCTGGCCGCGCCGCGCTGGCGCGGCGCGCACATCGCGATGGGCACGAACGTGGACTGCTACCAGCGGGCCGAGGGCCGCTACCGGCTCATGCCGCCGATCATCGAGGCGCTCCGCGACTTCGCGAACCCGTTCTCGATTCTGACCAAGGGCACCCTGCTGCTGCGGGACCTGCCGCTGCTGCGCCAGGCCGCCGAGGTGACCCGGGTCGGGCTGTCATACTCGGTCGGCTTCATCGACGAAGAGCTGTGGCACGCGGTGGAGCCGGGCACCCCGAGCCCGCGCCGCCGGCTGGACGCGGTCCGGCAGCTCACCGACGCCGGGTTCGAGGTGGGCGTGCTGATGGCGCCCATCCTGCCCGGGCTCAGCGACGGCGACGAGTCGATCGAGGCCACGGTGGCGGCGATCGCCGCTTCCGGGGCCAGCAGCGTCACCCCGCTGGCGTTGCATCTGCGCCCCGGCGCCCGCGAGTGGTACGCGCACTGGCTGGCGCGTGAGTTCCCGCACCTGGTCCCCCGCTACCGGCAGCTCTACCGGGCCGGGGCATACGCGCCGCAGGCGTACCAGCGGGAGCTGACCGCGCGGGTGCGGATAGCGGCCCGCCGGCACGGGCTGCACCGAGGCGAGCGGGGTGACAACCGCGGGCTGCCCGCCGCATCACCACCACCACCACCCGAACAGCTCTCCCTCCTCGAGGTCTGATCCCAGCGGGCACTCGTCGGGCCGTCGGCCTCGGTCGCGGTTAGGCTCGGCTGGTGCGTTCAGCCCAGCAGATCCTCGCCGACTCCGCCGTGATCGCCGTCGTGGGCGCGTCCCGCGACCCGGGCAAGGCCGCGCACCGGGTGCCGGTGGAGATGCAGCGGTACGGCTGGCGGATCATCCCGGTGAACCCGACGGTGGACGAGCTCTTCGGTGAGAAGGCGTACCCGTCGCTCGCCGACATCCCGCACCCGGTCGACCTGGTGGACGTGTTCCGCCCGGCCCGGGACGCGGTCGAGGTGGTCCGGGAGGCGGTGGCGATCGGCGCCCCGGCGGTGTGGTTGCAGCTCGGGATCGTGTCCGCGCAAGCGCGGCGGATCGCCGAAGAGGCGGGGATCGACTACGTCGAGGACCGCTGCCTGATCATCGAGCGAGCCGCCGCGGGGTTGACCCGGCTCGGGTGAGCGGCGCTCAGCCGACGGGTTCCGCCGGCCCGAAGATCAGGTCCAGCTGGGTGTCGAGGGCAGCGAGCGCGGTCTCCGCCGGGTAGTGCCCGCCGAGCAGGTAGATCCCGAGCCCCTCCATGATTGCCAGCAGGCCCACGGCGGCCCGGTCCGGGTCCACGCGTCGGTCGGGCGGCCGGGTGCTCTGCGCGGCGTGGATCTGCCCGGCGATGAAGGCCAGCAGGCCGGCGGTCTCCTGGTGCAGCGCCGCGGCGACGCTCGGCCGCACCGCCGTGTACGCGAGGAAGACCAGCGCCACCCTGCCGTCGGCCCGGCGCGCCTCGTCGAGGGGCAGCAGCTCGACCAGCATGGCCCGCAGAAGCGCCCGCGGGGCGGGGTTGTCACCGAGCGCCGCGACGGCCCGGGTCACCCGGGCCTCGCCGTGCTCGCGTACCACCGACAGGGCGAAGGTCATCATCTCGTCCTTGGTGCGGAAGTAGTGCTGCACCATCCCGGACGAGACCCCGGCCTCCGCCGCCACGTGTCGCAGGCTGACCGCTTCCAGCCCGTGTTCGGCGGCGACCCGCATCAGCGCGTCGGCGATCAGCTCGCGGCGCTCCCGGTGGTCGACCCGCTTCGGCATGCCCTCATGTTTTCACAATGCGACTGCATTGACACGCTCACCGCCCACCGTTTACGTTGCAACTGCAATGGGAAAGACCTGAAGGGCGGGTGACCTGTGCGGAAGCACCGTGCTGCGCTCGTGCTGCTGCGTCGCGTGGTCGCGTACGAGGTGGGCATGTGGCTCAGCCTCGGCCGCTGGCTGCTCCGCCGGCCGCCGGCGGTGGAGCCCGGGGCGGCGTCGTTCAGCTACGTCGGCGTGGTGAAGCCGATCCTCGTCACCTTCATCGCGCTCTCCGCGATCGAGATCCCGATCTTCGATCTGATCCTCCGGCACACCGTCCCGTGGCCGTCGGTGCGGCACACCGCGATCGTCCTCGGCGTCTGGGGTCTGCTCTGGATGATCGGTCTCTTCGCCAGTCTGCGGATCCACCCGCATGTCGCAGGCTCGGCGGGACTGCGCGTGCGCAACGGGATCTCGGTCGACCTTCTGGTGCCCTGGTCGGCCGTCGCCCGGATCGAGCACCGATACCGGTCACTGCCCTCCAGCCGCACCGTCCAGGTCGAGCAAGCCGAGACGGGGACGATCCTGAACATCGGCACCGGCAGCCAGACCGCCGTCGACGTGGTCCTGTGTGAACCGCTCTCGGTAGGGCTCCCCAAGGGCCCGAGCGGGCCGGTCCACGAGATCCGCCTCTACGCCGACGACCCGGCGGCCCTGGTCGCCCGGGCCCGCGAGCACCTGGCGATACGACTGGCCGGGCCGGAGAACTAGGCCGGCGCACGCCGAGCGGCCCGCCCAGGACCGGCGCGCACCAATATCAGGAGCGACGAGTGTGGAGCACGGGCCATAACCTGCAGGCATGTCTCTCGCCGGGCCGGCGATGCCGTCGGCAGTCACCGCACCGGAGCCGGTCGCCCAGCCAGCCGGCAGGTGACCGGCGCGCCGGTCAGAGCTTGTACTCCTTGAGCAGGCCCCGGGAGATGATGGTCTTCTGGATCTCCGAGGTGCCCTCGCCGATGAGCAGGAACGGCGCCTCCCGCATCAGCCGCTCGATCTCGTACTCCTTGGAGTAGCCGTAGCCGCCGTGGATGCGGAACGCCTCCTGGACGACCTCGGCGCAGTATTCGGAGGCGAGCAGCTTGGCCATGCCGGCCTCGACGTCGTTGCGCTGGCCGGCGTCCTTGAGCCGGGCGGCGTTGACCATGAGGGCGTGCGCGGCCTCGATCTTCGTACCCATCTCGGCGAGCTTGAAGGCGATGGCCTGGTGCCGGGCGAGCGGCTGGCCGAAGGTGCGGCGCTGCTGCGCGTATGCGACGGCCAACTCGAAGGCGCGGATAGAGATGCCGCAGGCGCGGGCGGCAACGTTGACCCGGCCGACCTCGATGCCGTCCATCATCTGGTAGAAGCCGCGCCCGACCTTCTCCGCGCCGCCGAGGACGGCGGAGGCGGGGACCCTGACCCCGTCGAGCACCATCTCGGTGGTCTCCACGCCCTTGTAACCCATCTTGTCGATCTTGCCGGGGATGGTCAGGCCGGGCGCGGTCTCGCCGAAGCCGGGCTCCTTCTCCAGCAGGAAGGTGCTCATGTTGCCGTAGACCGAGTCGGCGCCGGTGTCGGTCCGGACCAGGGTGGCCACCACCGAGGAGTGCGCGCCGTTGGTCAGCCACATCTTCTGGCCGTTGAGCACGAAGGTGTCGCCGTCACGGACCGCCTTCGACTTGATCGCCGAGACGTCGGAGCCGCACTCCGGTTCCGACATCGAGAAGGCGCCGCGCACCTCACCGGTGGCCATCCTCGGCAGCAGCCCTGCCTTCTGCTCGGCCGAGCCGTGCTGGGAGATCAGGTACGCCACGATGAAGTGGGTGTTGACGATGCCGGAGATCGACATCCAACCCCGGGACAGCTCCTCCACCACCAGGGCGTACGTCAGCAGGGACTCGCCGAGGCCGCCGTACTCCTCGGCGATGGTGAGGCCGAAGAGGCCCATCTCGCGCATCCCGTCGAGGATGTCGGTGGGGTACTCGTCGGCGTGCTCCAGCCGCTGGGCGTGCGGGATGATCTCCTTGTCGGCGAACTCCCGAACGGTTTCCAGGATTGACCGCTGCACGTCGGTCAGGCCGGGCGTCTGGGCGAGTCGGGCCATCTCAGCCTCCGGGGGATCGACGCACTACTCACGGGTAACTGAACGCTCGGTCAGTATCGGCCCCGCGACCCGGCGCGGCCAAGGTGACCGGTCCACACAACCGCTGTGAAAAGGTTCACCGCTGCGGGTAGCGTCCGCAAGAGAGGCCGTTGACCTGTGGCGGAGGGGGCGGGGCATGAGTCAACCACCTGGTGAGCCGGAGCAGCCGCCGTCACCCTACGAACCGCCGTCCCATGGGCAGCCGTCCCACGAGCAGCCCTCTCATGAGCAGCCGTCCTACGGGCAGCCGTACGGACAGCCGCAGCACTCGCAGTGGGGGCAGCAGCCGCCGTACGCCCCGCAGCCCCCGTACGGGCAGTACGGGCCGCCCGGCCAGGGACCGCATCCGCGCGGTGGGCCGAACGTGCTGGCGATCCTGTCGTTGGTCTTCGCCTTCGTCTTCGCCCCGGCCGGCATCGTCTGCGGCCACCTGGCCAAGCGGCAGATCCGGCAGACCGGCGAGGAGGGCGACCAGCTCGCCACCTGGGGGTTGATCCTCAGCTACGTCTTCACCGCGATCGGGTTGATCGTCTGCTGCGGCTGGATCGGCCTGGCCATCTGGGCGCACTCCGAGAACGGCAACTACCGCTGACGATCAGCGGAACTGCGCCTCCCGGACGCTGTTGCCGCCGTCCACCACCAGCATCTGTCCCGTGATGTACGAGGCGGCCGGCGAGCAGAGGAAGGCAATCGCGGCGGCCACCTCGTCGGGTGTGCCGGGACGGCCGACCGGGGTGCCGAGCCCCTGCTTAATCTCGACCATGGTGGACGCCGCGGTGTGGATGATGCCGGGCGCGACCGCGTTCACCGTCACTCCGTCGGCGATCATCTCCATCGCCAGCGCGCGGGTCAGCCCCACCACTCCCGCCTTCGCCGCCGCGTACGCGGCCTCGGTGGGCAGCGCGTTGACCGGCCCGGCGGTGGCGGCCAGGTTGACGATGCGCCCCCAGCCCCGCTCGGCCATCCCGCCGATGAACGCCCGGCTGCACAGGAACGCGGTGGTCAGGTTGCGGTCGATCTCGCCGCGCCACTCGTCGTAGCTGAGCTGGGCCACCGGCCGCAGCACCTCCGGGCTCGCCCGGCTGGCCAGGCCCGCGTTGTTGACCAGCACCTCGACGTCGCCGAGCTGCTCGGCCACCGCGTCGGCGAGGGCGCCCACCTCGGACTCGTCGGTGAGGTCGGCGACGAAGCCGGTGACGCCCAGCTCACCGGCGCGCTCGTGGATCCGCCGGGTGGTGGACACGATCGCCACCCGGGCGCCCAGATCGGCGAGGCGCCGCGCGGTCGCGTACCCGATGCCGTCGGGGCTGCCGGCACCGGTGACCAGCGCGACCCGGCCGTCCAGTCGCATGGTGACCGGCTCCGCGACCGGTGCCGGCTGGTCCTGGTCGGCGGAGCCGGCCGGAAGGCTGCCGCGGGTGCGTCGCACCAGCGCCGGACGGCTCACGTCCCGTCGCGACCGACCGCCGCGCGCGTCAAAGGCCATGCCGAGATCCTGCCCGCTATGGACGTTCCGGGCAACGCGGCACCCGGAAAGGGGGCTCTCGGTGTTGCGGTCAACTGGCTACTCTGACGGAACCCGCACGCTCCTGGAGATGATCTGATGAGCTATCCCCCACCGTCAGGTGGTTGGCAGGACCCGTCCGCGTCCGGCCCGCACTCGGGCCCGCCCGCCGATCCGACCCTGCCGATGGGCGGCAGCCCGATTCCGAGCCAGCCCACCTCGGCGGACCCGTACGCGCCCACCGGCCCGTACGCCGGCGCGACGTCGCCGAGCGCCCCGCCGGCGGGCGGCCCGTACCCGGCACCCGGCTACCCGCCCCCCGCCGGCGACCCGTACGCGGCCGGCGGCTACCCGCCGCCCGCCTACCCGACGCCGGGGTACGGCTACCCGTCGGCCAAGACCAACACCATGGCGATCGTGGCGCTGGTGCTCTCGCTGGTCGGCATCGCCTCCTGCATCACCGCGCCGATCGGCGCGATCCTCGGCCACGTGGCCCGCAAGCAGATCCGCGAGACCGGGGAGCAGGGCGAAGGGATGGCGAAGGCCGCCATCATCGTCGGCTGGATCCTCACCGGTCTGCTGGTGCTGCTGGTCGCCTTCTACGTCGTGGTGATCGTGTTCGCCATCAGCCAGGGCACCACGAGCTCCACCAGCGACTTCTGACGCACGGTGGGTCGTCCCGGTATACCGGGGCGGCCCGACACCGGCGCCACGGGCGGTCGGCGTTCAGTCCGAGGGCGGGGTGAAGGACGAGGTACGGGTCATCCCGGCCGCCCGGCCCTTGGCCGCGATCACCAGGGCCATCTTCCGGGACGCCTCGTCGATCATCTCGTCGCCGAGCATCACCGCGCCGAGCTTTCCGCCCGCCTCGGAGGTGCACCAGTCGTACGCGTCGAGGATCATCTCGGCGTGGTCGTAGTCGGCCTGGGCCGGGGAGTAGACCTCGTTGGCCGCATCGATCTGGCCCGGGTGCAGCACCCACTTGCCGTCGAAGCCCAGCGCGGCCGAGCGCCTGGCCACCTCGCGGAACGCGTCCACGTCCCGGATCTGCAGGAACGGGCCGTCGATGGCCTGCTTGTCGTGCATCCGAGCGGCCATCAGGATGCGCATCAGGATGTAGTGGTACGGGTCGCCCGGGTAGTCCGAGATCAGCGCGCCGACCACCAGCGACTTCATGTTGATCGAGGCCATGAAGTCGGCCGGACCGAAGATGATCGTCTCGACCCGGGGCGAAGCGGCCGCGATCGCGTCGACGTTGACCAGGCCGGCGGCGTTCTCGATCTGCGCCTCGATGCCGATCCGGCCGACCTCCAGGCCGAGCGTCTTCTCGATCTGGGTGAGGGTCAGATCCAGCCACTGCACCTGGGCGGCGTTCTGCACCTTCGGCAGCATGATGCAGTCCAGGTTGGCGCCGGCGCCCTCGACGACCTCGATGACGTCCCGGTACGTCCACGGCGTGGTCAGGTCGTTCACCCGGACCACCCGGGTCTTGCCGGCCCAGTCGCCCTCGTTCAGCGCGGCGACGATGTTCTTGCGGGCCTCCGGCTTGGCCAGCGGGGCGACCGCGTCCTCCAGGTCGAGGAAGACCTGGTCCGCGGGGAGACCCTGCGCCTTGCCGAGCATCTTGACGCTGGAACCGGGTACCGCGAGACAGGACCGGCGGGGGCGACCGACAGCGGCCATGGATGCGCTCCTTCCAGCGTCCGGCGGCACGCCGGTGCCGACCGAATAAGATCCGCGAAACTTAACGATCCCAAAGGGCGTGGTGACGTCACGGTAACCTCGTGCCGTGACCGGGGTGAATGGACCTGTGGAAGATCTCACTGGGCGTCGGACCGTGGTGGTGACGGGGGCCAGTTCGGGCATCGGACTGGCTGCCGCGGTCGACCTGGCGAGCCGTGGTGACCGCGTGGTACTGGTCGGCCGGGATCCGGCCCGGCTCCGGTCCGCCGGGGACCGGGTCCGCGAGATCAGCGGCGAGCGGCCCGAGCTCTTCCGCGCCGACTTCGCCGTCCTGGACGACGTACGCCGGCTCGCGGAGCAGTTGCGCGCCGCGTACGACCGGATCGACGTGCTCGCCAACAACGCCGGCGCGATCGTGCTCCAGCCGGTCACCACGATCGACGGTTTCGAGCTGACCCTGCAGGCCAACCACCTCGCCCCGTTCCTGCTCAGCAACCTGCTGCGAGACCGGATCGGCCGGATGGTGGTGACCGCCTCCGGCGCGCACCGCAGCGGCGCCCTCGACCCGGACGATCTCAACGTGACGCTGCACCGCTACCGCCCGATGCGCGCGTACGGCACCAGCAAGCAGGCGAACATCCTCTTCACCGCGGAGGCGGCCCGACGCTGGCCGGAGGTGTCGGCGTACTCGTTCCACCCCGGCGTGGTGCGGACCCGGTTCGGCAACGAAAGCCCGCTGGTCGCCCTCGGCATGCGGCTGCTGCCCTTCCGTAGCCCCGAGAAGGGGGCGGAAACGCTGGTGTGGCTCGCCAACCAGGACCCGGACCGGCTGGTCGGCGGCGGCTACTACCGCGACCGGCGGCTGCGCCGGCCGCTGTCCAAGGCGAGCGACCCGGCGCTCGCCGCCCGGCTCTGGACCGCCAGCGCGGAAGCCGTCGGCCTCGACGGGTGAGGCGCGGGCCTTGCCACGCTCGCGCGCTCATCGCCCGTGTAGCCGGAGCATGCTTGTCTCCGCGTGTGGCTACAAACTTGATGACGTAGACGATTCAGGCCCGCGGCGGCAGCGAGCCGCGGTACGCGAGGCGACCCCGGGTGGTGATCCGTATACGTCATCAAGTTGGTAGACAACTACGACGTCATTCCCCGCCCGCTCCAAAAGGGTTGGTGCGCGGAGCCAGACCGTTGCCAGACTGCACCATGGCCACGGGACACGACATCAGCGCAGGCACCGCACAGCACGCCGACGGCGCGAGCCTCCGGCTGGGCGACGAGGACGCGGAACTGACGGCCCAGATCGAGCGGGAACTGACCGCTCACAACAATGCCGCCACCGGCGCCGAGGATGAGGCCGGCCTGTCGGTACGGGTGGTCGACGCCGACGGCGGGCTGGTCGCCGGGCTGACCGGCTGGACGTGGGGCGGCCGGGCCGGCATCAACACCATGTGGGTGCGTGCCGATCAGCGGCACCGCGGCTGGGGCGGGCGAATGCTGCGGGCCGCCGAGGAGGAGGCTCGCCGGCGCGGCTGTACCGAGATCTCGGTAGCGTCTTTCTCGTTCCAGGCGCCGACCTTCTACCGGCGGCACGGCTACACCGATACGGGGATCCGGGACGGCATTCCGGGCGGCCACGTCGACCACCAGTTCTGGAAGTCGCTGGTCGACGACCCGGCGGGGGTGCTCCGGGTGGTCGCCCTGGTCGACCTGGGTGCCGACGACGAGGCCGAGGCCGGCCGACGGTACGAGGACGCGGTGCTCGCCCTGCTCGGGCGGCACGCTGGACGGCTGGAACGCCGGCTGCGTACCGGGGACGGGCGGACGGAGGTGCACGTGATCAGGTTCGCCTCGCGGCGCGGCTACGACGGGTTCCTGGCCGATCCGGACCGGGCCGAGCTGGGCGACCTCGCCCCGGCAACCCGCGTGCTGGAGGTCCACGACGTCTGACCGGCCCCTCCCCTCAGTTCACACACGGACGGGCTCGGCCGGCGGCGGGCGGCGCGTCAGTCGGAGAGCGAGGCGGCGTCGGCGGGGACGGGAACCGGCTCGACACGGCGACCCGCCCGGGCGCCGCCGAGGACGACGACGGCGACGCCGGCCAACAGCAGGGCCAGCCCGGGCAGGGCGAGCGGGCGGGGCAGCTGACCGAGCCAGACCCAGGCGATCAGGGCCGCCCCCGGGGCCTCCAGCAGGATCAGCACGCTGACCGTGGTGGCGGAGACCCGGTGCAGGGCGTAGTTGAACATCGAGTGGCCGAGCAGTTGGGCGCCGGCCACCAGGCCGAGGATCGCCAGCCAGGTGCCGGGGGCCCAGCCGTGCAGGCGTACCCCGCCGAGCAGGCAGACCACCAGCAGGATCGCCGCGCAGACCCCGTAACAGATGGTGGTGTACGTGGTGGTGCTGATGGTGGCTCGGGCGCGTTCACCGAAGGCGGTGTAGACCGCGGCGAACATGCCGCCCACGATGGCGAGCAGGTCACCGGCGAAGGCCCGGCCGGAGACGGTGAAGTCGGCACCGGTGGCCAGCACCGCGCCGAGGACCGCCACCCCGATCCCCGCCCAGACGGCCAGTGGCAGCCGCCGCCCCTGCCAGCGGGCGATCAACCCCTGCCACACCGGCTGGGTGGCGCCCAGCGCGGTCGCCGCGGCGACGGTGGTGAGCTGCGCACTCGGCATCCAGGTGGCGAAGTGGGCGGCCAGCGCGACCCCGGAGAGCACGCAGTACAGCCCCTCCCGCCGGCCGGCGCCCACGGTCAGCGCGCGGAGTTCCGCCCGCCGGCGGGTCAGCGAGACCGGACCGAGCACGGCCACCGAGAGCAGGTTCCGCCAGAAGGCGATGGCGAGGGCCGGCGCGGCGGCGAACGCGACCAGCGGGGCGGACGAGGAGACGGCGGTGACGGCCAGCACGAGCGCGCTGAGGGTCAGCGCGTCGAGCGGCGGGCGGAACGGAGCGGACGGCACGGAGAGCAATCCTCACACGAACCCGGGGACACCACCGACCGTCAGCACTCCGTTACCATCAGGCACGTCCCGGCGACTTCTCCCCTCGACGTCCGGAGGCACTCCCCCATGTCCAGCTACCAGGCGGTGCTGTTCGACTTCTTCGGCACGCTGACCCGCGGCGTCCAACGTGGCGCCGCCCACCAGGCCACCGCCGAGCTGCTCGGCTGCCCGGTCGACACCCTGATCGAGGTGCTCGACCGCACCTACTACCAGCGCGCCACCGGCCTGCTCGGCAACGCCGAGGCGACCCTGCGCTGGGTCTGCGACCAGGCCGGCGTCCGCCCCTCCGCCCGGGCTGTGAGCGCCGCCGTCGTCTCCCGCCACTGGGCGGTACGCAGCGACACCCGGCTGCGGGACGAGGCGGTGCCGGTGCTGGCCGCGCTGCGCCAGCAGGGCGTACGCACCGGGCTGGTCAGCGACTGCACCCACGAACTGCCGGCGTTCCTGCCCCAGCTGCCGATCGCGCCGCTGCTCGACGTACGCGTCTTCTCGGTGCAGGTGGGGTGCTGCAAGCCGGACCCGGCGCTCTACCTGGCCGCCTGCCGCCGGCTCGGCCTCGCCCCGGCCGACTGCCTCTACGTGGGCGACGGGGGCAGTCAGGAACTCACCGGCGCGGAGCGGACCGGCATGACGGCGGTCCGGCTCGCCGCCCCGGACCTGGCCGAGCACATGGTCTTCAACGCCGACCGGTCCTGGCACGGCCCGGTGCTGACCTCGCTTACCGACGTGCTCGACCTGCTCGACCCGGTCACCTGCGCACTCCCCTGACGGCGGGACGGATGGTCAGCGGCGGCGGACCTTGTGCAGCCGGAACGGTGCCCGGGTGGCCCTGACCACCGCGGCCTCCCGGGGCCGCTCGGCCAGCGATTCCGCCGGCAGGTCGGCCCCGGCGACCGGGGTGCCGGCCGGGCTGAGCCGGTTCAGCGCGCAACCCTCGGCGGCCCAGCGTCGCACCAGATCGGCGGCGGGGCCTGAAGCGTTGAGGCGCTTCGCCGCGACCAGCGGCGCGGCGCCGTCCCACTCCTCGGTGCCCGGCCGCAGCCGGGTCACCCGGGCCGGCCAGGTGACGATCCGGCCGCCGTGGTCGCCGCGCAGGGTCACCTTCGCCGCGTCCGCGTCGGCGAGCCCTGGGGCGGACTGCTCGCCCGGGCCGGTGATCACCAGGAGCGCGCCGTCGAGCGGCAGGCACCACAGCGCGTACGCCGGCCCGCCGGCCACCGACACCCACGCCACGGCGGCCTTCTTCACCGCCTCGTCCACCAGGGGGGTGGTGGCCTGCTCGTCCTCGCTCACCCCGGTATCCTCCCGCATCGCCCCTCCTTACGGCTCAGCCGACGAAGGGTGGAACGGCGATCTCGCCGCGGGCCACCGGCATCACCTGACCGGCGACCGTCGCGCCCACCGCCACTCCACCGACGGCGGTCACCGTGCAGGCCAGCGAGGACGGGCGGTTGATCTCGATCCCCTGGCGAACCGAATACTCCGAGCGGCCCGCGCCGGGCAGCAGCCCGCTGGCGACCAGCCAGACCCCGAGGCCGAGGGCGGCCGAGCCGGTCGCCGGGTCCTCCGGCACGCCGAGCCCCGGCACGAAGACGCGGGCGTGCGCGGTGTGCGTGTCGGCGTCCCAGGAGAAGACGCTGACGTGCTCCACCCCGTACCGCTCCGCCGCCGCCGGGTTCACCCTGGCCCGGGCCACCGCGTCGGGGCGTACCGACAGGTAGGGGAATTCCAGGCCGCAACCGGCGACCCGGGGCGCCGGCCCGGCGTGGTCGGCGGCGGTGAGGCCGACCAGCTCCAGCAGCGGCTCCAGGTCGAGCTCCGGGCCGAGGGTCGGTGTACCGCCGGTGAGGATCGCACCGGCCCCGCTCACCTCGATCGGCAGCACCCCGGCACCGCACTCCTGGGTGACACTGCCCGCGTCGAACATCCCGCGTCGGCTGGCGGTCACCGCGGCACCCACGCTCGGGTGCCCGGCGAACGGCAGTTCCTCCACCGGGGTGAAGATCCGCGCCCGGTACGTCGCGCCGGCCTGCGTCGGTGGCAGCACGAACACCGTCTCCGACAGGTTGAACTCCAGCGCGAGCGCCTGCATCTGTTCGGTGGCCAGCCCTTCCGCGCCGAACACCACGGCCAGCGGGTTGCCGGCGAACGGGCGGTCGGTGAAGACGTCCACGATCTCGTAGGCCAAGGTCGACATGTTGATAAACACTAGGCCCTTAGGCTGGTGCCGTGAGCACGCCCAACCGGGTCTACCTCGCCCGACTCGCCGGAGTCGCCGTCTTCGACCCGAACGGCGACCAGGTGGGCCGGGTCCGCGACGCGGTCGCCAGGATGCGGACCACCCAACGTCCGCCCGAAGTGGTGGGCCTGGTCGCCGAGATGCCGATGCGGCGGCGCATCTTCCTCTCCATCAACCGGATCATCTCGATCGACCCGGACGCGGTCGTGCTCGGCAGCGGAACCCTCAACCTGCGCCGGTTCGAGAAGCGCCCCAACGAGGTGCTCGTGCTCCAGGAGCTGCTGGACCGCCGGGTCCAGCTGGAGAGCGGGCAGGCCGGCTCGGTCGTCGACGTGGCGATGGAGTGCGGCCGAACCGGCGAGTGGTCGCTGACGCGGGTTGCCGTCCGCGAGCAGACCGGCCGGCTCACCCGCCGCGGCCACCTCCACCAGGTCGAATGGGACCGGGTACGCGGCCTCGGCGGGATCGACGGCAACCGGGGTACGGCCAACCTGCTGGCCGTGCTGGAGGACATGCGTCCGGCCGACCTGGCCAACGCCTTGCAGGACCTGCCCGACGCCCGGCGCAACGAGGTGGCGGCGGCGCTGGACGACGAGCGCCTCGCCGACGTGCTCAGTGAGCTGCCCGAGCGCGACCAGGTGGAAATCCTGGCGGCGCTGGACCGGGAACGCGCCGCCGACGTGCTGGAGGAGATGGACCCGGACGATGCCGCCGACCTGCTCAACGAGCTGCCCCCGCCCGAGCAGGACGTGCTGCTCGACCTGATGGAGCCGGACGAGGCCAGCCCGGTACGCCAACTGCTCCGCTACGCCTCCGGCACCGCCGGCAGCGTGATGACCTCCGAGCCGGTGATCCTGCCGCCGGACGCGACGGTGGCCGAGGCGCTGGCCCGCATCCGGCAGCCGCAGCTCTCCCCCGCGGTCGCGGCGCAGGTCTTCGTGGCCCGCACGCCGCTGACCACACCGACCGGGCGCTACCTGGGCATGGTCCACTTCCAGCGGCTGCTCCGCGAGCCCCCGGCCGACCTGCTCGGCGGGGTGGTGGTCAACGACATCGACCCGCTCCGGCCCACCACCCCGCTGCCCGAGATCACCCGCCGGATGGCCACCTACGACCTGGTCGCCATGCCGGTGGTGGACCGGAACAACCGGCTGGTGGGCGCGGTGACCGTGGACGACGTGCTGGACCATTCGCTGCCACGCGACTGGCGGGACCGGGACGCCGTGTCCGCCGCGTCCGGCCCCGACGAGGAGACGGTGGACGGCACCGATGGCTGAGCAACGACGAACCGAGCGGCTGGACCAGCCGCGTGTCCCCCGGGGACTCCGGCTGCCCCGGGTCGACCAGGAGAGCTTCGGCCGGTGGGCCGAGGGGATCGCCCGGGCCATGGGCACGGCGCTCTTCATCGTCTACATGACGCTGGTCCTCGGCGTGTGGTTCGTCTGGAACACCTTCGCCCCCGAGAGCCTGCGCTTCGACCCGTACACGTTCACCTTCCTCACCCTGGTCCTCTCCATCCAGGCGTCGTACGCGGCCCCGCTGATCCTGCTCGCGCAGAACCGACAGTCGGACCGGGACCGGATCGCGTTGGACGAGGACCGACGGCGGGCGACGATGCAGAAGGCCGACACGGAGTACCTGGCCCGGGAGATCGCGGCGCTGCGCATCGCGATGGGCGAGGTGGCCACCCGCGACTTCCTTCGGTCCGAGCTGGCCCGGCTGGCCGAGGAACTGGACGAGGCGGCGCAGCGCCGGCAGCAGCGGGAGCGCCGGCAGCAGGAGCGGGAGGGCGCCCGGCGGCGCGGCGGCGAGCCGCTCGACGAGCCCCGCGACGACGTGGACGGCGACCACTCCGGCGACGGGCGCTTCGAGGACTGAGCCGGGGCGGAAATTATTGAACGCCGCGCGCCTCAAGGGGCCAGGCGAGCGGCGTTCGTCTCGATCGTCCCACTTCGCGCACCACCCGTCCACCCCCCCGGTCGGGGCATCGACTCCCTCACACCGGCCCCCGCCAGCGGCGGTCGCCGATGACCACCGACGTAGCATGGCGGGCATGTCAGCACCCGTCAGCACCGTCTCCGACGCGATCCAGGCCGCCCTGGCCACCGTCAACGACCCGGAGATCCGTCGGCCGATCACCGAGCTCGGCATGGTCCGCTCCGCCGAGGTCGGCGACGACGGCGTCGTCCGGGTCGAGCTGCTGCTCACCGTGGCCGGCTGCCCGCTGAAGGACAAGCTGCGTACCGACATCACGGCCGCCGTGAGCGCGGTGCCCGGGGTGAGCGGCGTCGAGATCGAGTTCGGCGTGATGAGCCCGGAGCAGCGCCAGGAGCTCCAGTCCAAGCTGCGCGGCGGCGCCACCGCCGAGCCGGTCATCCCGTTCGCCCAGCCCGGGTCCCGCACCCGCGTGTACGCGGTCGCCAGTGGCAAGGGCGGCGTCGGAAAGTCGAGCGTCACGGTCAACCTGGCCGCCGCGCTGGCCGCCCGCGGCCTGTCGGTCGGCGTGGTCGACGCGGACATCTACGGCCACTCGGTGCCTCGGATGCTCGGTGCCGACGGCGCCCCGACCCGGGTCGAGGACATGATCATGCCGCCGCAGGCGCACGGCGTGAAGGTCATCTCGATCGGCATGTTCACCCCGGGCAACGCGGCCGTCGTCTGGCGCGGCCCGATGCTGCACCGGGCGCTGCAGCAGTTCCTCGCCGACGTCTACTGGGGTGACCTGGACGTCCTCCTGCTGGATCTGCCCCCGGGCACCGGCGACATCGCGATCTCGGTGGCCCAGCTCCTGCCGAACGCGGAGATCCTGGTCGTCACCACCCCGCAGGCCGCCGCCGCCGAGGTGGCCGAGCGGGCCGGCGCGATCGCGCTGCAGACCCACCAGCGGGTGGTCGGCGTCATCGAGAACATGTCCTGGCTGGAGCTGCCGGACGGCACCCGGATGGAGGTCTTCGGGGCCGGCGGCGGCGAGGCGGTCGCCGAGTCGCTGACCCGGACCATCGGCGCCCAGGTGCCGGTGCTGGGGCAGATCCCGCTGGACACCCGGGTCCGCGAGGGCGGCGATGCCGGCACCCCGATCGTGCTGGCCCAGCCGGACGCCCCGGCGGCGAAGGCGCTGGCCCAGGTCGCCGACCGCCTCGCCGTACGCCGCGAGTCCCTCCTCGGCAAGCCCCTGGGCCTCAAGCCCTCCGCCCGCTGACCCACCCGGCGGCCGCCCGCCCGACCCGCGGCGCCCCGCTCAAGATCCGCTGATTCACGGAAAGAGTGGCCATTCCACGGCGAATGGCCACTCTTTCTCTGTATCTGCGCCCGGCCGAGGTGTGGGGGCGACGCGGGGTCAGGTGGCGTCGTCGAAGCTGGGGCGGGGGGTGGGGGCGGGAGACGGGGCTGCGCCGGTGGCGGTGGGCGGGCGGGTGCCGTTGGTGCGCAGGTCGGCCGCCTTGGCGACACCCTTCAGCTCGTCGTGCACGCCGGTGACGTCCGACCGCAGGTCGTCGTACATGCTCTGCAGCGGCTTCCGGATGGCCTGCTCGTCCTCCTCGCTGAGCAGGTGCTTCCGGATGAACGCCTTCGGGTGCAGGTCCTCCAGCTGGATGTCGGTGCCCAGTTCCCGGCTCAGGTCGCCGGTGGCGTTCCGGGCCATGTTGCGCAGGTTGCGCACCATCCGGAGCCCGTCGTTGATCACGGTGGGCAGCCGGTCCCCGAAGATCAGCAGCGCCAGGAGCAGCAGCGCACCGATCTCCCACCAGTTCAGGTTCTCGAACACTCCCGCCTCCTCGTCCGTGTCACGGCAAGACTACGCACGTCACAGGGCCGTCCGGGAGGGGGTGACCGGTGCTCATTTCGCGTCTGCGGCGAGCGTCACCGAGGCGTTCTGCCGGGTCGACCCCCGCCGGTACTCCACCGTCACCACCGAGCCCGGGGCGTATTTGCGGACCATTGCCACCAGGTCGGCCGGGTCGGCCATCGGGTGCCCGTCCAGCCGCAGCACCACGTCGCCGGCCTCCAGCCCGGCCGCGGCGGCCGGACCGGACGGCTCCACCGCGTTCAGGCGTACGCCGCCACCGGTGACGCCGGTGCCGCCCACCTGCGCGCCGATCACCGTACGCCGGGCCTTGCCGGTGCCGATGATGTCCTGGGTGACCCGCTTGGCCTGGTTGATCGGGATGGCGAAGGCGAGCCCGATGTTTCCGGCCTCCTGCCCGTCGGCGACCAGCGACTTGATCGTCGAGTTCACGCCGACCACTCGGCCGGCGGCGTCGACCAGCGGGCCCCCGGAGTTGCCGTGGTTGACCGCCGCGTCGGTCTGGATCGCGGCGTAGTAGCGCGTCGGGCCGCCCGGCTCGCCGGCCTGCATGGTCCGGTCCAGGGCGCTGACGATGCCGGCGGTGACGGTGTTGGCGAGCGAGAGCGGCGAGCCGATGGCGAGCACCGGGTCGCCGACGGCGAGCGCCTCCGAGTCGCCGAACTCCACCGGCTTCAGTCCGGCACGCGCCACCTTGATCACCGCGATGTCCGACTCCGGGTCCTGGCCGACGACGGTGCCCGGTGCCGAGCTGCCGTCATTGAAGATCACCGTGGCCTTGCCGGTGCCACCGGAGACCACGTGGTCGTTGGTGACGATGTGCCCCTCGCCGCTGACCACGAAGCCCGAGCCCTCGCTGATGCCGCCCAGGCTCGCCATCCGGATGGTCACCACGCTGGGCAGCACCTTCTCGGCGACGCCGGCCAGCGACTCGGGCCTGCGCTGGGCGAGCGGCGGGGCCTGCCCGGACTGCGCGCCGAGGATGGGGAGGTTGGCGCCACCGCGCAGGAAGGCGTACGTCAGGGCACTGCCGAGCGAACCGGCCAGCAGTGCCGTGATCAGCGAGATCAGCACGACCTGCCGTAGCCGGGGCCGGCCCGGCGCGTCCGGGTCGCTGACCGGTTCGGGTTCGCTGCCGCCGCCGACCGGGGCGGCGGGAACCACCACCGCGGCGGGCGCGTACGGATCGCGCCATGGGTCGGCGAGCGCGTCGGACCACCAGGGTGAGGTCGTGCCGCCCCCGGCGCCCTGGGCGCCCTGAGGGGCCCGCGGCGGGCTCCCGGGCACCGGCCCTCCCGCCGGTGCCGAGGTCCCGCCGGGCTGGCGCCAGTCCCAGCCGTCGGTCACGTCGGTGCCTCCCAGTCCGTCCCGCACGTCCCGACGGGGCCGGCGAAGCCGACCGAGCCACCCGGGACACCGTCCAGGATTGCACGAATGCCCGGAGTGGAGTCAGGGGTTGCCCGCCGTGATCGTCCTGGAGCCGACTCGCGGCTGCGCCCGTCGCATCCCGCCTCTAGGCTCATACCCCGAACCAGCCCCTCGCACCACTCCCGCCGCCCGGAGGTGTCCCATCGCCACGGTCGCCAGCTCCGGCAACGCGACGGCCCAGGCGCTCCAGTTCGCCGAGTCGTACGTGACCGAGGATCTCGTGCTGCGCACGGCCCGCAGTCTCGCCCACGAGGTGGGTGTGGACGCGGTGACACCGGGGGCCGGGGCCGCGTTGCGACTGCTCGCCGCCGCCGGGAACGCCCGCGCGGTGGTGGAGATCGGCACCGGCACCGGGGTCAGCGGTCTCTGGCTGCTGCGCGGCATGCGCCCCGACGGGGTGCTCACCACCATCGACGTGGAGGTGGAGCACCAGCGGATCGCCCGGCGGATCTTCGCGGAGGCGAGCTTCCCGCCGGGGCGTACCCGGATCATCACCGGCCGCGCCCTCGACGTGCTGCCGCGGCTCGCGGACGGCGCCTACGACCTGGTCTTCGTCGACGCGGAGGTGGCCGGCTTCACCGCCTGCGTGGACGCCGCGCTGCGGCTGCTGCGGCCGGGTGGGGTGCTCGCGCTCAACGGCGCCCTCGCCGGCGGCCGGATCGGCGACCCGGCCGCGCGCGACATGGAGACGGTCATCGTCCGGGAGACCATCAAGGGGATCCGGGAGTCGGAGCACTGGGTCCCCGCGCTGCTGCCGGTCGGGCACGGCCTGCTCGCCGCCGTGAAGGCTTGACCCCGCGCCGGCCGCCGCCGGGCGCGGGGTCAGCCCGCGCGGTCAGCCCAGCGTCGCCAGCCAGCGCAGCAGCCCGCGTACGCCCCAACCGGTGGCGCCCCGGGTCAGCTCGGCGTGCGCGTCCTCGGACCAGGAGGGGGCGGACATGTCCACGTGCACCCAGCGGTCGCGCAGGTCGCCGCTGAACTCGCGGAGGAAGAGCGCGGCCACCACCGAGCCGGCACCCCGGTCCGGGGAGCTGTGCAGGTCCGCCACCTCGCTGCCCAGGTACTCGACGTAGTCGTCCGGCAGCGGCATCCGCCAGGCCCGCTCGCCCGCCGCCTCGATCGCGGTCAGCAGGTCGGTCGCGAGCTGGTCGTTCTCGCTGTAGAGGGCACCGTGTCGCTTGCCGAGCGCGACCGCGTTGGCACCGGTGAGGGTGGCCAGGTCGACCAGCAGGTCGGGCCGGAGCTCGCGCGCCGCGTACGCCATCGCGTCGGCGAGCACCAGCCGGCCCTCGGCGTCGGAGTTGGTGCTCTCGCTGGTCAGGCCGCCGTAGTGGCGGATGATGTCGCCGGGGCGGAACGCCGAGCCGCTGACCATGTTCTCGGCGAGCGGCGCGAGCGTGGTGACCCGGACCGGGAGCCGCAGCGCGGCGGCGCCCAGCGTCGCGGCGACCACCGCGGCGGCGCCGGCCATGTCCTTGCGCATCAGCTTCATCGCCGGCACCGGCTTGATGGAGATGCCCCCGGTGTCGAAGGTGATCCCCTTGCCGACCAGCACCACGTGGGTACGCGCGTCCGCCGGCCGCCAGTCCAGCTCGACCAGGCGGGGACCGCTGGCCGAGCCGCCACCGACGGCGAGGATGCCGCCGAAGCCCTCCGCCGCGAGTTCCGCGGGCTCGCGTACCCGAAGGTGCAGGTCGGGGCAGTCGGCCGCCGCAGCCTGGACCTGGGCGGCGAACCAACCCGGGTTCTTGATCGACGAGGGGGTGTTGGTCAGGTCGCGGGCCAGCCGGGTCATCTCGGCGGTGGTCCGGGCCGTCGCCAGGGTCGCCGCGAGCGCGTCCGGGTCGCTCACCACGACGTCCACCTCGGCCAGCGCGGGCGTCCCGCCGGCCTCGGTCATCCGGAACCGGTAGGAGCCCAGCAGCAGTCCTTCGACCAGGCCACGCAGCGCGGCCGCGGCATCGGCCGGGAGCGACACCGTGAGGTACGTCTCATCCTTGGCGGCCCGGGCCAGCGCCGCTCCCGCGGTGCGCCAGGCGTGTTCGTCGCCCGCGCCGACGCCGAGCAGCACCAGGCGCGACGGCGTGCCGCCCGGGCGCAGGTGCTCCCGGAGCTCGCCGGCGTCGCCGCTCAGCCGGGCCGCGGGAAGCAGCGCGGCCGCCTCGGCCCGGACGTCGTCGGCGGGCGGCGAGCCGGTGGGGACCAGCACGGCCGGGGCATCCGGCCCTTCTGGACGAACGGGCAGGACGAGGGTGTCGAGCCGCACGGGCTCGCTCACCAGACGAATGGCCAGCACGCTGGACCGTACCTCCGGAAAATTCTTGAAGCGGGACTTTTCGCCGCTCTCAGGCCGGCGAAGACCCTGAGCCACCGGCCGGGCCGGTGGCTCAGGGAAGGACGAACCGTTCGCGCGACGCGCGTCGCGCGGACCGCTCCTCGATCAGCCGGCGGCCGCCTTCAGCGCGTCACCGAGCGCGGTGGCCTCGTCCGGAGTCATCTCGACGACGAGCCGGCCACCACCCTCCAGCGGGACCCGCATGACGATGCCCCGGCCCTCCTTGGTGACTTCCAGCGGACCGTCGCCCGTCCGCGGCTTCATCGCCGCCATGTTGTCTCCCCTCAGACCTACATCAGGGTCGGTGGGTTGCCCCACAGCCACTTCGCCATAACCACCCGCAGCCATCACGGGGGCGTCGACAACGATTTTCCCTGATGAACACCGCCGGACCCAAACCGAAGCGGCATTGATGTAACAGCACCTAGCATATCTTGGGTAGGCCTGTCACAATGTGCGGTCATGCAGGCACGGTCGGCACTCTTCGACCTGTACGGCGACCACCTCCGAGCCAGGGGTGGGCGCGCACCGGTCGCCGCCCTGGTCAAGCTGTTGGCACCGCTCGGAATCGCCCCTCCGGCGGTACGCACTGCGGTCTCCCGGATGGTCCGCCAGGGCTGGCTCGACCCGCTCCGACTCGCCTCCGGGCCGGGGTATTCGATCACCCCCAAAGCAGCCCGACGACTCGACGAGGCGGCGGCCCGGATCTACCGCACCGGCCGGCACAGCTGGGACGGCCGGTTCGACCTGCTGGTGCTGGAGGCGCCCACCTCCCGACGGGACCGGCAGCGACTCGCCGCCAACCTGACCTTCCTCGGCTACGGCACGCTCGACGACTGCACCTGGGTGGCGACCCGGCCCGGTGAGGACGTGGACGTGCTGCTGGCCGAGGCGGGCGTGCACTACGAGCGGTTCACCGCCGCCCACGCCGCCGGCACCCCGGGCGCGATGGCGGTGGTCCGCCGCGCCTGGGACCTGGCCGAGATCGGCCGGGCGTACGACCGGTTCGTCACCGAGCAGAAGCCGCTCCTCACCGGCGTCACCGTGCGCAGCAGCGACGAGGACGCGTACGCGGTCCGGTTCCGGCTCGTGCACGCGTGGCGTACCTTCCTCTTCCAGGACCCGCAGCTGCCCCCGGCGCTACTTCCCGAGCGCTGGCCGGGCAGCAGCGCGGCCAGTTTCTTCGACCGGCACGCGGCCCGACTCCGGCCGGCCGCCGACCGGTACGTCGAGCAGTGCCTCGACGCCAGCAACAACCGCCTAGCCCGACAGAAGGGTCATTAGAACGTGACCGAGCCGCTGCTCGTCGACCGCACCGACGCCGTCGTCACCCTGACGCTGAACCGCCCGACGGCGATGAACTCGCTCGACGTGGCGCTCAAGGAGGCGCTCCGGGACACCCTGGCCGAGCTGGAGACCGACCGGTCCTGCCGGGCGGTCGTGCTGGCCGGCGCGGGCAGCTCGTTCAGCGCCGGGCAGGACCTGCGGGAGCACGTGCAGACCCTCGAGTCCGGCGACGCCGACCCGCTGGGCACTGTGCGGGCCCACTACAACCCGATCGCCGCCCGGCTGGCCAACCTGCCCAAGCCGGTGATCGCCGCGGTCCGGGGCATGGCCGCCGGGGCCGGCGCCTCGCTGGCGTTCCTCGCCGACTTCCGGATCGGCGGGCCGAAGACGAAGTTCCTGATGGCCTTCGCCGGGGTCGGGCTCGCCGCCGACACCGGCGCCTCCTGGACGCTGCCCCGGCTGGTCGGCCACGCCAAGGCCGTCGAGCTGCTGATGCTCGCCGAGCCGGTGGGCGCCGAGGAGGCCTGCCGGCTCGGCCTGCTCACCCGCCTGGTCGACGACGACGAGAAGGTGCTGCCGACCGCGCAGGAGCTGGCCGCCCGGCTCGCCACCGGCCCGACCGTCGCGTACGGGGCGATCAAGCGCCAGCTCTCCATCGCCGACGCCGGCACCCTCGCCGACGCGCTCGCCGCCGAGGCACGGGCCCAGTCGATCTGCGGCGCCACCGCCGACCACAAGGCCGCCACCCTGGCCTTCGTCAACAAGCAGAAGCCCACCTTCGCGGGCCACTGACGTCCGGGGCGTGCTCGGCGGGCGGGGCGGGATCAGCGGGCGACGTAGCCGCCGTCGATCGGGATGGTGTGGCCGGTGATCCAGGCGGCGTCGTCGGAGGCGAGGAAGAGGACCACGCCGGCGACGTCGTCGGGGGTGGGGATGCCGGGTTTCGGGTTGAACGACTCCATCTGCCGGCGCATCTGCCCCGGATCGGGCGCGGTGTCGATGAAGTGCTCCACCAGCGGGGTCATCACCACGGTCGGGGCGACCGCGTTGACCCGGATGCCGCGCGCCGCGTACTCGATCGCCGCCGAGCGGGTCAGGCCGACGATGCCGGCCTTGGTGAAGGTGTACGGGGAGATGTTCTCCTGCGCGGCCAGCGCCGTGGTGGACGAGGTGTTGACGATCGCGCCCCCGCCGCCGCGCAACATCGCGTCGATGCCGTAGCGGAGGACGAAGAAGACCCCGTCGCCGTTGATCCGGCGGACCCGCTCCCAGTTCGCCACGTCCATCTCGTGCAGCGCCTGCTGTTGGCCGTCGATGCCGGCGTTGTTGAAGATGACGTCGATCCGGCCGTACCGCTGCATGGCGTCGGCGATGCCCTGCTCGACGGAGGTGGCCTCGCCGGTGTCCACCCGCACCGCGTAGGCGTCGGGCAGGCCCGCGGCCACCCGCTCGGCGCCCTCGGCGTCGATGTCGGCGATCACCACCTTGGCGCCCTCGCCGGCGAAGCGGCGGGCGGCCGCCGCGCCGAGCCCGGACGCACCGCCCGTGATGAACGCGACCTTGTCCTGGAACCGCATCCGCCCCCCTCGCGCGGCCGGCCGTCGCCGGCCCCTTCCGGCACGGTAACCGGGCCGGGGAGGGTCAGTCGTCCTCTTCCGGATCCTGGTTGGCCTCGACGCCGAGCACGAACGCCTGCATGGCCAGCTCGTCGCCGCTGGGCGAGACGAAGGCGGGCAACTCCCGCGGGCCCAGCTCCTGCACGTACGACCAGAAGATCCGGACCGCCTCGGCGGGCGAGGCCGCCTCGATCGGCAGGTCGAGGCTGACCAGCCAGGACCGACGGGCCGGGGGCGGGCCCAGCCGGGCCGCCAGCTCCCGCCAGACCGCCGGGTCGAGCCCGGTCACCGGCCCGTCGAGGGCCAGGCCGCCGACCGGCACCGGCTCGTCGAGCGCCCGCCGGGTGTACGTCACCACGAGCGTCCCCGGGCCGGCCTCGGACTGCGGGTCATCCGGGTCCTCCCGGATCTCCGTGGTGGCCAGGGCGACCCGACCGAGGGCCACCAGCCGCAGCGGCTCGTCAACCAGCACCGCGACCGGGTCACCCGGCCGGGGCCGGGCCCGGCCGTCCAGGCCGGTCAGCTCCAGCGTGTCGTGGTGCACCAGCCGCTCGGCCTCGTACCGCTCGGCGGGCAGCAGCACCGCCCAGGCGCCGGGAGTGGTGCCCTCGATCGTCCCGCTCGTACGGAGCTCGGTGTCGGTCATTGGCCAATCCCATCACGCCCGGCCGGTGCCGGTCCCGGCACGGCTACCGCCGGGTCACGGCCCGACCGGCTCGACAACGACGTGGCAGCCGACGAGGTGGTCGTCCACCATGCCGGTGGCCTGCATCAGCGCGTACGCGGTGGTGGGGCCGACAAAACGGAAGCCCCGCTTCTTGAGCGCCTTGGCCAGCGCGGTGGACTCCGGGGTGAGCGCCGGCACCGAGGCGAACGACTGCGGCCGGGCCGGCCGGGGCGGCGGCGCGTACGACCAGAGCAGGGCGGAGAGGCCGTCGGGCAACTCCAGGGCGGCGCGGGCGTTGGCGACGGCCGCCTCGATCTTGGCCCGGTTGCGCACGATCCCGGCGTCGGCGAGCAGCCGGGCGACGTCGGCCTCGCCGTAGCCGGCGACCTTCTCGATCCGGAACTCGTCGAAGGCGAGCCGGAACGCGGGACGCTTGCGCAGGATGGTCAGCCACGACAGGCCCGACTGGAACGCCTCCAGGGTCAGCCGCTCGTAGAGCGCGTCGTCGCCGCGCAGCGCCCGGCCCCACTCCCGGTCGTGGTAGACGGCGTAGTCCGGGGTGCTCGCCCCCCAGGCGCAGCGGGGCAGCCCGTCGGCGCCGGTCACCAGGTCAGTCACGGCGTACACGGTAGGCCAGCCCACCGACAGGCAGCGCGCACCGGTCAGGGCAGCCGGCCCTGCTCCACCAGCCGAGCGAACTTCTTCAGCGCCTGGGTGAGGCTGAACTTCGAGCCGGGCCAGAGCACCGGCCACGCCACCCGGCCGGCGGTCCCGCCGGGCAGGTGGAACCACTCGTGCCAGACCACCTGGGTCCGGCCCCGTTCCACCGGGGTGCAACGCAGCACGCCGGGGCCACGCAGCAGCTTGCCGCAGTGCACCACCCCGACCTCGTACGGAGCGTCCACCCGAACCACCCGCATCTCGTCCCGCAGCACCGCCGGGCCGAGCGTGGTGACCGCCTCGACCAGGCTCCCCTCGCCGCCGTCCCCCTCGACCAGCCGGACGGTGGTGAGCGGGATCCAGTCGGACTGCCGCTCCCAGTCGGTCAGCGCGGCGAAGACCCGCGGGGCCGGAGCGTTGACGATCACCGTCGCGCTGACCTCCGCGGCACCGGGCTGGGCCGCCTCGGCGAATCCGTCGCCCTCCGGGCCGGTCACGCCGACTCCGACCGGACCACCCCGCCGCGCTCCCGGTCACCGTCGGCGTCGGCCTCGACGCCGGGGTCGTTCTGGTCGGTGGACTCGGCGGCCGACGCGGTGGAGGCGGGGTCCGCCGGCGAACGCAGGGAGAGCGGACGGTCGTCCGCCTCCTGGTCGACGGACGCGGCGACCGGCGCGAGCGGACCGGCCGGCGTCGCCGGCGCGTCCGCGGCGGGCACCGTCTCGTCCTCGACTGCGGCCGCGGCGGGCGCGTCGGCCACCCCGGCCTCGGCGGCCGGCGCGTCGGCCGGGCGGTCGGCGGACGAGGGCACCGCGTCGGCCGGGGTGCCGGCGGGGGCCGCTCCGGCGGCCTCCGCCCGGGTGCGGCGCAGCGCGTCGGCCTCCTCGGTCCGCCCCTCGCGGAGCGCGGCGACCTCGGCCTCCAGCACGCCGATCAGCTCGGACTTGTAGCCGATGTCGTACGCGGCCCGGCGCATCGCCTGGTCGACCTGGGCCATCCGGTAGCCGCGCAGCGCGGTGTCGAAGCGCACCTCGGCGACGTCCGACTCGTGCAGCGGGCGGCTGCCCGGCAGGGGCACGGCCCGCCCGTCCGGCTCGGTCGGCACCAGGCCCGGATCGCGCCCGGAGACCAGCACCGTCACCCCGAACACCACCGCCGCGACGGTCAGCGCGACGACCAAGAGGAGCAAAACCTGACCCATGGGGAGATCGTGGCACGCGGGCCGGCATCGGGCGAGCCCTCCACCCGCTCCGATCATGATTCGCAACCCGGCGTACCGGGCGGGGCAGCCGAGGCGGGACCGGATAGCGTCGGGGGCGGCCGGCGGACGACCGGGGATCAGGAGGCGTACATGGCCGGGGCGCTGCGGCTCGGTGGGCGGACGTTCTCCCCCGGTGAGCTGCTGGTGATGGCGATCGTCAACCGCACGCCGGACTCGTTCTTCGATCGGGGCGCCACCTTCGCCCAGGACAGCGCGCTGCGCGCGGTCGAGCGGGCGGTGGCCGACGGCGCGGAGATCATCGACATCGGCGGGGTGAAGGCCGGGCCGGGCGACGAGGTCGACGTGACCGAGGAGATCCGCCGGACGGTGGACACCATCGCCGCGGTCCGGGCCGCCTTCCCCGAGGTGGTCATCTCGATCGACACCTGGCGGGCCGAGGTGGCGGTGGAGGCGGTGGCGGCCGGCGCCGACCTGCTCAACGACACCTGGTCGGGGGCGGATCCCGCGCTGGCCCGGGTCGCCGCGGAGACCGGCGCCGGGCTGGTCTGCTCGCACGCGGGCGGCCTCACCCCCCGGACCCGACCGCACCGGGCCGCGTTCGACGACGTGGTGACCGACGTGGTCGCGACGGTGGCCGGGCTCGCCGAGCGCGCGGTCGGTCTCGGCGTACGCCCGGACGGGATCCTGATCGACCCGGCGCACGACTTCGGCAAGAACACCCGGCACTCGCTGGAGATCACCCGGCGGTTGACGGAACTCACCGACACCGGGTGGCCGCTGCTGGTCGCCCTGTCGAACAAGGACTTCATCGGCGAGACGCTGGACCTACCGGTGCCGGAGCGGTTGGAGGGCACGCTGGCCGCCACCGCCGTGTCGGCCTGGCTGGGCGCCCGGGTGTTCCGCGCCCACCAGGTCCGCGAGACCCGCCGCGTGCTGGACATGGTGGCCTCGATCAAGGGTGATCGGCCGCCGACGCTGACCCGCCGCGGCCTGGCCTGAGCCGACGACAACTCCAGCGCGGCCGGCGTCAGGTCCAGCGGAGGATGTTCTTGCGCCAGGCGTAGAGGATGCCGAGCGCCACCACGGCGACGAAGACCGCCATCTCCACCACGGTGGTCACGCCGAAACCGGGCCGGTCGAAGACCAGCGCCCAGGGGAAGAGGAAGACCGCCTCCACCGCGAAGAGCACGTACAGGTACGCGTAGACGTAGTAGCGGATCTGCATCTGGGCCCAGTCGCCACCGACCGGGTCGAGACCGCACTCGTAGTTGGCCCGCTTTCCCCAGGGTTCGGCCGGACGGCCGGGGCGTAACACCCGATTCGCCGAGAACGCCGTGACGAAGAAGAGCACGGCGGCGAGCAGCAGGAGACCGAGCGTGGCGTACGAGCCGAGGTAACCGGTCACGGTCGGGAGCCTACCGTTCCCTCGTGCGGTGACGTGAATTACGAGCGAGGGTCACTAAACGCCGCAAAAGCGGGCATACAGTGGCCCGATCAGGTCTCATACGTCGGACCTCCACCAAGGTTGCCCTAAGGGGTCGACGTAGGCTCTGACGTGAGAAATGGAGCGGGCCGGGCCAGCGACGGACGGCCGGCGGCGACAGCGCGTCTAGGAGGGCACGTGGCCGGGCAAGGCGGGGTCACCATCAGGTTCAGCCGCCCGTACGACGGCGCCGAGCGAAGCGAGGTGCGGGCGTGACCAAGCAGATCCGTCAGCTGGACCGGGTGGTGATCCGGTTCGCGGGGGACTCCGGGGACGGCATGCAGCTGACCGGTGACCGGTTCACCTCGGAGACGGCGCAGTTGGGTAATGACATCTCCACGCTGCCCAACTTCCCGGCCGAGATCCGGGCCCCCGCAGGCACCCTGCCCGGCGTGTCGAGTTTCCAGGTGCATTTCGCCGACTACGACATTCTGACCCCCGGCGACGCGCCGAACGTGCTGGTGGCGATGAACCCGGCGGCGCTCAAGGCCAATCTGGCCGACCTGCCGCGTGGGGCGGACATCATCGTGAACACCGACGAGTTCACCAAGCGGAATCTGGCGAAGGTGGGTTACGCGTCCAGCCCGCTGGAGGACGACTCCCTCGACGGCTACGTGGTCCACCCGGTGGCGTTGACGTCGATGACGATCGGCGCGTTGGCGGAGCTGGCGGTGTCGAAGAAGGACGCCGAGCGGGCGAAGAACATGTTCGCGCTCGGTTTGTTGAGCTGGATGTACTCGCGCCCGTACGAGTCGACGTTGCGGTTCCTCGAGCGGAAGTTCGCCGCCCGTCCCGAGCTGGTCGCCGCGAACGTGGCCGCGTTCCGCGCCGGGTGGAACTTCGGGGAGACCACCGAGGACTTCTCGGTGCGATACGAGGTGAAGCCGGCCCGGATGGTGCCGGGCACCTACCGGAACATCACCGGCAACGCCGCGCTCTCGCTGGGCCTGGTGGCCGCAGGGGTCCGTTCCGGGCTGCCCGTCTTCCTCGGGGCGTACCCGATCACTCCGGCATCGGACATCCTGCACGAGCTGAGCAAGCACAAGCGGTTCGGCGTGGTCACCATGCAGGCCGAGGACGAGATCGCGGCGGTCGGTGCGGCGTTGGGCGCCTCGTACGGCGGGTCGCTCGGGATCACCACGACCAGCGGCCCGGGCGTGGCGCTGAAGAGCGAGACGATCTCCCTGGCCGTGGCGCTGGAGCTGCCGCTGGTGATCGTGGACGTGCAGCGGGCCGGACCGTCCACCGGCATGCCGACCAAGACCGAGCAGGCCGACCTCAACATGGCCCTCTACGGCCGGCACGGCGAGGCGCCGGTCGCGGTGATCGCGCCGAAGTCCCCGGCGGACTGTTTCCACGCCGCCCTGGAGGCGGCGCGGATCGCGTTGACCTACCGCACGCCGGTGATCCTGCTGTCGGACAACTACGTCGCCAACGGCTCCGAGCCCTGGCTGCTGCCCGACGTGGCGTCGCTGCCCGACCTGCGGGTCGAGTTCGCCACCGCCCCCAACGGTGAGGACGGCGCAACGTTCCTGCCGTACCTGCGGGACCCGGAGACCCTGGCCCGGCCGTGGGCCATCCCGGGCACCAAGGGGCTGGAGCACCGCATCGGCGGGCTGGAGAAGGCCGACAAGACCGGAGACATCTCCTACGACCCGGCCAACCACGACTTCATGGTCCGTACCCGGGCGGCCCGGATCGAGACGATCCCGGTGCCGGACCTCGAGGTCGAGGACCCGGACGGCGACGCGCGGGTGCTGGTGCTCGGCTGGGGCTCCACCTACGGGCCGATCGGCGCGGCGTGCCGCAGCCTGCGCCAGCGGGGGCTGTCCGTCGCCCAGGCCCACCTGCGGCACCTGGCGCCGATGCCGGCCAACCTCGGCGAGGTGCTGCGCGCCTACGACCGGGTGGTGATCCCGGAGATGAACCTCGGTCAGCTCGCCCAGGTGATCCGGTCCAAGTACCTCGTCGACGCGATCGGCTACAACCAGGTCCGGGGCCTGCCGTTCACCGCCGCCGAGCTGGAGACGATGCTGGAAGAGGTCTGCAAGAATGTCTGAGCCCGTCGCCCTCAAGCTCACCGCCAAGGACTTCAAGTCCGACCAGGAAGTGCGCTGGTGCCCCGGCTGCGGTGACTACGCGATCCTCGCCGCCGTCCAGCAGTTCATGCCGGAGCTGAACATCCCCCGCGAGAACATCGTGTTCATCTCCGGGATCGGCTGCTCCTCCCGCTTCCCGTACTACATGAACACCTACGGGATGCACTCCATCCACGGCCGCGCCCCGGCGATCGCCACCGGCCTGTCCGTCACCCGCCCGGACCTGTCGGTCTGGGTGGTCACCGGCGACGGCGACGCGCTGTCCATCGGCGGCAACCACCTGATCCACGCGCTGCGCCGCAACGTCAACCTGAAGATCCTGCTGTTCAACAACCGGATCTACGGCCTGACCAAGGGTCAGTACTCGCCGACCTCAGAGATCGGGAAGATCACCAAGTCGACCCCGGTCGGCTCCGCCGACGCCCCGTTCAACCCACTGTCCCTGGCGTTGGGCGCGGAAGCCACCTTCGTGGCCCGGACCATCGACTCCGACCGCAAGCATCTCCAGTCGGTGCTGCGGGCCGCGGCCGAACACACCGGCTCGGCGTTCGTGGAGATCTACCAGAACTGCAACATCTTCAACGACGGCGCGTTCGACCAGCTCAAGGAGCCGGACACCCGCGACGACTACCTGATCCGGCTCGAACACGGACAGCCGATCACCTTCGGCAAGGACGGACAGCACTGCGTCGTCCACCCGCCGGGCGGCTTCGGGCTGGAGGTGCGCGACACCGCCACCACCCCGGCCGACCAGATCGTGGTCCACGACGCGGGCGTCACCGACCCGGCGTACGCCTTCGCCCTGTCCCGGCTGCCCGGCCTGGACCTGCGCAACACCCCGATCGGCGTGTTCCGCTCGGTGACCCGCCCCAGCTACGACAGGGTGGTGCAGGAGCAGGTCGCCACCGCGAAGGCGAAGGTCGACGAAACCCCGGAGCAGCAGCTCGCAGGTCTCCTCGCCAGCGGCGACACCTGGACGATCGTCTAGTGCCTGTTCTCCCGGACAAAGTCTCCGACCGTCCGGGAGAACAGCTCCGGCTGCTCCAGGTGCCACAGGTGCCCGACACCGGGGACGATCTCCAGCCGCGCCCGGGGAATCCCGTCGGCCAGTTCCCGGGCGCCCCGCAGGTTGGCCTTGTCGCGTGACCCGCAGAGCACCAGGGTCGGCGTGGCCACCTCGCCGAGCCGCGGACGCAGGTCCGTACGGGCGAGTTCCCGGAGGGCGTCCAGGTAGGTGCGGCGGCCGACGGCCCGGAAGTCCTCGGTCGCCTCGCCGACAAGTCGCGCTCGTTCGCGCTCCGGCAGCCCGCCGAGAGCCGGAGCGAGCAGGCCGGCGGCCAGCCGCGCCATGACACGCCCTGGCAGCAGGGTGGCAACCGCCCGCTGCACCGCCAGTGCGGGCGGCGGGGCGGCGATGCCGCCGGAGAGCACCAGGCTGTCGAGCCGCCCCGGGCGGGCCAGGCAGGCCAGCACGGCGACCGTGGCGGACAGCGACAGCCCCACGAGGTGCACCGGGCCGGGCACGTCGTCGATCAGGCCGGTCACGTCCGCGACCGCCCGCTCGAGGGTGAACGGCCCGGGACTGCTTCCGTGGCCGGGCAGGTCCGGAGCCAGCACCGAGTGGTCCGCACCGAGCGTATCCACCTGGCGGCGCCAGGTGCGGTTGGTGGCGGCGAGCGACGGCAGCAGGATGATCGTCTCCACGACGTCGTCTCTACCAGCAATCGCCGGTCGCCGCCGCCCCTGCGGCTCAGCCTGTGGTGGCCGGCTGGGGTCGGTCGTCGCGCACGTACACGATCATGTCGCCGGTCTCGATCTCGGCGCCGGCCCGGTCGGTCAGCGTCACCACCTTGCCCCGGCGGACCAGGGCGATGACCAGCGAGTCCAGCTCGCGCGGGCACCGGCCCACCTCGTCGCGCTCGGCCGAGCGCATGGCCAGCGCCATGCCCTGCCCGGGGGTGAGCAGGTCCTCCACCACGTCGATCAGTGGCGGGGCGGAGGTGGAGAGGCCGAGCAGCCGGCCGGCGGTCGCCGAGGAGACGATCACGTGGTGCGCGCCGCTCTGCTTGAGCAGCGGCGCGTTCTCCGCCTCGCGTACGGCGGCGATGATCCGGACCTGGCCGGCGGTGAGCTGCCGGGCGGTCAGCGCCACCATCACCGAGGCGTCGTCGCTGTCGGTCGCGATGATCACCGCCTTGGCCGTCCGTACGTGTGCCTCCTCCAGCACCGCCGAGCGGGTCGCCGAGCCCTCGATGCCGACCAACCCGGCCGAGGCGGCCTGCCGTAGCGCGGCGCCGTTCCGCTCCACCACCACGATCCGGGACTTGTCCATCCCGTTCTCCAGCAGCGCGGAGACGGCACTGCGGCCCTTGGTGCCGTAGCCGCAGATGATCACGTGGTCCTTCACGGTCCTCCTCCACCGGGTCGTGCGACGGCCGTTGCGGTACTGATCGGTCAGGACTTCCAGGGTGGTGCCGACCAGGATGATCAGGAAGAGCACCCGGGCCGGGGTGACGAACAGGACGTTGGCCAGCCGCGCCGACTGGCTGGCCGGCGTGACATCGCCGTAGCCGGTGGTGGAGAGCGAGACCACCGCGTAGTAGAAGCAGTCGAGGAGGGTCATCCCGTCCTCGTTCGCGTCGTGGTAGCCGTCCCGGTCCAGCCATACCACCGCCACCGTGGCGCAGACCAGGGCCACGGCGGCGAACACGCGCAGGCTGAGGGCACGCAACGGCGCCCGCCGGTGCGCCGGAAAATGGATCACCGTCGGTCCCGCTCCGCCATCGTCGCTCGCACGTGCCCAAAGATAACGGGTACGACGCGTTCCGGCCCTCCGGGTGGGTGGTCGCCGCGATCGCCGCACCAGCGGTAAGGATCTCGTCACATTTATCCGCGTCGCATCGGGTGAGACTCGGGGCACTTCACCCGTCCTGATGAGGGAGAACCGGATGCGGACACGTACGGCACTGACCACGGGGGCGGTGCTCTTCGGGATGCTGCTGGCCGCCGCGCCACCCGCGCTGGCGGACGCGCCCGCGAAGGGGCCCAAGCCGAAGCCGACGCGGACGACGACACCCAAACCCACACCGACGTCCAGTCCCACGCCCACGCCGACCTCCTCACCGACACCGACCACCTCACCCACACCGACCGCCTCACCCACGGACACGACGACACCCCCACCCACGCCGACACCGATGCCGACGGCGGACCGGACCGTCGTCCTGCTGCCCTCGCTTGTCGACGGGCTCGGCTCAACCGCGAGGGACGCCAACGCGCAGGGAGTGGTGGTCGGCGCCGCCAAGCTGGCCACCGGCTACTGGCACGCGGTGCGGTGGGTGGACGGCCAGATCGAGGACCTCGGCACCCTCGGCGGCCCGAACAGCCAGGCCGAGGCGATCGACGACCAGGGCCGGATCGTCGGGACGAGCCAGGACGCCCAGGGCGACAGCCACGCGGTCGCCTGGGTCGACGGCAGGATCCAGGACCTCGGCGTGAAGGGGCTGACCTCGATCGCGTACGACACGGCCGGCGATCGGGTGGTCGGCGTCTACCACGTCACCGACGGTTTCGCCGGCCGGCGGGCCTTCGTCCGTACCGGCGAAACCCAGGTCACCATCGACGTGCCCCCGGGGGCCAGCGCCACTGCGGTGAACAGCGCGGGGATGGTGGCCGGCACCCACGGCTGGCAGGACTGGAACGACCCGGCGCCGGACGTCAACCAGGCATTCGTCTGGCAGCACGGGGTGACCCGGACGCTCGGCACGCTCGGCGGCGCCACCAGCGTCGCCAACGGCATCAACGACCTCGGCCACGTGGTCGGCACCAGCAACACCGCGACCGGCGAGTCCGGCGCGTTCTTCTGGGACGGCACGGCGATGTGCCGGCTGGCCAGCTCCTCCCCCTCCCCGACCGCCCAGGCGGTCAACGACTCGGACCTGGTGGTCGGCACGGACGGCCGGGGCAGCCGGGCCATGGTCTGGCCGGACCCGTCGTCGGCGTCGCAGCTCCTGCCGCTGCCGCCCGAGGCGGTGGGCAGCCGGGCGATCAACGTCAACGACCAGGGCGTGATCGTCGGCGAGGCCGACTACCTCTCGCCGAGCTGGCACCCGCGCGCGGTCGTCTGGCGGTGACCGGGGCCGGCCCGGTCGGGCGGACCGGGCCGGTGTGCCGCGGGCGAACGCGGCATGATGGGACCCGGGGGACGACGACCGCGAGGAGGGCCGCATGTCGTTGCTGCGACGCGTGATCGGCGGGGTGCTCCGCCGGGTACGGCTGCGGCAGGGCCGCACGCTGCGTGAGGTCGCCCAGGCGGCGGGCGTCTCGCTGCCGTACCTCTCAGAGGTGGAGCGCGGCCGCAAGGAGGCCTCCTCGGAGGTGCTGGCGGCGATCTGCCGCGCGCTCGGGATCCACCTCTCCGATCTGCTGGAGGAGGCCCGCGACGAGCTGCGCCGGGTCGAACGGCGGGCGCCGGTGGCCTCCGGGATGGTGCTGGCCCGGCTGGACCGGGCACCCGTGGTGCGCGGCGAGCGCACCGGCCCGCAGCTGCGGGTCGGCGGTGGGCCGCGGCTGCACGTCACCCGGCGTCCAGCCACCCCGACCCCGCTCCTCGGCGGGTCGCTGCGGCTGCCGGCCACCATGCCGGCGCCGGTGGGCCCCGCGATCGGGTACGCGTCGCCGACGATCCTCGGGACGGGCACGCGGGTCTGGATGATCCCGTCCCCGCCGGCCGCGCGCCGTCGTCCGCGTACCTCGGTGGCGCTGGCCCGCCAGCGGGCCCGGGCCGGCCGGCGGCGGCTGACCGCCGCGTAGGCCCGGGCGGTTCTGCCCACGGCGGATCTGCCGCCGGCAGAAACCCTGGGCCCGGGGTCACCGCCCGCCGGAGGCTGGAGACCGCCGGTTGCCGGGCGGTTTCGTCGCCCACCGGCGGCACGGAGGGTGGTCAGGTCATGGGGTACGGCATCTGGATGCTGGACGGGGGGCAGCCGTCCTTCGGAGACCAGGTCTTCGAGCGGCTGCTCAAGGAGCGCATCGTCTTTCTCGGCACCGAGGTCACCGACGTCTCGGCCAACCAGATCTGCGCGCAGATCCTGCTCCTCGCCGCCGAGGACTCGGAGCGGGACATCTTCCTCTACATCAACTCGCCCGGCGGCTCGGTCAGCGCCGGGATGGCCGTCTACGACACCATGCGGTACGTCAAGAACGACGTGGCGACCCTGGCGCTGGGGATGGCCGGCTCGATGGGGCAGTTCCTGCTCTGCGCCGGCACGGCCGGGAAGCGTTTCGCGCTCCCCCACTCGCGGATCATGATGCACCAGCCCTCCGGCGGGATCGGCGGCACGGCCGCCGACATCACCATCCAGGCGGAGAACATGCTGCACGTGAAGCGGACCATGCAGGAGCTGATCGCCGAGCACAGCGGGCACGCGCTGGAGGAGATCCAGCGCGACTGGGACCGGGACCGCTGGTTCACCGCCGAGCAGGCCCGCGAGTACGGCCTGATCGACCAGGTGATCGCCCAGGCGGAGCAGCTCCCGGCGTGACCCACGGGGCGCCCGGAATCGGGGGCGGCCGGCGGGTTGATCCCGCCGGCCGCCGGGCTCCCGCCCAGGTCAGGGGTAGCTGACCACGGGGCTGGTGCCGTACGAGCCGACGACCGGGGTGCCGGCCTCGTTGATGGTGCGCTCGATGCCGCCGCTGCCGTCGAGGAAGACGGTGATCGCGTCGTGGAAGCGCACACCGGCCCGACGTGGCGCCTCGATCGCCCGATCGCAGCGGATGTCCACCTTCTGGTTGAAGTACGAGTACACGCCCAGCCCCCACGCCTCGTGCTCGCGTACGTGCTCGGCGACCTTGTACGAGGCCCAGCCCTGCCCGGTCGGGCTCTGCCAGGCGGCCTGGCTCGGCGGGTCGTACGGCAGCTCGCTCTGGTAGAAGACGGTGCGCCCGCGCTCGCCGTTCCACACCGTCTGCCACTGCTGGTAGTGCTCGACGAAGAGCCCGTACGCGGTCACGTCGTCGCCGTTGACCACCACCCCAGTGCCGGCGGTGTTGACGGTCCAGCCGATGGTGCCCGGCTTGCCGTGGTCGCCCCGCCAGGCCCAGATGTTGTCGATCAGGGTGTGCCGGCTGTTCACCACGAGGCTGGTGGCCGCCTTGCCGGCCAACGGCCCACCGATCCGGAAGAAGACGTCCTGGAGCGAGATCGGGTTCGTCGCGTGCGACCGGTGGCTGTTGCGCTTGCCGACCTCGACCAGAACCTCCGACTCGACCGGCCCGGCGTCGACCAGCACCCCGGCGATCCGTACGCCGTCCACGTCCTCGATCCGCAGCGCCGCGTCGCCGGTCGTCGGGGCGAGGCTGGGCATGCCGAGGCCGAGCACGACGGTGTCCGGGTGCTTGACCCGCAGCGCCCGGTCCAGGTGGTAGACGCCCGGGGTGAGCAGCAGGTGGCGGCCCTGGGACAGCTCCTGGTTGATCCGCTTGGCCGAGTCGGTGGGCCTGGCGACGAAGAAGTCGGTCAGCGGCAGTGTGGGCACCGGCCGGGGGCCCGCACCCCAGGTGGTGCCGGCGGTGTCACGCCGCAGCCCGGGTACGGCCACCCGCCAGCGGCCCGCGTCGTCGACGAGGAGGTACGGCTTCTCCCGGGTCACCGGGCTGGTGGGCAGGGTGGTGTAGGGCGGATTGGGGAAGCCCTGCGCGGGTGCGCCGACCACGCCGGAAAAAACCTGGTTCCAGACCCCGTTGGTCCAGTCGCCGCCGAGTTCGCTGTCCCGGGTCAGCCACTGCTGCTGGGAACCGTTGATGGTGATGCCGTCCACCTTGGAGTCGGCGATGTAGCCGCCGCTGGAGTAGCCGCCGTTGCCCGGCTCCAGCCACAGGATGCCCTTGATGTGCACCCGGCGCATCGGAGCCGCCTGGGAGACCGCCCACTGGTTCGACCAGTCGGTCGGGGTGACGGCGAGGTTCTCCACCGAGCGCCAGAAGTTGGTGAGGGCGGAGATTCCGGCCTGCGAGTTCGGGTCGGGCTGGCCGATCACGCGTACCGCGCCGTGGATCTCCACGTCGTCAGGGTGGGCGCCGAGGCCGGCGACGGTGGTGTAGTAGCCGAGCTTCGCGTTGACCTCGTACCGGCCGGGCTTGAAGAGCACGGCGTACCGGTCGGCGCCCATCTCGTTGCGCTCCTGGGCGGCGAAGAGCCGGTCCAGGGTGGACTGGATCTCCTCGGTCGGGGTGGACGGGTCGTACACGAAGACGTTCGGGCCGAAGTCGGGGTCGGCGGCGTCGCGGACGGTGGGCTCGGCCGCGGCCGAGCGGGCCGGGAGCCCGAGGGCGGTGAGGGAGGCCGCCGAGGCGGCGGTGAGGGTGAGGAAGCGGCGGCGGGAGTGGTCGAGTGATCTCATCTGCCTGCCTTCTGTGGTGGGATAGGGGCCGACCACGAGGGCCAGAGAGCGCTCTCAGGCCGGGCTGCCCTGTTCCTACCCCATCGACGCCGATCGCGCCAGGGCGCGTGGTTCCGGAACCTCAGCGGGTGTCGTAGCGGGCGCGCGCGGCCTCGACCTCGGTGAGGTGGGTGGTGGCCCACGCCTCCAGGCCGGCGACCAGGTCGAGCAGGCTGTGGCCGAGGTCGGTGAGCGCGTAGTCGACCCGGGGCGGCACGCTGGCGTGCACGGTACGGGTGACGATGCCGTCGCGCTCCAGGCCGCGCAGGGTCTGGGTGAGCATCTTCTGGCTGATCCCGTCGATCCGCTCGGCCAGTTCGCCGTAGCGCTTGTCGCCCGCGGCGAGGGTGAGCACGATCAGCACGCTCCAGCGGTCGCCGATCCGGTCGAGGACCTTCCGGCTGCCGCAGTTCCGGTTGAACGGGTCCGCCTGCACAGCATCACTCTCTTTCGGTGCGTACCGAACTTTAAGGTGCCTACTCTCCAACGGGAAGTAGCCTACCGCTGTTCCCGTTGGTCCCCGGTGACAGTTCCCTCCGAGAAGCACCACGGGAGTTTCCATGTCCATCGTCGTCACCGGCGCCACCGGCCACCTGGGCCGCCTGATCGTCTCCGCGCTGCTACGGCGGGGCGTACCCGCCGGCGAGATCGTGGCGCTCGGCCGCGACACCGACCGCCTGGCCGACCTGGCCGGGCGTGGGGTGGTCACCCGGCGGGCCGACTACGACGACCTCGACTCGCTTCGGGCCGCGTTCGCCGGCGCCGACCGGCTGATGTTCGTCTCCGGCAGCGAGGTCGGCCGCCGCACGGTGCAGCACGGCAACGTGATCACCGCCGCCGAGGAGGCCGGCGTCGGGCTGGTCGCCTACACCAGCATCGCCAACGCGGACACCTCCAGCCTGGTGCTCGCCGCCGAGCACAAGGCCACCGAGAAGGCGATCGGCGCGTCCGGCCTGCCGTACGTCTTCCTGCGCAACAGCTGGTACCTGGAGAACTACACCGCCCAGCTCCCCACGTACCTCCGGCACGGTGTGGCGGGCGCGGCGGGTGACGGCCGGGTCAGCGCGGCCACCCGCGCCGACTTCGCCGAGGCCGCCGCCGTGGTGCTCACCACCGAGGGCCACACCAACCAGGTGTACGAGCTGGGCGGCGCGCCGTTCACCATGACCGAGCTGGCCGCCGAGATCTCGCGGCAGAAGGGCACCGCCGTGTCGTACCTCGACCTGCCGGTCGACAAGTACACCGAGCTGCTGGTCGCGGCCGGCCTGCCGGAGGGGTACGCGGCCGCGCTCGCCGACGGCGACCGCGGACTCGCCCAGGGCGAGCTGGAGGTCGGCGACGCCCTGGCGAAGCTGCTCGGCCGCGCGCCGACGACACTCGCCGCGGCGATCCGCGCGGCGCTCTGACGTTCGCCCACGGTTTGATCGGTGAGGTTGGGGCCTCGGCACGCGCCGGTGGCCCCGACCTCCCCGAAGTTTGCGCTCGCCGGCGGGCGAGCCGGCGACGGCTACGCGGGCTCCGTGCGCCGCCTGACCAGGCCGTCGACGAGAGCCTCCACGTAGTCGGCCGTCTCCTCCCAGCAGGTGACGGCGTAGCACTGGATGCCCATCGCCTTGACCGGGTAGTCGTTGCCGCCGTGGTCCAGCCGGTCGCCGACGAAGAGCACGTTGTCGATCTTCAGGTCCAGGCACTCCAGCAGCTTGCGCATGCCGTACGCCTTGTCCACGCCCTTGCGGGTGACGTCGATCGAGGTCGAGCCGCCGCCACGCACCTCCAGGTCGGAAAGCTTCTCGGCGACCGCGCCCCGGAGCCGCTTCTTCTTGCTGCCGTCCGGGTCCCAGCCGTACTTCTCGGCCGGCGGGGCGGACTGGCCCAGCGCGGAGAAGGTGATCTGGCTGCCCCGGTCCTCGACGATGTCCCCCCAGGTCTTCGTCTCCCAGAGGCCCAGCGCCTTCGCCGACTCGGTGAGCGCCGCGACGATGCGCGCCTTGTCCGCCTCGCTCAGGTCCTCGGCGTAGACCAGTCGCCACTGGCCGTCCTGCCAGCGGTAGTAGCGGGTGCCACAGGTCGGCATCAGGTGCAGCCGCCGGCGCTGCTCCTCGGTCAGCTCGAGGTGGGCCAGCACCTGCGCCTCGAACTGCTCGAACCGGCCACCGGAGATGATCAGCACGTCCACCTCGGTGAGCAGGTGGCCGAGGAGTTCCGCCATCCGACGATCGATCTGGGACTTGGAAACCGCCAGGGTGTCGTCGAGGTCGAACGCCACCACTCGAAGATCGTTCATCAAGTACCACCATGTCGTCGCGGGCAGGCCAGGACTAGCAGGGTACCGACGGTGCCCCTCCGGCACCCGTGAGCCCCGAGCGTCACGCTACGCAGTCCTCCCTCGCGGAGCGTAACAGCGGGTCCGGATGGGAATCTGCCGGTTCGGTACTCTGCGTCGATGGCCGGCCTCGACGAGTTGCGGCCGCCACGGCGTCAGAAGTCGATCCGCATCACCACGCGACGGGCGGTCGGCCGGCTGACCTCGACGAATCCGGCGTCGGCGAAGATGCTCCGGCTGCCCACGTACAGCTCGCCCCAGACGGCCTCCTGCCCCGGCCGCAGGATCATCGGATAACCCTCGACGGCGCGGGCGCCACGCTCCCGGGCGAAGTCGACGGCGGCCCGGGCGAGCGCCCGGCTGACGCCCTGGCGCCGGTAACCCACCCGGGTGACGAAGCAGGTCAGCGCCCAGACGCCCGGATCGGTCCGGTCCTCGTCGCGGCCCGTCCAGGGCACGCGGGCGGACAGCAGGCGCAGGTACGCGGTGCGCGGCTCGACCGCGCACCACCCGACGGGCTCGCCCGCCAGGTAGCCGACGAGCCCGCTGGTGGCGTCGGACCCCGGATTGCCGCAGTCGGTCTGGTCGCGCAGCGCCTCGGCACGCGCCTCGACCGGCATCGACGCCCAGTCCCGGTCCCGGATCTTGAACCACTGGCACTGGCAGCGGGCGGCCTCGCCCCGGGCGCCGAACACGGTCTGCAGGTCGTCCCAACTCGCCTGGTTGGCAGCAACCACGTCGATGTCCGTCATTCCGCGTCGCCCGCCGAGCCGGGCCAGCCGGCCGTGCCGAGGCAGGCCTCATTGCCCTCCGGGTCGGCCAGCACCCAGAACGACGGGGCGTACGCGTCGTTCACCAGGCGTCCGCCGGCCGCGATCGCCGCCGCGATCCGCGCCTCTGCCTCGTCGTACGGGACCCAGACGTCGATGTGGACCCGGTTGCGCTGCGGGCGCGGCGCGTCCATCTGCTGAAACCAGAACGCCGGCCCACGGCCGTTCGGGTCGACCAGGTCCTCCGGGTTGTCGGCGCGGTGGTCGTACCCGAGCAGGGCGCGCCAGAACGCCGCCACCCCTGGCCCGACCAGCGCGTCGACGGCGACCTGCACGCTCTGCACGGCCGACGGGTCGGCGGGTACGCCCAGCTCGCGCGCCAGCGCCGAGATCCGCCGGGCCAGGTCGAGATCCCGCCCGGTCAGCCCGTAGTGGTCCGGCGTGATCGTGACCAGCCGTACGGCCACGCCGGTGGACCGCAGGTCGACGTCGGGCCGATGGTCGTCGAGGCCCGGCAGCTCGCTGATCGCCCCCACGAGCCGGGCACCGGCCGCGAACGAGCCGGTACGGAACCAGGTGCACGCCCCGTCGCTCAGCACGCCCCAGTCCTCGACACCCGTGGCCGCGTGGAACTGCGTCGGTGTGATCCGCTCGGTCAATGTCTCTCTCCTCGATCGTGCGGCTCGGTCGAGTGTCGCCCGAACTCCCGACATCCGCGCCTGCGCCGCCTGGTGCCCGCGCCCGGGAAGAACCGTGCCCTCTGCGGCCATGCCCGCTCAGGCCCCGAGGAAGTCGTCCGTCACACGCTCGAACTCGTCGGAGTGCGTCCAGATGAGCGCGTGGTCGGCATCGTCGATGACGATCAGCTGAGAACCAGCGACGCCGTCGTGGAGCATCTGCGCGTGGTGGATCGGTACAGCCCGATCGTTCGAAGCGGCGATGACGAGCGTCGGACAAGCGATCTCCGCAAGCCGGCGTCTGCTGTCGAACGCCATCGTCTCCTTCCAGGCGGCGACCATCAGGTCGCGGTTCTGGTCCGCCATGATGCCGACGAGCCAGTCGGCACGTTCCGTGCCGAGCTGCGAAGCCGCCCGCGAGAAGACCAACTTCGCCGACAGCCGCATGCCGACGACTCGGAGCACCAGCGGCAGGAGATGGCCCTCAATCTTTTCGCGACGGGTCGCCATGTTGAACGCGAAGGTGCAGGCGAGCACCAGGCGGTCACATCGGTCGGGGAAGTCGAGGGCCAGTTGCTGCGCGATCGCACCGCCCTGCGAGTAGCCGAGCACGGCGGTGGAGTCGATGCCCAGATGGTCGAGCAGCCGCGACAGGTCGGCTGCGAGCCGCGCCGGAGTGTACGGCGGCGGAAGTCCCCGACTCCGCCCGTGGCCGCGCAGGTCGGGAACGATCACGCGATGCCGGGCGGCGAAATGCCCTATCACCGGCTCGAACATCTCGCCGGTGACCATCAACCCGTGCACGAGCAGGAGGGGCGGCCCCGATCCGCGCTCGGTGAAGTACAGGGGCGCAGAAGGTGATCTTGCGGGGCTCATGGCAGTCTCAGGCCTTCCGCGTATGGCGCGATCTCCCGTCACCACCCCGGGCCGGCGTGGTCTCCGTGTCCGGGGCTCTGGCCGGTCGGGCAGGAAGCCTCGACTGTCGGTCTCGTCGCTCAGCGACGGCCACGAGACCGGCGAGCCGCCCAGACCCCACCAATGATCGCCGCAACGGTCGGCAAGAGACAGCAGATCGTCAGAACGAACAGGTGCCACGGCTTGATAGATCCCATGGCCGAGAGGGTAGGCATCGCTCGCCACGTCCCCACCCCGTCGCCCTCTTGTGGACCGACTGCGGACGGCCAGAGCCACAAGGGGGCAGCGGCAGGGTCCTCCGCGAACACTCCCGTCGCCATCGGCGAAGTAGGAATGGGCCCTCGCCGCGTACGGGGGGTGCGGACAGAAGGAGGACTCATGGGTGTGGTGTCACGAGACGTGCACACCGCCACTGGGCAGACCGACGCCGAGATCATCAGCCGGATGCACGGGGATCCGGAGTTGTTCGGCGCCATCTTCGACCGCTACTACCCGGCGGTCCATGGCTACGCGAGCCGGCGGCTGGGCCGCGCCTTGGCCGACGGCGTGGCGGCGGAGACGTCTCTGGTCGCGTTCGACCACTGGCAGCGGTATGACACCACGCACCACAGCGCCCGGCCCTGGTTGTTCGGCATCGCGTCGAACCTGATCGCCGGCCCGTCCTTCCGTCCAAGGTGAAGGCGACGCTGCTTCGGGTGCTGGCCATGATCCCGGGTGTCACCCAGTCCGCCGAGCCGGTCGACTTCGACGGACGCCCGGCGATCGCCGTCGGCATGCAGGACGGCTGGCAGCACCTGGACATTCTGCTCGACCCGGCCACCCAAGAGTTCCTCGGAAGTCGGATCATCGTGGTCAAGGACCACACGACGCCTGAGGGGGTCAAGCTGAAGGCGGGTGAGGTCGAGGGGGAACTGATCCGGGTCACCGGCAAGATCGTGGACGCGCCGGGCCAGACCAACTAACCATCGTTGGCTGAGACCAGCGGAAGCGGATCTACCCGGTGCGCGCCTGGGCCACAATCCACGCCGTGGCACCCTCGCTCCCTCGTTCCGGCAGGGCACGACTCCGCCGACTTCAGCTCCGGATGAAGTTGGGCTCGGGCTGGTGAGCTTCGTCGCGACCCTCGGGTTTTACTGGGTCGCCGGCGTGCTTCTGGACCGCGCGGAGGACCGCGCCACCGTCGTTCTGGCAGTGGGCCCACATCCGCGCTGGCGAGCAGGCCCAACGCACCCTCGCCCCCGACGTTCCACGCCCAGCGCGGGGCGCCGAGCCAGGCGAGGGAGGCGATCGGGCACGCAGCGAGCACGTCAGTCCCGGAAGGCGAACCAGTGATCGTTGATCAACGATGTGACCTGGTGCCCCCGGCAGGAATCGAACCTGCGACACACGGTTTAGGAGTGGAGTAACGCGAGCCGCTCGGCCAGGCCTCCAAGCAGGACAGACAGCTATTGCTCGTCGGCGGTACAGCTGATCATTCCGTGCATGTCCCGGATCTTGCCACCTCGGCCGCACCTCTTCGGCGTGCGCAGACGGCAGCTTCGTCGACGGGGAGATCACGGTCGCCGTCGGTGGTGACCGGTCGAGCGGGCATGTAACGGGCACGTCAGGGACTGCCACCGGATGAGCGCTGCTGGCATGATCGCGCCCGCCCTTCCCAGGGTCAACCATGATGCGCAAAGATCGGCCTCATGGCTACGCCGGAGCCGCCTTCCGCTCCAGACGAGACGACGGGCCCAAGCGGCATTTCTCCACCGGTCAACGCGGTCGCGTCAGACAACAGCCTGGCAGCCGGGCGCACATTCACCGACAGATGGAGGCGGAACTGGCGACGCCAGCCGGACATGAGCCACGCGCCGGTTGACCTGAGTTATGCGTTCGTTCTCGGTTTGGTGTGTCTCATCCCCGGGGCGATCCTCGGCACGGGCCTCGTGCTGTTGACGCCCTCGACCCCGCCGACCATCGTGCTCCTGATGACTGTGTCGCCCTACCTTCAAGTGCACATCGCGGGAGTGCGGCATCGATGGTGGGCTCTCAGCGCTGGCGCAGCGGCAGGGGTCTCGGCTGGGCTGGCGATCAACACGCTGCTCCAGCCCAGTGCCGGGGCAAACTGGGCGGCGCTGATCGGGCTTCTCGCAGGAAGCTGGCTCGGCGTCATGACACACGCGGCAGTAACCCATCTGCCAACCCGAAAGATGCAACGACCCCTGCCATAACAGCAGATATGCCCACGACGTCACGTCGCGATGCCGACTTCTTCAGTGTGAAAGAATGATCAGCCGTCGATGAGCTGGGCAACGCTGCCGTCTCGTTGTGGCTTTACGCTGGCGTGCCGGCAACCGAGGTCGCCGAGCGGGCCGGGCACTCCGTCGACGTCCTGCTCAAGGTCTACGCCAAGTGCATCGATGGAGAAGAGGCCACCGTCAACGGCCGGCTCGACGAGGCGTTGTGCGGCGTGGCCTGGCCCGTACGATGGCCGCCATTCCGGATCTTGCCCCGGGAACCTCGGGTGACCTGGGCAGACACCCTCAAGATCATTCCGCGTATATTCCGCGACCTACGACAATCGGCCGCATCCAGTGACCTACGGCTGCATAGGCCAGCCAATCGAGCCCTGTGCGTATTGCCAGCTCAGGTAGCTTTTTCGCTGATCTTCGAGGTGCCCCCGGCAGGAATCGAACCTGCGACACACGGTTTAGGAAGTGTGGACACGGCCGGGAGTCGCTCGGCAGTGACCTGGCTTGGCCTGCGCCGTCATGCCGGGAGCCACGTCCAGGAGCTGACCGCCGTTGACCCTCGGCACCCGTCCGAACGGGCACGCAACGGGCACGACCGGCCCGGGGATTAGAAGAAGATCGCGGATGGCTGGTCAGGTGGTGGCGCTGCTGGTCAGCACGTCCGTCGTTGTCGGCCAGCGTCGGCGTAAGCGGGCGGGCTTGGCTGTACAGGCGGTTGTACGACCGGCGACGTGCGGTCAGGGAGCGCCCTAGGCTGACGCCATGTCGGCGGAGCGTGAAGTGATTGACCTGGATGAGCACAACCACCAGTCGGCGACGGTGGGCAACGTCGTTCCTGACCGCCTCCTGGCCAGACGGAAGATGAGCGTCCGGCTCGTCGCTGCCTTTGTGGTCGGCGTTGTGCTTGGTGGTTTTGGTGTCAACGAGCTGCGGGACTCACGGGAGGAGCGGGAGCGAAATGCTTCAGTCGCACTCGTGGCCTTCCCCGCATCCATCGCTGGCGGGGGTTCGGACGTCCCCGGCGTTCTCCAGATGGACGCGCAACTGGCAGTGACCAACGCTGGCCCTGCGCCGATTACGGTTCGCGCGGCGACGGGGCAACTACCGGGTGCCCTGGTCCGTGACACCGGCAAGACTCGGTTGCTACGCCCCGGCGGTACCGGCTGGATCGATGTCAAGCTGCGCCTCGAATGCGCGACCGCGTTCGGGAGTGAGCCGTTGTCGATGCGATTCTCGGTCGAGACCGGCGATCGACAGATCAGAGAGGTCAGCTACCCCGTCGCCCTGCTGGGGAGCATCTGGCACGTTAGGACTGAGCCGATGTGCGCGCACTACCGTGAGATGGAGAAGCGCGGTGGATAGCGCTGAAGCGGATCTCCTCGTCGGGCAGTCTCCGACCGTCCAGCCTCCCGGGACGGGGACCAGGTGGAGCGCCCCACCGGACGAACGACCTGGTCCCCGTCCCGGGAGGCTGGTAGCCCTTGTAGTGCCCGGCGAGGTGATCCGCGGCGGCATCTCTGAGGAGGGCCGGGGTTCGGGGCGGAGCCCCGAGGTCTTCTGATCGTGTCGTCCCTGAGCGTGGCCGGCCGGCCCGGCCGATGCCGGCCGAAGGTCGCCAGCAGGCCGGGGCCGGGCCGGCGCGGCCCGCTTTGCGGGCCGCCTTGATCTGATAAAGCGGAATTCGGCAGTGCGCGTGGCCGACGTGGTGTCCTCCGTCGACTGACGTGCGGCACGTGTTCGCCAGCCGATCTGCGACACCTCAGCGCGCTGAGGTGTCGCAGATCCGGATGCTTGGTCAAACCGGTCAGTTGGCACCGAGGGGCTCGCGATCGGCCGTGTCCGCTTGCGTCTCAGATGGCAAGTCCGCGGGTAGGAAGAGCCGACCACGACGGGCGACTTCAGGGGGAGCGAGATCATGGTTCGCACCGCGATCGTTACAGGCGCCGGCAATGGACTGGGACGCGACATCGCGCTTGGCCTTGCCCACGCCGGTTATGGCATCGTCGTAGCCGATCTCGATGAGCGCGCCGCGCAGGCGTGTGAAGGCTTGATCGAGGCGCGCGGAATGCCGGCACAATCGTTAGGCGCCGACGTACGAGAGCGTGGCGACATGAACCGCATCGTGGCGGCAGCGCAGAAGCTCGGCGGTCCTCACGTGCTCGTCAACAATGCCGGCGGCTGGACCCCGCAGCGACAGTATCCGCAGGCGACGGCTGCCGAGTGGGCCGCGACGATCAGCCTGAACCTCACCGCCCCGATGCTGCTCAGCCAGCTCGTTCTGGACCCCATGCGAGACCAAGGTGGTGGCGCGATCATCAACATCGCCTCCAGCGGTGGCATTGGCTTCTCGTCCTACGGCTCGCCCGAGTACGGGGCCGCCAAGGCTGGTCTGATTCGCTTCACCGCCAGTCTGGCCAGCTTGGAAAGTAGCCACGGGGTCCGGATGATGTGCGTAGCGCCGGACTTGATCGGGCTGAGCCGAGCCCAGGCCCAGTGGGAGCGCATGAGTGCCGACGAACGTGCGGCATCTCGCCCGCTGATTCCTCCGGCCGAGGTTGTCTCCGTCGTCTTGAATCTCATCAAAGCGGGAGTCGGTGGAACCGTGGTGGAGATGTGGGGAGGTGATCAGCCTGTCGCGCACGCCCCGTAGACCCGCGTTGGGGCATCCGCTTTTCGGCTACCGGGCGCTGGCTTGATCTGTTGTAGTGACACTGCGTGGCGCGCTGATCGCGGCAGATGCGTGAACACCGATCAGCCGGACGGTCGGTCGCCCGGCGAGTCGAGGACCAATATCGTCATGTCCAACAGTCTCTGGTAGTAGGCGGCCTCATGGCCGTTCAACTCCGGGATGACCCGGATGAGTTGCTGCTCGCACGTCGCAAGATAGTCCCACCGCTGGTCATCGATGTTTCCGCCCTTGCGCAGCCAGGTACTGACGCAGCCCGCCACACCCGCATCAAGCATCACCATCTCGACGCCAGCCACGTCAGCACCTCTCAGCCGGCCAGGGAAGGCGGCCTGCATGTGCTCCTCCCAGAGTTCGGTGACTGCCGCCATTCGGTCTGTCATACGAAACAGCACTCCGATCATCGACCAGGCCTCGGACTGTAGACGACTCTTCTCGGCATGACAGGACGTTTCGTCGGCGGCCAACCTGCCGCCTCTAGGTCGCCGGCATGGTCGAACCCATGCGCGAACTGACCTGGCGAGACGGCCGGGTGGTGGCGTGATGGCACCCGCGAAGAAGCGCCGTTTCGGCCGCGTTCGGCAACTGCCCTCCGGGCGCTGGCAGGCTCGCTACCGGGGACCGGACGGGTCGGATCACGCCGCGCCTCGCACCTTCGGCACCCGCCGTGAGGCTGAGCAGTTTCTCGCAATGGCGGAGGCGGACATTGCCCGTGATCGGTGGGTGCTGCCGGATGCCCAGCGGACGACAGTCAGTGAGTGGGCAGAGCAGTGGTTTGTTTCGGCAAACCGGTCGTGGAAGCCCAAGACCCGGCACACCTACCGGTCTCGGTCCTCGACCGGATCGTCTTGCCGGCGTTCGGCGCGATGCCGCTGACCTCGTTGCGACCGATCATGGTGGCACGGTGGGTGGGTGAGCTGTCCGATCGGCTCAGCGCCTCGCAGGTGCGGCAGGCGTATCGGCTGCTGGCGCAGATCATGCGGGCTGCCGTGGACAACGAGATCATTGGGTCGAGTCCGTGCCGGTCGGTGCGCCTGCCTCGGCTGCCGGAGTCTGATCCGGCCCATCCTGACCGTCGCCCAGGTCGACAAGCTCGCCGCCGCTTGCGACGTTCCGGATCGGGTCCTGGTGCTGCTGCTGGCCTACGGCGGTCTGCGGATCGGGGAAGCGCTGGCGCTGCGCCGTCGCCACGTCGACATCCGGGCGGGCCGGGTGACCGTCGCCCAGGCGGTGGCGCAGCTCTCTGGCGGGCCGGTCATCGACACTCCGAAGAATCACCAGCGGCGGGAGCTGGCCGTGCCGGCGTTCGTGGTGCAGTTGCTCGGGGAGCACCTGGCGACGCTGCCCGAGGGACCGGACGTGTTCGTCTTCCCTGGTCGGCAGCCGCACACGCGCGAGCGGCAGCAGAGCTACCACGGCTTCCGCCGCCGGTTCCTGGCTGCAGCCCGGTCGGCTGGGTTGGGCGACGTGACGCCTCATGATCTGCGGGCCACGCACGCGAGCTGGGTCGCGGATTCCCACGGCGTCCTGGTGGCCGCTCGCCGGCTCGGGCACGCCAATGCCAGCGTGACGACCCGCCACTACGCCCGTGCCGTCGATGGGCGAGACGCTGAGGTCGCTCAGCTTTTGGACGCGAGCAGGGCAAAGGTGGCGAGGCGATCGGGCGCGCAAGCCTCGGAAAGCGGAGCAGTGATCGTGGATCAAGGGTGTGACCTGGTGCCCCCGGCAGGAATCGAACCTGCGACACACGGTTTAGGAAACCGTTGCTCTATCCCCTGAGCTACGAGGGCGCGAGCGCCTAGTCTAGCGACCTGGGGTTCACCTGGGGTGGCAGGGAGTGGCCCACGTTCACCCACGTCACCCGTACCCCTGTTCTCCCAGCCCAGGGCCACACCCCGAGCACACGAATCCCAGGTTGCGAACAGCGGTTGGCCGCGGTGACCCGCGTTGACACGGTTGGCATCCGCTGGAGGAGTCTCTACCCGAGTGCATGCTGCCGGACTGTGAACACCCCGCGGTCGACGGCGCGCAGATCGCACACCCAGGTCCCGCAGATCGAACATAGGTTGGCCGCAGATCGAAAGCGATTCTCCCCGCAGATCGAAACCGCACCGGATATCATGACCCGTGCCCGCACCGCGCCTGATCCCACGCCGCGCCGCCGCGCGGGTCGACGCTGCCCTGGCCGACACCCGCGTCGTACTGGTCAGCGGAGCACGTCAAGCCGGCAAGAGCACCCTGGTTCGCATCGTCGCCGGCGATCGTCTCGCCGAGCGCCGCGATCTCGACCGCACCCAGGACCGGGCCGCAGCGATCGCCGACCCGGTCGGCTTCGTGGACTCCTCCGAACTGCTGGTCGTCGACGAGATCCAGCGCGCTCCTGAGCTGCTGCTGGCCATCAAGGCAGCCGTCGACGAGGACCCTCGTCCCGGCCGGTATCTGCTCACCGGATCATCGCGGCTGTTCGGCATGGTGGCTGCCCCGGACGCGTTGCCCGGCCGGATGGAAACCGTCGAGCTCTGGCCGTTCTCCCAAGGCGAACTCGACGGAAAGCCGGACGGATTCGTCGACGCCATCTTCACGCTCGGCCCGGACCTGCGACACGAGTCGGACGTGACCCGCGCCGACTACGCGGCCAGAATCGTGCGCGGCGGCCTGCCCGAGGCCACGACCCGCGCCGACTCGCGGCGCCGCCAACGGTTCCTCGACGCGTACGTCCAAGCGCTCATCGATCGCGATGTCCAGCAGCTGTCCGACATCCGGCGCAAGGGCGAGCTACGCAAACTGGTACGTCTACTCGCGGCCAGGTCCGCGACCATCATCGCCGCCAATTCCCTCGAATCCGCACTCGGACTGAGCCGGCCGACGATCGCACGCTACCTCCAGGCCCTGGAAGAGATCTTCCTGGTCAAGCGGATCCCCGGCTGGTCCCGAAACCTGGGCACCCGCGCCACCGCCGCGCCAAAACTGATCTTCGTCGACTCGGGCATCGCCGCCAACGAGATCGCGACCGACGCCCGGGCACTGCTCCGGCCGGGTGCCCCGTTCGGCCCGCTGCTCGAATCATTTGTCCTGTCCGAGCTCTGCCGCCAGCTCACCTGGTCCGAGCAGTTTGCTGACCTGTCCCACTACCGCGACCAGAGCAGGTATGAAGTCGACGCGGTGCTCGAGAACAGATCCGGCCACGTGGTTGGGATCGAAGTCAAAGCAGCCACGACCGTCGGCCCCGACGACTTCCGCGGGCTACGCCGACTCGCCGACCGCCTCGGCGACGACTTCATCGCCGGCATCGTCCTCTACACAGGAACCTCCACGCTACCGTTCGGCGACAGACTCCGCGCCGTGCCGATCAGTGCTTTGTGGCAGGTTCCCGCCCCGACAGCAGACTGACCTCGCTCAGGTTGGCCGGCCCACGGGGTTGGGCGAGGAGATCGTGGCCTGAACGACGACCGGGGCCGCCTCCCACGCGGAAGGCGGCCCCGATCGCACTATCGCCGGATCAGCCGACGCTCTTCCACGGGCCGTAGGGCTGGCCGGGGACCTGGTTGCGGGTCCACCACTGGGCGACGTACTTCTTGCCCTGGTAGACGACCGTGTCTCCGGTGTCGAAGATGCGTGACGGGGTCCAGACGGCGGTACCGTCGGCGGCGGTCACCATCTGCTGCCACGGGCCGTACGGGTCACCAGGCGTCTGGTTCTGGGTCCACCAGAGCGCCTGCCAGGTCGAGCCCTGGTAGGAGACCTTGTCGCCGGTGTTGTACACCTTCGAGGCGCTCCAGGCCGGCACGGCCGGCGTCACCGGCGCGTTCAGCCCGACGACGACCGGGTTGTGGTCCGCCGCCGCGAACGGGTCGCTGCCGTTGAACAGCAGGGTGGCGTTGTAGTTGTAGCGGCTGTAGTTGTAGGCCACCGCCTCCTGGGCGTTGATCTGCCACACGTCCGCCCCGGTGACCAGCGCGCGGGCGGCCGCGTTGGCCAGCACGTGGTCGAGCGAGCCGTGCAGACCGTTGTAGGCGTACGTCGACTCCGACGGGTCGAGGGTGGCACCCAGGTCGGTGTAGCCGTTGGCGTACAGCACCTGCATCGGGTCCTCCTGGGTGTAGGCGTTGAAGTCGCCGACCAGGAAGATCCGGTTGGTGCCCAGGCTCGCCGCCACCTGCGTGGCGAACGCGCTCGTGTCCTGCGCCTGGCGCACCCGGGTCGCGTTGAACGAGCCCTGGTTCACCGCCGGCGAGGACGTGTTCTCAAGGTCGCCGTCGTACAGCGGGGTCCCGCTGCCCTTCGACTTCCAGTGGTTGGCGACGACCAGGAACGCGTCGGCGTCGATCGCGCCGGCCTTCTTGAAGCCCTGAGCCAGCGGCTGGCGGGCGATCGAGAACGGCTGGCCGGGGCCCGAGTCACCGGTGAGCACCACCGATTCCCCAACGAGCGCGACCTCCGCCGGCTTGTAGATGAACGCCGTACGGATCACGTCCTGCTGGCCGAGCGGCGGCAGCTTGTCGTCGGCCGGCGAGGGCACGTACGCCCACACCGTCGAGCCGGCGGCGGCGTTGAGCGCGTCGACGAGGCCGGCGAGCGCGGTGTCCCGAGGCTGGCCGAACTTCGCGGAGTTCTCGACTTCCTCCAGCGACACGATGCTGGCACCGAGCCGGTTGATGCCGGTGACGATCTTCGCCTGCTGCCGCTGGAAGTTGGCGTCGTTGGCGGCGCCGCGCGGGCCTGCGCTGTTGCCGGGGCCGGTGCAGCTCTTCACCGTGATGCGGTTGCCGGCCCGGTCGGTGTAGTAGGTGCAGGTACCCAGGCCCTTGGCGACGTACGCCTCCCCGGTCGTCGGGAAGTAGTTCTGGACGTTGAACGTCGCCAGGCGGACGTTACCGCCGACGGCGGCCGGCTGCTGGTTCAGGGCACGGGTGTCGGAGAAGGTCGCGACCGCGGCGCCGTCGTCGCTCACCTGCCGGACCGGCTGGAAGTTCCACAGCGAGAACCGGTACTCGAGGACCACCGGCTGGTGGAAGGTGACCTTCGAGCCGACGCGGACGGGGTTGCCCGGCGTGAACCACGGCAGCGGCTGGCCGGTGTTCGCGCTGCCGCTGTAGTTCGTGCTCGCGCCGTCGTCCAGGGTCACCGTCCGGGCGGCGTTCTCGGTGACCACGGCCTGCGCCTGGGCGCTGCCGGCGGGTCCGACGTCGGTGGGCTGGCGCAGCGGCGTGTCACCGGCGGCGAGGGTGAAGGAGCCGTACCAGTTCGCGTCGTAGTTGTCCGACACGGTGAAGTCGCCCTGGGGCAGGATCAGCTCGCCCTCGTGTGCCTCCTTCTGGGCGTCCGTCGTGAGGGCGGACCACGGGATCACGTCCGGCTTGACGGGGGGCAGCGGGTTGGCGAGCTTCGTGACGGTCGGGAAGGTGATCTCGGTCAGGCCCTGGTACTCCTGCACGGTGCCGGTGACCCGGACGCTGTCGCCGATGTTGACCTGGCTGGCCGCGGCCGAACCGAATACGAAGATCGCGTCGGAGGCGCCCGGCGTGGCGTCCTCCGCCTCGGTGCCGCCGGCGCCGCCGGTCTCCATGAAGAAGCCGTTGAATCCGCCGGTGGTGTAGGTGGCGGTCACGACGCCCTCGGTCGTCACCTCCTTGTTGGCGTACGGCGACGTGTCGGTGTTCGTGCCCTGGATTTCGGCGATCGACAGGACCGTCGTGGTGGCCGCGACGGTGAAGCTGAACGACGCCGAGGCGTTCGCGCCCTCCGAGTCGGTGACAGTGACCGTCACCGACGACGTGCCGGCTGCGGTCGGGGTGCCCGTGACGACCCCGTCCGTGGAGATCGCCAGGCCTGCGGGCAGGCCGGTCGCGGTCCAGGTGTACGGCGGGGTGCCGCCCGTGGCGCCGAGGGTCAGCGGCGCGATCGCGGTGCCGATCGTCGCGTTCTGGGTGCCGGGGTCCGTCACCGTGACGGGGGTCGTGCCGCCGTCGGACGCCGCGTTCTGCGGCGTCGGGGTGGCGGTGCGGAAGTCGGCGGCGTTGTTGTCCGTGTCCGTACCGGCCGCGTCCCGCTGATAGCTCAGGACGAGCGAGTTACCGGTCGCGGCGGTCCCCTCCGGAGAGTTGCTGGTCCCCCAGCCGATCTTGTCGATGACCGAACTGTCGGTGGGGAGCACGCCGGAGCCGCTGGCCGCGATGTAGAGCGTGCCACCGCCCGCGCCCGGGTTGACGCTGTTGCCGGTGCTCAGGTCGGGCGTGGGCAGCGGTTCGCCGGGATTGGTGGGGGCGGCGTTGCTCGGCAGCTGGATGAGGAAGTGGCCGTGCGCGGCCACCGCCCCCGACAGCGCGAACACCTGCGCACCGCTCGGCACCACGGTGCTCGTGGGCGCGCGGTACTGCAGGGTTTTGCCGCTGAGCGGGACGGCGTTCGACGTCGGGTTGTAGAGCTCGATGAACTTGTTGAGGTAGCTCGCGCCGGACGAGCCGCCGTTGACGTACGTCTCACTGATGACCAGGCCCGTCCCGGCCGGACTGGCGGACGCCGGGGCAGCGAGCAACGGACCGGCCAAGCCGGTCATGGACAAGGACAAGGCGACGGTGACTCGCCGGATGAGCGCACGGGGCATCTACCCGGACCTCCAGATAGTCGTGATTCGGCTCCGACATGCTGCGGGCCGACGTGCGGACGGTAAGCGTCCGACGTCGACCCATCGGCGGACGAAAGCTGAACGCCGTATGACAGCCTCAGACAACTTCGCGGAATTGACGTCAGTCGTAAAGACCCCGCCCGACGATTCGCCCCGTTCGCCCCCGGCAATCCGACTGTCGACTGGGATATCCGGTCCGAGTTCCGGCGTTGGTGCCCCGATCAGCGGATGCCTGCCACAAAACGATCCGCGGCCGGAGCCTGATCGGCTCCGGCCGCGGACCGGTTATCGCATCCGGACTACAGCTTTGCGCACTGGCCCGTGGCCGTGCCCTTCACGCTGTTCGGCCGGCTCTCGTTCACCGGGGCCGGGGTGTTACCCGAGCAACCCAGCGTCCCGCTGACAGTGTTCGCGGCGACAACGACCGGCTGGCTGCCGGTGTTGCCGGTGAGGGTGACCGGACCGCTGACGGTGACCGTGTCGATCCGTACCCCACCGGTGCTGTTGGTGATCGACACCGGGCCGCTCACCTTGCCCTTGACGATGCTCAGGTCGCCGGTGGCACCGGTGACCGTGATCGGGCCGGACACCGTCGCGCCGGAGATGTCGAACAGCACCGGGCGGGTGGCGGACACCGGGCCGCTGATGGTGCCGCCGGTGACCACCAGCGAGGCACCCGGGTTGACCGTGATCGCGCCGGAGACCGTGGCGTTCTCCAGGCAGGTCAGGCCCGCGCTGACCACCAGCGCCTTGCTGTACTTGCCGGTGATCGTCGTGGTGCACTGCGGACCGGCCTGGCCGATCGTCGACCGCGGCTGGGTGTCCGCGGTGACCGGCGAGTTCGCCGCGAAGTAGCTCACCAGCATGGTGAGGTCGTTGTCGCCGGTGGTCGCCGGGTTGGTGCCCTTGCCGAGGGTGGTGAAGTTGTCACCGCCGGCGGCGAGGAACGAGTTCACCGTGACCCGGTAGGTGCCCGACGGGTTGAGCGGCGTGCCGTTGAGCTTGACCGAGGTGATCCGCGAGCCCTTCGGCGCGTCCGGGTTGTAGGTGTAGGTGAAGCCCTTCGACACACCCAGCCACAGCACCGGGCGGGACGCGCCGTCCGGCTGCCACTGCTCCTCCAGCACCTGCTTGATCTGGGCACCGGTGTAGCTCTTGGTGACCACATCGTTGGAGAACGGCTGGACGGCGAAGGCGTCGGCGTAGGTCACCGTGCCGTCGGTCCGGTAGAGCAGGTCGGCCCGCAGGCCACCGGGGTTCATGAACGCGATCTGCGCCCCACCCCGGCCGGCGTCCTTGGTGCCGGCGAGCTGCACGTCGGCGATGAGGTTGCCCAGCGCCGACTCCTTGCCCCGGTCCTCGTTGCCGTTGGTGTACGCCCGCTTGGCGTCCGCGGTGATCGAGCCGAGCTTCTGCTTGCCCAGCTCAGTCGCCTTGACCTTGGCGGCGGCCACGATGTCGGCCACGGCCTGGTCCTGCGGCGCGCCGACCACGTCGACCAGCTGCGCGTCGGAGGTGGTCACCGAGTTCGTGTTCGGGTCGAAGGTCAGGTTGACCTTGCCCAGCCGCATGCCGTAGTCCTCGGCCTGCACCACCGGACGCAGCTTGTCCGATCCGGGGACCGGGAGCCTGAACGCGTACGGCTGGTGGGTGTGACCGCTGAAGATCGCGTCGATGGTGGCGTTGACCCGGGTGAACTTGCCGAAGACCGGGTCGTTGGCCAGCGCCTCGGCGGAGGTGATGTTCTCCGTCGCGGCACCCTCGTGCGCGAGCAGCACCACCACGTCGGCCTCGCCGTTGTCCGGGTTGCCGTCCTTGAGCTGGCCGGCCACCAGGTTGGCCTCGGCGACCGGGTCGTGGAAGCTCAGGCCGGCGATGCCGTCCGGGCTGACCAGCGACGCGGTCTGCTCGGTCACCACGCCGACGAAGCCGACCCGGACCCCACCGATGGTGCTGACCGAGTACGCCGGCAGCACCCGGGTGTCACCCCGGTAGACGTTGGCGCCCAGGTACGGGAAGGCCGCGCGGTCGGACACCCGGCCGGTGAGGTCGGCGATGCCCTTGTCGAACTCGTGGTTGCCCACCGCCGAGGCGACCAGGCCGGCCTTGTTCAGGGCGTCGATCGTCGGGGTGTCCCCGTCGATCGCCGAGATGAACGTGGACGCGCCGATGTTGTCACCCGCGGAGATGAACGCGGTGTTCGGGTTCTGCGCCCGCAGCTGACCGACCAGGCCGGCGAGCTGAGCGGCGCCGCCGACGGGCTGACCACCCACGGTGGCCGGGGACTCCAGCCGGCCGTGGAAGTCGTTGATGCCCAGCAGCTGCAGGTTGACCGGCTTCGCGCTGGTGCTGATGCCCACCACGACCGGGTTGTGGTCGCTGGCCCGGTACGGGGTCGGCTCGTAGAAGGCGGCCAGACCGTCGTACTCGAAGGCGAACGACTCGACCGAGTTGATCTGCCACACGTCGACCCCGGTGATCCGCGACGCCAGCGACGGCGAGGCGAGGGCGTGGTCGAGCGAGCCGGACTCGCCACCGAAGGCGTAGGTGGCCTTGCCGGTGTTGTTCAGATCCTTGAACTTGGCCTGGTAGAGGACCTGCATCGGGTCCTCCTGGGTGTACGCGTTGAAGTCACCCAGCAGCAGCACATCGTCGGTGCCGCTGTCAGCCTTGACCTGGTCGACGAACGCGGTCAGCGCCTTGGCCTGCCGGACCCGGTCGCCGTTCCAGTTGCCCTGACCGTCACCGGCGTCGGCGTTGTCGCCGGTCCCGGTGCCGCTCTTGGACTTGAGGTGGTTGACGACCACGGTGAAGGAGGTCTTCCCCGCCGTGAAGGTCTGCGCGATCGGCTCGCGGGCGTTGAACCAGACGGTCTCGTCGTTGATCGACCGACCCGGCCCCTTGGGCTGGACCTTGGCCGGCTTGAAGATGATCGCCGTGGTGATGAAGTCCTGCTGGTCCGGGCCCGGCAGCTCGGCCGGGGTACGGACGTAGTCCCAGGTCCCCGCACCGTCCTTCGCGTTGAGCGCGTTGACCAGCCGCTTCAGCGCCTGCTGCGGGTCGTTGGGGTCGAACCGGACCGAGTTCTCGATCTCCTCGAGACCCACCACGTCGGCGCCCAGGGAGCTGATCGCCGCAACGATCTTCGCCTCCTGCTTGGCCAGCCCGGCCGCGTCAGCGGCGCCGCGAGCGTCGCCACCGAAGTGCACGAAGTAGTTGAGGACGTTGAAGCTCGCCACCCGCACGTCCCCGCCGACGTTCGCCGGCCCGGGCGTACGCGGGTTGGTGGCCTTGAAGCTGGTCCGGTCGGCGGCCGGGGTGTCCGCGCTGACCGGGGTGGTCGGCTGCAGGCGCCACTCGTTGAAGCCGTAGGACAGCACCGACGGCCCGAACGCCTCGACCGAGTCGCCGATCCGCAGCGGGTTCGCCTTGGAGATGTACGGCGGCAGCAGCCCGGCGGTGGCCAGGTTGGTGGTCTTGCCGTCGTCGACCAGGATCCGGCGGAGCTTGTTGTCGGCGATCACCTGCTTGGCGGCGTCCGAGCCCGGGCGGGCGAGGTCGGTCGAGTTCAGGGCCGGACGGTCACCGGCGGCGAGGACGACCTCGCCGTACCGGTTGGTGTTGTACACGTCGGAGACGGTGTACTGGCCGACCGGCGCCACCAGCATCGACTCGACCGACTCGCGGGCGCCGTCGGCCAGCGGCAGGCTGACCGGGACCGGGGCGGGCAGGGCCGCGCCGTGCGCGCAGATCTGCACGTCGCTCTTGGCGGCGATGTTCAGCTGGGTGAGGCCGCTGTACTCGCTCGGGGTGCCGCTGACCCGCACCCGGTCGCCGATCGCGACCGGCGGGTGGTTGGCGGTGTTGGTCGTCAGGTAGACGAAGATGCCGTCGGAGGCGGTGCCGGCGGCGACCGGACGGTCTCCGCCACTGCCGGCGGTCTGCACGTAGATGCCGTTGTAGCCACCGGTGCGGTGGTCGGCGGTCACGATGCCCTCGACGGTGACCTGGGTGCCCGACAGCGGCGTGGCGCTGCCGGTGCCCTGGACCTCCGCGATGGTGTGGTCGACGGTGACGGTGCAGCCGATGCCCGGGTCCGGGTCCGGGCCCGGGTCGGGGTTGCCGGCGCCGTTGCGGACACCGAAGGTGTTGGTCGCCGGCTGATTCCAGGTGCCGTTGATCTTCTGCAGCGAGTAGCCGACCGGGGTGGCGGTGCTCTCCTTGACCCCGATGTCGGTGCCGGTCAACCCGTTGGCCGGGCCGCCGATCGCGTCGAACGTTCCACCGTAGGTGATGAACTCCGCCACCGAACCAGTCGGGGAGACCAGCGCGACACCGTCGGGGTCACCGTTCTGGATGCCGTTGACCGGGTAGTCGGCGACGACGACGCCAGCCGCCGGCACGGCGCCGCTCAGCGTACGGGTGTTGTACGCCGCACCGTTCCCGCCGTTGTAGAGAACGATCTGCCAGCCGCTCAGGTCGAAGCCGACCGGCGCCTCGATCTCGATCGCCTCACCGACGTCGGTGCCGGCGTTGTCGTAGTGGATCTCGCTGATGAATGGTGTCGCCGACTCAGCGGCGAGGGCGGTGGCGCTGCTGCTCAGAGCGAGCGCCCCGCTGGTGGCGAGTACGCCCAACACCCAAACCGGGTGTCGGCGCTTGGGTCGGAGCATAAAAGCTGGACCTCCGAGGGGGGGGGAGTGGACTGGTGGAACCTAAACGCAAATGGTGTCTTTGCAGGAGCCGCCAGATGTACGGAGCAAGCTGGCCAGTTGGCCCGAAAGCAACAAAGGCCAGACAAAGGTGCGCCGAGCGATAAAACGGACGCAGGCGAGCAAATATTTGCAAGCTTCGATTATTCGCTCGCGCCACCGAACGACTCGGAACACGCCAGGGGTGACGCCCGTGATCATACGGGTGCCGGGGTTGAATGATCGTGACAGAGGGCGGGGTTGCAACTGCCGGGGGGTGGGGGATACCTCACTGTCGCGGGGCAGGAGGTCCAACTCCACGGCACGATTTGCCAATCCCGTACGCCTGGGGCTGTGAACGCCCGCCGACTACCCGTGCAGTCCACAGCGGCCAGACTCGTGGTCGACCGGAATGCCGGTCCGCTGGTCAGCGGTCCGGCAGCCAGCCCTGCTCCACCTGACTCACTCCAACCCGGCGGCCACCTCGTCGAGATGGGTGAGGAACCGCTGCACCGCCGGCGGTCGGCTGCGACCGGCGACGGTGGCGGCGAAGACCCGCCGGACCGAGGCGTCGTCGGGGTGCAGGCGGAGCAGGGCGAGGTCGGGCGGGGCGGCCCGGACGGCCAGCGCGGGCACCAGGGCGACGCCCAACCCGGCCGCGACACAGCCCAGCTTGCCGGTCCACTCCGCGGCCACGATGTCGATCCGCGGCCGGAAGCCCGCCGGCAGGGTGGCCCGCAGCAGGGTCTCCTCGGCGGTGGCCGAGCCGGCGATGAACGCGTCGTCGGCCAGTTCACGCAGCCGGACGGTCCGCCGGCGGGCGAGCCGGTGCGCCCGGGGCACCGCCACCAACAGGACCTCGTCCACGAGGTGGTGCAGATCGAACCGGTCACTGTCGAGAGGCTGGTCGGGTGCCGCGCTCACCACGGCCACGTCGGCGTCCCCGGCGAGCAGCCGGTCCATCAGCCCGGGTGTCAGGCCCTCGACCAGGGACAGTGCCACCTGCGGGTGGGCGGACCGGAACGCGGCCAGCGCACGCGGCACGAGTGCGGCTACCGCCGTCGGGAACGCGCCGACCCGCAGCCGGCCGGCGCTCAGGTCGCGGAGCGCGGCCAGGTCGCGCCGGGCGACGTCGAGCCGGTCGAGCACCACCTCGGCGTGGCCGAGCAGACAGCGGCCCTGCTCGGTCAGCGCGACACCGCGCGGAAGCCGGTCGAACAGGGGGCAGCCGGCCTCGGCCTCCAGGGCGGCGATCTGCCGCGACACCGCCGACTGGGTGTAACGCAGGGTCCGGGCCGCGGCCGTGATGGAGCCGTGCTCGGCGACGACGCGGAAGACCTGGAGTGCGTGCGGCTGCATGCCCCATGTTGACATTCCGTGTGCGCATGGCAGTAATGCTGATCATTCGTTTGTGGCATGATTGTGCGCCACCTAGCGTTCCGGCCATGAACGTCATCGCACTGCTGGGCACGGGCACGATGGGCGCGGCGGTCGGCCGCCGGTTGCTAGCCGCGGGGCAGCGCCTCACGGTCTGGAACCGCACCCCCGGCCGGACGGGCTCGCTCGTCGCGGCCGGGGCGCGGGCCGCCGCCACCCCGGCCGAGGCCGTCCGGGACGCCGACGTGGTGATCACCATGCTGACCGACGCGACCGCCGTTCGGGAGGTGCTATTCGGCGCCGACCCGGCCGCGGCCGACCTGCGGCCCGGCACCCATCTGGTCGAGATGTCCACGATCGGCCCTCGGGCCGTGGCTGAGCTGACCAGGCTGCTGCCGGCGGGCGTACCGCTCGTGGACGCGCCCGTCGCCGGCAGCGCCGGCGCGGCCGAGGCGGGTCGGCTCGTGGTGCTGGCCGGCGGCCCGGAGGCGGCCGTCGACCGGGTCGCCCCGGTGCTGGAACTACTCGGCACGGTCCGCCGGTGCGGGGGCCTCGGCAGCGGCGCCGCGCTGAAACTGGTGCTCAACACCGCTCTGGTCACCGCCGTCACGGCCACCGCCGACGCGCTGGCGGTCGCTGCGGCAGTCGGCGTGGACCGGCGTACGGCGATCGAGGCGCTCGAGGTCGGACCGCTGCGCGGCGCGGTCGCCCGGGCGACCGCCACGGATGCCGCGTTCACCGTCGCCCTGGCCGCCAAGGACGCCCGGCTCGCCCTCGACGCGCTCGGCGACGTTCCCGCGCCCGTCCTGCACGCCGCCGCGTCGGCACTGGCGGCCGCGCCCCACCCGCACGAGGACATCGCCGCCCTCACCGGTGTCCGCCCCACCACCACCCACGACAAGGAGCAGCCGTGATCGTGACCCTGGACAACCCCGCGACCGTCTCCGCGCCGTTCGGCGACCGGTTCGCCCACGTCGCCCGCCTCGACCTGCCGGGCAGCGCCCTGCTGCTACTCTCCGGCCAGGTCGGCGTCGACGACGACGGCGCCGTGGTGGCGCCCGGCGACGTCCGGGCGCAGTCCGAGCGGATCTTCGAGCTGGTCGGTGGCCTGCTCGCCGCACACGGCGCCACGTTCGCCGACGTCATGCACGTCCGGACGTTCATGACCGACCTCGGTGACCTGGCCGGCTATGCCGAAGTCCGCAGTCGGTACTTCCCGCACGCCAAGCCCGCCAGCACCACGGTGGAGGTGAACCGACTGTTCCTGGACGGCGCGGTGCTGGAGGTCGAGGTGACTGCCGCCGTGACCACCGGCTGAACGCCGGCACCCGACCGACGACGAGGGCGACCGACGGAGCCGTGGCCAGCGCCGATTGCGGTACGCTGTCGATCGGTTACTACTACAACTTGTCGTGATTGCGGCCGGGTGCATATCCTCCAACGGCCCGAAGCGGAGGTGCCCGATGGCTGACGACGACGCGGAGGTCACCGCGTGGGCGTTGGCCGCCGGCGAGGGTGACCGGGACGCGGCCGCCCGGTTCGTCCGCGCGACGCAGCAGCAGGTCCGGCGTTTCCTCGCCGCGCTGGTCTCACCGTCCGAGGCCGAGGACCTGGCCCAGGAGACCTTCCTGCGCGCGGCGCGGTCGCTGCCGTCGTTCGCCGGGCGGTCCTCGGCGCGGACCTGGCTGCTCGCCATCGCCCGCCGGGTCGCGGTGGACCACACGCGGGCCGCGACGTCGCGCCCGCGGACGGTGCCGATGGCTGACGGGTACGACGCCCCCGACGCGCACCACGGCGGCTTCGACCGGCAGGTGGTGCTGGAGCAGCTCATCGCGGCGTTGCCGGCGGAACGGCGCGAGGCCTTCGTCGCCACCCAGATCCTCGGCATGTCCTACGCCGAGGCGGCGGAGGTGTGCGGCTGCCCGATCGGCACCATCCGCTCCCGGGTGGCCCGGGCCCGGGAGGACCTCGTCGCCGCCACGGCCGGCCGGTCCGGGGAGGGCGCGCGGCGGGACGGCGGCGCCGCGGGGTAACCCGGCTCAGCCCGGGTGACCTGCGCCGAGGCGACAGATCGTGCGAGGTCCGCGGGAACTCACGCCACCCTCGGGCCGACTATCGGTACATGGGGTGTGAGCAGTGGCGCGAGGTGCTGTCGGCGCAGTTGGACGGGGAGGAGACCGCCGCCGAGCGGGTGGCCGCGGAGGCCCACCTGGACGGGTGCGGCGACTGCCGGGCCTGGTACGACCGGGCCGCCGCGGTGACCCGCCGGGCGCGCCTGTCGGTCAGTGTGACCGGTGACGACCTCACCGACGTCATCCTCGCCGCGCTCCCGGCGCCGGCTCCGCGCCGCCGGGAGCGGATCGCACTCACCCTGCGGACGGTGCTGGGTCTGATCGGCACGCTGCAGCTCGTCCTCGGCCTGGCGCAGATCGGCCAGGGGGCGACCGGCGTCCACGACCACACGACGACCGGTGCGCTGGCGTCGGGGCACCTGTGGCACGAGTCGGCGGCGTGGAACGTCGCCGTCGGTGCCGGCTTCCTGTTCGTCGCGGCCCGGCGCACAACACCGACGGGGCTGGTGCCGATGCTGTCCGCGTTCGTCGGCACGCTGGTGCTGCTGTCGGTCAACGACCTGGCCACCGGGCGGGTGGACACCACCCGGCTGATCAGCCACGGGTTCCTGGTCGCCGGATACGTGATCGTCGTCGCGCTGTCCCGCCCCCGGCTGCGGCCCGGCGGCCCGGCGCAACGGGGCCGCCCGGCCGAGCCGCGCTGGCACCTGCCCGCCCCGGAGCAGCCCGAGTCCCCAGGGTTGCGGCTGCTGCCGCCGTATCCCGGCTCGGCCCGTGCCTCCGATCGCTGGGCGGCCTGACCGCCGCCGGGGCGGTGCCGATCCGTTCAGGGGCGGTAGCGGTAGCCCATCCCCGGCTCGGTGATCAGATGCCGGGGGCGGGCCGGATCGTCCTCCAGCTTGCGCCGTAGTTGGGCCATGTACTGCCGCAGGTAGTTGGTCTCGTGGTGATACTCCGGGCCCCACACGTCGTGCAGCAGCTGGCGCTGGCTGACCAGCTTGCCGGGGTTGCGCAGCAGCTTCTCCAGCATGGCCCACTGGGTGGGGGTGAGCTTGACCTCGGCGCCGTCGTCGCGGATGACGGTCCGGTCGGCCAGGTCGACGGTGTGCCGGCCGACCCGTAGCGAAGGGGCGCCGGGCGCGGCACCGCCGAGCCGGCGGGTGACGGCGCGGATCCGGGCGAGCAGCTCGTCCACGCCGAACGGCTTGGTGACGTAGTCGTCGGCACCGGCGTCGAGGGCGGAGACCTTGTCCTCGCTGCCGGCCCGGCCGGAGAGGACGATGATCGGCACGGTGGTCCAGCCGCGCAGGCCCCGGATCACCTCGACGCCGTCCAGGTCGGGCAGACCGAGGTCGAGCACCACCAGGTCGGGCGGGTGGCCGGCGGCGGCTCGCAGCGCCGCCGCACCGGTCTCGACGACCTGCACGTCGTAGCCCCGGGCGCGCAGGTTGATCCGCAGGGCGCGCAGGATCTGCGGCTCGTCGTCCACGACCAGGATCCGGGTCACTCCGCACCCCTCTGCTCGGCGGCGGGCAGCCGCAACACCATGGTCAGCCCGCCGCCCGGCGTGGTCTCCGGGGTGATGCTGCCACCCATCGCCTCCGCGAGCCCCCGGGACAGCGCGAGCCCCAGGCCGACCCCGGTCTGGTTGTCCCGGTCGCCGAGGCGTTGGAACGGCAGGAAGACGTGCTCCCACTGGTCCTCAGGGATGCCGGGGCCGGTGTCGATGACCCGCAGCTCGACCTGCCCGGCGTGGGCGCTGGCGGTGATGGTGGGCGGCTGCCCGGGCGGGCTGTGCCGCAGGGCGTTGGCCACGATGTTGACCAGCACCCGTTCCAGCAGGCCGGGGTCGGCCGTGGCGGCCGGCAGGTCGGCGGGGATGTCGGTGGTGACGTCGGCGGCCGCCGGCCCCAGCTCGTCCAGGGCCCGGGGTACGACGTCCTCCAGCCCGATCGCCGTGGCGGTGACGCCGAGGACGCCGGCCTGGAGCCGGCTCATGTCGAGCAGGTTCGCCACCAACCGGCCGAGCCGGTCCAGCGACTCGTCGGCGGTGGCCAGCAGCTCCTCGCGATCGTCCGCGCCGAACTCCACGTCATGGCTGCGCAGGCTGCTCACCGCCGCCTTCGCGGACGCCAGCGGCGTACGCAGGTCGTGGCTGACCGCGGCAAGCAGCGCGGTGCGCATCCGGTCGGCCTCGGCGAGCGGCCGGGCGGTGGCGACCTCCTCGGCGAGGCGTTCCTGGCGCAGCGCGACGGCGGCCTGGGCGGCGAATGCCTCGACCACCCGCCGGTCGGCGGCCTCCAGCCGACGGCCGGAGAGCACCACGGTGAGCCGCTCGTCCACCGGCACGGCGGTCTCCCCAGCGCCCGGGCTACCCGGCGGCGCCTCGCCGACGCCGGCCACCACCCGCCAGGCCGCCTCCTCCTGTGCCCGGCCCGGGCGTCCCTCGGCCTCCGCGACCAGCTCCAGCACGCTCACCGCGCGCAGCGCGAAGGTCTCCCGCAGCCGGTCCAGGAGCGCCCGCAGCGGTCGCTCGCCGCGCAGCACGCCGCCGGCGACGGTGGCCAGGGTCTGCGCGTCGGCAGAGGCCCGCGCCGCCTCGCGGGTACGCCGGGCGGCCACGTCGACCACCCAGCTCACCGCGACCGCGACACCGACGAAGACGCCGAGTGCGAGCAGGTTGTCCGCCTCGGCGATGGTGAGCGTGTGGTACGGCGGGGTGAAGAACCAGTTGAGCAGCAGGGAGCCGCCCAGGGCGGCGACCAGCGCCGGCCACAGCCCACCCACCAGGGCGACGCCGACCACGCCGGCGAGGAAGAGCAGGATGTCGTTGGTCAGCATGAGGTTGGGCAGCGCCAGCAGCAGCCCGGCCAGGGCGGGCATGCCGAACACGGCGAGCGCGAACCCGAGCAGCCGGCGCCGCCGGGACAGCGCGGCGGGCATCGCCGCGCCGCGCCGGCCGCGCCCGGCCTCGGCGTGGGTCACCAGGTGGACGTCGATCGGGCCGGACAGGGCGGTGGTGGTGACGCCGACGCCCGGGGACACCAGTTGGGCGAAGCGTCCGCGCCGGCTCGCGCCGAGCACGAGCTGGGTGGCGTTGACGCCACGGGCGAAATCCAGCAGGGCCGCCGGGATGTCGGTGCCTAGCACGTGGTGGTACGTCCCACCGAGGCTCTCCACCAGCACCCGCTGCCGGGCGAGCTGAGCCGGGTCCGCCCCGGCCAGGCCGTCGCTGCGGGCCACGTGCACGGCGAGCAGGTCGGCGCCCTTGCTGCGGGCGGCGATCCGGGCCGCCCGACGGATCAGCGTCTCCCCCTCCGGCCCGCCGGTGAGCGCCACCACCACCCGTTCCCGGGCCTCCCAGGTGGCGGAGATGCCCTGCTGGGCGCGGTATTCGTCGAGCTGCTCGTCGACCTTGTCGGCGAGCCAGAGCAGCGCCAGCTCGCGCAGGGCGGTGAGGTTGCCGACCCGGAAGTAGTTGCCGAGCGCCGCGTCGATCTTGTCAGGGCGGTAGATGTTGCCGTGAGCCATCCGGCGGCGCAGCGCCTCCGGGGTCATGTCGATCAGCTCGACCTGCTCGGCGGCCCGGACGACCTGATCGGGCAGGGTCTCCCGCTGGGTGGTGCCGGTGATCTGCGCGACCACGTCGTTGAGCGACTCGAGGTGCTGGATGTTGACGGTGGACAGCACGCTGATGCCGGCGTCGAGCAGCTCCTGGACGTCCTGCCAGCGCTTGTCGTGGCGGCTGCCGGGCACGTTGGTGTGGGCCAGCTCGTCGACCACCGCGACCTCGGGGCGGCGGGCCAGGACGGCGTCGAGGTCCATCTCGGTGAAGCCGGCACCCCGATAGGTGATCGCGCGGCGGGGTACGACCTCCAACCCCCCGATCATCGCCGCGGTGTGCGGGCGCCCGTGGGTCTCGACCAGGCCGATCACCACGTCGGTGCCGCGTTCGGCGCGCCGCTGGGCCTCCTCGAGCATGGCGTAGGTCTTGCCGACACCGGGGGCGGCCCCGAGGTAGATGCGAAGTTCTCCCCTTGGCACGGTCACCATCCTCCCCGATCGGTGGCAGGAGAGGCCCTCTTGACGCCCCGCGAGGTGAAGGAGGCCCCTCCTTGGACTCAGTCAGCGGACGGGAAACTTCTCGTCGAGGGCGAGGTTGAGGTCGAGCACGTTGACCGCCGGTTCGCCCATGAACCCGAGCGCCCGCCCGGTGGTGTGCTCCTCGACCAGGCGCCGGACCGCCGCCGGGTCCGCGCCCCGCTCACGCGCCACGCGGGCCACCTGGATCTGCGCGTACGCCGGGCTGATGTGCGGGTCGAGGCCGCTGCCGCTGGCGGTGACCGCGTCGGCCGGCACCGCCGGATCGGCCGGAGCGTCACCCCGGATCGGGATGACCACCCCGCCCTCGGCGACGTAGTCGTGGCCGGGCTGGGCCAGCTCCACCGGCATCCCCTGGTAGCTGGCGAGGAAGGGAGTTGCCGGGGCGACCTGGTTGACGCTGACCACCCGGGTGATCCGGCCGGTAAGCCCGTCGGCACGGAACACGGCCAGCACCGCGCCGACCCCGTCCGGGGCGCAGTAGGGCCGCCGCCCGTCGACGCCGTCGAGTTCGCCGATGGCCCTGCTCCGGGCGCAGACCTGGGTGAGCAGGCTGTGCTTCGAGTCGTCGGGGTTGCTGGCGATGGTGTCGACCACACTCTCCGGGCCGAGGTTGCTGGCCGCGGTGGCGGTGGGATCGTAGCCGGCGCCGGCCGCCGACGGCCGGGACTGGAAGTAGCGCGGCACGGGGTTGCCGTCCGCGTCGGTGAACGACTGTCCGATCAGGGTGCTGCCGACGGTCCGGCCGTCGACCGTGACCAGGGAGCCGTCGGCCTTGCCCTGCAGGCCGGGAATCCGGCCCACGGCGACCAGGGCCAGCGGGTACGCGAAGCCGAGCAGGACGGTGAAGACGAGCAGCGCGCGCAGCGCGGCCAGGTGTTGAGCGAGCCAGTTAGGGAGGCGCATCACGAGATCCCCGGGACGAACTGGATGAGCAGGTCGATGAGCTTGATGCCGATGAACGGCACGATGATGCCGCCCAGGCCGTACACCAGCAGGTTGCGGCTGAGCAGCTTCGACGCGCTGGACGGGCGGTAGCGCACGCCGCGCAGGGCCAGCGGGATCAGCGCGACGATGACGATCGCGTTGAAGATGACCGCGGACAGGATCGCCGACTCGGGGCCGGCCAGCCGCATGATGTTCAGCGCGTCCAGACCCGGGTAGATGCCGGCGAACATGGCCGGGATGATCGCGAAGTACTTCGCCACGTCGTTCGCGATGCTGAACGTCGTCAGTGAACCCCGCGTGATCAGCAACTGCTTGCCGATCTCCACGATCTCGATCAGCTTGGTCGGGTCGGAGTCGAGGTCGACCATGTTGCCGGCCTCCTTGGCGGCCGACGTGCCGGTGTTCATCGCCACCCCGACATCGGCCTAGGCGAGGGCGGGCGCGTCGTTGGTGCCGTCGCCGGTCATCGCGACCAGCCGGCCGCCCTCCTGCTCCTTCTTGATCAGGGCGAGCTTGTCCTCCGGGGTGGCCTCCGCGAGGAAGTCGTCCACCCCGGCCTCGTCCGCGATCGCCTTCGCCGTACGCGGGTTGTCGCCGGTGATCATGACGGTGCGGATGCCCATCCGGCGCATCTCGTCGAAGCGCTCACGCATCCCCGTCTTGACGATGTCCTTCAGGTGGATGACCCCGAGCGCCCGGGCCGGTTCGCCCTCGACGTGCTCGGCGACGACGAGTGGCGTGCCACCGATGCCACTGATCTCGTCGACGAGCTGCCCCACCTGCTCGGTGGGGTGGCCGCCGTTCTCGCGGACCCACTTCATCACGGCGGCGGCGGCGCCCTTACGGATCCGCCGGGCCGGTGCGCCGGCACCGCCGTCGTCGGTGCTGTCCGGGGTGAGGTCGACGCCGCTCATCCGGCTCTGCGCCGTGAACGGCACGAACGCGGCGTGCGGGATCAGCCCGGGCTCGCGCTCACGCAGCCCGAACTCGTTCTTCGCGAGCACCACGATCGAGCGACCCTCGGGTGTCTCGTCGGCGAGGCTGGACAGCTGCGCCGCGTCGGCGACGTCGTCCGCGGTCACGCCGGTGACCGGGAGGAACTCGTCCGCCTGCCGGTTGCCGAGGGTGATGGTGCCGGTCTTGTCGAGCAGCAGGGTGTTCACGTCGCCGGCCGCCTCGACGGCCCGGCCGCTCATGGCCAGGACGTTGCGTTGGACGAGCCGGTCCATGCCGGCGATGCCGATGGCCGAGAGCAACGCCCCGATGGTGGTCGGGATCAGGCAGACCAGCAGGGACACCAGAACCACCCCGGTGACCCCGGCGTTGGTGATCGCACCGGTGTCAGGGGCGGCCGCCTGGTAGCCCTTGGAGAAGATCGCCAGCGGCTGGAGGGTCACCACGGCCAGCAGGAAGATGATCGTGAGCGCGGCGAGCAGGATGTTCAGCGCGATCTCGTTCGGGGTCTTCTGCCGGTTCGCCCCCTCCACCAGGGCGATCATCCGGTCGATGAAGCTCTCGCCCGGTCGCTGGGTGATCTTGACGATGATCCGGTCGGAGAGCACCCGGGTGCCGCCGGTGACCGCGCTGCGGTCGCCGCCGGACTCACGGATGACGGGCGCCGACTCGCCGGTGATGGCGGACTCGTCGACGCTGGCGATGCCCTCGACCACGTCGCCGTCGCCCGGGATGACCTGGCCCGCCTCGACCAGCACGATGTCGCCCAGCTTCAGTTCCGGCGCGGGCACCGCCTCGTCGCGGTACCCGTTGGCCCGGGCACCCGGGGTCCAGCCGATCAGTCGGGTGGCGATGGTGTCCTTCTTCGCCTGCCGCAGCGTCGCGGCCTGCGCCTTGCCGCGGCCCTCGGCGACCGCCTCGGCGAGGTTCGCGAAGATCACGGTGAGCCAGAGCCAGACCGTGACGGCCCAGGCGAACACCGACGGGTCGGCGACGGCCAACACGGTGGTGTAGATCGCGCCGATCTCGACGATCAGCATCACGGGGTTGCGCCACAGCGTGCGCGGGTCCAGCTTGCGCAGCGCGTCCGGCAGGGACCGGATCAGCTGCCTCGGGTCGAGCAGGCCCCCGCCGACCCGGTTGCCCTGGGTGGCCGGGGTGCCGGCGACCGGCTGCTCGCCGGTGCCACCGGATGTCACAGGCGTGACGGACATGTCCTCGTTCCTCATGATGGTCACAGCCCCTCTGCGAGGGGGCCGAGCGCAAGCGCGGGCAGGAAGGTCAGCGCCACGAGGATCACCGTGACGCCGACGACCATCCCGACGAAGAGCGGTCGGTGGGTCGGCAGGGTGCCCTCGGAGGTGGGGGTGGGTTTCTGGCGCGCCAGCGAACCGGCCAGCGCGAGCACGAAGATCATCGGCAGGAACCGGCCGAGCAGCATGCACAGCCCGAGCGCGGTGTTCCACCACGGCGTGTTGACCGTGATGCCGGCGAACGCGGAGCCGTTGTTGTTGCTCGCCGAGGTGAACGCGTAGAGGACCTCGGAGAGGCCGTGCGGGCCGACGTTCAACGCGGTCGAGTTGTTGCCGGTCGCGAAGGCCGCCGCGGTACCCACCAGCACCAGGGCCGGCGTGATCAGGAAGTACAGCGAGGCGAGCTTGATCTCGCGGGAACCGATCTTCTTGCCCAGGTACTCCGGGGTGCGGCCCACCATCAGCCCGGCCACGAACACGGTGATCACGGCGAGGACCAGCAGGCCGTAGAGGCCGGAGCCGACGCCGCCGGGGGCCACCTCGCCGAGCATCATGTTGCCCAGCGTCATCATCCCGCCGAGCGAGGTGTACGAGTCGTGGAACGAGTTCACCGCACCGGTCGAGGTGAGCGTGGTGGCGGCGGCGAAGGTCGCCGAGTCCGAAACGCCGAACCGGACGTCCTTGCCCTCCATGGCGGCGGCGACCGCCTGTGGCACGGTGCCGTGCCCGGCCAACTCGAAGACGTTGATCAGGGTGACGCTGGCCAGCGCCAGGATCGCCATGACCGCGGCGATCGCGTAGCCCTGCCGGTTCTGCCCGACCAGCCGGCCGAAGACCCGGGGCAGGCTGAACGGGATGACCAGGATCAGGAAGATCTCGAGCCAGTTCGTCCAGGTGGTCGGGTTCTCGAACGGGTGGGCGCTGTTGGTGTTGTAGAAGCCACCACCGTTGGTGCCCAGCTCCTTGATGGCCTCCTGGCTGGCCACCGGGCCGCCGGTGAGGTGCTGGGTGCCGCCGGTCAACGTGGTGACGCCGGTGCCGCCGGACAGGTTCTGCACCGCGCCGCCGATCATCAGCGCCAGCGCGCCGAGCACGGCGATCGGCAGCAGGATCCGCAGCGTGATCCGGGTCAGGTCGACCCAGAAGTTGCCCAGCTCGCCGCTCCGGCTGCGGGCGAACCCGCGGACCAGGGCGACCGCCACGGCGATGCCGACCGAGGCGGAGACGAAGTTCTGCACCGCCAGGCCGGCCATCTGCACCAGGTGGCCCATGGTCGACTCGCCCGAGTACCACTGCCAGTTCGTGTTGGTCACGAACGAGACCGCGGTGTTCCAGGCGCCGTGCGGGACCACCGCGTCGAAACCCAGCGAGAGCCACAGGTGGTTCTGCAGGCGCTGGAACGTGTACAGGAACAGGATCGAGACGGCCGAGAAGGCGAGCACGCTGCGGGCGTACACGCCCCAGGTCTGCTCGGCGGCGGCGTTCACCCCGACCAGGCGATAGATTCCCCGCTCGACGCGGGACTGCCGGGTGCCGGAGACCACCCGGTACATGTAGTCACCGAACGGCTTGAAGGCGGCGACGAGCGCCACCACCAGGGACAGCATGAAGACGATGCCGGCTGTTGCCGTGGTCATCAGAAGCGCTCCGGGAACAGCAGGGCGACGACCATGAACACGCCGAGGCCGATCGCCAGCACCAGACCGACCGCGTTCACCGCGCTCACAGCTTCTCCACCCCTCGTACGACGAGGGCGAGCGCCGCGAACAGCGCCACCGTCAACAGCACGAACCCCAGGTCAGACACGGCTGACTCCTCCTGCGGACGTTCCCCGCGACCGCCTCCCGGTCGCGCCGGGCAATCACAACCCCGTACCGGCCCGACGGACAGGGGCCATAACGGGACCGTGACGCCGGCCCGCCGTTTCTTGACGCGCTTTTCACGGCGGCCCTCTCGGAGGTGAATCCGGTCACCCGATGGCCGGCCGTGATGGGGTTGTCGTCGTCCTGCCGGTGAGCGTGCCGGCGGCCGATCAGCGCGGTTTCACCGCGGTTTCACGCTGCGAGGGCGCCCGGAACCGGCCGACGCGCGCCGCCAGCGGACCACCGCCACCAGGGCGGCGACCGCGAGCAGGACCAGCGCGCTGAGCGGCCAGGTGCGCAGGATGACCAGGTTGGTGACCACCGCGCCGGTCAGCAGGACGACGAGACCGAGCGCGGCGTACCGGGCGAGCCGGGAGACGAGCAGGCCGAGTGCGCCAGCCACCTCGAACCCGCCGACCACCGGGCCACTGCCGGTGGCCTTTGCCGGTACGTCGGAGCCGGGGCGGGGAACCGGACCGTGGATTCGTCAGCCGTCCAGGCGACGGACCATGTTCATGATGGTCTCCACCTGGAGGCCACCCTTGATCGGATAGTTGGTGGCGCCGAGGTAGCCCCACCAGTCCCAGCAGCCGTTCGGGTTGACCCCGGTCGCGACCGCCTGCGGGTAGAGGACGATCAGCCGGTTGGTGTCGGCGTACTGGTTGAGGTTGGCCCGATCGACGAAGGCGGTGCCGATCTTGGCGTACCCCTGGGCGCAGCCGTGCAGGGCGACCAGCAGCCGGCAGGTCTGGCCGGCGGCGCAGGTGCTCGGCACGTACGCGAAGCCGTTGGCGTCCATGCTCAGCCCGTTGGCCCAGCCGTTGACCGCGAAGGTGTCCTGGCTGAACCGGATGAGGGTCCCGCCGAGCGGGCCGGTGTTCGGCGCGGACACCGAGCCGAGCAGCTTGCCGAGGAAGCTGCCCTCCGGGTCGGTGCCGCAGTCGTTGAGGAACGGCGAGGCGGTCGCCGTGCAGCCGACCGTGCCGTACGGGGTGACCCAGGCGTGGCCGGCGGCGCTGCCGCTGTCGTAGCGGACGCTGGCGCCGAAGTCCTGGTAGTAGCGGACCAGGTCATCGGTGACGGACTTCTTGACGGTGTTGTCGTTGGCGCCGTGGTAGACGTACACCGGCTGGCCGGCGAGGTTGCCGGTCGGGTCGACCCAGCCGTACGACGCCCAGGTACGGGTGTAGCCCTCCAGGGTGGACACGTACGTCGGGTAGATGTTGTCGCCGCAGCCGTAGAGCGCCTGGGCGACGTTGTACTGGGCGCAGTAGTACGGGCCGGCGGCGAAGACGGCAGCGCCCCGGATCCGCGCCGAGTAGGCGACCTGGAGCTGGGTGGCCAGGTACCCGCCGGAGGAGACCCCGGCTACGTACACGGCGGAGACCGGGTAGGTGCGGAGCGAGCCGGCGACCGGGGTCTTGGTGGACGGCGTGCCCGCCGCCCGGGCGGCGGTGCCGCCGGGCAGGACCAGGAGGAGGGCCGCGGCGAGGGTGGCGGCGGCTTTCCACGGTGTCTTCATCGCGTTCTCCCGTCGACTCACCGGCACGGTCGCCGGCGTGCGCAGAAGCTAACGTGATATCGACCACAGCAGATATCCGCGCGGCCGACACCTCCGGGTCGCCGTCCGTGTGGGTCACCCACCGGACGAGCCCGACGTCTTGCGCTGCGGCGGCGTACGGCTGGACCTACGGTGGTCGGATGCGCCGCCTCCGGCTCGCCGCCGCCGTGGCCGCCGTACTCGTCGCCGCCCTCGCGGGATGTGGGCGGGGCCGTACGGAGTACGCCTCGCTGCGGCATCCCTTCCGGGGTGCGACCCTGCTCCGCTCGCACCATCAGCGACTCCTCACGTCCCGACCACCGCCCCACGAGGTATTCCGTTGAGAGTCCGAAGGAGGACGACTAGCCTTCCCGCGACGTCACTCCGAGACCGCGAAGAGGGTGTTTTGGTGCCCGTGCCGACCGCGCTGAGCCGAACCGACCTGCGTCAGCCCGTTCCGACATCCGCACCCACCTACTGGAGTGACCGCATTGGATCTGCCACGTAGCTTCACCATCCGCGAGGGCGACCTCCGGATCATCAACCCGTTCGACGCCGGCAAGCTGGCCACGCTGGGCCGGGCGATCAAGCTCGAACGCGGCGCGTCGATCCTCGACCTGTGCAGCGGCAAGGGCGAGCTGCTGTGCACCTGGGCCCGGGACCACGGCGTGACCGGCACCGGGGTCGACATCAGCACCGTCAACACCGCCGCCGCCCGGGAGCGCGCCGCCGAGCTCGGCGTCGCCGACCGGGTCCGGTTCCTGCACGGTGACGCCGCGACGTACGTCGCGGAGGAGCCGGTCGACCTGGCCGCCTGCGTCGGCGCCACCTGGATCGGTGACGGGGTGCCCGGCACCCTGGAGATCCTCTGCCGCAGCCTGCGCCCCGGCGGGATGGTCCTGGTCGGGGAGCCGTACTGGCGACTCGACCCGCCCGACGAGGAGGCGGTGACCGGCTCCCACGCCCGGTCCCGGGACGAGTTCCAGGACCTGCCCGGGCTGGTCCGGCTCTTCGGCGAGTGCGGCTGGGACCTGGTCGAGATCGTCCTCGCCGACCAGGACAGCTGGGACCGGTACGCGGCCGCGCACTGGCTCAACCTGCGCCGCTGGCTGGACGCCAACCCCGACGACGAACTGGCCGGGGAACTGCGCCGGGAACTGACCGAGGACCCGCTGCGGTACGTCCGCTACCAGCGGGAGTATCTCGGCTGGGGCGTCTTCGCCCTGCTCCGCCGCTGACCGTCCGGGTCGGCTCCCCCGGCGGCGGGGGAGCCGACCCGCCAGCGCTGCCGGCGCCGGTCGCGGACAGCCGGACGGCGTAGCAGCGGGCTGTGCAGGGTAGAGCAGAAGCATGGGACAGCTGCGCACCTCGCCGCCACCGCCGCGGGCCGCCGAGCTGGAGCGGTGGGATCTCGGCAATCCCGCCGAGCTGCGCGACCTGCGCGCCTCGCTGCGCGAGGCCCTGGCCCGGCACGGCCTGGCCCAGGGCGACGAGCTCGACGAGATCCCGCACCTGGTCGTCCTGGTGGCCACCGAACTGGCGAGCAACGCGCTGCGGCACGGCCTCCCGCCGACCATCGTCACCCTGCTCGCCGCCGACGACTGCCTCATCCTGGAGGTGGCCGACCACGACCTCGGCAGGGTCCCCGAACTGGTCGACACCCGCCCGCTCGACGCCGGCGGGCGCGGGTTGCTGCTGGCGCAGTCGGTCTCCCTGGCGGTCGGTTGGTACGCCACCGGGCGCACCAAGAACATCTGGGCCTCGTTTCCGCGCTGTGCCGGAGGGCGACGCGTGCCACGTACCGCGCAGTAATCACCCCTTCGGCCGGGTCCACGGCGCCGGTGGTGAGGGCGCTCACGGGCGGGCGGGACGGACGCGCCGGTACCGTTCGGGCGGGTGCGCGATCCGCCGCCCGGAGACGACCACGGAGAAGAGGACCGACCGGTGCCGGACGCCGAGCAGCTACTCGCCGCCGCCCTCGCGGCGGCGCGCGGCACCGACGTACGGGAGGCCGAGCGGGCGCTGGACCGGCTGGTGGTCGGCAGTGGCCCGGTGATCGACGCGGCACTGCTCACCCGCCTGGTCCGCGGCGTGGGACGGCTCTGGCCCCGCGGCTGGCAGCCGGTCGACCTGGACCGGATCGCGACCCGGCGGCTGGCGCCGCGCGGGGCGCGGCTGCTCCGGGACGTGCTGGCCGCCCAGCGCCGGGAGCAGTCCGGCACCGTCCCGCAGTGGTTCGACGACCAGCTCGCCGAACTCGGCACGCGCTGGGACGCCGACGCGGGCTGGCTGGACCGCCGCGCCGAGGGCGACCGGATCACCGCACTGCGGGACGCGGTCGACGCGCTCGTGCTGGTCGAGGGGCTGCCGCCGATCGCGGTGCTCCGCCCGCCGCCCGGCAACCCGGCCGCCGCCCCGCGCGCCGCCGCCCCGGCCGCCGGCTCACGGATGCTGGACCGGGTACGCGCGCTACTGGCCAAGGCCGAGTCGACCACCTTCCCGGCGGAGGCGGAGGCGCTCACCGGGAAGGCCCAGGAGCTGATGGCCCGGCACAGCATCGACGCGGCGCTGCTGGACGCGACCGCCGAACGACCGGACCGGCCGGGCGGCGTCCGGCTCGGCACCGACGCCCCGTACGCGGCGGCGAAGGCGCTGCTGATCCAGGAAGTGGCGGCGGCGAACCGGTGCGAGTCGGTGTGGTCCGACGACCTCGGCTTCGCCACCGTGCTCGGTTTCCCCGCCGACCTGGTGGCGGTCGAGCTGCTGCACACCTCGCTGCTGGTGCAGGCCACCGCGGCGATGCTGCGCGGCCGGGGCGAGCGCCGCCCGGGCAGCGGCCGGCGCACGAAGGGGTACGACGAGTCCTTCCTCAACGCGTTCGCGCTGCGGATCGGCGAGCGGCTGCAGGCGGCCACCGCGGCGGCGGGCCGGGAGGCCGCCGGGGAACGGGGCGGTGACCGGCTGCTCCCCGTGCTCGCCGCCCGCTCGGACGCGGTCCGGGAACGGGTCGACCACCTCTTCCCCGGCGTCACCCGGCACCGGCTCCAGGTGCGCGACGCCGAGGGTTGGACGTCGGGCACCTCCGCCGCCGATCGGGCCTCGCTCGACGTCGGCTCCCCGGCGCGCCGGCCGCTACGGCGGGGTCGCTGACTTTTCTCGGGGAAGATGTCGGATCGGACGTCCCAGCTCCGACCCGTCTGCGAGAGACGCCACCGCCGGTGGCCCGTACCCGAGGAGTGGACCGTGAAGTACATGCTGCTGATCTGGAACCGGCCCGGCTTCGTCGAGGAGCTGTCCGAGGAGGAGCGGAACGCGATCTTCGGCGAGGTCGACGAGATCATGAAGGAGCTGACCGAGTCCGGGGAGCTGGTCGGCGGCGACGCCCTGGCCCACCCGTCGCAGACCCGGACGGTCCGAGCCGGCGCCGGTGGCGGCGCCGAGATCACCGACGGGCCGTTCGTGGAGAGCAAGGAGCAGTTCGCCGGCTACCTGATGGTCGACTGCGAGACCCCGGAGCGGGCCGCCGAGATCGCCGCGAGCTGGCCGGACGTGCGGCGCGGAGTCGGGGTGCTGGAGGTCCGACCGGTGATGGAGCAGGCCGGGACGGAGATGTGACACCCCTCGTCGTCGAGGACCTGCTGCGCGCCCTCGCGCCGCAGGTCCTCGGCGTGCTCGTCCGACGGCACGGCCAGTTCTACGCCTGCGAGGACGCCGTGCAGGAGGCGCTGCTCGCCGCCGCCACCCAGTGGCCGGAGCAGGGGATCCCCGACCATCCCCGCTCGTGGCTGGTCACCGTGGCGACCCGCCGGCTCACCGACGAGTGGCGCAGCGAGCGGGCCCGCCGGGACCGCGAGGTCGCGGTGGCGGTCCGGGAGCCGGCGTACGCGGCGGTGGCGCCGCCCGCCGACGAGGAGACGCCCACCGGGGACGACACGCTGAAGCTGCTGTTCCTCTGCTGCCATCCGGCGCTGACCGGCTCCGCCCAGGTGGCGCTCACGTTGCGGGCCGTGGGCGGGCTGAGCACCGCGGAGATCGCCCGGGCGTACCTGGTGCCGGAGGCGACGATGAGCCAGCGGATCCGCCGGGCCAAGCAGCGGATCGAGGCGGCGGGCGCCCGCTTCGTACTGCCCTCGGCCGCCGACCGCGACGAACGGCTGCGCGCCGTGCTGCATGTGCTCTACCTGATCTTCAACGAGGGCTACACGGCCTCCAGCGGCGGTGAACTGCACCGGGCGGAGCTGACCGGGGAGGCGATCCGGCTGGCCCGGGAGCTGCACCGGCTGCTCCCCGACAACGGCGAGATCACCGGACTGCTGGCGTTGATGCTGCTCACCGACTCGCACCGGGCGGCCCGGACCGGCCCGGGCGGGGAGCTGGTCCCGCTGGCCGAGCAGGACCGAACCCGCTGGGACCGGAACGAGATCAAGGAGGGGGTCGCGCTGGTGACCGAGGCGCTGACCTGGTCACCGCCCGGCCCGTACCAGGTGCAGGCGGCGATCGCGGCGGTGCACGCCGAGGCGCCGACGGCGGCGGAGACGGACTGGCGGCAGATCGTCGCGCTCTACCGGGTGCTCGCCCGGATCGCGCCGAACCCGATGGTCACCCTCAACAAGGCCGCCGCGGTGGCCATGGTGGACGGTCCGCGGGCCGGGCTCACCCTGCTGGCGCCGCTCGACGCCGACGAACGCACGGCCGGGCACCACCGGCTCGCCGCCGTCCGCGCCCACCTGCTGGAGCTGGCCGGCGAGCGGGACGAGGCGCGGGCCGCGTACCTGGCCGCCGCCCGGGCGACCACCAGCCTGCCCGAGCAGCGTTACCTGGAGGTACGCGCCGCGCGCCTGGCCGCCGACCGTTGATTCAGAACAGCCGCCCCCGGTACGGATGCGGCCGCCCCCATCGCTCTTCCCACTGCAACAGTTCGGCCTGCCATAGCGGCAGATCGGGCCGGTACTCGCGGATGAGCTCGGGATTGTCCGGGCGGCTCACCAGAAACCGCCAGTACGCCTCGACCGCCTCGCGCACCTCGTCGAGCGAGTAGCGGCCCCGTTCATCCTCGGCCCACTCGCTCTGGAACTCGACGCCGTGGGCGGTGAAGCTGACGTCGTACTTGTCGCTGTCCCACTCGTCCTCCAGCGCCCGGCCGTGCGACACGTCGTCGATCATCGCCAGCGCGTCCAGACAGACCGACTGGTAGACCGAGATGTCGATGATCAGCCAGGCGCCGAGCACTCGGTACCGCTGATCCGTCACCTCGAACAACGGCAGGCGGTACTCGTCGAGCGAGAAACTGATGAACGCCAACAGAGGTCCTTCGGATCAGGGGACGATAGGCCAACCGTGCGTGAACCCGCCCGAGCCATTGTAGAAGCCCTCGATCACGAGGTCCTTGTGCTTCCCACGCCACACCTTGTTGTTGGTGCCCGGCACGGGGCTGGCGTTCTGGAAGGCCCCACTGATGGCGTTGTCCACCTGGGCAGGCGTCCAGTCGTCGGGAAAGAACGAGCTCTCCCCCCCGTTGGGTCCCTTCTTCGGCTTCCATGCCCCGTGCGGCGGGTTGATCGTCGGATCGAAGAACTCCGGCTTGGCGCGGTACGCCCCGGTCCTCGGATCCCTGACGATGGTCCCCGGCTGCAGCCTGCGCCCCGGGAAGTCCTGCCCACCAGGGCGGTAGTGATAACCGGTTCCCTTGGGCATGCCCGGCTTGACATGCCCCCCGCCGATCACGTGCTCAGTGAAGTGCGGGTTCATCCGGTCGGGGCGGCTGCGTCCCTTGGTCCGCTTCAGGAAGCGCAACGCGGCCCGCATCAACCGGCCGCCGGCCTTGCCTCCGCTCATCCCCGCGTCACCCGTCGATGAGCTTCCAGAGGACCTCTTGGATGAGGTTGCCGACGATGGTCCGGGCGAGCTGCTGGAAGATCGGGATCTCCAGCAGCGAGGCGCCGAAGGTGACCGCGGCCGTGGCGATCGCCTGCGCTATCTCGATGGCCAGGAGCACCAGTTGCACGATCACGGCGATCTTCAAGGCGAGGACGATCGCGGCGCAGATGATCAGGCCGGTGCCGGTGAGCACCGCCGCGGTCACCCCGTCGCGCAGGCTGTCGGCGGGGCTGTCCTCCCGGTTCCACCAGGACTGGAAGGCGGTGATGTCCTGACCGATGTGGCCGGACCAGACGGCGGTGGCCCCGGTGTTCGCCTCGGTGACCACGCCGGCGAGGGTGCCGGAGAAGCGGATCCAGGCGTTGCCCATCTCGAAGAGCTTGGCCTCGTCCGCCTCGGGCCAGCTGTAGCCGAGGATGCCCAGCAGCGAGCGCAGTTCCCCGGGGAGTTCGAGGCCCATCGGTCAGCCGCCCAGGGCCTGGTGCAGGCCGTCGAAGCCCTCCTTGATGGCGGCCTCGATCTCGGCGTACTGGATGGCCATGCCGGTGAGATCCGTTCCGGCGGCGGCGATCTCCTGGAGGGCGCTGTCGAAGCACTCGAACGCGAAGGCGGACACCTCGTCGTGGGCGGCCCCGATCAGCGAGCCGATGTCGTCCGAGCCCCAGGGCCGGCCGAAGGCGGCCAGCTCGGCCTGGAACGCCGAGATCGCCTGGCCGAACCGGTCGGCAACCCCTTCCAGCGCGCGACCGGACCCGCTCAGCCCGTCCGGGTCGACCTCGATCGCCATCATTTGCCGCCCTGCCGGGCGAGCCGGTCCTGCGCCTCCACCAGAGCGTCGGTGAACGCGGTGAGCTGCCGGCCGGCGTCCTCCTGGATCTTGCGCAGCCGGTCGCCCAGCGATCCGAGGTCAACCTGTTCGGATACGGCGGCGGTGGCCTTCTCCTGAAGGTCGGCGAACGCCGCGTTGACTGCCTCGGTGATCTCTTCGGCGAGTGACTCGCTCGCCATGCGCATCGCCCGCGCGTCGAGGGTGAGCGCGGTGATCCGCCCGGGTGGACCGACCGTCACCTGGACCAGCCCGTCGGCCGCCTCGCCGTGGCCCTCAGGCGGTGGCGCGTCGGAGTCGGGGCCGCCGGTGAACTGCCCGAGCGCGGACATCGTCTCGGACAGCACTCGCCCGAGGCCGGACGGGTCGACAGGGTGGGCCATGGGGTGGCTCCCTCCGGGGTCGAGGTCGCTTCGCATCCTAAGCGGCCGACGCGAACCACGGTGGCCGATGGTGGGCCGACATCCAGTGTCCGACAGGGACAGCAGACACGCGGTCCACGCGCAGCACGCCGGGCCGGCGTGGTGCCGGCCCGGCGTGGTCTGGCGATACGTCAGCTCTTGAAGGCGTCCTTGACCTTCTCACCGGCCTGCTTGAGGTTGGCCTTGGTCTGGTCGGTGCGGCCCTCGGCCTCGAGGCGCTCGTTGTCGGTGGCCCGGCCGGCGCCCTCCTTGACCTTGCCAGCGGTCTTCTCGGCGGTGTTGTCGATCTTGTCGTCGATGCCCATGGGAACCTCCATTCAGCTGCCTTCCTGTGCAGATGAGGTACCCCGCAGCGGGGGGCTCAACCCCCGGGGACCTCACCGAGGATGTCCCGACCTGCCGCCGCCGGCCCCGGACGGACCGGGACCGGCGGCGGATTCCGCAGCTCAGCCGACCGGGTGGAAGCGCCGCAGCCGGAGGCTGTTCGCCACCACGAAGACCGACGAGAAGGCCATCGCGGCACCGGCGATCATCGGGTTGAGCAGGCCGGCGGCCGCCAGCGGCAGGGCGGCGACGTTGTAGGCGAAGGCCCAGAACAGGTTGCCCTTGATGATGCGCAGCGTCCGTCGGGAGAGCCGGATGGCGTCCACGGCGGCCATCAGGTCGCCCCGGACCAGGGTCAGGTCGGACGCCTCGATCGCCACGTCGGTGCCGGTGCCCATAGCCAGCCCGAGGTCGGCCTGGGCCAGCGCGGCGGCGTCGTTGATGCCGTCGCCGACCATCGCGACCGTCCGCCCCTCGGCCTGGAGTCGCCGCACCACGTCGACCTTGTCGGCCGGCAGCACCTCGGCGATCACCTCGTCGATGCCGACCTCGGCGGCCACCGCCCGCGCGACGGTGGTGTTGTCGCCGGTGAGCAGCACCGGGGTGAGGCCGAGCTCACGCAGTCGCCCGACGGCGGCCCGGCTGGTCGGCTTCACCACGTCGGCCACGGCGAGGACCCCGCGGGCCTGGCCGTCCCAGCCGGCGAGGACCGCCGTCCGGCCGGTGGCCTCCGCGTCGGTCGCGGCCCGCACGACCTCGTCGGGTACGTCGAGACCCCGCTCCCGCAGCAGCCGGAGCCGCCCGACCACCACGGCCCGGCCGTCGACCGAACCGGTCACGCCGAGGCCTTCCGTGTTGGCGAAGCCGGTGACCGCCGGCAGCGCCCCCGCCTCCGCCGCCCCGTCGGCGATCGCCCGGGCGATCGGGTGCTCGGAGGCGGCCTCCAACGCGCCGGCCAGCCGCAGCAGCTCGTCGGCGTCCTGACCGGGGGCGGGGAGCACGTCGACCAGGGTCATCCGCCCGGTGGTGACGGTGCCGGTCTTGTCCAGCACCACGGTGTGGACCTGGCGGGTGGACTCCAGCACCTCCGGTCCCTTGATCAGGATGCCGAGCTGGGCACCGCGCCCGGTGCCGACCAGCAGCGCGGTCGGGGTGGCCAGGCCGAGGGCGCATGGGCAGGCGATGATCAGGACGGCCACCGCCGCGGTGAAGGCGGCCGTCGTCCCCGCGCCGGTGCCGAACCACCAGCCCAGCGTGCCGGCGGCCAGGGCGATCACGATCGGTACGAAGACCCCGGAGATCCGGTCGGCGAGCCGCTGCACGGCAGCCTTGCCGGTCTGCGCCGCCTCGACCAGCTTGGCCATCTGGGCGAGCTGGGTGTCACTGCCGACCCGGGTGGCCCGGACGACCAGCCGACCGCCGGCGTTGACGGTGGCGCCGACGACGGCGTCGCCCGGCCCGACCTCGACGGGGACGGACTCGCCGGTGAGCATGCTGGCGTCCACCGCCGAGGTGCCCTCCTCGACGACGCCGTCGGTGGCGACCTTCTCGCCCGGCCGGACCACGAACCGGTCCCCCACCGCGAGCTGGTCCACCGGGATCCGGGTCTCCCGGCCCTCCCGGAGCACCGCGACGTCCTTCGCGCCCAGCTCCAGCAGGGCGCGCAGGGCGGCGCCGGCGGTCCGCTTGGACCGGGCCTCGAAGTAGCGACCGGCGAGGATGAAGACGGTCACCCCGGCAGCCGCCTCCAGGTAGATGTTGCCGGCCCCGTCGGTACGGGTGATGTCGAGCCGGAACGGGTGGGTCATGCCGGGCATCCCGGCGTCGCCGAGGAACAGGGCCCAGAGCGACCAGCCGAACGCGGCGAGGGTGCCGAGCGACACCAGGGTGTCCATGGTCGCCGCGCCGTGCCGCAGGTTGACCCAGGCCGCCCGGTGGAACGGCAGCCCGCCGTAGACCACGACCGGGGCGGCCAGGGTCAGCGACAGCCACTGCCAGTAGGTGAACTGCCAGGCCGGCACCATGGCCAGCAGGATCACCGGCACGGCCAGCGCGACCGACGTCCACAGCCGGGTACGCAGTCCGCGCAGCTCGTCCACCGGCTCGGCGGTCACCTCGGCCGCCTGTGCGGGCGGCGGCGGTACGACGGCCGTGTAGCCGGTCTTCTCCACGGTGGCGATCAGGTCGGCCGGGGTGACGTCCTCGGCGTACTGGACGGTGGCCTTCTCGGTGGCGTAGTTGACCGTGGCCTCGACGCCGTCCATCCGGTTGAGCTTCTTCTCGATCCGGGCAGCGCAGGAGGCACAGGTCATGCCGCCGATCGCGAGCTCGATCTGGTTCGGCGCGACCGGCAGGGACTTGGCGGTCGATGTCATCGCGGCACCTCCGGTCAATTGTGCCCGTGACCGGGGACGCCGTGTCCGGCGTCCGGGGTCGGTGCGGTGGTGGTGGCCGGCGCGTCCGACGCCGGGGCGGCCTGGTCACCGGCCACGACGGTGAACTCCGCGGTGTGCACCGCGTCGCCGTGCCGGAAGTCCAGGAAGAGACGGTACGTCCCGGCCGAGGGCACCTCCGCGGAGAAGGTGACCGCCGGCCCGGCCGGGGTCCGCCCGTCACCGGGCGCGCCCTCCGGGTGCACGTGCAGGTACGCCAGGTCGCCCTGCCGCAACGCCACCAGGTGCCCGTACGCCCCGAGGTAGGGCTGGAGGTCGGTGACCGGCCGGCCGTCCCGGCTCACGGTCAGGGTGAGCTGGCTGGTGCGGCCAGGCTGCGGCGCCCCGGTCAGCGTGACGGTGAAGCCGTCGACGGTGGTGCTGGTGGCGGGCGCCGGAAGTGGCCGCTCCGCCAGGGCACCGGGGACGGTGACGTCGACCCCGAGCGTCAGCGGCTCGCCACCGGTCGGGGTGAAGTCGGCGAACGCCCGCCAGACGCCGGGCCCGGTGAGCGGCGAGGCGACCCGCCAGGTGCCGTCGGCGCCCAGCTCCGGGTGCACGTGCCGGAAGCCGGAGAGGTCGCGGCGGGCGACGATCAGGTGCATGCGCTTGTCGTGCGCCACGTCGTAACGGGTGACCGGCCGTCCGTCCGGGCCGGTGATCCGGAAGGCGAACTGGCCGGTGGGGGCGGCCACCGGTTGCAGGGTGTAGCCGCGGTCGGAGACGAGCAGCCCGCCGGGCAGGTGGCCGGTGGCGGCGGGCGGGTGGCCACCTTCGCCGTGGCCGGGCTCGGTGGTGTCGTGGCGGGTCTCGGCGGCGGGGGTGACGGGGCCGGCCAGGTGACCGACCCCGTACGCCGCGCCGAACACCGCCACGAGGCCGAGGGCGAAGCCGCTCAGCTTTGTCGCCGTGTTCATGATGGCACCTCGTTTCCTTCGGGTCCGTGGACCCGTCACGCCCCGACGAGGTCGTAGCCGGCCTCGTCGACGGCGGCACGGACGGCGCCCGTGTCCAACGGGCCCTCACTGCTGACGGTGACCTGGCCGGAGGCCAGGTCGACCTGGACGTCGGTGACGCCCGGGATCGCGCTCACCTCGGTGCTGACCGAGTTGACGCAGTGCCCGCAGGTCATGCCCTGCACCTGGTACGTCGTGGTGACCATCGCAACTCCCCTCTCGCCGACCCTCAGCCTATACCCCGGAGGGGTATTTGGACGAGAGACGGCTGCCACTCCTTGCTACCGGTACCCGGTGGGGGTACCCGCCAACAACGAGGAACGTACCATACCCCCGAGGGGTACGCTATCCTGGACGTCATGACCGCACCGACGACCCCGACCCGGGGCTACACCGCCAGCAAGGACCAGCTGCTCGCGCGGCTCCGCCGTATCGAGGGCCAGGTCCGCGGCATCGAGAAGATGGTCGAGGACGACCGCTACTGCATCGACGTGCTGACCCAGATCTCCGCCATCCAGGCCGCCCTGGACAAGGTCGGCCTCGGCCTGCTCGACGGGCATGCCCGGCACTGCATGCACGAGGGCGCCCGCGAGGGCCGCGCCGACGAGATGGCCACCGAGATGATGGCCGCCGTCGGCCGGCTGATGAAGCGCGGCTGACCGTGGCGTTCGACCCGTCCGCGGCCGTCGTGCGGGGGGCTCGCCCGATCCCGCGGTCGGGTGCCCGGGTCACACGCGGCCCGGGCACCCGACCCTGCCGGCTCAGAGCCGGTCGAGCAGCTTCTTCATGGCGTCGATCTCGGCCTGCTGGGCGTCGACGATCCGCTGGGCGAGCGCCCTGGCCTCCGGGTTGACGCCCCGGGCCAGCTCGTCCTTCGCCATGGTGATCGCGCCCTCGTGGTGGGCGATCATCATGGTCAGGAACTGCCGGTCGAAGTCGACGCCGGTGAACGCCTCGAGCTTCGCCAGGTCGGCGTCGGACATCATCCCGGGCATGCCGTGGTCCATTCCCGGCCTGCCGTGACCGGCGGTCGCCGACGGTGCCGGCCGGCCCCAGGCGGCGAGCCAGCCGGTCATGGTGGCGATCTCCGGCGCCTGGGCCGCCCTGATCTGCGCGGCCAGCTTCTTCACCTCGGGGTCGGCGGCCCGGCCGTCGGCCAGCCCGGCCATCTCCACGGCCTGCTGGTGGTGCGGGATCATCATCTGGGCGAACATCACGTCCGCGTCCCCGAACGAGGCGCCGGCGGAGGGCGAGCCGCTGCCCGCCGCGCCGGTGCCGTGGCCGCCGGGGGCGGTCGAGTGGTCGGTGCCGCCGCAGGCGGCCAGGGCGAAGGCGGCGGCGACGGTCGCGCCGGCCAGGGCGGCCCGACGCACGAGGGTACGAGTGAACACGGTTGAACCTTTCGGTGTCGGAACGGACGCAGCGAACGGCGGACGCGGGTCACCGGCTCCTCCGGTTCACCCGCGCCGGGGCGTCCTATCTGCGCAGCACCGACGCCGTCGCCAGGCGCAGCCCGTACGGCCGGGGCGGCGGGGCGCGCGGCCCGGCAGCGGCCCGGTACGGGCCACCGAGGGTCGGGGCGGCGACCCGCGACCGGGCCCGCAGCAGCACGGCGACCAGCAGCGCGACGGCGAACGCGCCGAGCACCGCCAGGCAGACGCTCCACCCGGAGGGATCGCCGCCGAGGTCGCGCAGCGGCAGGGCGCTCCCGTGGCAGCCGTCGCCGGAGCAGTCCTCGACCACGCCGACCGAGCCCGCGACCGGGTGCCCCTCGCCGTGCGCGATGGCGTGGCCGGCGGAGGCGTGCGCGCCGTGACCGAGAGTGTGCATGGCGGTCAGCCCGACCAGGGTGCAGAGCAGCAGCAGGAGCCGGACCCACCGTCCGGTCATCGCCGTCTGCGTACCCATGTCGACCACGGTAATGGGTGCGGCCGGCCGGGCCGGACGGAACGGCCGGGTGGCCGATCGTCGCCAGGGGCCCTGCCCCGACCTCGCTACCATTCCCGGCGACGACCCCCGGCGCCGTGTGCCGCGCGCCTTCGCCGGCCCGGCCATCCGACCGGGCCGGTGCCACGCATCCCGTTGTGAATCGTTGGGAGACACGCCATGGGCGCCGACCACACCCGTCCCGCTCCGTCCGCCCCGCCCCGGGTACGACGGATCCTCGTGGCGGCGGTGGTCCCGCTCTTCCTGGTCACGGTGGTCGCCGCGCTCGTGCTCTGGCCCCGGGACACCCGGCAGCCGGCGGGCGACGCGGACCTGCCGCGCTACCACGGCACGGTGACCCGGGTGGTGACCGAGCCCTGCCCCCCGACACCGGACACGCCGGAGGGCGGCCCGGGCGGCTCCACAGGCCCGTGCGGCACGGTGACCGTGGCCGCCGAGCAGGGCCCGGACGCCGGGCGGCAGGTCGAGGCGCCCGTCCCGGCCGGCCCCGGGGCGCCCCGGGTCGAGGTCGGCGACCGGATCGTGCTGGTCGAGCTGACGGACCCGGCCGATCCGACCACGAAGAGCTACCACATCGCCGAGCACCAGCGCGGTACGCCGCTGGTCTGGCTGGCCGTGCTGTTCGCCGTCGCCATCGTGGCGTTCGGCCGCTGGCGCGGGCTGGCCGCGCTGGGTGGTCTGGTCGCGAGCTTCGCCGTCCTGCTCGGCTTCGTGCTGCCCGGGATCGGTGCCGGCCAGCCACCGCTGCTGGTGGCGATCGTCGGCTCCGCGCTGATCATGTTCGTGGTCCTCTACCTCACCCACGGGATCAGCGCGCAGACCTCAGTGGCGGTGCTCGGCACCCTGGGGAGCCTGGTGCTGACCGGGGTCCTCGGCGCCCTGGCCACCGCGGCCACCCACCTGACCGGCTTCGGCAGTGAGGACGCCACCACGCTGTCGATGTTCCAGCAGGACGTCGACCTGCACGGGCTGCTCCTGGCCGGCATCATCATCGGCTCGCTGGGTGTGCTGGACGACGTCACCGTCACCCAGGCGGCCACGGTCACCGAGCTGGCGCACGCGAACCCCGGGCTGTCCCGCAGGCAGCTCTACCGCGCCGCCACCCGGGTGGGCCGCGCGCACATCGCCTCCACGGTCAACACCATCGTGCTGGCGTACGCGGGCGCGTCGCTGCCGCTGCTGCTCCTGCTGATCGCCGACTCGCGCCCGATGAGCGAGATCCTGACCAGCGAGTTCATGGCTCAGGAGATCGTCCGCAGCGCGGTCGGCACGATCGGTCTGATCGCCGCCGTACCGCTGACCACCGGCCTGGCCGCGCTGGTCACCACCGCCGGCCGGCGCGCGGTGGACACCGAGCCGCCGAGGCCGCCGGCTGCCCGACCGACGGTGGAACGGAACGACGCGCTGGAGGCGCTCGGCGGGGCGGTCGCCGGCCGGCACGGCCCGGAGAGGAGCACGGAGGTCACATGGTGAAACTCCGCAGCGTGACCACCGACTTCGAACGCGACACGGGTCACGCAGGGCTACGGCGGAATCGCGCTATTGGTCGGCTTCCGGACGTAGCTCGCGGCGAGTGCTCTCGGGTAACCTCACTGCCGGTCACCGCCGAAGGCGCGCTGCGGCGCCTGCGGTGCCACCGCCCAATCGCCTGCGGGCGAGCCGGGGAACCAGGTACCTGGGGTGAATCCGCGCCAGCGGTAGGGGCCACTTCCGTCCCGAACCCGGCAGCTAACCCGGTCGGCGGTCAACGGAAGGGAACTTTGTTGACGGCACCCCTGCGCCGCTGGTTGACACCTGTGGTGGCCGTGCTCGCCGCCTTCGCCATCGTCGCCGGGCCGACCCCGGCCATGGCCGCGCCCCCCAGCCCCACCCCGTCCGGGCACGAGGAGGACGACGATCCTCCGCTCATCACCGAAGCCATCAGCACCGCGAACCGCGGCTACCTCCAGGCCAAGGCGAAGCTGGAGAAGTCGAAGAAGCGCCAACTCCAACTGGCCCTCGAGATCCAGTCGGCGCGGGCCGATTACGACGCGCTGCGGCCCCAGGTCAGTCAGCTCGCCGCGCAGTCGTACCGTACCGGCCGCATCGGCGCGCTGGCCGTGCTGCTGGAGAGCCGCTCGCCCGACTCGTTCGTCCAGCGAGCCGCCGCCCTGGACGAGATGAACATGGTCAACGCGCAGAAGCTCGCCGAGATCAACGCGGCGCGGACCCGCGCGGAGCAGGCCAAGCTCGCGCTCGACGCCGAGGTACGCGAGCAGCAGAAGCAGTACAACACGATGGCCCGCGAGAAGGCCGAGGTGGAGAAGGCGCTGGCGCTGGTCGGCGGCCGTGGCTTCACCGGCGGCCTGGTCTCGGCCACCTCGCCGGTCGCCCGGATCGGTCCCGGTCGGACCGCCGACGGGGACTGGAAGCCCGAGTCACGCACTGCGAAAGACCCGACCACCTCGGGCTACATCACCCCACGCACCCTGCACGCCTACAAGGAGGTCCGACGAGCCGGCTTCAACCGCTTCGCGGGCTGCTACCGGCCCGGCGGCCCGTGGGAGCATCCCAAGGGCAGGGCCTGCGACTTCTCGTTGCAGAAGAGCGGATTCGCGCCCTGGCACAACGACGACATGCGGATGTACGGCAACAACGTCGCCGCCTTCCTCATCCGCAACGCCGACCGCCTGGGCATCTACTACGTGATCTGGAACCGGCAGATCTGGTTCCCGGCGACCGGCTGGAAGTCCTACAGCGGGCCCTCCAACCACACCGACCACGTACACATGTCGCTGCTCTAGTCGACGTGGCACGACGAGGGCCGTCCCGCGACCGCGCGGGGCGGCCCTCGTCGTCGAAGACGGGGTCAGCCGGAGACGGCCGTGGGCGGCACCTGGTTGGGCATCGTCGTGGTCGGGGTGCCGGCCGCGACCTCGGCCACCGTCCGCACCGCGCCCGCGCTGAGCCGGTACGACATGCCGACCACCCCGCACCGGCCGGCGGCCACCCGCTCGGCGAGCACGGCGGACCTGGCCAGCAGCGCCTCCACGGTCTGCGCGATGTGGATGTCGACGATCCCGTCCACGTCCGCGACGCCCTCCCGGGCGGCCCGGCGCAGGCTGGGCACGACGGCGTCCACCAGGGCACCGAGGTGCCCTGGCGGGGGCGTACCGGTGGCGGTCGCCTCGCGGGCGGCCTGCACCGCCCCGCAGGAGTCGTGGCCGAGCACCACGACCAGCGGGACGCCGAGCACGGTGACCGCGTATTCGACGCTGCCGAGCACCTCGGGGCCGACGGTGTGGCCGGCGGTCCGGACCACGAAGAGGTCGCCGAGCCCACGGTCGAAGATGATCTCGGCGGCGAGCCGGGAGTCGGAGCAGCCGACGATCACCGCGAAGGGGTGCTGGCCGTCGGCGACGGCGGTCCGATGGCCGGCATCCTGATTGGGATGACGAGGTACGCCGGTGACGAAACGGTTGTTGCCGGCGTACAGCTCGGCGAGCGCCTGTCCGGGATTGGGCGGCGTCAATGCAGTCACCTCGTCCTCGCGGGAAACGACCTGGTCAGCCCGGCCGGCGGCGGACACGGCCTCGCAAACCACCGTCACACGCAGGTCAAGATACGTCAAGATTTACGTGATATGCATTTCATGTGTTGACGGACCCCTGACCACCTCTACGCACGGCCCCGGTCGGGCGGAACCGGAGCCATCAGGCCGGGTGCAGGGGAAGCACACCCGGGGGCCATACCATGACCACCATGGCGACGACAGCGGGCGAGAACGGGAGCGGCCGGAACTGGACCTTCCTCACCAACCACGGGCACGTGCTGCTGGCCATCGCGCGCAACCCGACTGCGCGGCTGCGGGACGTGGCCGACGAGGTGGGGGTGACCGAGCGGGCCGCCCAGGCGATCGTCGCCGACCTGGAAGCCGGTGGTTACCTGCGCCGCACCCGGGTGGGGCGGCGCAACGAATACACCATCAATCCGAGCGGCCACTTCCGTCACCCGGCGGAGGCCGACCAGCAGGTCGGCGCCCTGCTGGCCCTCTTCACCGCCGAGCCGGCAACCGGGCCCGGCGTCGACGCCTGACGGCCACGCCCGAGTTGCCGATCCGTGCCGAGTGCCGACGGCGGGCCGTCCACCGTCGACCCCACGGGGCGTGCACCAACCCTCCCGTCCCCATGGGTCGGCCTCGGCGACGGTAATCTCAGCGCGTGCGCGACAGCTTGCGGCCGGACGGGACGACGGTGAGCGTCCGTGCCGGGCACCGATTCCGGTCCGTCCTCTGTGGATCCGCGGTCGCGGCGCTGCTCGGCGGCGCGCTGGCCGCGCCCGCACCCGCCGCAGCCGCGCCGAAGTGCGGCCCGGCCGGCGATTCCGCCCCCACCGAGGCACCCTGGGCGCTGGATCGGCTCGACCCCTCCGCGGCCTGGCGCGTCACCCGGGGCGAGGGCGTCACCGTGGCGGTCATCGACTCCGGCGTGTCGCCCAGCCACCCCCTGCTGCGTGGCCGGGTGCTTCCCGGCACGGACGTCAACAACCTCGCCAACTTCAACGGACAGTGCGACCTCGTCGGCCACGGCACCCTGGTCGCCGGCATCATCGCCGGCAGGGAGGGCACCGGCTCGCCGTACAGCGGGATCGCACCCGAGGCCAGGATCCTGCCGATCCGGGTGTTTGCCGACAACAAGGAGAGCTTCGACGAGTCGATCCCGGTGGAGATCGGCCAGGCGATCCGTTGGGCGACCGACCACCGGGCCGACGTGATCAATCTGTCCCTGGTGACGACGCTGGACCACCCCCAGCTCAAGAGCGCCGTCGACTACGCCGTGGGCAAGGGAGTGATCGTGGTGGCTGCCGCCGGCAACCGGCAGGAGAACCGCGAGGACCGCCCCGGATACCCCGCTGCGTACCCGGGGGTCATCGCCGTCGCCGGGATCGACGAGAACGGCGGACACGTCGGCAGTTCGATCAGCGGCGACTACGTGGACATCGCCGCGCCCGGGCTGAACATCATCGGTCCGGCACCGCAGGGGTCGGGGTATCTCGCCGAGGAGCAGGGCGGCACCAGCTTCGCCACCGCGTACGTCTCCGGGGTGGCCGCGCTGGTCCGCGCCGCCCACCCGGAGATCACCCCGAAGGAGGTCGCCTACCGGCTTACCCGGACCGCCGACAACCCGCCCGACGGGCACAACGCCGAGGTCGGGTACGGGATGGTCAACCCGTACCGGGCGGTGACCAGCCTGCTGGGGACGCGCACCGACCCGCCGCTCGGGGCGATGCCGAAGCCGGCCCCGCCGGCCGACCCGCTGGCCTGGCAACGCACCGTGGCCGTCTGGGTGGCCGTGGTCGGCGCGCTCGTGGCTGGCGGCCTGCTGGCGCTGCGGCCGATCCTGGTCCTCGGCCGCCGGCGCGGCTGGCGCCCCGGGCGTCGCCCGGCCGAGCTGGACGCCTGATCCCGCCCTGGTGCGCGGTGCCGGCGGCCATCGGCACCGGCCGCGACGGCCTCCGTAACGCACTGCGGCCCCGACCCGGCCGAGCCGGAACGGAGCCGCAGAAGGTCGGTCGGGTCAGTTGCCCCAGACCTTCGAGTTGCTCATCTCGGTGGACATGTAGTTCTCGCGGGCGATGCCGACGGCCGTGCCGATCTCGTTCAGGACCTTGTTGATGTCCCGCACGGCGGCGTCCCACTGGGCCTGGTGCTGCTGGTAGGCGACGCGGTCCTGGCCCTCCCACTCGAGCTTGGTCAGCATCGAGCGCAGCGTGTCCAGCTTCTCGTCGATGGTCCGCGAGATGGCCTGCATCTGCTGGTTGCTGCTCTCGAGAACGGCGTAGTCAACCTTGATGCTCATCAGTTCCTCCTCTGCCTGTCTTCGCGGATCACGGGTTGAGAGCAGCGTGGAACTTGTCCAGCATCTGCTGCTGCTCTTCGTCGTTGACCTGGTGCGTCGTGCCCGACTTGTCCAGCAGGTCAGCGATGTTGTCCATCGCCGTCAGCAGCTTGTTCGTGTCCTCGCTCCAACGCGTCATGAGCTGCTGGAAGCCCGTGGACGCCTGGCCCTTCCAGGCCATCGCCAGGTCGTCGACGACGTTCCACAGCTTCTTCAGCTCACCGTCGACGTCGCTGCGCGTGGACCGCACGTCACTCGCGGCGGTGTGCAGAGTCGCTGCACTGACCTCGAACGCCATGCTTCACACCCTTCCGTCATCTTGTGGCGGCGGATCCGCCGCGCCCTCCCCCGCGGCAAGGCGTACACACCCCACCGACGGACACTTCAACCGAACGGTAGCGGACGACATCCAACCTGTGCAGCCCTGCCATCCGTATCGTCGTCTCCCGGCAACCCGGGATCCACAACGCGTTTCGGGGCGGACCGTACGAGTTGGACGGCGAACCGTCCGGACTCGTCGCCCAGCCTCAGGACGGCTCCGTCCAGGCGGTCTGGATCAGCTGCTGGCCGTCCCGCCGGCGGACCAGGGTGCCCCGGCCCGGCGGCTGCGGGCTCGGGCGCAGGTTGCCGAAGACCGCACCCTCCTCCCGGCTGCCGGACATCAGCAGACCTGGCGAGTCCAGCTCGCGCAGGCGTTGCAGCACCGGCTCGTAGAGGGCGCGGGCCACGCCGCCCACCCGACGGGTGATGATCAGGTGGAGGCCGATGTCCCGGGCCTGCGGCAGCAGCTCGTGCAGCGCGCTGAGCGGGTTGTTGCCGCCGGAGGCGACCAGGTCGTAGTCGTCCACGATGATGTAGAGGTCGGGGCCCTTCCACCAGCTCCGGTCGCGCAGCTGGGCGGTGGTCACGTCCGGGCCGGGCAGCCGGTTCTGCAACGCGCTGCGGATCGAACCCAGCCCCTGGCTGAACACCTGGTTGGACGGCGCGTAGTCGAGCAGGTGGTCACCCTCCACCGCGCCCAGCAGGCCGCGGCGGTAGTCGGCGATGACCAGCCGGGCCTGGGCCGGGGTGTACCGCTCGGCGATGCCCCGGGCGATCAGCCGCAACAGGTTGGTCTTGCCGCACTCGGCGTCGCCGAACACGGTCAGGTGCGGCTCGCTCGCCAGGTCCAGATGGACCGGGGCGAGCGCCGACTCGTTGACGCCGATCGGAATTCCCGGGACCGCGCGGTCGACGACCTTCGCCAGCTCGCTGACCGGCAGCTTGCGCGGCAACAGCCGAACCTTCGGCGCCGGGCTGCCCGGCCAGTTCGCCGCGACGTGCCCGGCCAGGGCGACCGAGGCCTCGGCCAGGTCGTCGATGTCGTGCTTGCCGTCGATCCGCGAGACCGCGCTGAGGAAGTGCAGCTTGTCGTGGGTCAGACCACGGCCGGGCGTACCGACCGGCACGTTCTGCGCGGCCCGCCGGTCGATCTCCGACTCGGCCGCGTCGCCGAGCCGCAGCTCCAGCTTCGTGCCGAGCAGATCCCGCATGTTGATCCGGATCTCCGCCCACCGCACGGCCGTGACGACCACGTGTACGCCGAAACCCAGCCCCCGGTTGGCCAGGTTGGTGATGGTCTGCTCCAGCTCCTCGTACTCCTGGCGCAGGGTGTTCCAGCCGTCGACCACGAGGAAGATGTCGCCGAACGGGTCGTCGGCGAACTCCCCGGCCGCCCGGCGCCGGCGGTAGCTGGCCACCGAGTCGATGCCGTGCTGGGTGAACCGGAGCTCCCGGTCGTCGATGATCGCGACCACCTCGGCGATGGTCCGCCGGACCGCCTCGGTGTCCCGCCGGCCGGCCACCCCGGACATGTGCGGCAGCCCCTCCAGGCTGCGCAGCGCGCCGCCGCCGAAGTCGAGGCAGAAGAACTGCACCTCGCGCGGGGTGTGGGTGAGCGCCAGCGAGGCGAGCATCGAGCGCAGCATGGTGCTCTTGCCGCTCAGCGAGGCGCCGACGATCACCACGTTGCCGCCCGCGCCGGACAGGTCCACCATCATCGGGTCGCGCCGCTGCTCGTACGGGCGGTCGACGATGCCGACCGGCACGGTGAGCCGGCCCCGCCCCGGCCAGTTGGCGGTGCACAGGCCGAACGTCGGGTGCACGCTCAGCGGCGGCAGCAGCTCGCCCAGGCTCGGCGGCTCGGCCAGCGGCGGCAGCCAGACCTGGTGCGCCGCCCGGCCCCGCCCCTTGAGCCGGTCGATCAGCACGTCCAGCATGGCCACGGCCTTGCCGTCGCCCGCCTGCTCGGGCTCCGGCGTGGTCTCCGCCGGGCTCGGCAGGGCCGGCACCGGCACGTAGTCGATGCCGTACGGGACGATCCGACGCTGCACCTGCGCCCGGGTGGAGCGTTGCACCTGCCCGGGCGCCCGGTACGGCCCGGAGACGTACGCGGCCCGGAACCGGAGCATGGTGGTGGTGTCGGTCTTGAGGTAGCCGTGGCCGGGCGCGTTCGGCAGCTCGTACGCGTCCGGCACGCCGAGCACGATCCGGCTCTCCACCGCCGAGAAGGTCCGCAGACCGATCCGGTACGACAGGTGGGTGTCGAGTCCTCGGAGCTTCCCCTCCTCCAGCCGCTGGGAGGCCAGCAGCAGGTGCACGCCGAGCGACCGGCCGAGCCGACCGATCATCACGAACAGGTCGATGAAGTCCGGCTTGGCGGCGAGCAGCTCGCTGAACTCGTCGCAGATGATGAGCAGGCTGGGCATCGGTTCCAGCTGTTCGCCGGCCGCCCGGGCCTTCTCGTAGTCGTAGCGGGAGACGTAGTTTCCGGCCGCCCGGAGCACCTCCTGGCGGCGGTTCATCTCGCCGGCCAGGGCGTCGCGCATCCGGTCGACCAGCGGCAGCTCGTCGGAGAGGTTGGTGATCACCGCGCTGGTGTGCGGCAACGCGTCCAGCGAGGCGAAGGTGGCGCCACCCTTGAAGTCGACCAGGACGAAGTTCAGTTCCTCGGACGAGTGCGTCACGGCCAGCGCCCCCACGACCGTACGCAGCAGCTCGCTCTTGCCGGAGCCGGTCGCGCCGATCACCAGGCCGTGCGGGCCCATGCCCTCGTGCGCCGACTCCTTGAAGTCGAGCTCGACCACGTTGCCGTCCGGCCCGACGCCGAGCGGGATGCGCAGCCGGTCGCGGTGGCTGCGCGGCCGCCAGGTCTGTCGCACGTCCACCGCGGCCGCGTCCCCGACGCCGAGCAGGTCCGGCAGCTCCATGCTGCGGGCCAGCGGCTCCTCGGCGCTGGCCTGCTGCTGGGAGAGCCGGTAGGGGGCGATCTGCCGGGCCAGCCCCTCGGCGCCCGCCATGCTGAGCCGGTCCGGCGCTCCGAGCCGGGACGACGTGGTGCCCCGGACCAGGTCCAGCCCCTTGCCGTCGCCGGTGTCGAGGCAGAGCAGCCAGCGACCGGCGTCCCGGGGCACGGTGCCGGAGAGGTCGATCACCGTGGCGCCGAGCAGGCCCGGACCCATCAGCGCGCAGGTCGGGGAGACCTCACCCCCGTCGAGCACCACCACGAGATGCGCGGCGGTGGTGAGGGGCTTCGCCTCCGGGGCGAACCGCGGGCGGCCGTTCAGCTCGCTGGCGAGCGCCGCCTCGGCCTCGGCGAGGCTGGCGAAGACCATCCGGCGGGCGCCCCCCGCGTCCGTACGACTCGGGTGCTGGGCGTGCGGCAGCCACTTCACCCAGTCCCACACCGGCTGCCGGTCGGGCGCGGCCACCACCGCCACGATCAGGTCCTCCGGGGCGTGGAAGGTGACCAGCTGGCCCAGGGCGGCCCGGGCCAGGTCGAGCACCGGCTCCCGGTCGCCACGGAGCACGATCCGGCTGAACGCGCGCAGCGAAAGCGCGGTGGGCAGGTCCGGCACGCTGGAGTGGGCCCGGACGAACCGGCGCAGCGCGATCGCGCTCATCGGCTCCAGGTCGTCCACCGGCTTGGTCTCCGGCGGCACGATCTCGACCGCCAGCCGCTGCGGGCCGAGCGCGATCCGGGCCTCGCCGAAGTCGTCCTCGGTGATCCGCCGCTCCCACAGCCGCCGGGAGGCGGCGATCGACCAGAGCGCGTCCGGGGCCGGGTGCCGCCAGGTCATCGCGGCGCGCTGCTGCTCGGCGGCCCGCCGGGTGCGCTTGCGCATCTGGGCCAGGTAGCGCATGTAGTCGCGCCGCTGGGCGTTCAGCTCGGCCTTGTCCTTGCCGCCGTTGCCCAGGCTGCCGATCGCCATGCCCAGCATGGACACGCCGAACAGACCGCCGGCGACGTACGTCATCATGCCGCCACCACGGCCGGCGTAGAGGAAGGCCATCGCGCCGACACCGCAGAGCATCGGCAGGATCATCAGCACCTGGCCCATGCCGCGCGGCTGCTGCTCGGGCAGCTCGGGCGGGGACTCCAGCAGCACCTCGCCGCGCGGGAGCGCAGGCCCCGGTTGACGCGGAAGTCGGCGGAACACCACCGTGCTCACGGCGTCTCCTCCCCAGAAGCGGCCCTGATCGTGGTCGGCCAACTCACCCGAGTCGTCGGGTGGGCAACCCGTGCGACCGCCATCGTAGGTAATCTCCCGGAGGCGCCGTGGACCCGTGTCGGGGCGACGCCGCCGGCCGAGGTGGATCGTAGGCGAGCACGAGGAGGCCACAGTGGCGACGAAGACCGCGACCGGCGGGCTGAGCCGGATCACCATCGTGGCGCCACGGACCAGGATGGACCTGGCGCTCCCGTCGGACGTCCCGCTGGCCGATCTGCTGCCCACGCTGCTCAGGTACGCCGGTGAGGACCTCGCCGACGAGGGCGTGCGGCACGGGGGGTGGAGCCTGTCCCGGCTCGGCGGGCAGCCGTTGGACGGTGGCCGTACCGCCGCTCAGCTCGGCGTGCGGGACGGCGAGGTGCTCTACTTCAACCCGCGGGCCGCCGCCGCCCCCGAGATCGTCTTCGACGACGTGGTGGACGCCGTCGCCACGGCGACGAGCCAGCGCCCCGGCACGTGGCAGGTCGGCACCACCCGCGCGTTCGCGGTGCTCTTCACCGGGGCGGCCCTGATCGCCGGCGCGGCGGCGACGCTCTTCGCCGGTCCGCCGCAGCTGCCCGGCGCGCTGGCCGCGCTCGTGGTCGCGCTCGCCCTGGTGGTGTGCGCCGCCGTGCTGTCCCGGGCGGTCGGGGACAGCCGGACCGGCGCGGTGCTGGCCATGGGCGGCCTCGGCTTCGCCGCGATCGGCGGCCTGCTGGTCCTCGCCGGGGACCGGAAGCTGGCCGACCTGGCCAGCCCGCACGTGCTGCTGGCCGCGACCGCGGTGGTGCTCTTCGGCGCGGTCGCGGCGCTCGCCGTCGGCGACCGGCTGCCGCTGTTCCTCGGGGCGGTCGCGGTGGGCGTGGCCGTCGGTTGCGGCGCGTTGCTCTGCCTGGCCCTCGGCCTCGACGCGGCGGCCGCCGCGGCGGTGATCTCGACCCTCGCGTTCGCCGCCCTGCCGGCGCTGCCGATGATCGCCTACCGGCTGGCCCGGCTGCCGGTGCCGTCGATCCCGACCGGCCCGGACGACCTGAAGACCGACACGGAGTCGGTGGACGGCCCACGGGTGCTGCGCAACAGCGAGCGCGCCGACGCGTTCCTCACCGGCCTGCTGTGGACGGTCTCGCTGCTGGTGCTCGGCGGCCAGGTGGTGCTCGCCGGCAACGGGCGGCCGCCGGCGGTGCTGCTCTGCCTGGTCCTGGCGCTGTTGTCGCTGCTGCGGGCCCGCCCGTTCATCGGCCGCGGGCAGCGCACCCCGGTGCTCCTCACCGGCACCGTCGGCCTGGGGCTGGCCGCCGCCGCCACCTTCGGCGCCGGGGCGCTCCCGGTCCGGCTCGGGCTGATCCTCGGCGGCCTGCTGGTGGCGGCGGTGATCAGCCTGATCTACGGCCTCGCCGTGGCGGGCAAGCGGATCTCGCCGGTCTGGGGCCGCCTCCTGGACATCGTCGAGATCCTGCTGATCGTCGCCCTGGTGCCGCTGGCCGTCTGGGTGGGCGGCGCCTACGGCTGGATCGTCAACCTTCGACCGTGACCGTGCCCATCGCGGTCGCCACCGGCGCGGTGGCGTAGACACCGGGACCGTGCTGCCCGTCCAGCGGCCGGGCCGGCACGCCGGACCGGCCGGCCACGTCCCGGACGGCCTTCACCAGCGCTGCGGCGTGGCTGTCCATCGCCGCCACCCGCAGCAGCGGCGGCACCCGGCGCCCGCCGGGGAGCACCACCGCGGCGACCGTGTGCGACGGCGCGGAGGTCGCCGTGACGGCGTCCACCAGTGCACTCAGCGACCCGTTGGGCCGTACCCGCAGGGCCAGGCAGCGCTGCGTCCAGCCACCGCCGCTCAGGCTGGTCCAGCTCTCCACCGGCGACTCCGGGGCCAGGTCGAGCCCGGCTCCGGAGACCACCGCCGTGTGCAGTTCGTCCCGGCCCAGGACGCGGTGGCTGAGGCCGGCGGCGTTCAGTGCCTTGCCGAGCCGGCCGATCCCGGCGGCGACGGTACGGTGCACGCCGCGCAGGCCGCCGCCCCGGCTCACCGTCTCGGCACGGGCGTCGGAGACCGACAGCCGCAGCGCCACCCAGACGCTCCGGTGTGCCGCCGGCGGCGCGCCCGGCGCCGGGTACCAGACCAGGGTGTGCGAGGCGACCTGGGTCTGGGTGACCGGGCCGGTGAAGTCGGCGAGCACGGCGAGGGCGCGGTCCACCACCGCCGCCTCGACGGAACCGGCGGGCGCGCCGGGGCGGCCGGTGAGCGCGACCGCGGCGAACCAGCCCCGGTCGTCCTGGCCGATGCCGAGCCGGGTGCCGCGCTCGGTCAACTCGACGACGGTCAGCTCCGGGGCGAGTGCGGCCAGCCGCGGATCGCCGGCGGGCACCGCGCCCCGGGCCCGCTCGCGGCGGCGGCGCAGCCGGCGGCGGAGCACCAGGTCCTCGTACCACCAGCGGCCGCCACGGCGGGCGAAGGCGGCCACGATCGCCAGCACGGCCAGCGCGCCGACGGCGGGGAGCAGCCAGGCGGGGCCGCCGGTGGCGAACCAGGCGGCGAGCCCGGCGCACTCCAGCACCACGAGCTGGCCGACGACGACCGGGCCGAGCCGGCCGTGTCGACGCGGGTCTGCCGGGGTGACCGGTCGGTCCGCCGGGACGGCGGGGGCGGTGGCCGTACGACCGGGTGGCGCCTGGACCTGCGTCATCGGTGAGCGTCCCTTCTGGACATCCTGGGCATCCGTCGCAGCGGTGCGTCGCCGGAGGACGGGCGGGGTCCCGGTGAACCGTCGACGGACCCTTATCGTAGGGAAGCCCGCGGCGGAGTTCTGACCTGATCGTCGCGGACCCACCCCCGCCGGAGGTTAGTCATGCGGACCCGCCGCGATCAGGTGCAGGCGTACCGCTTCGTCACCCGCCGCATCGTCTCCGCACTGCTCGCCGGCGACCCGGAGACCAACGACCTGCCGATGCGGCGGCTCGGCATGGCGGTCTTCGGCAGCGTCGTCGCCGCCGCCGTCGTGCTCGGCGGCGCGGGCGCGTACGGGCAGTTCACCAAGAACTCGGCCCCGCTGGAGCCGAACACGCTGGTGATCGAGCGGGAGACCGGTGCCACGTACGTCTTCACCGACGGGTTGCTGCGTCCGACCCTCAACTACGCCTCCGCCCGGCTGATCCTCGGCGAGGCCGCCCCGCCGGTCCGGACCGTGTCCCAGGCCTCCATCAAGGACCGCCCGCGTGGCCGGGCGGTCGGCATCGTGGGCGCGCCGGGCGACGTGCCGGACCGCACGTCGCTGGTCGGCCTCCCCTGGTCGGTCTGCGACGTGCCCGACCCGACCGACCCGCGGCGCTCCACCACCCGGCTGGTGATCGACCGGCCGCTGCCGGGCGGCACTCCGCTCACCGATCAGGCGGTCCTGGTCCGGGTGAACGACGAGCGGTACCTGCTCACCGGTGGTTCCCGGCTGCGGGTGATCGGCGACGAGCAGGCGCTGGTCGCGCTGAAGATGGCGGGAGCGCCCACCCTCTCGGTGGGACAGCAGTTGCTCAACGCGGTGCCGGTCGGGCCGGCGCTGCGGAAACCGACCATCGACGGCGACGGCGGGCCCACCGGCCTGAGGCTGGGCGACCGCCCCGCCCGGATCGGCCAGGTCTACCGGGCCGCCGGCGAGTACTACGTGCTGGCCAAGCAGGGCCTGGTGTCGATCGGCGAGGTGACCGCCCTGCTGCTGCTCGGCGGCGGTGGTCAGATCACCGACATCACGCCGAACCAGGCCGGCGAACTCCTCACCGACCAACGGCTGGACGCCGAGGGCACGCTGCAGAAGCTGCCCGCCCTGCACGAGGTACGGCCCGGCCGGACCGTGCTGTGCGCCACGTACCGGTCGGGCGCGCCCGGCCAGCCGCCGATCACCACGCTGGAGGTCTTCGACCAGCCGCCGGCGGAGCTGACCGCCTCGACCGGGGTGGCCGCACGGCAGGGCCCGCGGGACGCCGTACGCACCGCCGAGAGCGTGCTGCTGCCGGGCGGCAAGGGCGTGCTGGTGCAGGCCACGGCGGGTGAGTCCGGGAAGGCGGCGGCCGGCTCCACGGTCTATCTGATCACCGCGCAGGGAGTCCGCTATCCGCTCGGCACGGCCTCGGGCGACGCGAAGACCGCTCTGGGGTACGGCGACGTGACCCCGCTGGCGGTGCCCGCGTCGCTGCTTGCCCTGGTGCCGACCGGACCGGCGCTGGAGCGGCGGGACGCCATGGCCCAGTTCGATCCGGGAGCCGGGGCCGGCTCCGCGACCATCGAGCCGAACGGCGCGGAGCCGTCCGGGACGGGGTCGGCCCAGGGCGGCTGACCGGCGGATCCGGTGTGGAACCGGCCCGACCACGGGTCGCCCGGGCTGGCTCCGGTCGACTAACCTGAACGTGGCCAATGGTTCTCGACGATGACTACGGGGATGCAGCCATGACCGGGCGCACGACAGTGGACGTACTGTCCTTGGAGGACTTCCACCAGCGGCTCGAGCGGCGCCTCAGCGAGGCCGAGTCGGTGTTGAAGAAGCTCAACACCGAGATGCAGTGCCGGCCCCCGGCGCTGGGCACGTTCACCGACGCGACCGCCAACGCCCGTCGCTACTCCGAGACGTACACGAGCTACGTCAACCACGCCGAGCGGCTGCGCCGGGCGATCGTGGCCGCCCGGAAGGCGACCGACACGATCATGAGCAACTATCGGACCGCCGAGGCGCGCAACGCGGCCGCCGCGGCCGACATCGTCGCCGCCCTCTCCGGGTTGACCGAGGCGATGAGGCCGGCGAAGGGAGAGGATCCGCGTGTCTGAATACACCCGGCGCTACGAGCACGTCAGCCACCAGGAGCTCTACCAGGGACTCACCGCGGGCGACCCGAAGCAGGTCGACGGGCTCAGCGCCCAGTGGAGTTCCCTGAAGGACACCCTGGAGGGCCTCGGCCGGGACCTGACCGGCGACCTGGAGGCGCTGGCCAAGACCTGGACGGGCGACGCCGCCCGGGTGTTCCAGCAGCGGCTGAACCTGGTCGTCGACTACTCCGGCAACCTCGCCCACGGCACGGCCGGCATCCGGCAGGCGCTCGACATGATGGCCACCGAGCTGCGCACCGCCCAGTCGAAGGCGGAGAGCCCGGAGGAGACCGACGACAACGACAAGATGGTCTCGGGCGCCGGCAAGGGCTTCCTGATCGGCGGGCTCCCGGGCGCGATGGTCGGCGGCCTCATCGGCCACCAGCAGGACAAGGCCGAGCAGGAGAAGGCGCACCAGCGGATGGTGCAGGTCGTCGCCAAGCTGGCCGAGGGTTACGACTTCTCCGCGTACGGTCGGATCGTCGTGCCCGAGCCGCCCGACGACGACCTGCCGGGCCACCCCGACCCGTCCGGCCCGCACCTGAAGGGCGGCCCGTCGGTGGGCACGCCCTCGGGCGGGCCGACCTCGGGCACCTTCGGGCCCACCGTCGGGGCCACCGTCGGGGCCACCGCGACCACGTCCGGCGTCCACCACACGGCCCCGGGCAGTGGCACGGTGGGTGACGGCACTCCCGGGCAGCCGGGCTCGGGCAGCCCCGGCACCGTCGGTTCGGTCGGCGTGGTCCCCACCAGCACCTCGCTCGCCGGCGCCGCCCCGCTGACGGGCAGCGGCCCGGCGGTCGGCCTGCCGAGCACCGGCGTCGCCGCCGGCGCCACCTCGACCGTCCCGACCGGCGGCGGGGGGCTCTACGGGCTGCCCGGCGCGATGGGCACCGGGTCGCTGGCCGGTGCGGGCACACCGACCTCCGGTCGGGTCGGCGGGATGTCCGGCGCCGAGAACCGTTCGGCGGCCGGCACCGGACGGCTCGCCTCCGGGCGGGGCGCCACCGTCGAGGTGGAGGGCCGGTCCAACGGCAACCGCGGCACGTCGGGGCGGCCCGCCATGGCCGGTCGCAACGGCGTTCTGGGCGCGCGTGGCGGGCACGACGATGACGAGTCGGACGAGCGGCTCACCTGGCTGACCGAGGACGAGATGGTCTGGGGCGACGGCCGGTCGGCCGCGCCGCCGGTGCTCGGCACCGACTGATCGCACGCTGACGGACGGCGCGGCGGCCCTACCGGGGCACCGCGCCGTTCGCGTTTCGCGCGACCGGGTATACCTAAGGCGTATACCTAGTGTGTATAGTCGCGTCATGTCGATCGGGCACACCTTCCTCGGGCTGCTGGAATCCAGCCCCCGGCACGGATACGACCTCAAGCGGGCGTACGACGAACGCTTCGGGCACACCCGGCCGCTCCATTACGGCCAGGTCTACTCCACCCTGTCCCGGCTGCTCCGCAGCGGCTTGGTCGAGGTGGACTCGGTCGAGCCCGGCGAGGGCCCCGAGCGCAAGCGGTACGCGATCACCGAGGCCGGGGTGACCGACGTCCAGCGATGGCTCTCCCAGCCCGAGAAGCCCGAGCCGTACCTGCAGAGCGTCCTCTACACCAAGGTGGTGCTCGCGCTGCAGACCGGCCGCTCCGCCGCCGACCTGCTGGACACCCAGCGCGCCGAGCACCTGCGGCTGATGCGCGAGCTGACCCGACGCAAGACCCACGGCGATCTCGCCGAGCAGCTGATCTGCGACCACGCGCTCTTCCACCTGGAGGCGGACCTGCGCTGGCTGGAACTGACCGCGGCCCGCCTCGACGACCTGGCGAAGGAGATCCACGGATGACCGGCGACGCGCTGTTGATCGGCGAGGACCTGCACAGGTCCTTCGGCCCGACCCCGGCCCTCGCCGGCGCCTCGGTGGCCGTACGCGCCGGTGAGGTGGTGGCCCTGATGGGCCCGTCCGGGTCGGGCAAATCCACCCTGCTGCACTGCCTGGCCGGCATCGTGCGCCCGGACAGCGGCCGGGTGCTCTACCGGGGCAGCGAGCTGACCACCCTCTCCGACGCGGAGCGGAGCGCGCTGCGCCGCCGGGAGTTCGGCTTCGTCTTCCAGTTCGGACAGCTCGTACCGGAGCTGACCTGTCTGGAGAACGTCGCGCTGCCGTTGCGGTTGGAACGTGTCCGCCGCCGCGAGGCGGAACGGCGGGCCACCGAGTGGCTGGACCGGCTGGAGGTGACCGACGTGGCCGACAAGCGTCCGGGCGAGATCTCCGGCGGTCAGGGCCAGCGGGTGGCAGTGGCTCGCGCGCTGGTCACCGGCCCGCGCGTCGTCTTCGCCGACGAGCCCACCGGCGCCCTGGACTCGCTGAACGGCGAGCGGGTGATGCGCCTGCTCGCCGCGGCGGCCCGGGACGCCGGGGCGGCCGTCCTGCTGGTGACCCACGAACCGCGGGTGGCGGCGTACTCGGATCGGGAGGTGGTGGTCCGCGACGGGCGGGCCCGGAGCCTGGAGCAGGTGGCGTGACCGCGCCGAACCTCCGACGGCCCGGCGGCCGGCTGCGGGCCGGGCTGGGCGACCTGCTGATGGGGGCGCGGATGGCGTTCTCCGGCGGCCGGGAGGGCTGGACCCGGACGGTGCTGACGGCGCTCGGCGTCGGCATCGGCGTCGCGATGCTGCTGCTCGCGGCGGCGGTGCCCGGCGCGATCGACGCCCGCCACGTCCGCGGCGCGGCCCGATACGACCAGATCGCCCGGCCTGAGTTGCCAGCGGCGGCGAACACGCTGCTGGTCGTCCCGGTCGACACCACCTTCCGGAATCACTCGGTGCGGGGCCGCATCCTCCACCCGGAGGGCCCGGACGCGCCGGTGCCACCGGGACTGACCGCCCTGCCTCGGGACGGCGAGGTGGTCGTCTCACCGGCGCTGCGCGCCGTGCTCGACTCGCCGGACGGGCCGCTGTTCGCACCACGCCTGGGCGGGGCCCGGATCACCGGCACCATCGGTCCCGAGGGCCTGGCCGGTCCCCACGAGCTGGCCTTCTACCTGGGTCGTGACGCCGTACCGGCGGATCGCGGGATGCGACTGGACGCCTTCGGCGGGGGCGACGCCGGCGAGGAGTTCGGACCGGTGCTGTGGCTGCTCGTCGTGGTGGTCTTCGTGGTGCTGCTGCTGCCGGTCGTGGTGTTCCTCGGGGCGGCCGTCCGCTTCGGCGGCGAGCAGCGCGACCGCCGGCTCGCCGCACTCCGGCTGCTCGGCGCCGACGCCGGCATGGTCCGCCGGATCGCCGCCGGGGAGGCGGGCACCGCCGCCCTGTTCGGGCTCGCCGTCGGCGCGGGTCTCTTCCTCGCCGGCCGTCAACTGGCGCCGCTGGTCTCGCTGTACGAGATCAGCGTGTACCCGGCCGACCTGCGTCCGGTGCCGTGGCTGGCGGCGGCGGTGGCGCTGGCCGTGCCGGTACTCGCCGCCGGGGTGGCGCTGCTGGCCCTGCGCGGGGTGCTCGTCACGCCGCTGGGCGTCAGCCGCCGGACCACCCCGGTCCGGCGCCGGCTCTGGTGGCGGCTGCTGCTGCCCGTCGCCGGGCTCGCGCTGCTCCAGCCGCTCACCGACGTCCGGGCCGCCCGCTCCAGCGCCACCGACGCCCAGGTCGCAGCCGGCGCGGTGCTGCTGCTCGTCGGGACCGTCACCCTGCTGCCCTGGCTGGTCGACCTGCTGGTACGCCGGCTGCGCGGCGGCCCGCCGCCCTGGCAGCTGGCGGTACGGCGGCTCCAGCTCGACAGCGCCGCCTCGACCCGACTGGTCAGCGGGGTGGCGGTCGCCGTGGCCGGCACCATCGGGCTCCAGATGCTGGTGGCCGGCGTGCAGGACGGATACCGGGAGTCCACCGGCCAGGATCCGACCCGGGCCCAGCTCGCGGTGTGGCTGAACGAGGCGCCGGAGCCCGCGGAGACCGTGACGAGGATCGCCGCCGTCCCCGGGGTGACCCGGAGCGTCAGCACCCTGTTCGTCATGGCGACCATGCCCACGCCGGTGCCCGGCACCGGCTCCGCGAGGACCGAGGCGGGTGAGCCGGAGTTCAACGCCGCCGAGGTACGGATCGGCGACTGTGCGGCGCTGGCCGAGTACGCCGACCTCGGCTCCTGCGCCGACGGCGATGTCTACCTGACCTGGGCGAACCCGGTGCCCGGCTTCGCCCCCGGAGCGCGGGTGAGCCTCGGCGACGGCACCGCGACGTGGCGGGTGCCGACGGACGCCCGGACCGTGCCGGTGCGGCCCGATCCGACGGGGGCACGGCACAACGGCCTGCTGGTCACCCCCGGGGCCGTGTCGTCCCTGCCGCAGCACCAGGTCATGGCCACCGTGCTGCTCACCCTGGATCCGAACGACCAGGACGCCGAGGAGCGGGTGCGCGGCGAGGTCGCCGGGCTGGACATGTTCGCCCAGGTGTACACGCTGAACTGGGCGCGGGAGAGTCCGCAGTTCGCCAACGTCCGACGCGGGCTGCTCGCCGGCGCGGTGGTCACCCTGCTGCTGATCGGGGTCAGCATGCTGGTCGGCGTCCTGGAGCAGCTCCGGGAACGCCGCCGGCTGCTCGCCATGCTGGTCGCTGTCGGGACGCCCCGGGGCACGCTCGGCTGGTCGGTGCTGGGGCAGACCGGGGTGCCGGTGCTGGTCGGGCTGGCCCTCGCCAGCGGCATCGGGGTGGCGATGGGCGCGGCCCTGCTCCGGATGGTGGGCGCGCCGGTGGTGGTGGTGAGCTGGCCGGTGGTCGGGCTCGGTGTCGGGCTCGGCGCCGCGGTGGTGCTGCTGGTGACGGTGGCGAGCCTGCCGGTGCTCTGGCGGCTGACGCGGCCGGACGGCTTGCGTACGGAGTGACCCCGACGGCCCACCCGGTGGTTCGGGGCACCGGGTGGGCCGTCGGCCGCCCGCCGGACGGGTCTGTCCACAGCGCATCGTGGGGCGGGTCACGCCACTCCGGACGTTCGTCGAGCTGCACGACGCGGATCTGCCCGATAGGTTGAACTGGTGCTGCTCGTAGCGTTCGCCCCGTCCCTCTGGGCGGCGACGCTGCGCACCGTGCGGGACCTGACCCGGGTGGCGGTGACCGCCCTGGCGCTCGTCGTCGGGCTCAACGGGCTGGCGGCCGCGCCGGCCGACGCCGGCACCCTCGGGCCGGCCGCGCCGGCCCGACCGGTCACCGGGCCGGCGGCTCCGGCGCCTGTCGACGGGCTGGCGATCACCATCCCGAGCACCACTTCCGATGCCGGGCCGGTCGCCGGGAGTGCGAGCACGGCGACCACCACGTCGCCCGCCGAGGTCCGGCTGACCGCGCCGGACGCGGAGTCCACGGCCGGGCAGCCCCGCCCGGCGGCCATGCCACCGGCTCTCGGCGTATCGCCACGCCACGCCGACCACGACGCCGCTCCGCCGCCCGCCGGCACCGCCTTCGTCGTGCCAGCCGGCGATCCCGGCCGGGAGCCGATCGCCCGCCGCGGCCCGCCCCGCGCCTGATCGCGCCGGTCGCCCACGCGCGGCCCCGCCGACTCCCCGCCGCCCCACCACGGCTCGACCACGCTCGCGCCCGTCGTGCCCGCGGCGATCCACGGCCCGTCCCGCCGGGCCCCAGACCGTTGAGTTCCGAACGTTCCACCATGAGGTGCTGTTGATGCAGACCGTCTTCTCCACCGTCCTGCCCGACGTTCCCCAGGCCGCCGGGATCTGGCTGGCCCTGCTCGCCATGGCGGCGATCGTCGTCGCCGCCATGATCGTCCACCCCGACCGGTTCCGGTCGGTGTTCGGCGACCGGATCAGCGAGGCGGCCATGCCGAGCAGCCTGGAACTGGCCGAGGAGACCCGCGAGCGGGTCCGGTACGCCCAGGAGGTGGAGGTCGCGGCGACCCGCGCGGCAGCCACCGCCGAGCGGCGGCGCGCCGAGTGGCTGGCCGCCCAGGAGGCGGTCGAGGAGACGTGGCGGGCGTACGAGGCGGCTGAGGAGGACGTCCGCCGGCTGGCCGCCGCCGCCGCGCTGCCCGTGCCGCGCACCGCCCGGACACCCGCCGAGTACGCCGACCGGGAGCGCTGGCTGCACCGGGCCGCGCTGGACGCGCAGTGGCGCAAGGAGATCACGGTGCAGCAGCTCAGCGACATCCTCGGGCAGCGTGGCTGGGACCCCAGTCGGCACCCGGTGGAGCAGGAACTGCTGCTGCGCCGGCTGGTCCGAGACAACCTGCTTACCCGGCAGCAGGCCGCCCGGGAGCGGGAGCAGGCAGCCTGGCGCGCCGCCGAGCTGGCTGCTGCCGCCGCCCGGAGCCTGCGCGAGGAGGCGTACACGGCGACCTGCCCCGCCCCGGAACCGCAGTCATCGCTCTCCATCGTGGACCTCGCTGCGGCGCAGGCCACCCGGGAGCTGCCGGCCGCGGCCCGGCCCGCCGAGGTCACCCGCGAGATCACGCCGGTGGCCCGGGGCCGGGCGGCGGTGCCGGTGCACTGACAACGGGCGGACCTGGCCCGGCTCGGTTAGCGTGACCTCGTGTCCCGTGAGACCTGGGTCCTGATCGCGCTCGCCGGCCTCCTCGCGCTGGCGACGTTGGTCGGCGCGGTCCTGCTCGCCGTCCGGGTGGTACGGACCCGCCGGATGCTCGGCGCGCTCGGGGTCGGTGGCAAGGTGGCCTTCTACGGCGCGCTGATCTACGCGATCTTCCCGGTGGACCTGCTCCCCGACCCGATCTATCTGGACGACATGGGTGTGCTGGCCGGTGCGCTGTTCTACCTGAGCCGGCTGGCCGCTCGGCACCGTGCGGCCCGACGCGGGCTGCCCGACGGAGCGCAGTCCCCGCCGGCCCCGGGTCACCTGCGCCGTCCCGTGTCGTGATCGATCGCGGCCGTGGCCTCCGCGTCACCACCCGACCGAGGGCCGTCTGTCCGGAGACGGCGGGCTTGGGCGGTTGACGCCAGGACAGCCCGATCCTGGGTTCGCGAGGATTCAGGCAAGCTGGGCGCGATGTCCGGTTCGACGTGAGCGAGGCCACCCGGACGGTGGAATTGGGCTGCCGCTGCTGCTCGTTACACCTCCCGTACGACCGATCAGGACGGCCCGGCGGGCGAATGGCCCGGGGCCCACCGGTCGGACGAACCCCGGGTGATCCCGTGGGTCGTGGGATCCGGCCCGCCGGTTTCCCGAGAACAGCCGAGCGCCACTCCTGGTGCTGCGTCTCTCCGGAGACGTCAATCCCCGAATGGAGCTTCGCCATCAACTCGATCTTCCGTAAGAGCATGCTGTCCGTCGCCGGTCTCGTCATGTCCGGTGGAGTCATCGCCGGTCCTGCCGTGGCGGCGCACGCGGCGGACGCCAACCCGGCCGCCCCGGCCGCGGGTCAGGGCAGCGGCAAGGGCGCCGGTGACAACGGCGATCGCCGCGCCGACTACCAGTACCAGGCCCAACCCAACTACTTCTACTGCGGCCCGGCCTCGACCCGGATCGCGCTGTCCGCCGAGGGCAAGCAGGTCAGCCAGGACGAGCTGGCCCAGAAGCTGGGCACCACGGTGAACGGCACCGACTCCGCAATCGACATCACCCGGGTGCTCAACGACTACTCCGGTGGCAAGTACAAGACCACCGAGATCCGGGATGACGTGGCCACCAAGGACCAGGTCGAGCAGCTGCGGACCGACGTCAAGGCCGCGGTGGACCAGGGCCGCCCGGTCGTCGCCAACATCCGGGGCACCGCGCTGGACGTGGACGGCGTCGCGCACAGCTACTCGGGTCACTACCTGACGGTGGTGGAGTACAAGGACGACGGCCACACCGTGCTGATCGCCGACCCGGCGAGCCCGGGCGAGCCGGAGTACTGGATGAACGTGACCGACCTGGCGAACTGGATCGCCAGCCGCGGTTACAGCTCCTGACCGAGCAACACGAGGGCCGGTCTCCCCGAGCGGGGAGGCCGGCCCTTCGCCGTGCGCGTTAGCATGACCGCCGTGCGAACGGTGATCTTCGACCTCTTCCACACGCTCGTCGTCGGGGCGGATTCCGAACGGGACCGGGTCGTCGGCGAGATGGCCGTGATGGTGGGGGTGGAGCCGGCCGAGCTGGTCGCCGCGTACCACGCCACCTGGCGGGACCGGATGCTCGGGTGGGACGTCGCGGAGACCGTGCGGATCCTCGCCGGGCGGCTCGGCGGGGCGCCGACCGAGGAGCAGGTGGCCCGGGCGGCAGCCCACCGGCGGGAGCTGGCCGTGTGGGTGCTGGACCGCGTGGCACCCGAGACCCTCGCGGTGCTGGACGCGCTGCGCGCCGACGGCCACCCGCTCGGCCTGATCAGCAACGCCACCGCGGAGGCCGCCGAGGCGTGGCCGTCCACCGCGCTGGCCCGCCGCTTCGACGTCGCGGTGTTCTCCTGCGAGGTCGGCCTGGCCAAGCCCGATCCGGCGATCTACCGGGCGGCAGCAGAGCGACTGGGGGTTGCTCCGAGTGACTGCGTCTTCGTCGGCGACGGCGCGGACGGCGAGCTGGCCGGCGCGGCGGCGGTCGGCATGACGGTGATCCGGACCACCGAGCACAACGACACCGCCCCCGACTGGGACGGCCGCGCGCTCGCCACCCTGGACGAGCTGCCCGCCCTGCTGCGCGGGGCGTAGCCGCCCGCCGGATCAGACGGCCGGCGGGTGCGGGTCGAGCGGGCGCTCGAAGAAGCTCTCCAGCACCACCACGGTCTGCGTGCCGGTGACGCCCTCCACCTGGAACATTCGGCGCAGGCTGGCCTGGAGCTGTTCGGGCGTACCGACCCGGATCTTGACCAGCAACGACGCGGGGCCGGCGATGACGTGCGCCTCCTCCACCTCGGGGAGCGCGGCCAGGGCCTCGTGGGTGGGCCGGTCGCCCATCCAGGCGTTCGCCTCCACCAGCACGAACGCCAGCACGCCCCGGCCGACGGCGGCCGGGTCGACGTCCACGGTGGTCCGGCGGATGATCCCCTGCTCGCGCAGCTTGCGGACCCGGTCGTGCACGGCGCCGGTGGAGAGCCCGACCGTGCCGGCCAGCGCGGCGTAGGACTGGGTGGCGTCGCGTTGCAGCGCGGCGAGCAGCTTCCGGTCCACCTCGTCCACGTCCACCTCCGTACCTGTTCGGAAAATCGCGGCTCCACCGACTGCCGTTCGGCCATGTTAGCTTGATGCCGAACGTCAGTCACGAGTGGAGGCGGTCATGGTCGACCGGTTCAGGACGCGGTTCGAAGTGCTCGACGAGCGGTTCCGCCGAATCAACGGCGACGAGTGGACGGAGTGCCTCTGGACCGGGGGCCGGTGGCTGGAGGGTCCGGCCTGGTTCCCCGCCGGGCGGTACCTGGTCTTCAGCGACATCCCCGACGACCGGCTGCTGCGCTGGGACGAGACCACCGGCGCGGTCGGGGTGTTCCGCCAGCCGGCCGGCTACGCCAACGGGCACACCGTCGACCGGCGGGGGCGGCTGGTGAGCTGCGAGCAGGGCCGGCGGCGGGTCACCCGCACCGAGGCGGACGGCACCGACACGGTGCTCGCCGAGCGCTGGCGGGGCCGCCGGCTCAACAGCCCGAACGACGTCGTCGAGCACTCCGACGGGTCGATCTGGTTCACCGATCCCAGCTACGGCATCGACAGCGACTACGAGGGCCACCGGGCGGAGAGCGAGATCGGCGGCAACCACGTCTACCGGGTCGACCCGCACGACGGCGAGGTACGCCTCGTCGCCGACGACTTCGGGCAGCCCAACGGCCTGGCGTTCGGCCCCGACGAGTCCCAGCTCTACGTGGTCGACACCCGGGCGAAGCACCTGCGCCGGTTCCAGGTGACCGAGAGCGGCACGCTGCGCGGCGGCGAGGTCTTCGCCACCTGCGACGCCGGCTCCTTCGACGGCGTACGCCTCGACGACGCGGGCCGGGTCTGGGCCGCCGCGCACGACGGGCTGCACTGCTTCGACCCGGACGGCACCCTGCTGGGCAAGCTGCACCTGCCCGAGGTCGTCGCGAACTTCACCTTCGGCGGCCCGAAGCGCAACCACCTCTACATCTGCGCCTCCAGTTCGCTGTTCAGCCTGCGGGTGAACGTCAACGGGGTCCGCTACCCGGGCCGGTGAACGGCCCGACGGGACCCGGGTCAGCGGCCCCGGCCGGTGCGCTGCGGGATCCGGAGGTGGCTGGCGAACCAGGTACCGGCCTGGTCGGCCACCTGGTCGAGGGTGCCGGGCTCCTCGAAGAGATGGGTGGCGCCGGGGACGATCCGCAGCTCGGCCACGTCGCCCAGCTCGGCCCGCGCCTGCTCGTTGAGCACGATCACCTGCTCGTCGAGGCCGCCGACCAGCAGCAGCGTCGGGGCGCGCACCGCGGACAGGGAGCTGCCGGCCAGGTCCGGACGGCCGCCGCGGGAGACCACCGCGCGTACCTGGTCCGGCCGGGCGGCCGCGGCGACCAGGGCGGCGGCCGCGCCGGTGCTGGCGCCGAAGATCCCGATCGGCAGCCGCCCCAGCATCGGCTCGGCACCCATCCAGTCGACGATCGCGGCCAACCGCTCGGCGAGCATCCCGATGTCGAAGCGCAGCTCGGCGGTCCGGGCGTCCAGCGCATCCTCGTCCGGGGTGAGCAGGTCGACCAGCACGGTGGCCAGCGACCGGCCGTTGAGCTGGTGCGCGACCGCCACGTTGCGCGGGCTGTGCCGCGAGCTGCCGCTGCCGTGCGCGAAGAGCACCACACCGGTCGCCCCGGACGGCACGATCAGGTCGGCGGGGAGCCCGCCCACCACCGGGATCGTCACCTCGCGCGTCTCCATGCCCCACCCCTCCCCGCCGTACGCCGGACCACGAACGAGTACCCCCGACCGCACCCGGCTCACCTCCCCTACCCGTCCGGCTTGCGTGGCGGAGCGGCGGTGTTGCCTTGACGCCGACGGCAAGGTTTAGCGTGGCGACCAGGGCAGGCGAGGGAGGATCGGATGCGAATCGGTGAGCTGGCGGAACGCGCCGGTACGAGCACCCGGACCCTGCGGTACTACGAGACCCAGGGACTGGTCCGGCCACGCCGCTCGGCCAACGGCTACCGGATCTACGACGAGGCGGAGTTGCGCGTCGTACACGAGATCCGGGCGCTGCTGGCGGTGGGCTTCGGCCTGGACGACATCCGGCCGTTCGTGGCCTGCCTGCGAGAGGGAAACAGCTCCGGCGACGTCTGCCCCGACTCCGTGGCCGTGCTGCGCCGCAAGCTCGCCGAGGTGGACGACTACCTCGACCGGCTCGGCGTGGTACGCCGACAGCTGCACGACCAGCTCGCCCACGCGATCGCCCATCGGGAGGCAACATGCCCCAGGAAACGCAACAGGTCCGACTGACCGCGGTCACCGACGAGACGTTCGCCGCCACGGTGCTGGCCAGCGACCGTCCGGTGGTGGTCGACTTCTGGGCGGAGTGGTGCCCGCCCTGCCGGGCGGTCTCGAAGCACCTGGCGGAGCTGGCCGAGGAATTCGGCGACGAGTTGCGCTTCGTCACGCTCAACTCGGACGAGAACCCGGAGACCACCCGGGCCTACCAGGTGATGTCGATGCCGACGCTGCTGGTGTTCCGGGGCGGGCAGGTGGTCGGCTCGATCGTCGGCTCCCGCCCGAAGAACCATCTGCGGCTGAGCTTCGCCCGGCACCTGGAGGGCTGAGCGGCCGTTTGCCGGCGGGCCGATCGGGAAGGCGCGGGGTGACCACGGATCGGCGCAGCCGCGCCCCGACGGATCGCGAGGGTCGTCATGGCACAGCAGCAGGACAGGTCCCGGCAGCAGAGCGCCGAGCGGGAACGCCGCAAACAGGACGCCGAGCGTTCCCGGGACTGGGCGGACGAGGCGGCGCAGGCGCGTACCGCCGACGATCCGCGGGCGATGGCGCCGCGGGATGCCGGCGGCCGACCGTCCAACGGCCGCCAGTTCTGACGTACGCATCGGCGGCCCGGCCCGTAGGCAGCTCCAGCTCGGCGCGACTGACGCCGCGGTGTGGAGCTGTGTCGAGGGCCGGGCCGTCTCAGCTGCCGTCCTCCGGCAGGTGCATCAGGGGCGCCCGGCCCGGCGGCTGCTCCGGCTGCGGCCCGGACGGGTGAGCCGACGGCACCGGCACGGTGACCGGCTGGGCTCCGGTGACCCGGATCGTCTCGCCGTGGTGGCGCAGCTCCACCACCGTGTCCGGCCCGCCGTGCCGCAGTGAGTACGTCGCCTGATGCGGCCGGACGTCGACCCGCAACGGGATCGAGCGCCACTGGAGCGAGAACTCCAGGCGGCTCAGCCGGCTGGAGAGCCGCGGCGAGAAGGAGAGCGTGCCGTCGTGGTCGCGCAGGCCGCCGAAGCCGGCGACCAGGGCGATCCAGGCGCCTGCCAGCGAGGCCATGTGCACGCCGTCCCGGGTGTTCTCGTTCAGGTCGTGCAGGTCCATCAGCGCGGCCTCGCGCAGATAGCGGTGGGCCAGCTCGGGGTGGCCCACCTCGGACGCCATCACCGACTGGGTACAGGCGGAGAGCGAGGAGTCCCGGACGGTCCGCCGCTCGTAGTAGAGGAAGTTGCGCATCTTCTCCTGGCCGGTGAACGCGTCGCCCCGCCAGTGCATCGCCAACACGAGGTCGGCCTGCTTGACGACCTGCTTGCGGTAGAGGTCGAAGTAGGGGTAGTGCAGCAGCAGCGGGTACTTCTCGGGCGGCGTGTGCTCGAAGTCCCACTCCTGCAGCCGGGTGAACCCCTCCACCTGTTCGTGCACGCCGAGTTCGTCGTCGTACGGGATGTGCATGGCGTGCGCGGCGTCCCGCCAGGCGGCCGCCTCCTCCTCGGTCACCCCGAGGTCGAGCGCCTGGTCCAGGTTGCGCATCGCGCAGTCAGCGGCGGTGAGCAGGTTCCGCTGCGCCATCAGGTTGGTGTAGATGTTGTCGTTCTTGACCGCGGTGTACTCGTCCGGGCCGGTCACCCCGTCGATGTGGAACTGGCCGTTGCGGTCGTGGTGGCCGAGTGAGTGCCAGAGCCGGGCGGTCTCCACCAGCAGCTCCAGGCCGATCTCCCGTTCCAGGTCCTCGTCCCCGGTGACCAGGATGTACCGGCGCAGCGCGTCGGCGACGTCGGCGGCGATGTGGAACGCGGCGGTGCCGGCCGGCCAGTAGGCCGACGACTCCGGGCCCTCGATGGTCCGCCACGGGAAGGCGGCGCCCTTGAGGTTGAGGGTCCGGGCCCGGTCGTGCGCCTGCGCCAGGGTCGCGTAGCGCCAGTGCAGCGCGTCCCGCACCGCGGCCGGCTGGGTGTAGGTGAGCACGGGCAGCACGAACATCTCGGTGTCCCAGAACGCGTGCCCGTCGTACCCGGGGCCGGTGAGCCCCTTGGCGGAGATCGGCCGGCGTTCGGCCCGGGCGCCGGCCTGGAGCACGTGGAACAGCCCGAACCTGACGGCCTGCTGCACCTCCGGGTCGCCCTCCACCCGCACGTCGGCGGCGTCCCAGAACTCTTCCAGGTATTCCCGCTGGGCCCGGCGCAGCCCGTCCCAGCCGTCCAGCCGGGCGGCGGCCAGGGCCGCCCCGACCTGGTCGCGCAGCGCCGGCAGGGACCGCCGGCTGGACCAGCCGTACGACAGATACTTGACCACCCGCAGCGACTGGCCCGGCTTGACCACGCAGCCGACGGTGGTGCGGACCCAGTCCTCGTACCCCTCGGACTCGATCGTGGTGCGCTCCGGGCCGTGCACGTCGTGCTCCATCGCGGCGGCGACCCGCAGCCCGCTCACCTTGGTCCGGTGGATCAGCAGGCCGCCGTCGTCGGTGGTCAGCTCCTCCTCGGCCTGCAGCGGCGACTCCAGCACCGCGGCCACCCGCGGGTCTCGGCTCTGGGGCGGCAGTGCCTCGTTGGCCACCAGCTCGGACTGGAGGATCACCCGCAGCGGCTCGCCGACCGGCTCGACCTCGTAGTTGATCACGGCGACGGTGCGCTGGGTGAACGACACCAGTCGCGTGCTGCGGACCTTGACCTCCCGCCCGGCCGGCGACCGCCAGTGCACCTCCCGGTGCAGTGTGCCGGCCCGCAGGTCGAGGATCCGCTCGTGGAAGAGGAGTTCGCCGTACCGGACGTCGAGCGGTTCGTCATCGACGAGCAGCCGGATCAGCTTGCCGTTGGTGACGTTGACGATGGTCTGGCCGGACTCGGGAAAGCCGAAACCGGCCTCCGCGTACGGCAGGGGCCGCAGCTCGTAGAAGGAGTTGAGGTAGGTGCCGGGCAGGCCGTGCGGCTCCCCCTCGTCCAGGTTGCCGCGCAGCCCGACGTGGCCGTTGGAGAGGGCGAAGACCGACTCGGACTGGGCCAGCACGTCCAGGTCGAGCCGGGTCTCGCGGACATGCCAGGGCTCGACCGGATACGCCCGCTCCCGGATCATCGCGTCGACTCCGTCAACAGCTCGGCCAGGTCGGTCACCACCACGTCGGCGCCGTTCTCGCGCAGGTCGTCGGCCTGGCCGACCCGGTCGACGCCGACCACGTACCCGAAGCCGCCGGCCTTCCCGGCGGCCACCCCGGAGAGGGCGTCCTCGAAGACGGCGGCCTGCTCCGGCGCCACCCCGAGCAGCTGCGCGCCGGCGAGGAAGGTGTCCGGGTGCGGCTTGCCGCGTAGCTTCCGCTCGCGGGCGACCAGCCCGTCCACCCGGGCCTCCAGCAGCGGCTCCAGACCGGCCGCCTCGACCACGGCCTGGGCGTTCGCGCTGGCCGAGACGACCGCCCGGCGCAGCCCGGCATGGACCGCCGCCTCCAGGTAGCGCACCGAACCCTCGTAGACCTCGACCCCGTCGGCGTGGATCCGCTTCAGCAGGATGACGTTCTTGCGGTTACCCACCCCGTTGACCGTGTCCGCCTCCGGCGGGTCGTCCGGCGCGCCCTCGGGCAGAGTGATCCCGCGGGAGGCCAGGAAGGAGCGCACCCCGTCGGCGCGTTGCTTTCCGTCCACATACCGGTTGTAGTCCGCGCCGGGGTCGAACGGGCGGAACGGCTCGCCGGTGGCCGTCGCGCGCTCCTTCAGGAACGCGTTGAACGTCTCGGTCCAGGCGGCGTTGTGCACCTTGGCGGTCTGCGTCAGCACACCGTCCAGATCGAAGAGACAGGCGGTCACACGAGCGGGTAGGCCCAGCACGGTCTGAATCTATCCACCGGACCGGCCGGAGAAACCCGATTCGGCGGTCAGCGGTTCGGACGGAGTGTCCAGATCACCGTCATCTCCGAGGTGGTGGTGCCGTCCTCGGTGCGGATCTCCACCTCGACCGGGAACTCCGGGCGCTGCCCGGCGTCCAGCTCGGCGAGCACCTCGGCCGGGGTGCACCCCAGCCGGGCGGTGGCCAGCACCGACCCCTGGGCGACCTTCCGGTACGCGATCGTGGCGGTCACCGCCAGCGGCACCGCCCGGTCGAGAACCTGCCCGAACGCGGCGAGCACCGCCGCGCCGGAGGCGGTCTCCCCGAGGGTGAACATGGCCCCGGCGTGCGGGCCGCCGACGTGGTTGTGGTGCTCCGGGGTGTCGGGGAGCCGGACGACCGCCCGCACCCCGCCCTCGGCCTCCGGCGCGACCTCGACGAATTCGATACCGAGCGTGCGTGCGAACGGCAGGGCCTCCAGCAGACCGGCCGCCACCTGGCGAGAGTCGATGGACATGCCCGCACGCTACTCGCCGGTAACTTTCCCGGCAAGGCGCCCGCGCTTTCGATCCACCAGCTGACGGAGGGACCGGCCGGGATCTGGCGGCGGAAGCCTCAGCGCCAGCCGACGTCGATCCGGTCGCCGCGCTCGTCGAAGAAGTGCAGCGCGTCCATCCGTACCTGGACGGACAGCGAGTGCCCCGCCGAGACCCCCGGGTACGGGGCGAGCCGGACAGCCAGGTCCGCCGGGCGGCGATGGTGCCGGCCCGGGTCGGCGAGCACGCTGGTCCGGTTGCCGTCACCACCGGGAGCCGCGACGGCCGGGGCGTCCCCGGACCGCCCGGCGAGCCGCTGCATGACGTGGCCCAAGCGGCGCCGCCCTCGCTGGTCAGACGAGACGTGCTCCACCGGGGTGCCTATCTCGTCCACCACGATCGCGGTGGCGCCGACGTCGAGGAAGGCCAGCGACTCGTGGCCGTGGTGCTCCAGGTAGCGGATCCGCCCCTGGAGCACCGCTCCGGGGGCGTCCGGGGCGACCGGGGTGAGCGCCTCGGCCCGCATCCCGACCACGATCCGCTCGCCGTGGTAGTGCGCCACGGCGCGGCTGCGAATGTCGTCCCAGGGCAGGTAGAGCGCCTGTTCGCCGAGGTTCAGCGCCACGTACCGATCGAGGTGGACGTAGACCGACGCCTCCAGCAGGTTCATCCGGGGGCTGCCGAGGAACGCGGCGACGTAGAGGGTGGCCGGCCGGCCGTAGACCTGGGTGGGGGTGCCGACGTCCTGGAGCACGCCCTTGCGCATGATGGCGACCCGGTCGGCCATGGTCAGCGCCTCGGCCTGGTCGTGCGTGACGTAGATGGTGGTGACGCCCAACTCCCGGGTCAGCCCGGAGATCTCGGCCCGCAGTTCGGCGCGGAGGCCGCTGTCCAGGTTGGAGAGGGGCTCGTCCATCAGGAACAGGCCGGGTCGACGCACTATCGCCCGCCCCATCGCCACCCGCTGCCGCTGGCCACCGGAGAGCTGGCTCGGCTTGCGGCCGAGCACGTCGCCGATGCCGAGGGCACCCGCCACGTCGCGGATCCGTTCTCCGCGCGGGCCCTGGTCGACCCCGGCCAGCCGCAGCGGAAAGCCGATGTTGTCGCTGACGGTCATGTGCGGATACAGGGCGAAGTCCTGGAAGACCATGGCGATCCGCCGCTCCCGCGGCGAAAGGTCGTTGGCCACCTCGCCGTCGAGCAGTACGGCGCCGGTGCTCGGGTCCTCCAGCCCGGCCACCATCCGCAACACGGTCGACTTGCCGCAGCCCGACGGGCCGAGCAGCACCATGAACTCGCCGTCGTTGACGTCCAGATTGATGGTGTCGACCGCGATCGTCCCGTCCTGGAACACCTTGGTGACATCCTTGAGTGAAACGGTGCTCACCGTCTCCTCCCCAGTCCTCGGCGAACTCGGGAATGACTGTGACCAGGATCATGTGATCCGCACATCGGGTAAACGTTCCATGTTGCACTCGTGACAGACCTATTACGGGTGATCTATCGGTCCAGGAAGACCCGGCGTACCACCCGCTCGGCGGCATGACCGTCGTCGAGTGCGCAGAACCGGGCCCGGAACCGTTGCCGGGCCTGCTCGGCCTCCTCCGCCCGGAGCGCGCCCGAGCGGAACACGTCGAGCAGGGCGGGGAAGTCGAGGGCCACCGCGCCCGGCGGCTCCGCGATCAGGTCGAAGTAGACACCCCGGGTCACCCGGTAGGCGTCCCAGTCCGGCGCGTAGACCACGATCGGCCGGTCCAGGACCGCATAATCGAACATGGCCGACGAGTAGTCGGTGACCAGCACGTCCGCGGCGAGGTACAGGTCCTCCACCCGGTCGTGGTCGCTCACGTCCAGCACCCCGGCGGCGGATCGCCGACGTGGGCTCCGGTCGCGGTCGTGGAAGTAATGGCTGCGCATCAGCACCCGCCCGGGCGGGCCGAGCACGTCGCGCATCCGGTCCGGATCGAACGGCGGCCGCCAGCCGGGCAGGTGCTCCCGGTGCGTCGGCGCGTAGAGCACCACCGTCTCGTCCGGGCCGATGCCCAGTTCCGCCCGGACCCGCCGGCACTCCTCCGGGGTGGCCAGCGCCAACCGGTCGTTGCGCGGATAGCCGACCTCCAGCGTGGTGTACGTGGCCGGGTACGCCCGCTCCCACATCTGAGTCGAGAAGCTGTTCGAGGTGACGCTGTGGTCCCACCGGTCCACCCGGCGCAGCAGCTGGGCGAAGTCCATCCCCACCGCGCCGAGCGGGTACCGCTGCTGGTCCAGCCCCATCACCTTGACCGGTGTGCCGTGATGGGTCTGGAGGTGGACCGAGCCCGCCCGCTTGTGGACGTGGTCCGGAAAGTTGACGTTGTTGACCAACCAGCGGGCCCGGGCCAACGCGCGGTAGTAGTCCGGGGTGCCGGCGACCACGTACTCGACGCCGGGCGGCAGGGTGGCGACCCGGTCCGGCCGGACGATCCACACGCCGCGTACCTGGGGGGCCAGGCGGCGGGCGGCGGCGTAGATCGCGGCCGGGTTGCAGGCGTACCCCCGGTACCAGTACGCGGCGTAGACGGCGAGGGTCGGGTCCAGCGGGCGGCGCAGCTCGGCCCGGTAGTACTTGCGCAGCGCGACGTCCCGGGCCTTCTGCGCGCCCCGCCGGGCCACCGGCAGCACCCGCCGCCTGACCCGTCGGGCCGAGCGCCGGGCCTGCTCCTCCACCCGGTGGGCCGCACGGAGGGCGCTGAACGTCCGCCAGCGCCCGGCCGCCACCAGCCGGTGCTTCACCCCGCCCAGCCCGGGTGGCACGGGGTAGCCCTCGGGCGGCAGGAAGCGGACGTAGTCGGCGTGGACCTGGGCGAAGAACGCGGGCCGCAGCTCGGGGGCGATCCGTGCGCCGTGGCCGAGCACGGTCAGATAGTGCCAGATCATCCGCTCGAACACCGCGGGGCGCAGCGCGGCCACCTCCGGTCCCCACCGGTCCATCAGCTCGAACACCCGGTGCCACTGGGCGAATACCTCGAAGTGCCGATCCCCCCGGGTACGGGTGATCGCCCCGGTCCGGCGTTGCCGGTAGTTGAGGCAGATCCGGTCCAGCACGCCGATCCGCTCGGCGGCCAGCAGCGCCGGGTAGCTGAACGAGACGTCCTCGTACCAGCCGGGCGCGAAGCGCAGCCCCCGCTCGACCAGGAACTCCCGCCGAACCAGCCGGTTCCAGGCGGTGTGCAGCAGCCGCATGGTCTCCGGCCGGTCCCGCAGCCGGAACGTCACCTCGCCGGGCGGCTCGGGGAACACCTCCTCCATGGCGCTGCGGGTTCCCACGTTGTTCCAGTACGCCCGGACGTGATCGACGATCAGCACGTCCGGGCGGGTGGCGACCAGCCGGTCCGCGACGTGCGGCAGGCAGCCGGGGACCAGCCAGTCGTCGCCGTCGACGAACCAGACCCACTCGCCGACGGCCCGGTCCAGCCCGACGTTACGGGCCGGACCGAGTCCGACGTTCTCGGCGAGCCGGACCGGGCGGACGCGGGGGTCGCGGGCCGCGTATTCGACCAGGATCTCGCCGCTGCCGTCCGGGGACGCGTCGTCGACCCCGATCACCTCGAGGTCGTCGTACGGCTGGCTGAGGATCGAGTCGAGACACTCCCGCAGATAGCCCTGCACCTGGAAGGCCGGTACGACGAAGCTGATCAGGGTCATCCCGGCCGGCCCTCCGTCAGCCCGGCGAGCGGTCACCCCCACCGACCGGGACCGGCATCCGTCGGGCGCGGGCCGGCAGGACCACCCAGGCGAGGACCACGCTCGCGACAAAAACCACGAGAAGGTACGTACCGATTGTAGCCAGGCCAATGGTCGTGATTCCGGCGATTGACGCAATGGTCAACAACACCGACCGCCCCTCCCAACCGACGGTGGCGGCGTGCAGCGGCGGGGCGGACTGCCGCTTCTCCAGCCGGGCGGTGAGGTCGTAGTGGTGCAGGGTGAGCACGAAGACATACCCGAAGATCAGCCAGGCGGGGGCGCGGCCGGCCACCCCGACGGCGATGGCGAAGAGATACTCCCCGGCCCGTAGCGCCGCCGGGACCAGCCAGTCCAACGGCCCGCGGTGCGCGGCCCGCGCGCCGAACGCGCCGACGAGCAGCAACAGCAGCCCGGCCGGCACCACCCAGCCCCGCAGCGCCCCGCCCTGGTGGACCGCCCGCAACGCGACGATCAGCAGCACCACCGCGCCGAGCGCGCCGAACACCGCCAGGCCCAGCACGTCACGCCCGGCCGGCAGCGTCCGGGCCAGCGGCCCGTCGTCCCGGTGCAGGGTCGTGTCCACCGTCTCCATCACCGGCACCCGCATCCACCGGGCCCGCAGGGTCCGCAGCGCCCCGGTGTACGCGAATGCCAACGTCCCCCAGACCAGCACCGCCCAGAGCGCGACCAGCGGGCCGAAGAGCGCGGCGGCCAGCGCCATCAGCGCCCACCGTTCCCCGATCGGGAACACCACCGTCCGCTTCAGCCAGTACGACACCGAGCCGGTGTCCGACTGCACCTTCGTCGAGGCGGCGTTCAGCTTCCCGCCGATGCCCCCGGCCGCGCCGGGCGCCGGGCGGGGTCGGCGGGCCGCCTCGTCGTGCAGCACGCCGTACCAGGTGTCGGTCATGTGTCGCACGGTCTGCAGGGTCATCGCGGCGATGGCGAGGGCCCAGCCGTAGCGGAAGCCGGCGTGTGTGGCGCCGTAGCCGAGCCCGGCGTAGACCAGATACTCCTTGGCCCGGTCGGCCATGGTGTCCAGCCAGCCACCCCAGGCGCTGAAGTGCCGGGTGTAGCGGGCCAGCTGACCGTCCACGCAGTCCAGCACGAAGCCCAGGTAGAGCAGGACCGCCCCGGCGACCAGCGCGGGCCGACCACCGACGCCGAAGAGCACCGCGGCGGCCACCGCGAAGGCCACCGAGATCATGGTGACCGCGGTCGGCCCGAGTCCGATCCGGGCGGCGGCCTTCGTCACGTACGGGGACCAGGTGCTGACGAAGAACGTGGTGAAGAAGTCGTCCCGCTCCTTCACCGACAGCCGCAGCTCGGCCTTGTCCTCGTCGACCGCGGCCACGGCCGCCTTGGCCGCGCTCGCCTCGGCGGGGCTGCCGACCCGGCGCGCCACGAGCAGGCGTACCCGGTGCGCGAAGGCCGGCGTGCCGCACGCCGCGAGATCGGCGAAGAGCCGGTCCACCGGGGACCAGGGGCTCGCCGTCGCCGGCTCGCCCGGCACGGAGCCGGCCGCCGCCTCGGCTGCGGCGGCGAGGGCCGGCAGGTCGGCCGGCCCGACCCGCAGCGCGCCGCCGAACACACCGGTCGCGCCCTCCGGGTCGCCGACCGCGACCACCTGGCCGCGCTCCTCGCGGACCGGGACCTGGCCGGGGGCCGGCGGATCGGTGAGCACCAGGGCCACCGTCGGCCCCACCGGGCTGGTCGCCAGATGCTTGAGTACGGCGGTGTGCGCCACCAGGTCGGCCCCGCTGACCAGCACCGGGCCGGTGGCACCGGCCACCAGCGCGGCCAGCTCGGTCAGGTCGGCGGCCACCCGCACGTCGCTCGCCCCGGCCTGCCGCCACTGCGCGACGAGCCGGTCGACCAGGCGCTGCCCGTCACCCGTGGTCAGGCCCGCGGCCGGGTCGGCGGCGAGCACGATCGCGAGGGTCACCGCTGCACGGCGCTGGCGTACGCGTGCAGCGCCTCGTCGATCGTCCCGTCGACGGTCAGCCGTCCGGCGTCGAGGTAGAGCCCTCGGCGACAGAACCGGGCGAGGTCCTTTTCGTTGTGTGACACCAGCACCAGCGTGCGCCCTTCCGCGAGAAGTCGCTCGATGGTCGCATAGCACCGCGCGCGGAACTCCGCGTCCCCGACCGCGGTCACCTCGTCGATCAAGAGGATCGGGTGGGGCAGGTGGGCGATGACCGCGAACCCGAGCCGCACCTTCATCCCCGAGGAGTAGTGCCGGACCGAGGTGTCGATGGAGCGTTCGACCTGCTCCCCGGCGAACGAGACGATCTCGTCGAAGTGCCGCCGCAGGTAGGCGGTCGGCAGTCCGTGCAGCCCGCCCACCAGGTACAGGTTCTCCCGCCCGGTCAGGTCGTTGGAGAAGCCGGCGGAGAGTTCCAGCAGCGGAGCCACCGCCCCGCGGACCCGGAGCCGGCCCTCGTCGGGGATCAGCACCCCGGCGATCAGCCGCAGCAGGGTGCTCTTTCCGGTGCCGTTCCGGCCGATCACCCCGACGGTCTCGCCCGGCTCGATCCGGAACGACACGTCCCGCAGCGGCCAGAACTGGCCGGCGGTGGCGTTCCGCCCGCCCCGGTGGATCAGCAGTTCCCGCAGCCGGAGCTGGCGGCGCCGGTTGCGGACGAACCGGATGCCGAGTCCCTCCGCCTCGACGATCGCCATTCACAGTTCCTTGAGCACGGCCGGTTCGAGCCGGCGGAACGACCACCAGCCGAGCGCCAGCACCAGCAGGCTGCCCAGCACGGTGATGGTGAGCAGCCGGGCGTCGGGGAACTGGTCCGGGTACCAGATCGAGTGGTGCAGCTGGAAGATGCCGACCAGGGGATTCAACTCGTAGACGATCTTTACCCAGGTCGGCATTCCGGAGTCCCGGACCAGGGCGAGCGGGTAGATGATCGGGGTGGCGTAGAAGAGCACCCGGATGATCAGCCGCATGAAGCGCTCGATGTCCCGCATCAGCACGTTGAACGCCGACAGCAGCAGCGCGACCCCCACCAGCAGGACGAACTGCACCGCCACGGCCAGGGGCAGCGCGAGCAGCGTCCAGCCGACGTGGATCTTCCCGTGCGCCGCGTAGATCGCCGCGATGCCGGCCAGGATCGGCAGGCCGGCGGCGTACTCGGCGAAGCGACCGGTGACCCGGCCGATCGGGAAGACCTGCCGGGGCACGTTCATCGTGGTGATCAGGCGGGCCTGCCCGGTCAGCGCGTTCGTCGCCTCGTTGAGCGCGGAGCTGGCCCACATCCAGGCGAAGATCCCGGTGATCAGGTACAGGGGGTACGACCCGGCCGCGTCGCCCAGATGCCGGCGGGTGGCGCCGGAGTAGAGCACCCCGAAGACGAACCAGTAGATCAGGCCCATGCCGAGCGGCTCGATCAGCGACCAGAGGTAGCCCAGGACGGACTGCTGGTACTTCACCGCGAGGTCCCGCCTGACCAGGATGCGCAGCGAGTTGCGGGCCGACCAGAGCGCGGCGACGCCTGTCGTCACCGTCCCATCCTCGCCCTCGCCACCCCGTGCCGGCGTCGGTACCGGCCGGGTCACCCCTTCGGGTTCAGCACTCGATCACGTTCACCGCGAGGCCGCCCCGCGCGGTCTCCTTGTACTTGATCTTCATGTCGGCACCGGTCTCCCGCATCGTCTTGATGACCTTGTCCAGCGACACGGCGTGCACCCCGTCGCCGCGCAGCGCCAGCCGGGCCGCCGTGATCGCCTTGATGCTGGCCACCGCGTTCCGCTCGATGCACGGAATCTGCACCAGGCCGCCGACCGGGTCGCAGGTCAGCCCCAGGTTGTGCTCCATGCCGATCTCGGCCGCGTTCTCCACCTGGGCGGGGGTGCCGCCGAGCGCCTCGGCGAGCCCGGCGGCGGCCATCGAGCAGGCCGAGCCGACCTCACCCTGGCAGCCGACCTCGGCCCCGGAGATCGAGGCGTTCTCCTTGAACAGCACCCCGATCGCGCCGGCGGCGAGCAGGAAGCGGACCACGCCCTCGTCCGACGCGCCGGGCACGAACCGGGTGTAGTAGTGCAGCACGGCCGGGATGATCCCGGCGGCGCCGTTGGTCGGGGCGGTGACCACCCGCCCGCCGGCCGCGTTCTCCTCGTTGACCGCGAGGGCGAAGAGGGTGACCCAGTCCATCGCGTGCAGCGGGTCGGTGGCGTCGGATTCCGCCTCCAGGCTCCGCCGCAGCTCGGCCGCCCGGCGGCGGACCTTCAGCCCGCCGGGCAGGATGCCGTCCCGCTCGCAGCCCTGGGCGACGCACTCCCGCATCACCCGCCAGATCTCCAGCAGCCCGGCCCGGACGTCGGCCTCGCCGCGCCAGGACAGCTCGTTGGCGAGCATCACCTCGCTGATCGACAGGCCGTTGTCGGTGGTGACGGCCAGCAGTTCCGCACCGGTGAGGAACGGGTACCGGACCTGGGTGCTGTCCGGCTTGATCCGGTCCGCCCCGGCCGCCGCCTCGTCGACCACGAACCCACCGCCGACGGAGTAGTAGGTCCGGGCCCTGACCAGCGCCCCGGCGGCGTCGTACGCCGCGAAGGTCATCCCGTTCGGGTGGTACGGCAGCGAGCGGCGCCGGTGCAGCACCAGGTCCCGGTCCGGGTCGAAGTCGATCTCCTGGGTGCCGAGCAGGCTGAGCCGCCGGTCGGCGCGGATCCGCTCCACCCGCGGCCCGACGTGATCCGTGTCGACGGTTTCCGGGGCCTCGCCCTCCAGCCCCAGCAGCACCGCGCGGTCGCTGCCGTGGCCGTGGCCGGTGGCGCCGAGCGAGCCGAAGAGTTCGGCCTGCACCCGGACGGTGTCGGCGAGCAGCCCGTCCGCCTTGAGCCCGGTCACGAAGGTGCGGGCGGCCCGCATCGGCCCCACCGTGTGCGAGCTGGACGGCCCGATGCCGACGCTGAAGAGGTCGAAAACACTGATCATGGCTGCACTTTCCTCGCCGTCGGTCCCGTCGTGCGGGTCCCGGCCCGGGATGTGCCGCTCCCGGTCCGGGGCGGCGGGCGGCACCCGGGGTGTGGGCGCCCGACCGGCGAGCCTACCCGCCCAGGTCAGGCCCCGCCCGCGGGCCGCCACCCTCCCGCACACCACCCACCCTCCACCCTCCACCCTCCGCCGGCCAGCGCGCGGATTCCCGGAAAGAGTGGCCATTGCGCGCCGGATGGCCGCTCTTTCCGGGAATGAGGGCCTTGCTGATCGGGTGGGTGGTGACGGGTCGGCGCAGACCCGGCGGGGTAAGCACCTACGGGTGCCTGGAGCAACGATCCTCCTCCGGACCGAGGGCGCGGTGCGTACCCGTTCCTAGCCTGGAATCGGCGCGGCGGATCGCCGCAGAGTGGGAGTACGACGATGAGTCGCAAACTGGTCCGGCCCCGCGAGGGGCGCATGCTCGCCGGTGTCTGTGCCGGCCTGGCCCAGCGGTTCGGGCTGTCGGTCGGCCTGGTCCGGCTGCTGTTCCTACTGTCCCTGCTGCTGCCCGGCTCCCAGCTGATCATCTACGTGATCCTCTGGATCCTGATGCCGAACGAGGACCGCTACGCGACGGCCCGCTACTGATCCGCCGCGATGCCCGCCCCGGCGAGCCGGGGGCGGGCATCGACCGGTCACGGAGCCGTGTAGGTGACGGTCACCTTCTGGTAGCCGAGGGAGCGGAGCAACCCCTCCAGCATCTTGCGGGTGTTCTCCTCCGCCCGGGCGGTGAGCCCGCTGTCCCGGGCGGCGGCGGTGATCCGGTCCTCGGCCAGCTTGTATACCTGCTGCTGGCGGTTGGGGTCGCCGGCCACCAGGTCGTTGATCCGGTTGAGCAGGCCCCGCTGCTGGGCGAAGACGTAGCTCTTCTCCAGGTCGAGGTTGGTCTCGCCGAGTTGTGGGGCCGGCAGCTTGATCTCCACCGACTTCTTGTCGGCGGACTCCACGACCGCCCCGTCGGCGATCTTCGAGAAGTCGACGTACGCCTCGATCCGGCCCGCCCCGACGAACAGCGTCCGGTCGTTGAGCAGGAAGTCCGGCACGTTCCTCCGGTCGTTCTGCAGGTCGACCACCACCTGGAAGTCGCCCTCGGCGGCGACGTACCGGCTGAGGTCGCGGATCGACTTGAGCAGCGGCGGCTGGCTCCGGTCGGTGTGCTCCTTGGCGAACGGGTTGCGGAACTCCGGCAGGATCCCGGTCGCCTGCACCCCGAGCAGCACCACCACGGCCAGCGCGGCCGCGCCGAGCACCCAGAGCAGGCCGCGGACCGGGCCGCCGGCCGGCCGGGGCGCATCCGGCGCGGCATCGGCTGTGACGTCCGACCGGGCCCGAAGGTCGTCGGCGGTCGGGTAACCGGGGAACTCCCTGGTGGGCTCGTTGATGTCACCGTCGCGGGCCATCGCCCTCACCGTCCTCGTCAGACACATCGACTGATGATGACGTTACGGCTCCCGTGCGACACCCGCTCGGCGAGCGACCCGGGCGGATGGATCCGCAGGTCAGGCGAAGGCGGAGAGCCCGGTCAGCCGCTGCCCGATGACCAGCTGGTGGATCTCCGAGGTGCCCTCGTAGGTCAGCACGCTCTCCAGGTTGTTGGCGTGCCGCATCACCGGATACTCGCCGGAGACGCCGTTGGCGCCGAGGATCGTCCGGCACTGCCGGGCGATCGCCAGCGCCTCCCGGACGTTGTTCAGCTTGCCCACGCTGACCTGATCGGGCCGCAGCCTCCCGGCGTCGGCGAGCCGGCCCAGGTGCAGCGCCAGCAGCAGGCCCTTGTTCCACTCGACGGCCATGTCGGCGAGCTTGGCCTGGGTGAGCTGGAAGCCGGCCAGCGGCCGGCCGAACTGGGTCCGGGTGCTCGCGTACGACAGGGCGGTCTCCAGGCAGTCGCGGGCCGCGCCGAGCGCCCCCCAGACGATGCCGTGCCGAGCCTCGGTCAGGCAGCTCAGCGGCGCCTTCAGGCCGATCGCCTCGGGCAGCCGGGCGTCCGCCGGAAGCCGGACGTCGTCGAGGACGATCTCCCCGGTCAGCGACGCGCGCAGCGACATCTTGTGCCGGATCTCGCGCGCCGTCACCCCGGGCGTGTCCATGGGTACGGCGAAACCGCGTACCCCCTCGTCGGTGCGGGCCCAGATCACCGCCACGTCGGCGATCGGCGCGTTCGTGATCCACATCTTGGTGCCGTTGAGGATCCAGTCGTCCCCGTCGCGGCGGGCCCGGGTGGTCATCGAGGCCGGATCGGAACCGTGATCGGGCTCGGTCAGCCCGAAGCAGCCGATCGCCTCGCCGGCGGCCATGGCGGGCAGCCAGCGCTGCTTCTGCTCCTCGCTGCCGTAGCGCCAGATGGCGTACATGGCGAGCGAACCCTGCACCGACACCAGCGACCGGACGCCGGAGTCGCCGGCCTCCAGCTCCAGGCAGGCCAGCCCGTACGCGACCGCCGACGCGCCGGCGCAGCCGTACCCGGTCAGGTGCATGCCGAGCAGGCCGAGCTTGCCGAACTCGCGGGCCAGCTCGCGGGCCGGCACCTGGCCGTCCTCGTACCAGCCGGCGACGTGCGGGCGCACCCGGTCGTCCATGAGCTGGCGGACGACGGCGCGGATCTGCCGCTCCTCCTCGCTCAGCGACGCGTCGACGTCCAGCAGGTCCAGTGCGGTCATCCGGCCACCTTAACGATTCTTCAGGCAGGCGTCACTCGGCCTGGCCGCCCAGCACCAGCACCCGGGCGTGGATCTGGTTGCGCTGCTGAAGTGCCGCGCGCAGCGCCCGGTGCAGGCCGTCCTCCAGGTAGAGGCCGCCGTTCCACTGCACCACGTGCGGAAAGAGGTCGCCGTAGAAGGTGGAGTCCTCGGCGAGGAGCTTGTCCAGCGCCAGCTCCCGCTTGGTGGTGATGAGCTGGTCCAGCCGCAGCGGACGCGGGGGAATCTCCGCCCACTGCTTGAGCGTGAGGTTGTGCTCCGGGTAGGGACGCCCGTCCCGGACCGCTCTGAAGATCACGGCGCGCTCCCCTCCCCCTGGCCAGGTCCGCCCCGGCGTCGCGCCGGATCACGGCCCGGCGCCACGCGGAACGGCTGGTGATGTCCGTGCCAGCCTAGCCGCACCCGCCACACCGCGTTTTACTCCCTCATGTCGGTTTCGACGCCACCGATACCCGACCTGCCCGGACGAACCGCCCTCAACTCCAGCGGCCCCGCCGAACCACATCGTCGATCGGCCGCCGCCCGCGGCGCAGCGACGCCGACCGGTGGTCGGGCGCCCGGTAGCCGATGGTCACGGCACCGATCGGGTGATACTCGGCCGGCACACCGAACGCCTCCCGGTACGCCCCGACCCGTTGCGGCGGGATGCCGAAGAAGCAGGCGCCCAGCCCCTCGTCCACGGCGGTGAGCAGCATCAGCAGCGCGGCGAAGCCGGTGTCCACGTACCAGTACGGCACCGGCCAGCGGTCCTCCGACCGGTCCGCCCAGCCCTTGTCCGGCTCGGCGTAGCGGTCCAGGTAGGCGGCGCGGTTGGCGTGCGGCACGACGATCAGCGGGGCCCGGCGCATTCCGGAAAGCCAGCGTTCCCGGCCACCGCCGCCCGGGGTGGCCGCGGCCCAGAACCGCTCCCGGTCCGCCGGCTCCTCCAGCACCAGGAAGCCCCAGCCCTGGGCGAAGCCCGCCGAGGGCGCCCGGATCGCGTGCGCCAGCAGCCGGTCCACCACCTCGGGCGGGACCGGCCGCTCCGGGTCGTAGTTGCGTACCATCCGGCGGCGCCGGACGACCTCGGCGAACTCCACGCTCAGGCGCCGGGTCGGATGCCCCAGGCACCGCGCCAGGTCTCGCCGGGGGCCAGGGCGATCAGGTCCCTGCCGGAGCGGAACGCGTCCGCCGGGCAGGTCATCGGCTCGACCGCGACCGAGCGGCGGTAGCGCTCGCCGGTGAGGGTGTCCCCGGTGAAGACCTGCCACCAGCCGAACTCGCGGTCCGCCCAGAGGTCCACCGCGGCCGAACCGTCCGGCGCGGCGAGGGTCACCGCCGAGCCGCCGTCGGCGTCCCGCACGACGTCGCCGAAGGCCAGGTCGAGCACCGCGTCGCCGATCGGGCGGGGCGCGGTGAAGTCGTACTCGGTGCCGGTCACCTCGGTCACGCCGATCGGGAGCAGCCGGCCGTCCAGGAGCATCCGGGTCCGCCCCGGCACCCGCAGCGACAACTCGTCCACGCCGACCCCGGGCAGCCGCAGGTAGGGGTGGATCGAGAAGCCGAACGGAGCGGCCTCGCCGGACAGGTTCGTCACCTCGTGCTCGGCGCGCAGCCCGTCCGCCCCGACGCTCCACCGGGCGAGCAGCCGCAGCGACCAGGGGTAGCCGGGGCTCGGGGGCAGGTCGTAGCCCACGGTCACCGCCTCCGGGGACTGCTCGACGAGGTGCCAGGACACCCAGTTGACCAGGCCGTGGATGGCGTTGTGCCGGGCCGGCTCGGTCAGGTCGAGCTGCAACGACCGGTCGCCGAAGCGGTAGGCGCCGTCCCGGATCCGGTTCGGCCACGGGGCCAGCACCTGGCCGGCCGAGCCGGGGCAGAGCTCGTCCGCCGCGTACCCGTCGAGGTAGTCCACCCCGTCGTGCCGGTACGCCCGCAGTCCACCGCCGACCTCGACGACGACCGCCTCGTGCCCGTCGGCGGCAATGCTCCACTGTGCCCCCGAGGGTGCGGGGTTCACGCCGTTCTCCATGCCGGCGACCTTAGTCCGTCGCCCCCACCCGGTGCTGAAGCCGGTGGCCGGCGTCCCAGCCGGTCGGACGGCACCGGGTGGGGCCGCCGGCGATCGAGAACGGTTCAGTCGCGTTCGGCGGCTGCCGTGGTGGCGGCGCGATAGCGGAGCAGCGCCGGGAAGACCGTCACCAGCAGGACGGCGAGCGCCGCCGCGACGAGGCCACCGCCCACCCAGGCGGCTCCGGCGCCGAAGCCGGCGGCCACCGTGCCGGCCCGCAGGTCGCCCAGGCGCGGGCCGCCGGCGACCACCACGGTGTTCACGCCCTGGAGCCGGCCGCGCATCCGGTCCGGCGCGTAGATCAGCAGCATCGACTGCCGCAGCACCGAGCTGACCAGGTCGGCGGCCCCGGCCAGGCCGAGCAGCACCACCACCAGCCAGAGCTGATGAGCCAGCCCGGCCAGGGCGATCGCGACGCCCCAGCCCACCACCGCCACCACCAGCGCCAGCCCCTGCCGTCGCAGCCGACCGATCCAGCCGGAGGTGAGGCCACCCACCATCGCTCCGATGGCGATGGCGCTGTAGAGCCAGCCGACCGCTCCGCCACCACCGAGCCGCTCCTGCGCCACCTCGGGAAACAGCGCCCGGGGCATCGCCAGGATCATCGCGATCAGGTCGATGGCGAACGACAGCAGCAGCACCGGCGTGGTGGCCAGGTATCGGAAACCGTCCACGATGCTGGCCAGTCCCGCCTTCCGCGGGGTTCCGTCACCGTCCGGGTCCGGCTCGGGGGGCATCGCCGGCAGGCGGAGGGTGGCCCAGAGCGAGACGGTGAACAGCAGCGCGTCGACCGCGTACGCGATCGGCAGCCCCACCTCGGTTCGCCAGGTGGCGAAGATCAGTCCGGCCGACAGGGGTCCGAAGACCGCGGTCGCGGTGAACGTGGTGAAGTTCAGTGTGCTGGCCGCCGGGACCAGCTCGGCCGGCACCAGCCGCGGCAGGATCGCGCTACGGGCCGGCGAGGTGATCGCGAACGCGGTGGACTGCACCGCCACCAGGGCGAGCAGCAGCCCCGGGCTGCCCACCCGGAACAACGACTGGACGAGCAGGCACAGGGTCGACGCCCACAGCAGGCCGCCCGCGGCCAGCAGCACCCGGCGCCGGTCCCGGGCGTCGGCGACCGCGCCGCCCCACAGTCCGAAGACCAGCAGCGGCAGGAAGCCGGCCACGCCGAGCAGGCCGACCCAGAGCGACCCGCCGGTCAGCGCGTACATCTCCACCGGCACGGCGACCGCGGTGAACTGGAAACCGAACATCGCCACGCCGTTGCCGAGCCAAACCCGTCGGTACGCGGGCACGCCCAGCGGACGCAGATCGATCGCCCAGCGGCGCAGTCCGCGCGGCCGGACCTCCCGCACCCCGGTCACGGCGCCAGCCGCTCGATGACCCAGGCCCCGCCGTCGACCCGCCGGAACCGCAGCCGGTCGTGCAGGCGGCTGGCCCGGCCCTGCCAGAACTCCACGGTTTCCGGGAGCACCCGGAAGCCACCCCAGTCCGGCGGCGCGGGGATCGGCTCCACGGCGGCGAAGCGCTCGGCCGCCGCCCGGTACGCCACGTCCAGCGCGGCCCGGTCCGGGACGACCCGGGACTGGGTGCTGGCCCAGGCGCCGAGCTGGGAGCCGCGCGGCCGGCTGGCGAAGTACGCCTCGGTGTCGGCCCGGTCGACCTTCTCCACCCGCCCGGTGACCACCACCTGGCGCTGCATCGGAAACCAGGGGAACACCAGACTGGCCCACGGGTTGGCGGTCGCCTCGACGCCCTTGCGGGACCCGTAGTTGGTGTAGAAGACGAAGCCCTCCGGGTCGTACCCCTTGAGCAGCACGGTCCGGCCGCTCGGGCGGCCCTCGGCGTCGACCGTGCCCACCACCATCGCGTTCGGCTCGGGGAGCGGGTGGGCCACCGCCTCGGCGAACCAGCGGGCGAACTGGGTGTGCCAGTCCTGCGCAAGATCCGGTTCGGAAAGGCCCAGGTCGGCCGCGTACTCGTTACGCATGGCCGCCGGAGCAGGTGTGTCGCCCGTCACTACATCGTCCCTCTCGTCGGGGCGACCGCGTCCCGCGACGCTGGCCAGGCCCCTCCGCCCAGTCTGGCCGAGGCCGTGCGCCTGTCCACCAGCGGGGATGTCGCATGCGGCACAGCCTCAGCGGGTCGCACAACTGCTTACCGAGCAGGCAAGATGGCACGAACATATCCCTGAGGGGTCGCCTGAGGCGCGGGGCCGACTGAGCTCGCGTGGGCGCAACTGACGGAAGCCAGGAGACGACATGTCCGACTTCAAACCGGGCCTGGAAGGCGTCGTAGCCTTCGAGACCGAGATCGCCGAACCGGACCGCGAGGGTGGCGCACTGCGCTATCGCGGCGTGGACATCGAGGATCTGATCGGCCAGGTCTCCTTCGGCAGCGTCTGGGCGCTGCTGGTCGACGGGCGCTTCGGCCCGGGCCTGCCGCCGGCCGAGCCGTTCCCGGTGCCGGTGCACTCCGGCGATATCCGCGTCGACGTGCAGTCCGCGGTCGCCATGCTCGCCCCGTACTGGGGGCTCAACCAGCTCCTCGACATCTCCGACGAGCAGGCCCGCGCGGATCTGGCCCGGGTCTCCGTGACCGCGCTCTCCTTCGTCGCCCAGTCCGCGCGCGGCCTGGGCCTGCCGGCCGTGCCGCAGAAGGAGATCGACAAGGCGGAGACGATCGTCGAGCGGTTCATGAAGCGCTGGCGGGGCGAGCCCGACCCGCGGCACGTCAAGGCCGTCGACGCCTACTTCATCTCGGCCGCCGAGCACGGCCTGAACGCCTCCACCTTCACCGCCCGGATCGTCGCCTCCACCGGCGCCGACGCCGCCGCCTGCATCTCCTCCGGCATCGGCGCGCTCTCCGGCCCGCTGCACGGCGGTGCGCCGTCGCGGGTGCTCAGCATGCTGGAGGCCGTCGAGCGCAGCGGCGACGCCGAGGGGTACGTCAAGGGCGTCCTCGACCGGGGTGAGCGGCTGATGGGCTTCGGCCACCGGGTCTACCGGGCCGAGGACCCGCGCGCCCGGGTGCTCCGCCGGACCGCCAAGGAGCTGGGCGCGCCGCGCTTCGAGGTCGCCGAGGCCCTGGAGAAGGCCGCCCTGGCCGAGCTGCAGGCCCGCCGCCCGGACCGGGTGCTCGCCACCAACGTCGAGTTCTGGTCGGCCGTGGTGCTGGACTTCGCCGAGGTGCCGGCGCACATGTTCACCTCGATGTTCACCTGTGCCCGGATGGGCGGTTGGTCCGCGCACATCCTGGAGCAGAAGAAGCTCCAGCGGCTGGTCCGCCCGTCGGCCCGGTACGTGGGCCACGGCCCGCGCAAGCCGCAGGAGGTCGAGGGCTGGGACGCGGTCCCGCACGGCGTCTGATCCGACGAGCCACCCGCCGATCCCCGTCCGGTCCGCCCGGGCGGGGATCGGCGCTTTCCCGGTCAGGGCCGCCACGCCAGCCAGTCGTCCGGTTCTGATCGCCACACCTGCCAGGTGATCAGCGCCAGCAAGCCGGCCCCGCCGAGCGCGACGAGCGAACCGACGTACGGCCAGAGGTACGCACGGTCGTCCATCACGTACCGGCCCGGGTCGTCCGGGTGGTAGCGGACGGTGATCCGGTCGCCGGCCTGGGTCCCGCTGAACGCGTCCATCTCGGTGACCACCCGTCGCCCGTCGACGGCGAACGCGATCCTCGCCTGCTAGCCCTCCCGCTTCAGCACCGTGGCCTCGGTTGTCCGGTCCGAGTCGAGGAAGTGCCGGTCCCGGCCGGCCTGGTCCAGCACGATCACCAGAAGGAGCAGGACGCCGGCGACGCCGAGGACCAGGGCGATCCAACGGTTGGCGGTCGTACGCCGCGACCGGCGGGGCCGACCGGCGCCGCCGGTCCTCCGACGAGCCATGGTCAGCCCTCCTGGTGTCTCGACCTTGCGCGGACCAATCGTGACCGCTGCCGGCAACTGTGGTCCACGCCTCACCACGCGGTTCGGGACCGACCGGTCGGTGGGCCACCGCAGGTGCGAGGATGAAGGCCGGCAGTGCCGCCGGACCGGGCCCGGATCCCGGCTCCCCGCGCGCCCGCGCGCGGCCGTCGTCGGTCCGTGCCCGCTGAAGGGCCCGTCCTCGCCCACGCGGAAGGATCGAGACAACAGTGGCTGACGCACCGACCATTCGGATTCCCGACGACATCAAGCCCGCCGACGGGCGCTTCGGCTGCGGGCCGTCCAAGGTCCGTCCGGCGGCGGTCTCCGCCCTGACCGATGTCGCCACCAGCTACCTGGGCACCTCGCACCGGCAGAAGACCGTCCGCGACCAGGTGGCCCGGCTGCGCCGGGGCATCGCCGAGTTCTTCTCCCTCCCCGAGGGCTACGAGGTGGTCCTCGGCAACGGCGGCACCACCGCCTTCTGGGAGGTCGCCACCTTCGGCCTGATCCGGGACCGGGCCCAGTTCGCCAGCTTCGGCGAGTTCGGCGCGAAGTTCGCCAAGTCGGTCAAGGACGCGCCGTTCCTGGGCGAGCCGACCATCCGCAAGTCCGAGCCGGGCAGCGCGCCGGCCCTGGTCGCCGAGGCGGGCGTGGACGTCTACGCCACCCCGCACAACGAGACCTCCACCGGCGTGGCCGTGCCGATCAGCCGGGTGCCGGGTGCCGACGAGGGCGCGCTGCTGCTGGTGGACGCCACCTCCGGTGCCGGCGGCCTGGAGGTCAACGTCGGCGAGACCGACGTCTACTACTTCGCCCCGCAGAAGTGCTTCGGCTCCGACGGCGGCCTCTGGCTGGCCCTGATGTCGCCGGCCGCGCTCGCCCGCGCCACCGAGATCAAGGAGTCCGGCCGCTACATCCCGGCCTTCCTCGACCTGGTCACCGCGATCGACAACTCGCGGCTGGAGCAGACGTACAACACCCCCGCGCTGGCCACCATCTTCCTGGCCGCGGAGCAGACCGACTGGATGAACGCGCAGGGCGGCCTGGCCTGGGCGGCCAAGCGCACCGCCGAGAGCGCCGGCATCGTGTACGGCTGGGCCGAGCGGGCCGAGTTCGCCACCCCGTTCGTGGCCGACCCGGCGCTGCGGTCCAACGTGGTCGCCACCATCGACTTCGCCGACGGGGTGGACGCCTCGGCGATCGCCAAGGCGCTGCGTGCCAACGGCATCGTGGACACCGAGCCGTACCGGAAGCTGGGCCGCAACCAGCTCCGCGTCGCGCTCTTCCCGGCGGTCGAGCCGGCCGATGTGGAGGCACTCACCGCGTCCATCGACTACGTGGTCGAGCGACTCTGATCACCTCGTGACGGTGGGTGGTCGTCGGGGCCCCGGCCACCACCCACCGTGATCATCGCCGCAGCTCAGTCGCAACATGCCGGGTGTCGCATCCCCCACCTTCGGGTAGATGAGCGTACGGTGGTGCGAGACGCCCGGGTGGCCGGCTCGTGGCGTGACGGCCAGCGAAGCGGGACGGAGGCAAGCCCATGCGCCCAGTACGCTTCGTCGCCCTCTCCGAGGACGGCCAGGCTCTGGTGCTCACCGACGAGGTCGGGCGCCTGCTCGCCCTGCCGATCGACGAACGCGTCGCCTCGGTGCTGCACGCCGAGCCCGGCGCGACGCCCCTCGCGGTGGTGCCCTCCGCCGCCGACCCGGCGCCGTCACTGTCTCCCCGGGACATCCAGGCCCGGATCCGCTCCGGCGAGTCCGCCGAGGACGTCGCCCGGATCGCCGGCGTCCCGGTCGACCGCGTCCTGCGCTACGCCGGCCCGGTGCTCCAGGAGCGGGCCATGCTCGCCCAGCACGCCCGGCGGACCCGGCTCAAGGGCGCGGAGAAGCCGACCCCGCTGGCCGAGGTGGTCAACGGCCGGCTGGCCCAGCACGGGATCGACACTGAGAAGATCTCCTGGGACGCCTATCGGCGGGACGACGGCACCTGGCGGATCATCGCCACCTGGCCGTCGGGCAAGGCCACCGCGCAGGCGGTCTGGGACCTCGACAAGACCCGGCAGCAGGTCACCCCGCACGACGACATGGCGCAATACCTCTGCGCCGAGCGTCCCACGCCGATCCTCGGCCAGGAGCCGGCGCCCGAACGGGGCGGCCACGCGCTGCCCGGCCCATCGCGCGGCGAGCCGAGCCGGGGCGGGCACGGCCTGCCGGCACCCACCGAGCACGCCCGCCCGGGGCGGGACCCGATCCGCGCCGGCCGCGACGCCCTGCTCGCCTCGCTGGACCGACCGCTCGGCTCGACGTCGGGCCGCGGGCTCGACTCGCGCTCGCCGGCCGCGCTGGCCGGGCCGGAATCCCCCCGCCAGCGCCCGGTCAGCGGTGGCGCGGCGGCGTTGCTCGGTGGCGGTCCGGGGTCGGCGTTCGACGACGACTCGGACGCGCCGAAGGAGATCCCGGCCGTGCCGTCGCTGGCCGTGCTGCGGCCGCGTCGCACCGGCGCGGCGGCGGCTGCTGGTGGCAGCGAGTCCACGGAGGCCGGCGCCAAGCCGCGCAAGCGGCTGCCGAGCTGGGACGACGTCCTCTTCGGCAGCGGCCCGGCGGCGCGCGAGTCGTCCTGATCCATCGGGCCACCCTGGCAACGCGCGAGTTGTCGTAGGCACTCGAAGTCCTCGCGTGCCAGGGTGGACCCATGGAGTACACGAACCTGGGACGCACCGGTCTCTCGGTGAGCCGGCTCTGCCTCGGCACGATGAACTTCGGGCCGCAGACCGAAGAGCCGGACAGCTTCGCCATCATGGACCGGGCGCTTGAGCACGGGATCAACTTCTTCGACACCGCCAACGTCTACGGGTGGAAGCTGGGCGAGGGCGTCACCGAGCAGATCATCGGCCGCTGGTTCGCCCAGGGCGGCGGGCGCCGCGACAAGGTCGTCCTGGCCACCAAGGTCTACGGCAAGATGGGCGAGTGGCCCAACGACCAGGGCCTGAGCGCCCGGCACATCGTCCGGGCCTGTGAGGAGTCGCTGCGCCGCCTGCAGACCGACACCATCGACCTCTACCAGATGCACCACATCTCGCGGACCACGCCGTGGGAGGAGATCTGGCAGGCCATGGAGACCCTGGTCGCCCAGGGCAAGGTCCTCTACGTCGGATCGTCCAACTTCGCCGGTTGGCACATCGCGCAGGCGCAGGCCGCCGCGGGCCGGCGCAACTTCCTCGGCCTCGTCTCCGAGCAGTGCATCTACAACCTGATGACCCGGTACGTCGAGCTGGAGGTGATCCCCGCCGCGCAGCACCACGGGCTGGGCATCATCCCCTGGTCGCCGTTGCACGGCGGGCTGCTGTCCGGGGTCATCCGCAAGATGGCCGAGGGCGGCGCGGCGCGCGGCGCCACCGGCCGGTCGGCGGAGGCGCTCGCCGCGCACCGGCCCACCATCGAGGCGTACGAGAAGCTCTGCGCGGACCTCGGCCACGACCCGGCCGACGTGGCGCTGGCCTGGCTGCTCTCCCGGCCGGGCGTGACCGCTCCGATCGTCGGTCCGCGCACCGCGGACCAGCTCGACCGGAGCCTGAACGCCCTCGAGATCACCCTCGACGAGGCCACCCTGAAGCGCCTCGACGAACTCTTCCCCCCGATCGGCAACGGCGGCCCCGGCCCGGAAGCCTGGGCCTGGTAACCCCTCTCCCCGCACCCCCACCCCGTCCCCGCGTCTGCGGGTCGGGGGCGGGGCAGGGGTGGGGTGGGTCAGAGGGGCCAGGCGGCGAGGCGGTCGTAGGTGGGGCGGGGGCCGGGGTGGCTGCGGACCAGGACCAGTTCGTCGGCCGGCCATTCCGGGCCGAGGTAGTCGTGCAGGGCCTCCCGGTCGGCCAGAATGTCGGCGCGGTCGATCCGGTCGCCGGGGCGGGCGATGGTCAGGTGCGCCCGGAACGGCTTCTCGTCGTGCGGCAGCCGGGCCCGGCGCAGCCCGAACCGGATCAGCCGGACCAGCGTGGCCAGCCCCTCGACGTCGCCCCGGACGTCCACCCAGAGCACGGTGAACCGGCCGCGCCCGAAGCTGCCCCCACCCCCGAGCCGGAGCTGCGGCGAGCCGGGCCGACCGTCCCGGAACGTCTCGGTGGCCAGGCCGAGCGCGCTCTCCACATCGACCAGCCGGTCGTCCTCCACGTCGCCGAGGAAGACCAGCGTGAGGTGGGCGCGGGCCGGGTCGGCCAGCCGGACGTTGGTGCCGGCGGCAGCGGCGGCACCGACCCGCAGCCGGGCCACCTGGGCAGCGAGGTCGTCGACCGCCGGCCGGGGCGGGTAGACCGCGACGAAGAGTCGCACCGACGCCCCGGTCAGCGGTGCCGCTGGTGGTGACCGGGGCGGGCCGCGGGCAGGGTGAGCCCGGCGGCGTGCAGCAGCCCCTCCACCCGTACCCGCTCGATCTCCCGGTCCACGCCGTCCAGCTCGGCCAGGTGCTCGGTGACGCCCAGCGCCTGGCAGGCGGCGCGCAGCCGCTCGTCGTACGCGCTGATGACCGCGCCGTGCCACACGACCGAGCGGTCGGCGGCGGCGAGCCGGTGGCCGCCGAGCCGGCGCAGGTCGGTGGCGAGCTGTTCCAGCGGGCGCCGGTCCTCCCGGTCGAGCTCGGTGAGGTCGATGTCCCGGGTGAGCGCGTCCACCTCGACGGCCCGGTCCAGCCGTTCGATGGTCCGCCGTTCGCGGCGCTGCTCCCGCCACTCGGCCCACCGGCAGGCCACCCGGTCGAGGATCTCGTCGGCGCAGAAGACCAACGCGATGACGGCGGGCAGACAGCAGACGGCAAGGATCGTCAACACCAGCAGCAGACCCCGCCCCACCTCCACATATCGACGCTAAGCCGCATCGTGGCGGCCCGCCACCCGTTTGCCGACATCCGACTTGAATGAGAAGACGGAAGGACCGGCCCCCGGGGCGGGGAACCGGTCCTTCCGGTGGTCAACGGGTCACTCGGCGCCGGGCGACACCACGTAGAAGCGGGGCATGGGCAGCACCCGCATCCGCAGCCGGGCTCCGGAGCGGCGCAGCTGCCAGGTGAGCGCGAGGAGCGCGGCGGCCAGCGAGATCAGACCACCGATCCAGATGCTCGCCCCGGCACCGAAGGTCTCCGCCACCCAGCCGATGACCGGCGCGCCGACCGGGTTGGTGCCGAGGAAGACCAGCACCCAGAGCGCCATCACCCGGCCCCGGAACGCGGCGTCGACGCCAAGCTGGACCCGCTGGTTGGCGGCCTGGGCGAAGAAGACCATGAAGAACCCGGTCGGCAGCAGCAACGCCACCACCAGCCAGTACGCCGAGGCGAGCCCGACCAGCGTGCCGAAGGCCGCGCAACCGACCGCCGCGCCGAGCACCAGCCACACCGAGGGGCGGCTGCGCCGACCGGTGCCGGACAGCGCGCCGGCCAGCGCACCGACCGCGAGCGCGGTGCTGAACAGGCCGAACGAGGCGGCACCGGTGTTGAAGACGGTCTTGGCCAGCGCGGCGAGGGTGAGCTGGAAGTTGAACAGGCTCATCCCGATCACCGACATCAGCACCATCAGCAGCAGGATGTCCGGCCGGCGCCAGACGTACCGCAGGCCGTCCACCACCCGGGCCTGGTCGCGCTCGCCGGCCGGTGGCAGGTCCTTGCGGTACAGCTCCGTGGTCCGCATCCGGACCACGTTGACCAGCGGGGCGATCGAGCTGAGCGCGCTGAAGAGGAAGACCGGGCCGACGTCGAAGGCGGCGATGGCCAGGCCGGCGACGGCGGGGCCGACGATCCGGGCCGAGTTGAAGGTGGCGGCGTTGAGCGAGAGCGCGTTGGGCAGCAGCGGTACGCCGACCAACTCGGAGACGAACGCCTGCCGGACCGGGGTCTCCACCGCGTTCGCGACGCCCAGCAGGGCAGCGAACGCGAAGACGTGCCAGAGCTGCACCAGCCCGGTGAGCACCAGCAGGCTCATCACCAGCGCCAGCCCGGTCCAGAACGCGTTGGCGATGAAGAGCAGCAGCCGCTTGTCGTACCGGTCGGCCAGGCGGCCGGAGAGCAGGGTCAGCAGGAGGACCGGGGTGAACTGCAACGCGGTGACCACGCCGAGCGCGGTGGCGGAGTTGTCGCTGAGCTCGAGGACGAGCCAGTCCTGGGCAATGAACATCATCCAGACGCCGATCAACTTGATCAGCTGTCCGGTGGCGAAGAGTCGATAGTTGCGGACTCGTAGGGACTGGAACATCCTGCTCAGCTTCGCCTGCACTCTTTATGCGCCTCCTCGCGGCGGGTACGCCTCATCCACGGCGGACGAAGCGGACCGCACGGCGCGGTGGCGCTCAGGCGCGAGCGATGCCCTGGAGGATCTCGGCGGCGCGCCGCAGCGTGTCGCGTTCCTCTTCGGTCAGCGCGGCCAGCCGGCCGGCCAACCACTCGTTGCGGGCCCGCTCGAACTGGTCGAGCACGGCCCGTCCTCCCTCGGTCGCCGAGAGGATGACCTGCCGGCCGTCGGTCGGGTGGGGGGTGCGCTGCACGAGGCCGCGCTCCTCCAACTTCGCGACGATCTTGGTCATCGTCGGCGGCTGCACCCGCTCGACATCGGCCAGTTCCCTGGGCGTCAGGGCGCCCGCCAGCTTGATGCTGGCGAGCGCGGAGAGTTGGCTGCCCGTCAAGTCGCCGACCGGGCGCGCCTGCCGGACGCGCCGGTTGAGTCGGGTGATCGCATCACGCAGCTGAGGAGCCAGCTGCGCCGGTGGCACGCGTTTCGCCGTCACCGTCCGCTCCGTCACACTAGTTAGCTTAACTAATGAGCCTGGCTAACGACATGCGATATGACCAGGCTCACCAGAAGATCATTTTCCCCGCGCGGGAAGTACAGGATGAACAACAACGCCCCAGATCACCAAACAGGCAGGGGCGAACGATCACGTACGCTGTCCCCGTGCCCCAGGAGCAACCGCCGCGGCCCGAGCCGCTCGACCCGCCGATGGTGCCGATCGCCGTCATCGGGCTGATCGTCTGGGCGGTGGTCGGGCTGGTGCTGCTGATCTTCCGCGGTTGGCTGACCGAGCATGGCCACCAGAACTGGCTCTGGACCTGCCTGGCCGGGTTCCTGTGGGGCTTTCCCGGTCTCGCGGTGATGATGCGGCACGACGCCAACCGGCGGCGCCGCCACGAGGCCGCCGGGCGGGGCTGACCCGTCAGGGGTGGCCGTACGGCTCCGCCGGCTCGGCCGCCTCCACGGAGCCGGGGGCACGGCTGACCGAGACCGCCTCGACCGCGCTGTCGTCGTAGACCGTGGGCAACTCGTCGACCGGGGTCTCGGCCGCCTCGACCAGGGTCTCCGAGTGCGCGCCGCAGCCGTGGTCGGCGCTCACCACCCGGCCGTCGTCAGGAGCGTAGAAGTTGCCGCAGGCGCCGAAGGACTGCCGCAGCGCCCCGGCGAGGGGCAGGTAGAAGCCGCAGGTGCCGCAGCGGGCGGCGGCCGGCGCGGCCACCGAGATCGCAGCGTCCGGCCCGTGGTCACCGTCGTACCAGCGCTGGGCAGCCTCCGAGCGGCCCTCGCGGGACAGCACCCGGGCCCGGCCCAGGCCCAGCTCCCACGCGGTCTCCTCGACCGCCGGGTCGTCGGAGAGCAGGTAGCCCGGGGCGAGACGCTCGTCGTCCGACGGGGTGGGCAGCAGATCGCCCGGGCCCAGGTCGCCCGGCTTGAGCCGCTCCTGCCAGGGCACCCAGCCGGGGGCGAGCAGCGCGTCGGCGCCCGGCAGCAGGACGGTCTCGCAGATGGTGACGTGGCGGCTGCGCGGCACCCGGGTCACCGTGACGGCCCAGCGCCAGCCGCGGTAGCCGGCCAGCCGGCACTCGAAATAGTGGGTGACGAGCCGGTCGCCCTCGGCGACGGCCTGGAGGTGGTCGCCGACGTCGGTGGGGTCCACCTCGGTGATGGCGGCGCGGGCCACCTCGACGGCGGCGGCGCACACCTGGTCGAGCCGGGGAGCGCGGGCGGAGGCGGGCCTGGTCACCCGTCCATTGTTCCCCATGCCCACGGTCGGTTGACAGGCACTCCCCGGAGTCGTTCTCCCGGGTGCCGCGACGCGCGTGGATCAGATGGGCAAGGATGGGACACATGCCGCTGTCCTCCCGCTCCGGCCGATCCGTCCTCGGGCGGACCGTCGGCACCGGCATCCGCACGACCCGCCTGCTGCTCCGCGGCTCGCTGCGGGGCGGGCGCTGGATGACCCGGCGGGCCGGCTCGGCGCGGGCCCGCAGCGCCGGCAACGAGGTGGGCATGGTCCGCCTCTTCGACCTGCACGCCCTCTCCTGCGCCGGGGACACCCTGATCGCCATCGGCCTGGCCGGCACGATCTTCTTCGACGTGCCGCTGGGCGAGGCCCGGAACAAGGTCGCGCTCTACCTGCTGGTGACCATGGTGCCGTTCGCCATGCTCGCCCCGGTGGTCGGACCGCTGCTGGACCACTTCCGGCACGGCCGCCGGTACGCGCTGGCGACCACCATGCTCGGCCGGGCCTTCCTCGCCTGGCTGATCTCCGACTACATCGGCAGCTTCGGGCTCTACCCGGCGGCGTTCGGCGTGCTCGCCCTCTCCCGGGCGTACGGGGTGGCCCGCTCGGCCGCGGTGCCGAGACTGCTGCCGGAGGGTCTGGGGCTGTCCCAGGTGGGTGCCCGGGCGAGCGTCTACGGCACGGTGGCCGGTGGGCTGGTCGCCCCGCTCGGGCTGGCCGCGTTCTGGTTCGGGCCGCAGTGGCCGCTCCGGGTGGCCTCGCTGATCTTCCTGATCGGCATGGTGATCTCGCTGCGCCTGCCGCCGAGGGCGGATTCCGAGCCACCGGAGCGGGTGCCGCGCCTGCTGCGGGCACTGCGCCACCGGGACGGGGAGCGACCGCTGGGCCGAGGCCGTCCCGCCGGCCGCCTGGTGATCGCCACCCTGATCGGCGCGGCGGCGCTGCGCGGGGTGTACGGCTTCCTGCTGCTCTTCCTGGCTTTCGCGATCAAGGCCGGCGACCTGACCACCGACTTCTTCGGCCGGAACCTGGGCGCCCAGGGCGCGCTGGGCCTGGTCGGCGGCGCGTTGGCGGTCGGGAGCTTCCTGGCCACCGCGGTCGGCACCCGGCTGCGTATCCACCGGCCGGCCGCGATCCAGTCCAGCGGCATGGTCATCGTGGCCGGCGTGGCGGTGCTGGCCGCGCTGAAGTTCTCGCTGCCCATGGTGGCGTTGCTCTGCCTGGTCGCCGCCCTGATCAGCGGGATCGCCAAGCTCGCGGTCGACGCGTCGATCCAGGAGCGGATCCCGGAGCGGCTGCGGGCCAGTTCCTTCGCCCATTCGGAGACCGCGCTCATGCTCGCCTTCGTGGCCGGCGGCGGGCTCGGGCTCGTCCCCTTCACCGGCCTGGTCGGGGTCTCGGTCGCCGCCTGCGTCGCGGCACTGGTGGCCGCACGCGGCGTGCTGGTGGCCAGCCGGCTGCGCAACGAACGCCTGATCGGCCGGCCGCTCGGCGACGACGAGCTGGCCGAGCAGATGGAGCCCGAGGAGAAGGCCGCCGACCCGACCCCCACCTCGCCGGGCCCCGCGCCGGGCGGTACGCCCTCGCAGCACGACGACGAACTCGCGCCGCCGGGCTTCCACATCTACCGCCCCTCCTCCACCGTCCCTGGGCCGGGCGGGGTCGACGAGGAGAATCGGCGAAATCCGCGGGGGCCGTTCGCGTGAGCGGACTGCTGGTGGTGACCGCCGTGCCCGTCGAGGCGGAGGCGGTCCGGGCGGGCCTGATCGACCCGACGGTCACCGTCGCCCCGGTCGGGGTGGGTTCCGCCGTCGCCGGGGCCGCCACCGCCCGGCTGCTGGCGCTCGCCGAGGCGGCCGGGCGGCCGTATCGGGCGGTGGTCAGCGCGGGCATCGCCGGCGGCTTCGTGGGCCGGGTGACGGTCGGCGGCACGGTACTGGCGACCCGCAGCGTGGCGGCGGACCTGGGCGCCGAGTCACCCGAGGGCTTCCTCCCGGTCGAGGAGTTGGGCATGCCGGCGGAGCTGCTGGGCGGAGGCAGCGTCATGACCGCCGACTCGGGGCTGCTGGGTGCCCTGCGCACCGCCCTGCCGGAGGCGGTGGTGGGCGCGGTGCTGACGGTCAGCACGGTGACCGGCACCGCCGCGAGCACGGCGGCCCTCGCCGCCCGGCACCCGGACGCGGTGGCCGAGGCCATGGAGGGGTACGGCGTCGCCGTCGCCGCCAGCCAGGCCGGCCTGCCCTTCGCCGAGCTGCGGACGGTGTCCAACCCGATCGGCCCCCGGGACCGGGGATCCTGGCGGATGCGCGAGGCGTTCGCGACGCTCACCGAGGCGGCGGCCGCCCTACGCTGACCGCCCGCTCCAGCCGCAACGCGGCCGGCCGGCTCCACGCCCGCTCGAACCCGCACGCGAGCAGGAAGTCGATGGCGCCGCGCTCGGCGACCAGCGCATGCGCGGAGCCGATGCCGGCCCGGCCCATCTCGACCGAGAGCGCGTCGACCAGCCGACGCCCGATGCCCAGCAGACGGTACGCCGGCGCGACGAGCACACCGTCGAGCACGAGCTCGCGCTGGCCGACCGGATAGTGCCCGATCAGCAGATCGACGCTGCGTTCGTGGGCCCGAAGCTCGCCGACCAGCTCCCCGCCGGGCCGCTCGGCGACGAAACGCCAGGAGGTGGACGGGACTGCCGGGTCGACGCACCGGCGGATGGTGCAGTCCCGCCGCACCCGATCGCGATGCCGCTGCCGATCCCGCTCGCCACGGTCCAACCTGTACGTCACGGCCGGCAGCCGGGGCCAGCGCTCGGGCGGGACGTCGTACCAGTGCGCCCACCAGGCGCCCGGCCAGTCGCGAGGCTCGCCCACCTCGCGGGCCTCGAGGTGGGCGGGAGGGTGCCGCCCCGCCGCGTCCCGCAGCTCCTCCTGGGGAACCGGAGCAAGCTCACCCGACGCCGCGAGGGAGATCGTGATCCGGCCGGCCACGGCGCCGACGAGACGCTCGATGATGCGGAAACCCGGGTCGGCCGACCTCCCGGACTCGATCCGCGCGATCGTCGCCTGCGGCACCCCGGACTTGGCGGCCAGTTCCCGTTGGCTGAGGTCGACCGCCCGGCGCAACGCGCGCAGGATCGCGGCCAGATCCGTCAGAGGCTCGGCATCGGTCACCAGCCCATGCTCGACCGCACCTCGGCACCAGTCCAACCCGTGGGTATCCACCTGTGGACAACGTTGTGGAAAACCCCTGCGGCTGGGGATGAAGCATGCTTCACCCGCTACGAACTTGATGACGTGAACGATTCAGCGGCGCCTCGACCGCAGCCGGCAAGTCGAGCCCTGCAGAGCCCGGCCGCGAATCATCACCGTCCCGGACGCGAATCATCTACGTCATCAAGTTTGTAGCGGGTGAGGAGAGGTCCGGCACACCTGGTGGCCCGGATCGCCACCATCCGGGGCAGCGCTACCCCGACCACAAGGGGGAGCAAGGGCGGCACCGGCCGTAGCGGCGCCAGGGTGGCGGCATCACCGCGGCGGGACCAGGGTGGCGGGCGGTCCACAGCCCGGGGTTACGGTGGGGGACGTGGCGCTCTCCCTGGCGATCTCCCCCTGCCCCAACGACACGTTCGTCTTCGACGCCCTCGTGCACGGCCGGGTGCCGGGCGCGCCGCCGGTCGAGGTGACCTACGCCGACGTGGACGTGACCAACACGGCCGCCGAGCGCGGGGCGTTCGACCTGGTGAAGGTGAGCTACGCGGCGCTGCCCTGGCTGCTCGACGACTACCACCTGCTGCCCTGCGGCGGCGCGCTGGGCCGGGGCTGCGGCCCGCTGGTGCTCACCCGCGGCGACCGGGCCGACCTCTCCGGTGCGACCGTGGCGGTGCCCGGCGAGCGGACCACGGCGTACCTGCTCTTCCGGCTCTGGTCGGCGCAGCGGCCGCCGGCGCGGATCGAGGTGGTGCCGTTCCACGAGATCATGCCGGGTGTGGCCGCCGGGCGGTACGACGCCGGGCTGGTGATCCACGAGGCCCGGTTCACGTACCCCCGGCACGGGCTGACCGCGCTGGTCGACCTCGGCGAGTGGTGGGAGGGCGACACCGGCCTGCCGATCCCGCTCGGCGCGATCCTGGCCCGCAAGGGCGCGGTCGACCCGGTCGAGGCCGCCGCCTGGATCCGCGAGTCGGTGCGCCAGGCCTGGGCCGACCCGGAGGCCAGCCGCGAGTACGTCCTGGCCCACGCGCAGGAGATGGAGCCCGACGTGGTGGACCGGCACATCGCCCTCTACGTCAACGACTTCACCGCCGACCTGGGTGAGGCCGGCTTCGCCGCCGTCGAGGCGCTGCTGGGCCGGGCCGCCGACGCCGGGCTCGTCCCTCAGACCTCCAGCTCGCGCGCCACCGCGTGGACCAGCTGAGCGACCTTCTGCGCGGTCTTGCGGTCGGGGAAGCGGCCCCGGCGCAGGTCCGGCTGGACCTTCGCCTCCAGCACCTTGATCATGTCCTCGACCAGGCCGTGCAGCTCCTCGGCCGGCCGCCGGCGCAGCTCCGCCACGGACGGCGGCGCCTCCAGCAGCTTGACCCCCATCGCCTGGGCACCCCGGCGGCTGTCGACCACGCTGAAATCGACCCGCTGGCCGCCCTTCAGATCGGTGACCCCCGACGGCAGCGCGCCCTTGGGCAGGAACACGTCGCCACCTTCGTCGCTGGTGACGAACCCGTATCCCTTGGCCGCGTCATACCACTTCACTCGACCCGTCGGCACTTGAAACCTCTACTTCACTCGAGACCGCTACCCCTCCAAGGCTAGCCGGATGATCTGGTCCAGCGCCGCCGGGAATCGGGTGAGATCATCCAACACCGTGTGCGCCCCGGCGGCCCGCAGTTCTTCCTGCGTACAGGGTCCGGTCGCCACTCCCACGCCCGGGATTCCCGCCGTCTTCGCGGCGGTCATGTCCGCGACATGGTCCCCCACGTAGAGGGTCGCGCCGTGCTCCCGCAGCGCGGTCGCCTTCTGCTCGGCGAACAGGTCCCCGGCCAGCTCGTCGACGGCCAGCCCGAGGTGGTCCAGGTGCAGCTTCGCCAGCCGGCCGATCTTCGAGGTCACCACCATGACGCGGCCGCCCCGCGCGTGCACCGCCTCGATCGCGGCCTCCGCGCCGGGCAGCGGCACGGACGGGGTGATCGCGTACGCCGGGTAGAGCTCGCGGTAGATGGCCACCGCCTCCTCCACCTGCTCCGGCGGGAACCAGCGCGCGATCTCCGTCCGCAGCGGCGGGCCGAGCCGCGACACCGCCGCGTCCACGTCCACCGGCACCCCGGTACGCGCCGTCAATGCCCGGTACGCGGCGGCGATGCCGGGGCGCGAGTCGACCAGGGTCATGTCGAGGTCGAAACCGACCATCAGTGAGGGCATGCCGAGAACCTACCCGGCCGACCCGACCGAGCCGGACGTCCGAGGGGCGCGACGGCACCCGTCCGGGCTAGCGTGGTACGACGATGACCACCTCACTCGCCGATCACCTGCGGGCCCTCCCCGACGAGTCCCTGGCCGCCCTCCTGCAGCTGCGGCCAGACCTCGTCGTGCCGGTGCCGGCCGACGTGTCCGCCCTCGCCATCCGGGCCCAGTCGCGGGTCTCCGTGGCCCGGGCCCTCGACGGGCTGGACCAGTTCACCGTCCAGATCCTGGACGCCGCCCGGCTCACCCGGGATCCGGAGGGCGGTGGCACCGCCACCGAGGCGATCCTGGCGATGGCCACCGCCGGCCCGCACCCGCCCGCCCCGACCGCCGTCCGGGGCGCGGTGAACAAGCTGCGCGCGCTCTTCCTGCTCTACGGCCCGGAGCACGACCTGCACGTGGTGGGCGGCGTCGACGAGGTCTCCCCGTACCCGGCGGGGCTGGGCCGACCGGCGGCGGAGCTGGACCCGCGAGCGGCGGCCCTGTGCGCGGACCCGGCGAAGCTGCGGCGCACGCTGCTGGCCGCGCCCCCCTCGGCCCGGGCGATCCTGGACCGGCTCGCCGCCGGGCCCCCGGTCGGCACCGTGCCGCCGGGCGCGCTCGACGCCCCCGCCACCGGCGCCGAGGACGACCTTCCCCCCGACCTGACCAACGGCGGCGCACCCACCGGCTCGCCGATCCGCTGGCTGGTGGAGCACCGGCTGCTCGTCCCGATCTCCGGCGGCAAGGGCGCCGCGGGCACCGTCGAACTCCCTCGCGAGGTGGCTCTGCTGCTGCGCCGGGACACCGGTCCGCTCGGCCCGCTGCGCACCGATCCGCCCGTGGTGGCGAGCCCGCCCCGGGAGCCGAAGGCCGTGGACTCCGCCGGGGCCGGGCAGACCATGGAGGTGGTCCGCCACGTCGAGGCGCTGCTGGAGAGCCTCGCCGCCGAGCCGGCCCCGGTGCTGCGCTCCGGCGGCGTCGGCGTCCGCGACCTACGCCGGCTGGCCCGCGGGCTCGGGCTGGACGACCCGACCACCGCGCTCCTCTTCGAGGTGGCGTACGCGGCCGGGCTGGTCGGCGAGCTGGAGCTCACCGCCGCAACCACCACCCGCTACGGCGGCGACCAGCAGATCCTGCCCACCGGCGGGTACGAGGTGTGGCGCGCCAGCTCGCTCGCCCAGCGCTGGGAACAGCTGGCCCGGGCGTGGCTGACCATGACCCGCCAGGTGGGCCTGGTCGGCCAGCGCGACGACCGGGACCGACCCATCTCGGTGCTGTCCGCCGAGGCGGAACGGGCCGGTGCCCCGGGTGCCCGACGCGCGGTGCTCGCCGTCCTGGCCGACCTGGCCCCGGCCACCGCCCCGACCCCGGACGAGATGCTGGAGCTGCTGGACTGGCGGGCGCCCCGGCGGGCCCGGGGTCGGGAGGCCGCGCATCGCGAGGTGCTGGCCGAGGCCGCCCAGCTCGGGGTGACCGGGCTCGGCGCGCTCACCTCGTACGGGCGGCTGCTGCTGGCCGACGTGACCGAGGCCGACGAGCGGTTGGACGACCCGCTCGGGCTGCGCTCCGACGTCGAGTCGGGCGAGCCGTCCACCGCCGTACGCGCGCTGGACGCGCTGCTCCCCGCCCCGGTCGACCACTTCCTCCTGCAGGCCGACCTCACCGTGGTGGTGCCCGGCCCGCCGGACCCGGCGCTCGCCGCCGAGCTGGAGGTGGTGGCCCAGCACGAGTCGGCGGGCGGCGCGAGCGTGTACCGGGTCACCACCGGCAGCGTCCGGCGCGCCCTGGACGCCGGCTACTCCGCCGACGACCTGCACGCGCTGTTCCGGCGGCGATCACGCACCCCGGTGCCGCAGGGGTTGACCTACCTGGTGGACGACGTGGCCCGTAAGCACGGCGGGCTGCGGGTCGGCTCGGCCGGCGGGTACGTGCGCAGCGACGACGAGGCGCTGCTCACCGAGGTGCTGGCCGACAAGCGGCTGGAGTCGTTGGCGTTCCGCCGGCTCGCCCCGACGGTGCTCGCCACCCCGTACCAGGTGGGGCGGATGCTGACCGCGCTGCGCGACGCCGGATACGCGCCGGTGCCGGAGGACGCCAGCGGCGCGACGGTGCTGTCCCGGCCGAAGACCCGGCGGGCGCCGGCCCGGATGCCGGTGGCCACCCGCGGCCTGGACCCGCTGGCCTCACCGAAGCTGCCCCTGCCCCGGCTGCTCGGGGTGGTGGAGCAGATCCGCCGCGGCGACGCGGCGGCCCGGGCGGCACGGCGGGCCCCGGCGGTGGTCCGGGGCGGCACGGCTCGCACCGGTCCGCTGCCCGCGCACACCCACAACGACGCGCTCGCCGTGCTCCAGCAGGCGGTCCGTGACAAGGCGCTGGTCTGGGTGGGCTACGTCGACGCACACGGGGCGACGACGTCCCGGCTGGTCCGGCCGGTGTCGATCGGGGCGGGCTACCTGCGCGCGGAGGACGACCGCACGGAGATGCTGCACACCTTCGCACTGCACCGGATCACCGCGGCGGTGCGGGAGGACTGAGGCGGCCCGGGGGCCGCGGCGCTCAGCGGCCGTTGCGGCGGATCGTGCCGATCACCGAGACGGCGAGCAGCATCGCGAACGCCGCGCCGGCCGACTCGCCGACCGAGTCGACGAAGCCCTGCCGCTGCACCAGCAGCCCGAACAGGAACCAGCCGACCACGCCGACGGCGGCCGCCGCGTACCCGATCAGGGCCGCCGTCGAGATCGGGTCCCGCTGCGTCTGGTCGTCCTTGGCGAGCGCATCGTGGTCGACCGTCATCTTCAAGTCCCTCCCACCCCCACTGGACCTTTTTCCAGCGTGGCACTGAAAGGAACGAGCGGACAGGGGGCAAAACCCCCATCGGGGGCGGGACGGTCGCTTAGACGGCCGGATCAGGTGCCCGGGCGGTGGCCGAAGACGACCACCCGGGTGCCGATCGCGCCCAACTCCCAGAGCCGGACCGCGTCGCGGTGCAGCAGGTTGACGCAGCCGTGCGAGCCGATCGACCCGTTGTGCAGGTAGGTGGTGGTCTCGTGGAAGCCGATCCCGCCGTTGAACTGCTGCCAGTAGGGCAGCCACACCTCGTACGGGTTGGACCACTCCTTCAGGTTCCGCCCGCCGACCCGGTAGGTGCCGGCCGGGGTCGCGTATCCGGACATGCCGGTGCGGGTGACCGTCGGGCCCATGACCACCTTGCCGTTGCGCATCGCCCAGACCGTCTGCCGGGTCAGGTCGATGCAGAAGGTGAGCCCGGAGCCGGCGTGGCAGCGGCTCACGTCGGTGCTGGCCAGTCGCCGCGCCACGTCGTACGTGGTGGCGCCGGCGCGGCCGGCGGCGGGGCTGATCCCGTACCGGCGCTGGAACTTCTTGATCGCGGCGCAGTCGGCGGCGGACTGCTTCCCGTCCACGGTCAGCGTGCCGAACCCGCCCAACTTGGTCAGGTACGTCTCCACGGCCCGCTGGTGCTCGCCCTGCGGGCAGCCGGTGGACCCGCTCGGCTTGGGTGTGGCGCTCGGCTTCGGCGTCGTCGTCGGGCTGGGTTTCGGCGTGGCCGTCCGGCTCGGCTGCGCCGACGGGGACTCGGTCGGCTGCTCCGGCGTGGGCGGCGCGCTCGCCCCCGATGCTGTCTCCGCGACGATGACGGGGGCCGGGGCGCCCGCCCCGGATCCGTCACGCCGCGGCTCGAGCGCGCACGCACCGACGCCGACCAGCACGACCGCAGCCAGGGCGACGGCCCGGGCGGCAAACCGGACACGCTTCATGGGCCCTCCCCTGCACAGTTGTCCCGCTTGCTAGACGTAGGAAACGACCATCCCGTTGCCTGTCGCGCGTAACTTTTTTCGGGCACCTCCACCCGTGCAACACTGGATGGTCCGCCTTCGGCAGGTCAGCCGGCACGCGGGCGAGGAGAATCCGGCAAGGGAGAGGACGCTGGCGTGAGCGGTGGACCACTGATCGTGCAGTCGGACAAGACCCTGCTGCTGGAGATCGACCACCCCGACGCGCAGGCGTGTCGGATGGCCATCGCGCCCTTCGCCGAGCTGGAGCGCTCCCCGGAGCACGTGCACACCTACCGGCTCACCCCGCTGGGGCTGTGGAACGCCCGGGCCGCCGGCCACGACGCCGAGGGCGTGGTCGACTCCCTGATCAAATACTCCCGCTACCCGGTGCCGCACGCGCTGCTGGTCGACGTGGCCGAGACCATGGACCGGTACGGTCGGCTCCAGCTCGCCAACGACCCGGTGCACGGCCTGGTGCTGCGCGCCCTGGACCGGGTGGTGCTGGTCGAGGTCGCCAAGAGCAAGAAGCTCGCCGGCATGTTCGGCGCGAAGATCGACGACGACACGATCGCGGTGCACCCGTCCGAGCGGGGCCGGCTCAAGCAGGCGCTGCTCAAGCTGGGCTGGCCGGCCGAGGACCTGGCCGGATACGTCGATGGCGAGGCGCACCCGATCGAGCTGGCCGAGGCCGGCAAGGACGGCGTGAAGCCGTGGACGCTGCGGTCCTACCAGCGGGAGTCCGTGGAGGCGTTCTGGGCCGGCGGGTCGGGTGTGGTGGTGCTGCCCTGCGGCGCCGGCAAGACGCTGGTCGGGGCGGCGGCGATGGCCGAGGCGAAGGCGACCACGCTGATCCTGGTGACCAACACGGTCGCCGGCCGGCAGTGGAAGCGGGAGCTGGTCGCCCGCACCTCGCTCACCGAGGACGAGATCGGCGAATACTCGGGCGAGCGCAAGGAGATCCGCCCGGTCACCATCGCGACGTACCAGGTGCTCACCTCGCGGCGCGGCGGCGCGTTCACCCACCTGGACCTGTTCGGGGCCCGCGACTGGGGCCTGGTCATCTACGACGAGGTGCACCTGCTGCCGGCGCCGATCTTCCGGTTCACCGCGGACCTCCAGGCCCGCCGCCGGCTGGGGCTGACCGCCACTCTGGTCCGCGAGGACGGCCGCGAGGGCGACGTGTTCAGCCTGATCGGCCCCAAGCGGTACGACGCGCCGTGGAAGGACATCGAGTCGCAGGGCTGGATCGCCCCGGCTGAGTGCACCGAGGTCCGGGTGACCCTCACCGACGCCGAGCGGATGGCGTACGCGACGGCGGAGGCCGAGGAGCGCTACCGGATGGCGGCGACCGCCCGGACCAAACTGCCGGTGGTACGCGCGCTCGTGCAGCGGCACCCGAACGATCAGGTGCTGGTGATCGGCGCCTACATCGACCAGCTGCACCAGCTCGGCGAATACCTCGACGCGCCGATCGTGCAGGGCTCCACCACCAACAAGGAGCGGGAACGGCTCTTCGACGCGTTCCGCTCCGGCGAGCTGCGCACCCTGGTCATCTCCAAGGTCGGCAACTTCTCAATCGACCTGCCCGAGGCGGCCGTGGCGATCCAGGTGTCCGGCACGTTCGGCTCCCGGCAGGAGGAGGCACAGCGGCTCGGCCGGGTGCTGCGTCCGAAGTCCGACGGCCGGCAGGCGCACTTCTACACCGTCGTCTCCCGGGACACCATCGACACCGAGTACGCCGCGCACCGGCAGCGCTTCCTCGCCGAGCAGGGGTACGCGTACACCATCGTGGACGCCGACGACGTCCTGGGGCCGTCCCTGCCCTCTTTCGACTGACCCTCTCGTTGATCGACTCCACTTGCGGCATGTCACGGTGTCCGGGTCACTCTGATACCCCTCTGTCCCGCAAACGGAGTCGATCACCAGCGTCAGTCTCGAGCGGCCATGCCGGGAGCGACTGTCCCTCCCGCCCCCTACAGACTTGATGTCGTAAACGACTCAGCCGCCAGCGCTTCCCTGCCGAGCAGGTGTACTCAGCGGCGCAGGATGGTTTCCCGCTCCATGTGCGACAGCTTCTCTGGATTGCGTAGGGCGTAGATCCCGGTGATCAGGCCGTCGTCGATACGCAAGGCCAGGACGCTGTCGAGTTCGCCGTCGAGGTGGAGGATCAGCGCCGGGTAGCCGTTTACCTGCGCCGGCCGCAGCGACGAGATGCCGGCGACCCTGCCCCATCCGCCGGCCAGCAGGCGTGCCACCTTGTCGGCCCCGACGATGGGACGCGGGACGGCCTGCTTGACTCCGCCACCGTCGCCGAGCAGGACGACATCCGGCGCGAGGATGTCGAGCAGGCTCTGCAGCTCGCCCGTTTCGACCGTCCGCTGGAACGCGTCGAGCGCGTCTCGGGTCTCGGCTGCTGACGTCACCTGGCCACGCTGTTACAAGGGCCTGATCGCCGGCATCTCGTGTTCGTCAACGCCACACCAAGAGTGAGGACGGAACGATGGACACCCGGTTCAACATGTTCGACAACGAGATCGCCGTCAAGTTCTTCAAGCGGTTCGCCAACGCGGGCATGGTGATCCAGCAGTCGCCCCTGCCGAAGTCCACCCAGGAGCTGGTGTCGCTGCGGGCCAGCCAGATCAACGGCTGCGGTTGGTGCATCGACATGCACACCAAGGAGGCAACGGCCGCCAGCGAAACCTCCGTCCGACTCAACCTGGTCGCCGCCTGGCGCGAATCAACCGTCTTCACCGCGGCCGAGCAGGCCGCGCTGGCGCTCGCCGAGGAGGGTACCCGGCTCGCCGACGCTCACCAGGGCGTGTCCGACGAGACCTGGGACCAGGTGCGCAAGCACTACGACGACGACCAGGTCGCCGCGCTGGTCTCCCTGGTCGCCCTGATCAACGCAGCCAACCGGCTCGCCGTGATTGTGCACCAGCAGGGAGGTTCCTACCAGCCCGGCATGTTCGCCACCGCGTTCGACTGACTCTCCGACAACGCTGGCTCGGCCTCGGGATCACTCGATCCCGGGCCGGGCCCGCGCATGTCCGAGCGCGGGCCCGTGTTCGCCGGGGCGTGGGCGCCAGGATGCCTTACGTCGACCAAGTCACGTTGTATCTGGAGATTGCGGGGGTGTCACGTGTCGCCGCTCTCCACGGCACCGCCTAGGCCAGCGAAGTAGACGCGTATTGCAAGAGAGGTCGGCGTGTACTGTCGCCTCCCCTGCCCATTCTCTCCCCTGTGGACCAGCCCTCGCTCGGAGAGAGCCTTGGCTCGCTTTCCAATCAGCTGATACGAGCAGTCTAGATCGCCAGCAACCTCCTGCGCGAATAGAGGGCGGTCCTCGCTCTTGAGGGTGTGCAGTATGCCCAACTCCACACGCGGGAGCAGGAGACTCTCATCCACAGAACGAAGAGTGTCCTCATACTTGCGCGATAGATTTATTACGTTGCACGTTCCCTCTCGGCATGCAGGGCACAGCATTCCGTAGCGTCGCAGCATTTCGAGATCTGAATAGTCGTGCCTGACTTCACACGCCGAGCAGACAATTTCTTGGTTCGAGGCGAGATAATCCCGCAGAATCGGAGAGTAGTCGAACACCCTCTCGGCATAATATTGTCGATAGCGCTGCTCTCGCGATCCCACCGGCCGGCCGAACTCGATCTTGTTATGTTGGCATAACCCATAATTCAAGGCATACACAACCACCTTTCGACCGTCGCGATCAGTCATCACATAGTACTTGGTCACGAAGAAATTGAGCTCGAGGGTAGCGAGAAGCGACTCAAACTCCAGTGGGACGTGGAAATGACTAGTAGGAGCGCGACCCTGCTGATCACGAATCACAGATGAGGTTGAGCTTCTAAGCACCTTAGCTCTGTCGATAATTTTGTCAAGCAACTCCTTCAAGCTGAATATGGACGACCGTTCATCGAAGCTCTCCTGCAGAAATCGGTTCATCTCAAAATAGGCATTCAGCTTTTCTTCGCAGTAGCGGCGTGCGGCCATTCTGACATCTCTAGCGCTGATTTCGCGCCCATAAATTAAGGATGTCTCGTAGGCGAAGAAGAGCAAATAGCCCAGGCTCCGGGGATTCGCCATAGTGGCGTAGAAGAGCTGGCGCCAGAGGTCTTCCTCCCTTCTGGAGGCAAAGTAGTTCACTCCCTGCGGATCTGCCGTGAAGTGACCCAAGCGGCGCTGAATGAGACGCCGAGTGAAATCTACTGCCTTATCTTCCATGGCGACAATGTCACTCGTGCCATAGAGAGAAAAGAGGTCAAGGTTGATCTCGTCGATCTTGGACTTATCTATTTGCCCGAAGTAAATCCGCCCGGGGTAAGCCGCGACCTTAAACTTGACCAGCTCATCAGACCAGTTGTTAAGCGGCCCTAGAAGGGCATCCACGACGACCTTCATCGCCTCCAACGGAAGCTCCGAGAAGTCATCCACGAAAATATAGAGGTGGCGGATTTTGAAGCGGTCCAGCAATACTTTCAACTGAAGGATAAACTTCTTAACATCAAACGTTCGCATGAGCACGTCAGCATATGCCGCCTCATCGGCCGTGGTCTCGGTGTAGCTCGAAGTGGATTCGACTCCCACTCCCACCGATGACTGGCCAGAAATACTCGCTTTGGCCGACTTCGCCGACGCCTCACCATGCTCAAGGCTTTTAGTTGTCGAGCCCTGGCGCAAATAAGCACCAAGAACATTCTCGAATCGCACGCGATCCGCATCGGCCAGGATATCATCTAGACCTTCAAAAAGCTCGTCTAAGGTTCCGCCAAGCGCACGGCGAAGCTTCTTCCATAGCGTTGGTTCTATCCTCCTTCGCAACTATCGCGGATAGATTCGATCATGGAGGACAAGAAGGCCTTGTGCAGCAAAAGCCGTTCGAGGGCACCCGGCGGCAGTGCACCGTCAATCTGCGTCAATTGAGCCGACATCACGGGATCGACCTGGGAGGCTTCGTATACCGTCTTAATGTCAATGTACGCCGATGTAACGTCTGACCTCTTCCGGAGTTCGTGCTGCGCCCACTGGAAGATCGTAGACTTACCTGTTCCCTTTCGACCTACAACAAAGGTCGTATTTGGCTTTAGCATGGTGTTCAACACGTGATCATTGGGCAATGGATCGACGTAAAGGTTTTCTATTAGATTATCCGACCCCGATGCATCTCCCAACTCCGCCCGTCGGTACAACTTTAGCGACTGGGCTGCATCGCGAAATCCATCAAGATTCTTCTGAGAGAATGACCCGGCCATGATCCCCCTGATCGCATGTGGAGTTTAGCCTGAATCTTCACGGTCCCGATATGACAGATTCGAGGTCGCTACAGGCACTCAGTTCCATTTAAGTACATGCGAGTGCTCTGACGCCAGAGGAGGGCGGGCGGCCGCTAGAGTCCACATAACCCAGGCCAGCGAAAGGCGAACTGGACCCTCCAAGGGTGCGAGCTTGTCAGAGCCGGATGGTTTCAGCGACGAAGACGCCGCGGCCCGGGCGACCGACGAGCACACCCTGCTCCCGCAGCCTCGCCACCGCCCGGCTGATTGTGGACTGCGAGACGTCATAGGTGTCTGCCAGAGCCCGCCCAGAGGGGAGCTGAGAGCCAGGTGGGTACGTCCCGTCCTTGATCTTGCTCTGGAGATCGTCGAGTAGCTCGTCCATCGTGGGCGGAATAGGCACGTCAGGCCCCTTGCAGTCGGTTGGCCCGCCCAGTATCGATCAACGATCACGCCACAGGCAACGCACGTAGCACGGGTGGCATAGGTGACTCGCTGACTCAGAGACATGCTTGACATAGGTGACTCGGTGGCAATACCGTCACTCCCGGTGATGCGGTGCTGCTGCGGTCGGTTGGCGCCTCTCGTACCGGTCTCGCATCGCCGTCGAGACCTCACCCTCCGCGCTCCCCCGGCGCGGCCCTGCGGTACCTCAGACAAGGCGGCAGGGCGGGGCGGCCTCCGCCGACCGCAACCGGCGGAGGCCGCCCCCTCCACTTCGACGCGATCCGACGAAGGGCGGTCACTCCGTGCGCAACCTGATCCGTCGGCTGGCGGGCCGACAACGCGAGGAATTACGTCCGACACCAAACGCCGGCCCACCCCAGGCTCGGCTTCCCCTACGGCCCTGGCAGATCCGCGAGCGGTGCTTCAACGTCCGCCGGCGGGGCCTCGACCCGATCGAGATCCGCGCCTTCCTGCACCGGGTGGCCGACGAACTGGCCGTCGCGCAGACCGCCCTGGTCGCCGTGCAGGAGGAGAACGTACGGATCAAGAACGCCCTGCGTGCGTGGCAGAGCGCCCAGTCGGCGAACAACCGCTACCGATGACCGACCGCTGGGTGATCCACCTGCCGGTCACCGCGCCCGACCTGCACCGCGCCCGGATCTTCGCTCGTACCGCCGCCCGGGTGCTGGCCCACCTCAGCGCCCGCGTCGAGCCGGGCGGGGTGACCGTCTCGGCCGAGGATCAGCAGTGCGTACGCCACTGGGTCTTCTGCGACCGGCTGCTGCCCGGCGGCGGCCGGTGCGCGCTGCCGGTGGACCACACCTCGCCCTGCTCGCGGCGCGCGCCGTGGCTCAACCGGTGAAGACGACCGGGCGAGGCGCCTTTCAACCCCGGCGGCGCAGGTAGCGGGCGCGGCGGCCGGCGTCGTGGAAGCCGAGCCGCCGGTACAGCGCGGCGGCCGGGTTGTTGTCGTTGACGCAGAGCCACGCCTCCCGGGCGCCGTCCCCGGCCAGCGCCCGCAGTGCGGTCGCCACCAGGTACGCCCCGACCCGTCGGCCCCGCCATTCCGGTACGACGCCCACCTGGTCGATCCAGTTGTCGATGACGTTGAGGAAGCCGACGGCCGTGCCATCGGGACCACGGGCGATCAGCGACAGGTCCGGCCGGTAGTCGTCGTCCTCGCGCAGGTCACCCAGCCATTCCTCGGCGGTCGGCGCGCCGAAGCCGGGCCGGTCGGCGAAGGACGCGTAGTAGGCCTCGAAGAGTTCGGGGCCGATCTCCCAGGTCACCGGCTCGGTGCGCACGCCGTCGGGGCGCGCGACCTCCGGCAGGGCGGTGAGGTCGTGCCGCAGCACCCACTCGGTGAAGGTCCGCTCGAAGCCGCGCGCCGTGAAGAGGGCATCGGCGCCCAGGTTCCAGGATTCGGTGGTCAGCAACAGATCCGCGTCGCCGGCCTGCTCGCCCGCCCAGCTCAACAGCCGGCTGCCGAGGCCCCGCCCCCGCCAGTCCGGGTGCACCAGGCCGGTGCTGGTGGCCGACTGCCCGCCGGTGCCGACGCCCACGGCCGCAACCAGGCCGCCGTCATGCCAGGCACCGAGGGTACGGGTCTGCAGCAGCCGCGCCCGCAACAGCGGGGTACGGGCGAACAGCGGCAGCCCACCGTCGGCGGCCAGGCACGCCTCGGCCAGCTCGGTCAGCTCCACGAGGTGCCCCTCGCCGAACTCTTTCCAGGTCGGTGCGTCCCCGCCCAGCTCCGACATGATCGTTTGCCCTTTCGTCTGCCGCCGATCACGCGACGGCCAGCCGTCGCGGCTGATGCCGGGCCGGCGCGACGCGCCCAGTGGGCAAGTAGGCACCCGTGCCCGGACCGCTGTCAACGGATTTCAGCCGGGCAGGGGCGGCGTGAGCAGGTCTTTAGACGCACGCAGGTCACCGTTCGGCGCCGATCCGGTCGGCCAGCCTGCTCCCGGTTCAGGTGCAGGCTGCGGCCAGCGATGGCGGCACCTACGAGACGTCGAACAGGCGCAGCCCGTCGTACTCGGCGAAGTCGGCGTAGTCCTTGCCGTTGAAGGTCGCCAGAGGCAGCCGGTCGACCAGGCAGCAGGCGGCGATCCACGAATCGTTCGCCGGGCGGGGGCGGCCACGATGCTGGGCCCGCGCCTGGAGCTGCCCCCATGTCGTCGCCACCACCTCGTCGAAGGGCAGTAGTACTATCCCGGACCGCCATTGCGCGAGGTCAGCCAGCTTGCGCGGCCCCCAACTCCGTAACGCGGTCCACTTGGTCAGCTCCCCGAGCGTCACGAACGTGATGCAGAGGGTCTTACCGGCCAGACGGGCGCGAAGTCGGTCAGGCAGCCGTCCGCGCAGAATCGCCGACGCGACGTCGGTGTCCAGAACGACCAGGCTCACGCGACGCCAGCCCGCCGGGAGGCGTATAGGTCAGCGAGAAAGTCGTCCAACTCCTCGTCCGACTCGAACAGGTCTGGCCGGGCGAGGTCGTCGACGGAGGCAACCGGTCGAACACCCTGCCGACGAGCCAGTTCCTCCGCCGGCATGTGCTCGACGGTGGGCCACACGGGCATCCGCTCGGCGTTGCTCGACATCACGGCTCCCCTCCATCCGGCTCTCATTCTCGCACGGGCAGGGCCGGCAAACCGCCTCCTGCGCACAGCGAGCCGGCACGTCGCGACCAAGCGTCCCCGCCCGGCCGACCAGCCCGCGGGTCCAAGCGGGGCTCAGCACTCCTGGCTGTGTGTCGTACCCGTTTGGGAGGATCAGCCCATGGCGACAGCGAAGCAGCCGGTGACCGTTCCCACCGACGCCAGCGTCGATGATTTCCTGGCGGCAGTCCCCGACCAACGTCGGCGGGCCGACGCGGAGCGCCTCTGCACGATGCTGCGCGAGGTCACGGGCGAGGCCCCGGTGATGTGGGGCCCGAGCATCGTGGGCTTCGGCAGCTACCGCTACACCTACCAGAGCGGGCGCACGGGCGACTGGCCGCTGGCGGGCTTCTCTCCGCGCAAGCAGCAGCTCGTCGTCTACCTGGTGGGTGGGTTCGGGGAGCGGCATGCGTCGGTGCTCGCCCGGCTCGGCCCGCACAAGACCGGTAAGGGATGCCTCTACCTGAAACGACTCGACGACGTCGACGAGAGCGCGCTACGCGAGCTCATCGACCGCACGGTCCGGGTGCACAAGGGCGTCGACCGGGCCAGCGAGCGCCGACCATAGGCCGGGCGCTCTACTCCCCGCCGGACGTGTCACAGGACCCGGGTGACCTGCTCGGTGGCGATCCGGGCGTCGAGCTTGGACCGGTCCAGGTTGGCGCAGAGCACCACCGATGCGCCGGCGCCGAGCGGCGCGAGCAGCCACTTGAGCGGCTGCTCGTGCTCGGCGGCGTCGACCAGGAGCCGGTCACCGGCCCGCAGGTCGAGCTGCTCGGCCATCGCCCTCGCCACCGCGCCCCACTCGTCATAGCTGGTGCCGTCCGGGCTGGCCGGGTCGGACGGGCGGATGGCGGCGTAGTCGGGTGGGGCGTCGGTGTGCCGAAGCACCGCGGTGGACCAGTCGAGCCAGCCCACGGGCACCTCGGCCAACGGGCCGGGCCCGGTGCCGACGACATAGCGGTGCACCCCCTCGGGCACATCCTCCAGCCAGTCGTCGAGGCGTTCCGGGGTCACGAACACCGCGTCGTACGGCTGGTCGGCGCCCGGTTCGAGGACCGGCAGCCCGGCGGTGGCGCGCGGCCGGAACGACACCGCCATCCCGACCGACCAGGCGCCGAGCAGCACCGCGGCGGTACGCCAGTGCGGGGGCAGCAGCACCGCGACCCGGCTGCCCGGGCGCAGTCCGCAGCCGTCGCGCAGCAGGCTCGCGCTGCGTGCCGCCCAGTGGCCGACCTGCTGCGCGGTCAGCTCGGTCCGCTCCCCGGACGCGTCGTCGTAGTAGGTGAGCAGCGGAGACCCGCCCTTACTCGGCGCATCGGCCGCGAGGGCGACGGGTGTGCGGTCAGCCATCGGGGAATCCTCCCTGCCGTCAGCCCACCCTAACGACCCGCCCGCCGCCGACCGGCAACCCGGCGGCGGTGAAACAGTGGGGACCTTGCCGGACAGGTAGGGGTTGTGAGGAAACCGCAGCCGAATCGGGAAGGCCGTGACGAAATTCGGTCAGCGCAGGGGCAGTTCCGGTCCGCCGTCGAGCAGCGGGGCGAGCAGATCGCCCGACTTCTCCACCCGCTTGAGCACCTCGCCCGCCGTGTACGGCCTGGTCGCCGGCCGTTTGCCCGCCGCCCCTGCGGAAACCTCGTCCCAGGTCAGCGGGGTGGACACCGACGGCACCGCCTGGGCGCGCAGCGAATACGGCGCCACCGTCGTCTTGGCCGCGTTGTTCTGGCTCCAGTCGATGAAGACCTTGCCGGGGCGCAGGTTCTTCGCCATCTTCGACACGATCTGCTTCGGGTGCGCCTTCTCCAGCTCCTGGGCGATCCGCCGGGCGTAGGCGGACACCTCGTCGGCGTCCTGGGTGCCGGCGATCGGGCAGCAGAGCTGCATGCCCTTCTTCCCCGAGGTCTTGGGGTAGCTGTCGATGCCGTCAAGAGCGAGGCGGTCCCGCATCAGCAGCGCCACCTGGCAGCACTGTTGGAGCGCCGCCGGGGCACCCGGGTCCAGGTCGACCACCATCATGTCCGGGTGCTCGCCGACCTTCCACTGCGGTGTGTGCAGCTCCAGGGCGGCGAGGTTGGCCAGCCAGACCAGGGTGGGCAGGTCGTCGGAGACCACGTAGTCGATGGTCTCCCGCCCCTTGCTCGACCCGGGGGCGGGCAGGGTCTCGGTGCGTACCCAGGCGGGGGTGGCGGCCGGGGCGTTCTTCTCGAAGAACGAGCCGCCCTCGACGCCGTTGGGGAAGCGGATCCGGGTCAGCGCGCGGTCCTGCAGGTGCGGCAGCAGCGCCGGGGCGATCCGGGTGTAGTAGTCGATGACCTCGCCCTTGGTGAAGCCGGCCTTCGGGTAGAGGACCTTGTCGAGGTTGGAGAGGTCCAGCGAGCGCCCCTCGACGTCCACCTTCAACCGGTCAGCTGGCATCGTCGACCTCCTCGGCCGGCTTGTCGGGGCGCAGGCGCAGGATCCGGGGGAAGCGCAGCCGCCCGTCGGGCGTGCGCTGGCCGTACTTCACCTCCACCACGACCTGTGGCGTTACCCAGATCGCGCCCCGGGCATCCTCGCGTGGCACGTCCCCGGCGAAGGACGACGCGCCGGTGCGCAGCGGTTCCAACTCGCGCAGCAGGTCCCGCTCAAGAGCCGCGCCGATCCCGCCGCCGACCCGGCCCCGGTAGGTGAGCCGCCCGTCGGGCCGGGGCACGCCGACCAGCAGGCCGCCGATCTTGCGGGCGCCGGGCCGCCAGCCGCCGACCACGAAGTCGCCGGTCACCTCGAGTTTGACCTTCACCCAGTCCGGCGAGCGCACCCCGGGCCGGTAGGCCGCGTCGACGCGCTTGGCCATCACCCCCTCCAGCCCGTTCTCGCTGGCCGCCTCGTAGGTGGCCAGGCCGTCGGCGAAGGCGGGCGGCACCGCCCACCGGGCGGCACCGAGCCCGAGAGACTCCAACGTCGCGCGCCGCTCCCGGTAGGGGCGGCCGGTCAGGTCCTCGCCGCGCAGCCGGAGCAGGTCGAAGATCATGTACGTCACCGGCGCCGCCGCGGCCAGCCGGGCCGCCTTGGCGGGGTTCCGGACGTGCATCCGCTCGGCCAGCGCGGTGAAGGAGGGCTGCCCGAGCTCGTTGAAGAGCACCACCTCGCCGTCCAGCAGCGCGTCGTCGACCTGCTCGGCCAGCGTGATCAATTCGGGGTACGCGGTGGTGATCTCCACGCCGGAGCGGGCGTACAGGTGGTGGTCGCCGTGGGAGATGTCGGCGAGCGCGCGGACCCCGTCCCACTTGAACTCGTACGCCCAGCCGGCACCGGCCGGGAGCTGCCCGGTCATCGCGAGCATCGGCTTCAACGGCGCGCCGGGCACCTCCTGACTGTAATTGCACGCGGAAGCACGTGCGTGCCGTTCGATCGTTTGCAATTCTGGTCAGAACCGGGGAGAGGAGCGCGGGGATGCGAGCCATCTGGAAGGGAGCGGTGTCGTTCGGCCTGGTGTCGATCGGGGTGAAGGTCTACTCGGCCACCGAGGAGAAGGACATCCGCTTCCACCAGGTGCACCGCGAGGACGGCGGCCGGATCCGCTACAAGCGCACCTGCCAGACCTGCGGCGAGGAGGTCACCTACGACGACATCGCCAAGGGGTACGACATCGGCGGCGGTGAGATGGTCATCCTCACCGACGAGGACTTCGCCGACCTGCCGCTGACCACCTCGCACGCGATCGACGTGCTGGAGTTCGTCCCCGCCGAGCAGGTCGACCCGATCCTCTACAACAAGGCGTACTTCCTGGAGCCGGAGAGCTCGGCCACCAAGCCGTACGTGCTGCTGCGCGAGGCGCTCACCGACTCGGAGCGGGTGGCGATCGTCAAGGTGGCCCTGCGCCAGCGGGAACAGCTCGCCACCCTGCGGGTCCGCGAGGGCGTGCTGCTGCTCAACACGATGCTCTGGCCGGACGAGGTGCGTACCCCGGACTTCGGTTTCCTGGACGAGGACCTGAAGGTCCGCCCCCCGGAGCTGGCGATGGCCAGCTCGCTGGTCGACTCGATGGCCGGCGACTTCCAGCCGGACGCCTTCACCGACGACTACCGGGCGGCGTTGCAGGAGGTGATCGACGCGAAGATCGAGGGCCGTGAGGTGGTCCAGCCGGAGGAGGAAGAGGCCGCGCCGGCCGCCGCGGTGGACCTGATGGCCGCCCTGAAGGCGTCGGTCGAGCGGGCCCGGGCCGCCCGGGGCGAGGCGCCGTCCGGCGGGGCGGGCGAGCCGACCCCGATCTCGGCGGCGCGGTCGGCGCAGAAGGCGGCGAAGGCGCCGGCGAAGAAGGCGGCCGCCAAGAAGGCCCCGGCGAAGAAGGCCGCTGCCAAGAAGGCCGAGCCGGCGAAGAAGGCGGCGGCCACGAAGACCGCGGAGAAGAAGACGGCCAAGGCCCCCGCGAAGAAGGCGGCCGCCAAGAAGGCCGCCCCCCGCAAGACCGCCTGACGGCGAACGGGGTTGACGAGCCGCTGGTCGCGGCCCGTCAACCCCGACACCAATGCCTGCTTACTGCTTGCCGCCACCGGCCCGGAACGCCACCCAGGCGTCGCTCATGCGCTCCGCCTGCCCCGGAGTGAACATGTTCATGCAGGAGTCCTGCGTGTAGTCCATGAAGTTGTGGATCGGGTCCAGCCCGGGTGCGGTGCAGGTGTCCGCGCCCACCGGGCAGTTGAACTGCGGCATCGCCTCCCGCGGAGTGTCCGCCACGAAGTCACCGGAAGCGGCGCACCCGTGCGCGAAGGTGTGCTCCAGCATCAGCCAGTGCCCGACCTCGTGCGTCAGCGTGTCACCCAGGGCGTACTTGCCCGCCGTTCCGCCCGGCATCGACTCGTCCAGCATCACCACGCCGTCGATGTAGCCGCGGCCGTTGTTGTAGCCCTTCGGGAAGTACGCCCAGCCGAGGAGCCCGCCGCCGATGTTCGCCGCGTACACGTTCAGGGTGCGAGCGTCGCCGGTGTAGAGCGCGTGCTTCATGTCCCGCTCGTTCTTGCCCGGTACAACCGTGTACCAGTTGCTGTTCACCGTCCACGTCGTGTCGACCAGCGAGAACCGGAACGGCGTGTCGGAGGCGTCCGCCGCCGTGCGGCCGGCGAACGAGTCGTTGAGCACCGTGATCTGGGCCGCGATCATGGTGTTCCACCGGTTCGTCTCGGCCGCGCTGAGGGGGTGGTCGGAGATCATGTGGAAAACCGTGGGCACGGTGACGCTGCCGTTGGGCAGGCGCGGTGAATCCTTGATCACGCCGTAGGCGTTCGCCTCGCTCTTCGAGTACAGCTCCGGCTCCTGCGCGGTGGCGCCCTCCTTCACCCGCGCCGCGCTGTGGTTCGCGGCACCCGGCTCGCACGCCGCAACACCGGCGGAGGCGGTCCCGGGCGCTGCCGTGACCGCCGCCGCCGAGGCGCCACCAGCCGCCAGGAATGTCGCGGCGGTGGCGGTCAGGACTGCCAGTTGGAAAGTCGATCTCCTGTGCATCGTTGCACCTCTCACGCATGGGGAATGGAGGCCGAGCGGGATGGACGAGGGTCGCCGCTACGAGGTCACCGCCGTCGTTTCGGTATAAGAACACGTCGATGGGCGTTAACAACAGCCCCCAGGCGACGGAACGCGTCCCAGGTCCCGATCTCGCGCGCTCCTTCCGGTCAGCCCCGCCCGAGCTTCTCGGTCGGCGTGACCCGGACGATCACGCGCTCCTCGCCGGGCCGGCGGAAGGGGTAGGTGTCCTGCCCCAGGTACTTCTTCGCCAACCGGTCGATGTGCTCGTCGGCACCCTCGGTGACCAGCTCGGCGGCGCCCTTCACCCAGAGCGTGCGGAAATCGTCGGCCTTGTCGACGATCGAGATCGCGACGTTCGGGTTGCGGGCGATGTTGACGTACTTCTGCCGGCCCTTGGCGGTGTTGAACAGGATGTGCTCGCCGTCGGTGTCCACCCAGACCGGGGTGACGTGCGGGGAGCCGTCGGCCTCGACGGTCGCCACGTGGGCGAGCTGCGGCTCGGCGAGCAGGGCCAGATCTGGTTCGGTGAGGATCGCCATGGTCGTGAACGTACCCCGCTGGGAGCCGTGTCGCCGTTCGTCACCGACTTTCCGGAAGGTGCCGCAGGAGGGCTGCGCTGCCCGGAACCGACCGGCCGTAGGAGCACTGGCGGCGTCCGGCCAGGTACCGTGTGCGCTGGCCTCGGCAGCGGCCGCCGGGGTCGCACCCACCCACCCAGCAGGGGAGTCGACGTGAGCGAGCGTGTGCAGGACCGGTCGGCGGGCCAAGGCCCGGGCACCAAGGCGGAGCGGCGGCTGGCCGCCCAGCTGGCGGCGAAGAAGGCCGCCGAGGCGAAGCGCCGCCGCCAGTCGATCCTGGGTGCCGCTGTCGGTGTCATCGCCGTGGTGGCCCTGGTCGGCGGCATCGTCTGGCTGAACAGCGGGGACGACGACAAGCAGGCCACCGCCAGCACCCCGTCGGCCAACGCCACCGCCCCGGCCGAGCCCCCCGCCGCCGCCCCCGCCCCTCAGCTCCCCGAGGGCGCCGACCCGGCGCTGGGGAAGAAGCCGGAGGTCGGCGCGGGCAAGGGCGAGCTGAAGAAGCTCACCGTGACCACGCTGATCAAGGGCACCGGCCCGGAGGTCAAGGCCGGCCAGGCGATCACCACCAACTACGTCGGGGTGCTCTTCAAGGACGGCCAGCAGTTCGACTCCTCCTGGGACCGGGGCCAGCCGGCCACCTTCCCGATCGGGGTCGGCCAGGTCATCAAGGGCTGGGACCAGGGCCTGGTCGGCGTGCCGGTGGGCAGCCGGGTGCAGCTCGACATTCCGGCCGACCTGGCGTACGGCGACACCGGTCAGGTCTCCGGGCCGCTGCGCTTCGTCGTTGACGTGCTCGCCGCGCAGTAGGTCACAGCAGGCTTCCTTCCAGTCACCCAGCGGCAGTAGGTTCAAGGTCACCGTGGGCGGTTCGTCCGCCCACGGCGACCTGCCCAACGACGCGGAGGTGCACGTGGCGGCGCTGGACGACGCCGGGCTGGCCCGGCTGATGTGGATCCACTTCGAGCCGGTCCACGCGGTGACCTACTTCCACCCCCGGGCCCGGGCCGCGTACGAGGCGGTCGGGCTGCGCGGCTACTGGCGGGGTTACTTCGCCGGCCGGGCCGCCCCGCTCGGGCCGGTCGACGCGCCGATGGTGGTCGGGGCGTTCTTCAGTTTCGCGCCGTCGATGGTGGCCCGGGCCCTGCCCTCGGTGTGGCGACTGGCCAACCCTGAGGAGGCGCTGCGCGCCCGGCTCACCGGTGCCGTGCAGGCGCTCGCCGAGTTCACCTACGAGCTGCCCGAGGCGCACCTCGTGGAGGCGGCGGACCTGGCGGAGGAGGCGGCCCGGCGGGTCGAGACGGCCGGCCGGGTGCTCGGTGCGGTCAACGCCGCCCTGCCCCGGGGGGAATACCCGCTGGCCCGGCTCTGGCAAGCCGCCACCACGCTGCGCGAGCACCGGGGCGACGGGCACGTCGCGGCGCTGGTCACCACCGGGCTGGACCCGGTCGAGGTGGTGGCCTGGCGGTGCCGGGTCGACCAGTCCCGTGAGTTCCACCAGATGGCCCGGGGCTGGACCGACGACGAGTGGGCCGCCGCCGAGGAGCGGCTGGTCGAGAAGGGCTGGCTGACCGCCGACCGGGCGCCGACCGACCACGGCATCAAGACGTTCCGGGCGGTCGAGGAGGCCACGGACCGGGCCGCCCTCGGCCCGTGGCGGGCGCTGGGCGCGCAGCGTACGACGCGGCTGCGCGAGCTGCTCGAACCGATCGCCACCCGCTGCCGCACGATCATCCCGCCACAGAGCCCGATCGGCCTGCCCGCGCAGCGCGTCCCGACCGAGGGCGCGCCCGATCCGGCCCGCTGACCCGCCGGCCGGCGCCCGCCCGGGCCGTCGGTGCAGGATGGGTACGTGGTGGACGCGGTGCTCTTCGACCTGGACGGCGTGATCGTGGACTCCGAGCCGGTCTGGGAGGAGGTCCGGCGGGCGTACGTGGCCGCGCACGGTGGCACCTGGCAGCCGGACAGCCAGCGCCGGCTGATGGGGATGAGCACCGGCGAGTGGGCCGCGTACCTCAGCGGGGAGCTGGGCGTCGACCGCGGGCCCGAGCAGGTCGCCGCTGAGGTCATCGCCGAGATGACCCGGCGGTACGCGCAGCACGTACCGCTGATCGACGACGCCGACGCGGTGGTGCGCCGGATCGCCGCGCGATGGCCGCTGGGGCTGGCCAGCTCCTCCCCCACCCGGCTGATCGCGGCGACGCTGGACGCGACGGGCCTGGGCGACGCCTTCGGCGCGACGCTGTCGACGGAGGAGACCGCCCGGGGCAAGCCGGCGCCGGACGTGTGGCTGGCGGTGGCGGCGCGGCTCGGCGTGGACCCGGGCCGGTGCGTGGCGATCGAGGACTCGTCGAACGGGGTCCGCTCCGCGGCCGCCGCCGGGATGCGGGTGGTGGCGGTGCCGCACGGGTCGTACCCGCTGGATCCGGACGCCGAGGCGCTGGCGGCGGCGCTGCTGCCCTCGATCGACGCGCTCACCCCGGAGCTGGTCGACCGGCTCGGCTGAACCGCCTCCCCCGCAGCCGCCTTAACCGCCGTTATGTCCCGCATCACACCTCTCGTGCCTCGGATAGCCTCGTTGTACGTTTCTCGGGACGCGCCGGATCGGAATGATCGGGCGGCGTCCGGGTAGCGCAGCCGGTAGCGCACGGGTCGGCGGTGAGGAGACGGGGATGAAGGCGATCGTGTACGAGCGCACCGGCGACCCGTCGGTGCTGGAGCTGGTCGACCGGCCGGTGCCCGAGCCCGCCCCGGGCGAGGTGCTGGTGCGGATGGCCGTCTCGGGGGTGAACCCGACCGACTGGAAGGCCCGCCGCCAGTGGCCGCTCCCGGCCGGCTGGCAGATCCCCGGTCAGGACGGCGCCGGGGTGATCGAGGCGGTCGGCGAGGGCGTCGACCAGATCCTGATCGGTGCGCGGGTGTGGGTCTGGGAGGCCGCCTGGCAACGGCCCTGGGGCACCGCCGCCGAATACACGGTGGTGCCGGTCCGGCACACGGTCCGCCTCGGTTCGGCCTCGTTCGACCTGGGCGCCTGCCTCGGCATCCCGTTCATGACCGCGCACCGCTGCCTGACCGCCGGCGAGTTCATGCCGGACAAGCTGCACGCGGGGGCGCTGAGCGACCACGTGGTGCTGGTGCAGGGCGGGGCGGGCGCGGTGGGCAACGCCGCGATCCAGCTCGCCAGATGGGCCGACGCCTGCGTGATCACCACGGTCAGCAGCCCGGACAAGGCGCAGCTCGCGGCGGCGGCCGGGGCCAACTATGTGATCAACTACCGTGAGCAGGACGTGGTCGAGGAGGTTCGCAAGATCGCGCCCGACGGGGTGCACACCATCGTCGAGGTCTGCGCGGCCCGCAACGCCGCCGCCGACGTGCAGATCCTGCGATCCGGAGGCGCGGTCTGCGTGTACGCCGACGACGGCGGCAGCGAGGTGACCCTGCCGATCCGCCCACTGATGGTGCCGAACGCCCGCTGGCAGTTCGTGCTGATCTACACGGCGCCGAAGGCGGTCAAGGCGCAGGCGGTGACCGATGTGAGTGCGGCGGTGGCCCAGGGCGCGATCCGGGTGGGTGTGGAGGCGGGGCTGCCGCTGCACCACCATCCGATGTCGGCGGCCCAGGCGGCGCACGAGGCGGTGGAGAACTCGGTGGTCGGCAAGGTGCTCATCACCACGAGCGAGACCTGACCCTCGCGAAACGGATTTCCCCGACATCAGGACAGAGGCGAACAATTTTCGCGAGAATGACCGTGCGGGTCGCCCCGCATGGACGGGCGGCCCCGGCGCGGTGCGAACGCCGGGGCCGCCCTCAGGGGAGGGAAGTCCTTCAAGGAACCTGTCCCTACCCGTGCAGGCGACGGTACGCCGGAAATTGTTACGGCGCGGTCAGTTCGCACACCTCGAGCCCGCCTTCCGCGTACCGCGAGCGCACCACCTTCTTGTCGAACTTGCCGACGCTGGTCTTCGGCACCGCGTCGATGAACGCCCAGCGCTCGGGCAACTGCCAGCGGGCCACCGACTTCGCCAGGAAGTCACGCAGTTCCTCGGCGGTGACCGAGGCGCCCTCCCGGATGACCACGGTGGCCAGCGGCCGCTCGTCCCAGCGCTCGTCCGGCACGCCCACCACGCACGCCTCCAGCACGGCCGGGTGCGCCATCAGGGCGTTCTCCAGCTCGACCGAGGAGATCCACTCCCCGCCCGACTTGATCACGTCCTTGGCCCGGTCGGTGAGGGTGATGTAGCCGTCCGGCGAGAGCGTGCCGACGTCCCCGGTGCGCAGCCAGCCGTCGCGGAACTTCTCGTCGTCCGCGGCCTCGTCCCCGACGTACCGGGCGGTCACCCACGGCCCGCGGACCTCCAGCTCACCGACGGAGACCCCGTCGGCGGGCAGCGGCTCGGCCAGCGGGCCGACGATGCGCGCGTCTACGCCGGCGGGGATGCGGCCCTGGGTGTAGCGGTAGCGCCACGCCGTCTCGCCGGCCGCGCCGGCCGGTGCCCGGGAGACCGAGCCCAGCGGCGACATCTCGGTCATGCCCCAGGCGTGGATGACCTCGATCCCGTGCCGCTCATGGAAGGCGTGCATCAGCGCCGGCGGGCAGGCCGAGCCGCCGACGATCACCTCCGTCAGCGATGAGGTGTCCACGTCGTGGCTGTCCAGATAGGCCAGCAGGTCGGTCCAGATGGTCGGCACGGCGCCGGCCAGGGTGGGGCGCTCGGCGGCGATCATCGCGGCGATCGGCTCGGCCTGGAGGAACCGGTCCGGCATGATCAGTGACGCGCCGGAGAGGAACGCCGCGTACGGCAGCCCCCAGGACATCGCGTGGAACATCGGCACGATGGCCAACTCCCGGTCCTTCGGGCCGAGGCCGAACCCCTCCGGCATGCAGACCTGCAGCGAGTGCAGGTAGATGGAGCGGTGCGAGTAGGCGACCCCCTTGGGGTTGCCGGTGGTCCCGGAGGTGTAGCAGAGAGCGGCGGCATCGCGCTCGTCCACGTCCGGCCAGTCGTACACCTCCGGCCGGTCGGCCAGCAGGGCGTCCCAGTGGTGTACGGCGATCCGGTCGCCGGCCGCCGCCACCAGCGGGGCCGGGTCGCCGCCGCCGACCACCACCACGTGCCGCACCGTGCTCATCTGCCCGATCACGCGGGCGAGCAGCGGGATCAGCGTGCTGTCCACCAGGACCACGTGGTCCTCGGCGTGGTTGGCGATGTAGGCGACCTGGTCCGGGAAGAGCCGGAGGTTGAGGGTGTGCAGCACCGCGCCCATGCTCGGCACGGCGAGGTACGCCACCAGGTGCTCGTTGTTGTTCCACATGAACGTGGCGACCCGCTCGTCACCGGTCACCCCGCACTCGTCGCGCAGCGCGTGGGCCAGCCGGGCTGCGGTCCGCCCGACCTCGGCGTACGACATCCGGCGGGGCTCGGCGCCGGTCCAGGTGACGACCTCGGCCGTGCCGTGCACACCTGAGCCGTGTTCGAGGATCCGGGCGACCTGGAGGGGGACGTCCATCATCGTGCTACGCATGGGTAACAAGTTAGTGGCGCCGGTCACACCAAGGAACCCCCGGAACGGCCCACCCGGCCGGGGAAGCTGCGTAAATTGTCCGGATGAGCATCTCGTGGGCCGACTCGTACGTGGGGCAGCTACGCGCCCTGGCCGGTGACCGAACCCTGATGTTCGTCGGGGCCCGCGCCGTGGTCCGGGACAACGCCGCCCGGGTGCTGCTGATCCAGCGCTCGGACAACGGACAGTGGGCTTTGCCGGCCGGCGCGATGGAGCTGGGCGAGTCGATCGCCGACTGCGCCGTCCGGGAGGTACGCGAGGAGGCCGGCCTGCGCGCCCTGCGGGTCAGCGCGTTCGCCCTCTACACCGGCCCCGACCGCACCCACACCAACATGTACGGCCACACGTACCAGATCTTCACCACCGCGTTCCGGGTCGACGAGTGGGACGGGGAGATGGCGCGGATGACCGACGAGACCACCGACGCGGGCTTCTTCCACCCGGAGGAGCTCCCCACCCCGCTCTCCGTCAGCGTCCTCGAGACCCTCGCGGACCTGGACGTCTTCGAACAGACCAACCGCCTCATCCTCAAGTAGGGTCAGAGCATCGTCTGGGACTTGGACTCCATGTCGGCGGCGGCTTCCTCCTTCGACTCCTTGGGCAGCGCCTTGCCGCCGGGAGCGGCGGCCTTCCCACCGAGCGGGTCGGCGCCGCCGACGGCACCCTGCGGGCCGGTGCCGCGCAGCTGATGGTTCGGCAGGGCCAGGGTGACCAGCACCGCGATGATGGCGATCAGTCCGGTGGTCAGGAAGACCAGGTGCAGCGACTCGACGAACGACGCCTGGATCGCGGCGCGGACCGGCCCGGGCAGGGCGAGAATGGTCCCCGGTTCGTTGATCGAGATGTTCGCCCCACCGTGGCCCGCCACGATGGCCCGCTCGGCGGGTGGCAGCTGCGCGATCGCGGCCGGCAGCCGGTCGGCGAGCTGCCGGCTGAGCTGCGACGAGAGCACCGCACCGAGGATGGCGACCCCGAACGAACCGCCCAGCGAGCGGAAGAACGTCGCCGACGACGTGCCCGCCCCCAGGTCCCGCGGGTCCACCGCGTTCTGCACTGCCAGGATCAGCGACTGCATGCACAGGCCCAGCCCGACGCCGATCACCACCATGTAGCCGAAGGCCGCCCAGATCGAGGTGGCCACCTGCAGCTGCCGGAAGAGCAGCATGCCGGCGACCAGCACCGCCGAGCCGGCCACCGGGAACCACTTGTAACGCCCGATCCGGCTCATCGCCCGGCCGGTCAGCACCGAGGTGACGATGATGCCGGCCATCATCGGCAGCATCAGCAGACCGCTGCGGGTCGGCGAGGCGCCCTTGACGATCTGGAGGTAGAGCGGGATGAAGATGATCGACCCGAACATCACCAGGCCGAGCACGAAGCCCGCCGAGTTGGCCAGCGCGAAGGTGCCGCTGCGGAACAGCCGCAGCGGCAGGATCGGCTCGCGTACCCGGGCCTCCTGGAGCACGAACAGCACGCCCAGCACCCCGCCGGTCGCGAAGAGCCCGATGATCACGCCGGAGCCCCAGGCGTACTGGGTGCCGCCCCAGCTCAGCGCCAGCAGCAGCGAGCTCACCCCGGCCACCAGCAGCAGCGCTCCGAGCCAGTCGATGGCGTGCTTCCGCCGCTGGAACGGGACCAACCGCATGACGTGGTAGCACACCACGATGGCGAGGATCCCCAGTGGCACGTTGATGTAGAAGATCCAGCGCCAGTTGGTCTGCGCGAAGTAGCCGCCGACCAGCGGGCCGGCCACCGAGGACAGGCCGAAGACCGCCCCGAAGAGCCCCTGGTAGCGGCCACGTTCCCGGGGGGAGACCACATCCGAGATGATGGTGAAGGCCAGCGTCATCAGACCGCCGGCGCCGAGCCCCTGCACCCCACGGGTGATGATCAGCTGGGTCATGTTCTGCGACAGGCCGGCCAGCAGCGAGCCGACCAGGAACGTGCCGATCGAGAAGAGAAAGACCGGGCGACGCCCTCTCAGGTCGGCCATCTTGCCGTACAGCGGGGTCGAGGCGGTGGAGGCGAGCAGGTACGAGGTGACCACCCACGAGTAGTGGTTGATCCCGCCCAGCTGGCCGACGATGGTGGGCAGCGCCGTACCGACGATGGTCTGGTCCAGCGCCGCCAGCAGCATCCCGGTCATCAGACCGAACATCAGCAGGCGGATCTGGCGGGCGTGCAGCACGGGACGATGGGCCTGGGCAGTCATCCCGCCTTCTTTCCCGGTGGGAGCGGATCATGCCGGCGGCGGCGCAAAACCCGCCGACAGGACGACGTCCTCCAGTGGTCGGCGCCCCCCTGTTCAGGTTTGACCGGAGCGCCTCGGGGGACCCGAGGAAGCATGGCAGGAGCAGCAGCGGAAGAGCGCCGGCTCGCCACTGTCGTGGAGAGCTGGCAGGAGCGTCCCGTGCTGGTCGTCGGCGACGGCATGCTGGACGAGTGGCGGTTCGCAGAGTCCGAGCGGCTCTGCCGGGAGGCCCCCGCCCCGGTCCTCACCCTGCGCCGGCGGATCTCCGCGGCCGGCGGCGCGGCGAACACCGCGGTCAACGTCTCCGCCCTCGGCGGGCGGGCCGTGCTGGTGTCCCCGGTCGGGGCCGACGCGGCCGGCGACGAACTGCACGACTGCCTCGACCGCGCCGGCGTCTGGGACCGTACGGTCAACCAGCCCGGCCGAGCGACCCCGGTGAAGCGGCGGATGCTCGCCGGTAACCAGATCCTGCTGCGCGAGGACTCCGGCGACCCGGACGACGCGCTCGACGACGACGGGGTGGCCCGCCTGCTCACCGCGCTGCACTGCGCGACGGAGGAGCTGCGCGCCGCCTCCGGTGGGCGGCCGCTCACCCTGGTCGTCTGCGACTACGGCCTGGGCGCGTTGCCCAGGGCGGTCCGCGCCTGGCTGGTCGCCAACCGGGACCGCTACGCCACCGTGGCCCTCGACGCACACGACCTGGCCGACTGGCGCGGCCTCAACCCCACCGTGGTGACCCCGAGCTTCGCCGAGGCGGCCCGGCTGCTGGCCCGCGCGGCGGCCGGCTTCGGCGGCGGGAGCCGTACCGCGTCGCGCGGCGCCACCGCCGGTGACCTGCACCTGGACCACCCGACTGAACCGGCCGACGGCCCGTCCGAGCTGGTCGTCGGCGCGGCGCCCGGCGGAGCCGGCGAGCGGGCCCACGGCGCCCCCCATCCGACCTCCGGCGTGCCGTCGGCCGACCATCCCGGCGCGCCCCTCGGGCCGACCGGGGAGCCGACCCCCGGCGAGGAGCGGGTCGCCCTGACCGGGGACGGTCTCAGCGTCACCGGCACCGGGGTCACCGTGAACGCGGTGGCCGGCGAGGGCGTCGATCGGGCGGTGCTGGCCGAGTCGCGCCTGGCCGAGCTGCGCGCACACATCGGCGCGGACGTGGTGGCGGTGACCCTGGACACCGAGGGCGCGGTGGTCGGCGGCGCCGACGGCGAGCCCCGGCGCAGCCACAGCACCCCGGTCCCGGCGAGCCACGCGGTCGGCGCGGGGGACGCGTACCTGGCGGCGATGACCCTGGCGCTGGCGGCGGAGGCGACCCTGCCGACCGCCGCCCAGCTCGCCCAACTCGCCGCGACCATCACCGTCTCGGACACCGGCACCTGCGTGTGCCGGCGGGAGGATCTGCTCGACGCGCTGGGCACCGGGGTGGACGAGACCGGCCACCCGACGCTGGTCGGTGCGCAGGAACTGGCCGCGATCGTCACGGAGCACCGCCGGGCCGGCCGGTCGATCGTCTTCACCAACGGCTGCTTCGACGTGCTGCACCCGGGGCACATCCGCTACCTGACCCAGGCCCGCGCGCTCGGCGACCTGCTGGTCGTGGCGGTCAACTCCGACGGCAGCGTACGACGGCTCAAGGGGCCGGACCGGCCGGTCAACCCGGCCGAGGACCGAACCGCCCTGCTCGCCGCACTGGAGTGCGTCGACCATGTAGTGGTCTTCGAGGAGGACTCGCCCGCGAAGCTGATCGAAGCGGTCCGCCCGGACGTCTACGTCAAGGGCGGTGACTACCCGCCGGAGATGGTGCCCGAGGCCCCGCTGGTCCGCCGGCTCGGCGGGCAGGTCCGCACCCTCGGGTACGTCCCGGACCGCTCCACCTCGGCCATCATCGACCGGATCCGGGCGCAGGCGGCCACGCCCACCGTCGGCGAGGGCACGGGCAGGCCGACGTGAACCGACCGCTCGACCTCGGCACGTCGGAGCGGTTCCGCGACACCCGGCAGCTCGACGTGCTGATCCCCACCCGCAACCGCCCGGCCGAACTGGCGGTCACCCTCTCCGGGTTGGCCGCCCAGGAGGGCGTGGGCGACTTCGGGGTGGTGGTGAGCGACCAGTCCGACGGCGGGCCGGCGTACGGGCACCCGGCAACGGCCACCATGGTCCGGATGCTGCGCCACCAGGGCCACCCGGTGCTGCTGACCCGGCGACTGCCCCGGCGCGGGCTGGCCGAGCACCGGGCGTACCTGCTGGCCCAGTCGGCGGCCCGGTACGTGCTCTGCCTCGACGACGACGTCTGGCTGGAACCGGGCACGCTGTCCCGGCTGGTCACCGCGATCCGGGAGCTGGGCTGCGGATTCGTCGGCAACGCCGTGCACGGCCTCTCCTACGCCGACGACGTCCGCCCGGAGACCCACGTCCACTACGAGGAGTGGCCCGGCCGGCCCGTCCCCGAGCGGATCCGCCCCGGCACCCCGGAATGGGAGCGCGCGACCATCCACCCGGCCGCGAACCTGCTGCACGTCACCGAGAAGCTGCAGCTGCCGGCGGGCGCCTGGCGGGCGTACAAGGTCTCCTGGATCGGCGGGTGCGTCCTCTACGACCGGGCGAAGCTGGTCGACTCCGGCGGCTTCGAGTTCTGGCGCAGGCTGCACGAGAACCACCAGGGCGAGGACGTCGCCGCCCAGCTCGCGGTGCTGGAGCGGCACGGCGGCGCGGGGGTACTGCCCAGCGGCGCCTACCACCTGGAGTCGCCGACCACGGTGACCGAACGGGACGTGGAGGCGTGGGAGGTCGTCCTCACCGAGCAGCCGTCCGACGCCGCGCAGCCGGCGTGAGCGGGGTGTCGGCAGGAAATCTTCCTTCTCCTGTCAGCAGTTCGCGGGCGGCCTCGATCACCTCGATCACGGGCACGTCGGCGACGAAGGAGTCCCGGTGCGGGCAGTCGCCGTCGCCGGGACGGTGCGGATAGATCCCCGGGGTGCAGTCGACGCCGCACACCGGGCAGTGGGTGGTCCAGGAGGCGATGGGGCGGTGCCGGCCGCGCAGCGGAGTCGCCCCGTTGATCAGGTTGCCGATCCAGTAGACGCCCACCGTCGACGTACCGAGCGCGGCGGCCAGGTGCAGCGGCCCGGTGTCGTTGGACATCACCAGCGCGCAGCCGGCGTAGCAGCCGACCAGTCCGCCGAGGCTGAGTGTGCCGACCTGCGGGCGCACCGGTACGCCGGCCGCCGCGACCACCGCGTCGACCGCCTCCCGCTCGGCCGGGGTGCCGGTCACCAGCACCTCGTACCCGTCGCCGGCCAACGCCCGGGCGACCTCGCCGAAGCGCTCCGGCGGCCAGCGCCGCCGGGTGTCGGTCGCCCCGGGATGCAGCGCCACCCGGGGACGCACCGGCTCACCGAGCACCTCGCGGGCTTCGGCCCGGTCGGCGTCGGTCACCGCGAGAGCCGGGATGATCGTGGTGGCCGGTGCCCCGAGCAGGGCCACCACCTCCAGGTAGCGGATCACCTCGGGCTGGTAGTAGACGTACCGGATCCAGCGGTCGAGCGGTGGGGCGTTCTCGGCCCGCAGGCCGGCGGTGACCCGCGCGCCCAGGTCGGCCACCACCGGATTGGAGTTGGCCCCACCGCCGTGCAGCTGCACCGCCAGGTCGAAGCGTTCCTTGCGGGCCGCGGCCAGGAAGGCCGCCATCTCCGCCGGCGGCTCGCCCGGCCCGGCATCGCGGATGCCGGGCGCCGGCGGGACCACCAGCACCCGGTCCACCGGGCCGGGGCGCTCGCGCCAGAGCTCCGCGTGCCACGGCGCGCCGAGCAACACGATCTCCGCCCCGGGGTACGCGGCCCGCAGCGCCGCCAGTGCGGGCAGGGTGAAGACGAAGTCGCCGAGCGCGTTCGCCCGCAGCACGGCGATCCGCCCGACGTCGGGTACCCGCTCGCCGACCGGGCCGAGCACGGACGCGGTGACCACGCGACCCCTACGGCCGGTCGATCTCGTCGACCGTGATGTCCGGGTGATGCATCTCCCGGTCGGCGGCCGGGTCGGCCAGCGTCCGCGTACCCGGGGTGGCAGCGCGGGGCCCGGTGCGGCCGACGGTGATGGTGCGTGGCGCGGGCCGGGCCGCCCGGGGCAGCCGTACCCGGAGCAGGCCGTGGTCCATCACCGCGTCGATCCCGTCCCGGTCCACCCGGGACGGCAGGTCCACCCGGTACTCGAAGCCGCGCGTCTCGAAGCCACCCGGGATGCCCTGGTCGGCGTTCACCTCGGCCTCCGAGCGGGCCCGGACGCAGAGTTCCGTGTCGTCCAGCTCGACGGCCACCTCCTCGGGCGCCACGCCGGGCAGCCGGACGACCGCCTCCCAGCCGTCGGCGACCTCGTTCAGTTCGACCTCGGGCGGGCCGGCGCGGAGGCCGACCAGGCGGCTCAGCTCGGAGCGCAGCGAATGCAGTTCACCCATCGGGTCCCAGCCCTGCTGGCGTCCCCGCCAACCCCGGCCGAAGCCGCCACCGCCAGACTGTTCCGTCATCGCATGTCTCCGATCCGCTGTGTCGTCGAGGGGGGTCGCAGCGAGCTGGGCGCGTTGAGGTCTGCCTCCCGGTCGACGCCGACGCCGAGCCGGTCGACCAGTTCGCCGCCGAGCCAGGCGCTGATGCCGAGGATGGCGACCGCGACCACCTCGATAGCGATCAGCGCGCCACCGGCGGCCCTGGAGTCGGCGTTGAGCCGGACCACCCAGACCGCGGCGAAGAGCAGGATCACCGCGAGGTTGGCGACCGCGTGGGTCAACCCGACCTGCTTGGCGCGGGTGCCGGCGGGCAGGGCGAACAGGTCGACGGACCCGGCCGCCGCGGCCAGCACGCCGCCGATCAGGCCGGCCGCGATGTTCCAGTACGCGGCCTCGGCCAGGTAGTCCGGCCCGCCGGCGGCGTCGACCACATCGAAGATCAACGCGATGACCAGGAGGGCCACCGGGAACATCACCAGCATCGGATGCAGGGGATGCCCCAGCACCTTCAGTCGGCTCTCCATCCGGCCTCCGTCGGTCGCGTCCAAGCGCCGCTGCGAGTTAGGCGGTACCCACCGGTTCCGGGGGCAAACCTCGCGTTCGGCGCACTCACCTAGGCTGACGATGGCGGAACCGGGCCGGTTACGGGTCGGAAACGCCAGCAACGTCAACGGACGGGGGAGGACCACATGACGAGGGAGATCACCACCGCGGAGGAACTACGCGAGCTGCTGGGCACCCCGACGCCGCGAGCCCGCGACAAGGAGCGCACGGTGCTGCACGCGCGGGACCGGGAGTGGCTGGCCGCCTCACCGTTCTGCCTGGTCGCCACGGCCGGCGTGGACGGCAGCTGCGACGTCTCGCCGAAGGGCGACCCGCCCGGCTTCACGCTGGTGCTGGACGAGACGACCATCGCCATTCCGGAGCGGCCCGGCAACCGGCGGGCCGACGGCTACCGCAACATCCTCGCCAACCCGCACGTCGGGCTGATCTACCTGATCCCCGGACGCACCGACTCGCTGCGCATCAACGGCCGGGCCCGGCTGGTCCGCGACGCCCCGTACTTCGCCGACATGGTGGTCAAGGGGCACCGCCCGATCCTGGCGGTCGAGGTGGAGATCGAGCAGATCTTCTACCACTGCGCGAAGGCGTTCCTCCGCTCGCAGCTGTGGCAGCCCGAGACCTGGCAGCCGGACGTCCTGCCGTCGCGGGCCCGGCTGGTCAAGGAGGTGGAGGCCCCCACGGAGAACCTTGCCGACCTCGAACGCCACTACGGCCCGGGCTACGTCACGACGATCTACACCTGATCCCGATGCCCGCTGGGACCTGTCGCATTCAACCGCTCCGGCGGGCGAAGGGGTTCCGCCCGGACGCCGACAGGTAGAGCGGGAAGAACACCACCCACAGGATCAGGCAGCCCAGGAACCACGCCTCCGGAGTCCGCATGCGGAACGAGCCGAGCGAGACGGAGACCGGGTCCCCCTGCCTCAGTCGCTGCCTGGCGTCCGTGTAGACCCACACGTCGAGGGCAAGCACCACGAGCAGGACGAGGATCGGTGCCAGCGCGGGGTGCAGGTTCCCTGTCATGATGGCCGTGTTCCGATCCGCTAGGCGCGCGATGAGGGTCGCCATCGTACTCGCCGGCGGTGGCCGCTCACCTCGGCGTCCGGCTTGCCCTCGACGGGGGGTTGGCGGACTGACGGCCTGAGAGGCACCAAGCAGAAATCCGTTTTGTGCCGGTGGGACGATGCCCGCGTGAACAAGATCCCCACGGTGTTCCGCCGCGACCCGGACGACCGGAAGCGCGTCCTGCCCGAGGCCAACCCCACCTGCCAGTGGGTCCTCGACGGCGAGGGAACGCCGACGCGGAAGTACGACGGCACCTGCGTGATGCTCGACGAGGACGGCACCTGGTGGGCACGGCGTGAGGTCCGGCCAGGACGGATGCGGCCGCCTGGGTACCGGCCCGTGATGACCGACGAGATCACGGGCAAGACCGTGGGCTGGGAACCCATCGGGCAGTCGCCGTATGCGAGGTACCACGCCGAGGCCCTCACCAACTCACACGAACGGCGATTGCCCGGCACCTACGAGCTCATCGGCCCGAAGATCAACGGAAACCCCGAGGCCGTGCGGGGCCACGAGCTCGTACCACACGACGACGCCGAGAAGCTGGACGTGCCGCGCGACCTGGACGGCCTGCGCCACTGGCTGCTGGCGCACCCCCAGTACGAGGGCATCGTCTGGCACCATCCAGACGGCCGGAGGGCCAAGTTGAAGCACCGAGACTTCGCCTGAGCCCCCGTACCCTCGTGCCGTGATCAAAAACGTGAAGGTCGCAGTCGTCGGGGTCGGCAACAACACGTCAGCGCTGGTGCAGGGAATCGCCTTCTATCGCAGCACGGGCAGCCTCGTGGGCATCCACCGGCCGGAGATAGCGGGACTGTGCGTCGGCGACATCGACGTCGTCGCTGCGTTCGCCCTCTCCGACGTCAAGGTGGGCAAGGACCTCCACGAGGCGATTTTCGTGTCGCCCAACAACTTTCCCCGTCTCGACGCGGGGCTGCCACCTTCCGGCGTGACGGTGCAGCGTGGTCTCGTGGACTCGACGGAGATCGAGCGGGTGGCACACACAATAAGGGGCGCCGAGGTGCTGCTCTACTCCGCGCCCAGCGGCAGGCCCGAAACAGCTCAGGCATACGCCGAGGCAGCCGTGATGGCGGGCGTTGCGTTCATCAACACCACGTCGGACTCGATTGCCCGCGAACCGTTATGGCTCAAGCGTTTTGAGGACGCCGGCCTGCCGCTGCTCGGCGATGACCTGGCCAGCCAGTTCGGCACCTCCGTGGTACATCACGCCCTGCTGCGGTTGCTCGAAGAGCGCGGCCTCACCCTGGTCAGTTCCTACCAGGTCAATCTTGGGGGCACCGAAGACTTCCGCAACTTGGTCGAGAACTCGAATACCAAGATGCAGTCCAAACTGAACGCCCTGGGGACGGACAAGGTTCAGGTGGCTCCCCTCGGGTACCTCCCGCACCTGGGATCCCAAAAGATCGCCCACCTCAACATCGAGGCGCAGGGCTGGGGTGAAACCGCGGTGAGCCTGGACGTGCGGCTGAAGGTGCACGACCCCAGTGGCGCCGCCGGCGTCAACATCGACCTGATTCGCATCGCGGCCACCGCACTGCGGTCGGGGTGTGGCGGCTATCCGACCGAGGCGGCACCGCTGCTGAAGTCTCCGCCTGGGACGGCGATCTGATGATCGGTGAGCCGTCGCTGGCGGAAGTGGCGCCTGGTGGGCGCCTCGTCGTCTGAGCTGCTCCCGTGGCAGAGAAGTCTCAGCCCGCTCCAGCGTGGCTGGCCGGCGCGGCCCACTTGCGGGCCGCCCTGAACATTGAGAGGTCAAGTCGGCAACGTCGAGCATCCGGAATCCAGGCAAGGAGACCAGGGAGATGAAGCGAGGCTTCGCGCGCTGGATGGTCGCCGGTCTCACCGGTGTGGCCCTGTCTGCGTTCATCGGCGTGGCCGCAACCGACTACCCCCGGCTCTACGCCGGCGACGACGTCCGGGCCGGGGTGATCTATCGCGACGTCGTGCCGAACCAGTCGACCACGGTCAGCGACCTTGTCGTATGCGTCGACCGGCCCGGGAAGGTCGAGGTAACCCGCATCGAGTCGCGCGAGGCGTTCGGTGGTCTCAAGCTTGAGCAGTTCGCAGCCATGCCGACGCGGGAGGCCCGCGCATCCGGATTCGGCGAGGGCCACAAAGCCATCACCGAGCTCGGCGGCGACGTCACCAAACCATTGGTCCTGATCGGCCAGTGCCCCGACCCGGACAAGCCCGCCGATCCCCCGACCACGCGTCACTACTCGCTCCTCCTGCAGTACGCCAGGCCCAGCACCCAGACGGCAGGCAACCAGGGCATCGTGATCTGGTACACCTCGGCCGGCCGCGAACACTCACTCTTCGTGGACTGGGAGATCCTCCTGTGCGACAGGTCCGACACGACGACCCCGGACTGCCCGGCGTCCGACGCGACCGCCACCAGCTAGCCCCTAGCTCTACACGTCCTGAAAACAGGGCAAAGAGATGTCCCGGCACGCCCAATTCGTCCGAGGGCAGGCCGGGGTGTGGGGCGGAGCCCCACGTCTATCGGGTGGGGGAAATACGCCGCTGGCCGTGTACCGCTCGCCGTGGTCGCCTTGGAGATTGGCCTGCAAGTCCTCGGCGACGGCTCCGAACTCCCGATAGGCGTCGCCGTCGAAATGGCCCTTGATCTCGATGGCACCTTCGAACCAGGTCAACGAGACAACGCTACCGTCGGCGCAGGTGTACTCGTAGATGGGCTGGCGAGCCTCGTCCCAGCCGAGCCATCCACCTACCCTGAGCGCGGAGTTTCTCTCCGCGTAGGACAGCCACTCGTCCAGGGCGATGGGGTGCTCTTCGCTGTCGCAGTACTCCTCGGCTCGGCTGACGTGCAGGTCGTATCCCACGCTTCCTCCACGCCGTCAGCTCTCTTGCCAGAAGGAGCGCAGGTTACAGGGCAGGCGGTTGCCGGCCGGCCCGGCCGATGCCGGCCGGAGGTCGCCAGCAGGCCGGGGGCCGGCCGCATGTCCTCCGTCGACTGATGGGCGACGCCGTCTCCGCAGCGTCGATGGCATCCCGGCCATGCGTCCGGGACCCCGCTTCTCCCCACCGTGGCGGGGCTTCTGCGGTCTCGTCCTGATCGCTCCACGGGCCAGCACCACGACCATCGGCTGCATCAGATCGTCGGCCAGTCGCCGATCGTTCCAACGCTCAGATTGGGGTGCTGTGCCGTGCAACAGAGGCTGGTGCCGGGATCGTATATCCGGGTGTGGGTATGCGGCTTGGCGGGGAGGGTGGCCGAGGTTTTGGAGTTCGACGACTATGTACGGACGCGAGGTGCAGCGCTGGTGCGGCTGGCGCGACTGTTAACCGGCGACCGGCATCGCGGTGAGGATCTGGCCCAGGAGGTGTTGGCGCGGGCGTTCGCGCGCTGGAACCACATCTCGGCCGTGAACACAGAGGCGTACCTGCGCCGGATGCTGGTCAACGCTGCGATCACGCGCTGGCGGCGACTGTCGAGCCGCGAGATCGTCGTGGGTGACACCGGCGATCGCGCTAGCCGGGTGGATCTTGAATCGGAGGTTGTTGAGCGTGACGTCCTGTGGCGTCACGTCCGGCAGTTGCCCGCCAAGCAACGGGCAGCGGTCGTGCTCCGCTACTACGAGGATCTTGACGATGTGTCGATAGCGGGGTTGCTCGACTGTTCGACAGTGACCGTGCGTACGCAGGTGAAACGGGCGCTTGCCACGTTGCGGGGCAAGGTGGGTGCTGATGTGGCGCTGTATAGCAATGGGGGAACGCGATGACTGACCTGGATCGCGCGCTGCATGAGACGTTGACCCGTGTCGCCGATGAAGACGTGCACGTCGAGCGGCTCCTCGCCGGGGCCCGCACGATGGGCACCCGCTACCGCCGCCGGCGGCGGTTCGGTATGGCCGCCGGCGCGGCGGGTCTGTCGGCCGGCGCTGCGGCGGTGGTGCTGTCGCTGACAGCGGCGCTAAGCCCGAGCGCCGGGCGGGGGCCGGGGTCGGGGCCGGAGCCGAGGCCGAGCGCGGCAACGCCGACGCCGACGCCGTCCGCGCCGTCGAGCAGCACTCCACCGATGACAGCGTTCCCGACACCGCCGGTCGCTGCCGGCGCCGCTACGGCGGTTGACTCGGCGAATGAAGTCGGCCGACCGCTGCTGCTGCACCTCAGCCTGGCCCGATTGCCGTTCCCGATCATCCACGTGCAATACCAGCAGCTGATCGACGAGCGACAGGAACGCCTCGGAATCTACGGTGTCGACAACAACGGTCAGCAACGAGACCTTGTTGTACGGGTCGGGGCCGGCACGAAGGACTTCGAACCGCTGGCCGGTGAGCGCAAAGCCGTCCGCGTAGCAGGGCGGCCCGGCACGTTCGCCCTCGAAAAGATCGGCAACAGCCGGTCCACCGTGCTGCGCTGGCAGACCGCTAACGGGCTCTGGCTACAGGTTGTGGGGGCGCGAGACAAGACCGAAGCGTTGACGGTCGCGGCCAGCGTCCGGCTGGATCGCACCTACCGGTGTGTCGCGCCGTATCGGCTGCGTTCGCTGCCTGCCAGGATGAAGCCGGAGAGCTGTTCAGTGGTGTTCAGCGGCACCACGGCCACCAGCATGCTGGGCGTAAGTGACGGAAAGTTCCATATCTTGTTCAGTACCGAATCCCGCCGAATCGAAGACACCAACGAAAAGATCGGCAGCCGGCCGGCCCGGGTCCTGGAGCACCGCGGAGACGGCGGCGCCCAGATCATGGAGGTGGCAGTCGATCAGGGCGACGCCGTGCTGTCGCTGACCGCCTCCGGCCGCTACGACCCAGCGCTGGTCCGCCGGATCGCCGCCGAGTGCGACTGGACAGGCGGCCAGGACCCAGCGACGTGGCCCATTGATCCGTTTATCAGCGATAGATGACCGGAGCCGATAGCCCAGCGCGTGCGCGGCGGTGGACGCATCGGGGCGTCCACCGTCGCACGCCCGCTACCAGAGGTGGCGACGACCTGGACGCGGTCGCCAACCGGCTGGACGAGGCGGTCGCGGCGCGGGTGCGGACCATCTGCGGACTGCCACGGCCGGCGGCGGCGTTGTCGATCTCGGGAGCGGCGAAGCCCAGGCCGTTGACCTGGGCTTCTTCACCGAGCCGCCTGACGGAATCGAACCGTCGGCCTACGCATTACGAGTCGGTAGCCGGGCGCTGGTCCGCCGACTGGTCCTCCTACTCGACCCGATACCCCGGTCCGTGATTGTCCGCTGTTGTTCGCCGGTTTGGCTGCTCGCATGGCTGCTCGGCGAGCCCCGGAGGCTTCCCCCGATATGAGTCGTAAGACCGCGAGGCTGTCGGATCAAACGGTGTGCACCAGCCGGAAACGCTGGGCGAGCACTAGGGTGTCGTCGTCGACGGTGAAGCCGGGATCGCCCAGCTCCGCGCGCACTTCATCGCTATGCCAGAACGCCTCGTGCCCGGCCCGCCACTGCGCCACAGACTCATCTCCCTCGCCCTCGTCGAGGGCGTGTTGCAGATCGACATCGGCGAGCCGGACCACACGCACCTCGGTCAGCTCGATCACCGCGACGCGCCGGCCCTCCGAGTCCACCACCGCCGATCGCTGGCCGACCTGAGGCAGCGGCTCGTTCGCACACTCGTATCCGAGCACAAGGCTGGAGGTCGAGGACTTCGCGCCGGACAGGATGGCGGCCACCAGCTTGTCTCGCAGCGGCCCGGGGAACGCGAACTCCGCCAGGGGAAGATCATCGAGATTCATGCGGGAAGGGTAAGTGAACCGGCGAGCCGCCACTGACCGATATCTCGCTCACAAGGCGCTTCCGGCGTGAGCCGTAGCGTCCGCTGACGTCCATCGGGTTCGGGCCGGAGGCGACATCCATCCGGGCTGGTCCGGCCTCGGCCGCCACCGTTGATGTCAACGATTGATGTCAGGTCGCACGCGATCAAGGCCGATCGCCATCCGGATGAGAGGCTGAGCGCGTGGGGCTCACTAAGGAGATAGCAGCGCGGCTTGCCGATGCACGTCTGGCTGAATGACGACGCGTTGTCTATGGCGAGTGGCGCGCGATGCTCGACGACAAGGACGTTCGCCAGGTCGTCGGCGAGGACGGCAAGCAATACAGCGTGGCCAGCCACGCCCTTGATGATGGCGATGGGCGTGTCCGCATGGCGGTGGTCGTGGATGACGGGGGCTGGTCGACGTTCGTGCCGCTAGCGCGAGACGAGATCATGAGTCTGGACGGCACGTTCGCCGAGTGACCTCTTCGGTGTGAACGCGGATGCGGGGCACCGACGGCTGTCATCGGCTGCCAGGGGCCGTCGGTCCGGGCACGTTATTCGGGATCTAGCGACGTCCGGTGTTAGCGGCTGCCGTCGCATTCGCTGCCTCTCTGCTGCTCTTGCGCCTGGCGGTCGCCATTCGCTTAGTCACTCAGCAGGCTGGCCGACGGGATGCGCCGCGAGGCACCCCGCCGAACCGCAGAGGGCAAGACCAAGACCGAGATCATGCGATGCCTCAGCGCTACATCGCACGGGAAACCTTCCACCTGCTCGCGTCGCCACCTCTGGACCAGGCATCCTTGCCTGGTGCCACCGCTACTGACTGAGGACGAGTACAAGGCAACGATGGGACCCCACCCCACAAGAGTGGGCCCGGACCAGGAACCCCCTTCGACTTCTGGCCCTACTTCGACTCCATCCCCGAAGACGACTTCAACGGGCACGACTTCTCCCAAGGCCGCGTCACCCACGCCTGGCAGTCGCCCGGGGAGGCCGGACAACCCGACCCACTTGACGGAAATAGGAGCGTCCACATCGCCGACAGCAGGTTGTCGTACTCCGCTTGATGCGTTAGGTCGTGGCTTCACTTGATGCGCGACACCCCCCTCGCATGGGAAACCAGCCAGCGAAGGTCGCGTTCGACTTTGAGCAGTAGGCGCGTCGGGTGAGCGGAGGGCCTTGCTTCGTCTGGGCGTTTGCGCCCGCCGCGTCGGCTGTGGAAATCGCTGTCCGATTATCGGAGCACAGTGCTAGAAAGCCGGAGTGCAACAGACTTTGACGTTCCCTGATCAGCTGCGGCTCATTGACGAACGGTCGACCGCCTTTCGCGCCGCGGTCGCCGCGGCACCCAGCCTCGACGTTCAGATGCCGACCCATCCCGAGCGGACGCTGTTCGATCACGTGCAACACGTGGGCATGGGTCGCCGCAAGGCAGCCGCCATCGTCACCGCAGGGCCCGCGGACGCTCCGCCGGAGGAGTCCGCATGGGGAGGCGGCACGGGTGCACCTCGGGAGCGCGAGGCTCTCCTGGCCTGGTGGGTCGAGTCAGTCGAGCACCTGGCGAGCGTGCTGCGCGAGGCGGGCCCGGATCGCGGTTGCTGGACATGGTGGTGGGACTCGCCGTCACCGCAGACTTCCGGGGCCTGGGCGCGGCGCCAGCTCCACGAGATCGCGGTGCACACCTACGACGTCCAGCTCACCGGGGGTGCCCCGCAGCCGATACCGGAGGAGATCGCCCTCGACGGTTTCGACGACTGCCAGTTCACCCTCTGCGCGACGACGGTCGCCTGGCCACACGAGCCCGCCGTCGTCGATTACCACGCCACCGAGGGCCGCTTCTGGCGCCTTCGGCTGTCCCACGACGGCGCACAGGTCGCCCGCCTCGGCGCTCCCGCTGCCGGCGAGGACTCGGACACGGCCGACGCCTCCGCCCGGGGCACGGCCAGTGACCTGGTCCTGTTCTTCTACGGCCGCATACCGTTGGATTCCCTGAAGTTCGAAGGCGACCGTCGTATCTTCGATCAGCTCGTAGCCTGGGACCCGTCCGTGTAACGGCATCCCAGCTGGCACGCTCCCGTGCAGGTTCACAGCGACGCTGTCCTGCCCATCCCCGTGCAAACGCGCCAGAGCGGCCGGGGCAGGCGTGAAGTCGCCGCAGTTCCACGCGGTGATGGCTGAGAACGGCGTCCTACGGGTCGACGACGACAGCCAGGCAGCCCCCCGGGACATCCGCAGCCGCATCCAAGCCTGAACTCACAGGACGATCGTGCGCACGGTGCCGTGATCGTCTAGCCGGAGGCGTAACGGATCAACTGAACGCAATCCGTAACGCATCAAGTGGAGCCCGACATCGCCGACAGCAGGTCGCCGACAGCCGGCCGGGCCGTACACGTGTCTAGAGTGCGCGGCGAGAATCGCCTGCTCCTGCTCGCCCCTGTCACGATTGGCGCCTGACCGGACATGGGGGAATGTGAGTTCCGGAACCGACTACGAGGACCGCTTCCGACGCGTCTACGCCAGCAACTTCCAGCCGCTGCTGGCGTATGCCCTGCGGCGCGCCATGCAGCCCGAGGACGCGGCCGACGTCGTCGCCGAAACCTTCCTTGTCGCGTGGCGCCGCTGCCACGAGCTGCCGGCCGACGCCGAAGTCCGACTGTGGCTGTACGGCGTCGCCCGACGCGTGCTCGCCAACCACCACCGCACCGGCGTGCGCCGCGAGCGCCTGGGTGAGCGGCTCAGGCAACGAATGTGGGACATCGTCGCCGCTGACCCCGGCAGCGAGGTGCCCGAACGACTCGCAGTCCAGGCCGCATTGGCCCGTCTAGGCGAGTTCGACCGGGAGGTGCTGACGCTCACCATCTGGGAGGGCCTGGAGCCGCGCGACGTGGCCGCCGTCCTTCGGGTGAGCCCGGCCGTGGTCCGAACCCGCCTGTCGCGCGCGCGGGCGAGACTGCGCGACCTCATCGGTGACGACCTCGCCCCGCCCGGCCATGTACTCGACATCCTGACCGCACCCGCCCCCAGGGAGGGCCAATGACCGACAAGCACCTCGACCAGATGGTCCGGGACGCGGACCCCTACCGACCCGATGTCATCGGACACCTCGACGGGGCGCAGCAGGCCCTCCTGGAGGAGATCATGTCCGTGCCAACCCTCCATCGCGTCCTCGAACCGCCGCAAGCGCGCCCCCCAGCGCCCCGCAGCATGGTCCGCCGCACTGCCGGCGCGCTGGCCGCAGCCGCAATTCTCGCCGGTGTCCTCGCCTTGCCCGCCGTGCTCCCCGAGCATCAGGACGACAGCCTGGCCGCCCCCACGGGCACCCCCATCGCGTACTCGGCCGCAGCACTCAAGGCCGCCGAGGACAACCCGCGGCTGCTGATCAACCGCCCCGGCTGGAAGGTGACAACCGTCTACGGGTTCGCCAAGCAGCAGGGCACCATCAGGTTCCGCAACGGCAGGCAGGAGCTGGAGATGAACTGGTATCCAGCTGGCCCGTACGACGGCTTCTATGCCGACCGGCTCACCGTCAGCAAGCCGGAACCGGTAACGGTCGACAGCTTTCCGGGTGACCTCTTCATCTACAACGTCGGCGACTTCGAGGTCCTGCTTCGCCCCCGCGACGGTGTCTTCGTCGGGCTCCGGACCGGAGGCAACTGGACCCGGGACACATTTGACCAGGTGCTCACCGACGTGGTGCGCGTCGACGTACGCACCTGGCTGGCCGCGCTTCCGCCGGAGATCGTCACGCCGGGCCGGGTGGCCGCGGAGGCGGCCAGGATGCTCGCCGACGTGCCGCTTCCGCCGAAGTTCGACACCGCAACCCTCGATGGCATCGGCGCCAACGATCCCTACCAGTTCGGCACCGCGGTGACTGGCCGCGTCGGCTGCGCGTGGGCCGCGGAATGGGTACGCGCAAAGCGAACGGGCGACGACGCCGCGCTCCAACGGGCCACCGAGGCGTTGCGCAGCAGCCACCAGTGGCGGGTGCTGCACCAGATGAACGAGAAGGGTGACTGGCCGGAGGTGTTCTGGAAGATCGCCGACGAATTCGTCGCCGGAAACCCAAGGGCCACGTACGCCCAAGGGCTGGGCTGCGACTAGGCAACCAACACCCTCCCCTGAGCTGCAGCAGGAAGGCCACCTCCCATTTCTGGGAGGTGGCCTTTGGCCTGGATGGGCGCCGACCGGAGCTGACGGTCCGATCTCGGTCGAACGGAATACCTAACGGCAAGCGTCTGCCCGGACCTGCACCCCGCACCACGCTGGCAGGTCGGCTGACCACACCCGCCAGCCGCCGGCGTCTGGCGCCACTGCCGCAGCAGCTCGTCATGGCGCCTGCCGGCCAGCACCCGCGACCAGCCGATCTCCTCTCCACTGCTCATCTGGAGCACGTACACCGTCACGGCCGCGTCGGCGTGGCCTCGCCTCGACCTGCTTGAGGACGGCCCACGACACCGGCACAGCCACGATCCCGGTACGCAGCACGGTTACGAGCGAAAGCACCACCCACGGCCAGTGACGCGGTGACCGAACCGCAGACCTTCTGGGCACCGTTCTATGGCCTCGTAGTGCTAGCTCCTGCCCCGGTCCCATGCCCCCGCAAGCTACGGCTTCGGTCGATCTTTGGCCATACCGGCGGCTGATACCTGTGACTGCGGCCGGTCCAATTTGCTGAGAGCCTGAGGCCACCAGCCCAGGCGGTTGACCTGAGGAAAAGATCTCGCAGCGCGACCGCTCGGGATTCGATGAGGCGCATGCGAAGCTGCCACTCCTCGGTGGCTGTCCAGTCGGCTTGTGCCGTGATCTGGTCGGGATGCTTCCTGTACAGCAAGCCCGGTTCAGAGATGAAGAACCCCTCAGCGATCACAGTGGCCGCGAGCAACAGCCCGGTGTCTTCGCCCCCCGGCAACGCCATCCAGCCGCCGAGGGCAAGCGCCAGCTCACGCCGAATACACGGGGCCGCCGGATGCACGGACAGCTCGCTTGGCTGCTCGGCCTCGCGACCGCAAGCAAAAGGCCCAGGTCATGATCGGCGATCAAGCCGGTGACCTGGGCCTTTCTATGGAGCCGCCTGACGGAATCGAACCGTCGACCTACGCATTACGAGATCAAGTTGCCCGCCCCGCCGACCTGGGCACCTGAGGGTCCACCAGCGGAAACGCCTCTCGACATCTCGCACCGCTCCCCCGTCGTCTGTCGTGCTCTTGCGGACTGGATGCGGACTGCCAGACTTGATCGGCGGGCTGAGGTCGGAGTGATCGGCGGGATGACGGGTGCGCTTCTGGAAGGGGCGAGGCTTGAGCCTTCAGGCCCGACTGCTGAGGGCCGAGCTGGTTGGCGACGAACGCGAGTTTCGGCGATTGCTTGATCGCAACCGGCGGGCCGGTGGCAGGTTCGGGGTGATGCCGGCGGCGTTCGTGCTGCTGATGCATCGGCGGTTCCGAGGTGTGCAGGACCTCCGCGAAGTCACCCAGTTCGTGTCCCGCTACAACGCGATAGCCCCGCCGGAACATCGGGTGCCGCCACGGGAGGCGGAAGCGGTACTGCGCAGCAACCTCGGGGAGGAGTACCTCGCGGACCTGGTCGATGACGAGACCGCTGCAGACATCATGTACTCGCTGCTGTTCATGCTGGCCCACGAACTGGCGCTCACAGAAGAACAACTGGACGGCCTCGTCGCCGCCGCCGACGAGTTGGTCACCTCCGTCGAGACGGACCATCCTGAACCCGTCCCGCTGGTGGACCTGAGCAGGATCAGGAAGGGGGATGGCATAGCGTGGCGGCCATCCCCGCGTGCCGGCGCACCGGCACAGAGCGGGAGCACCTCCACGGAAGCGGAGACACATGGCCGTGGTCAGGCGTAAGCACCGCAAGTCCAGGCCGGTAGAGCCGCCAAGCCCGTCCCCGATCCCCTGCACGCTCATGGGCGGCTTCCTGCGCGCGAGCATGCTGCGCGAGTCATCGGAGCGTGAGCTGCTCTCGGCGAGGTTCCCCGAGTTCAGCTCGCTCGGCTCCCTCCACGTCATGATCGCTGCGTTCGAGATCGCGGTGGCTCGACTGTTCGAGCCCGATACCGACCTCAGAAAGATCAGCCTCTTCGTCGCCGACATGCGGCGCGCGTTCGGCCCGGAACTACCTTCGCTGGAGACAGAGGCCCTCATCTGCTTCATGCTCGGTGAGGACGTCGCGATCGACGACATCCCCGCCTCCAAGAGGACTGCCGCCATGATCTTCACCCTGGGGGCCTTCGCCGACTTCATAGAGCGCAACGAACCAGAGGTAGACGAGCTTCTTCTCAAGGCCGAGCGACGAGCGTTCGACCGCGGGCACCACCCCGAGCTCGCGGAGTAGTAGCGAACTGACAGCTTGGGAATTGTCGATCTCCGGCAGGCCACCGGGTTGGCGGCCTGGTCTCGGCAGTCTCGCGTGGCCTCGGCTGGCCCCTGATGTCCTCGCCCAATGGCACGCTAATGGCACGGTTGACGAGACAAGTCATGATCGACGCGTGGACGTTGCAGCGGGAGCCGATGCCCAGCCGCTCGAACTGGCGCTCTTCGCGCTGCCGGCCATCGTTCTCGGCCTCATCTCCGTTGGCCAAGGCTACGTGTACCGGTGGCGTCGATCCCGAGGTAAGGAACCCCTCCTCCCTTCGTGGGTCCCGGGCGGCTGGTGGCCTCGCCATCCAACGGCAACTATTCGCGCCGGTTGGGCAACGACTGGAGTCGGCATCACTCTGCTACTTCTCGCGCTCTACCGGCAGTTTTCGGCGTAGTTGGAGCTAGACCCGGAACGCCAGTTTGGACTGGATGAGGACCGAGGCAGCCAGGCTCGCACGGAGGCGGGCTTGGGCGAAGCCCAGGTCGATCTTGCCGCTCCTGTAAGCCGTCTGTACCGTCCCCTCGTGCCCGTCCCCGAAGAGCAGAAGTCACCCGCCAAGACGGGTGTGCTCCGGGAGCTTTTCAAGAACGTGGTCATGACGGGCGTAGGCGTGGAGTTCGTGACGAGGGCGGATGACTGGAAGCGTTGGCTCGGCCCTCCAATGATCTTTTTGGGGCTGATGCTCATCGCTTGGGATGTCAAGCGCTGGCGTGCTCGCCGGTAGGACACCGCCAGCAGTTGGCCGCTGGGTGAAGCGTGACAGACGGCCAGGCGGCGGCCTTGGGGTTAGAAGAAGATCGCGGATGGCTGGCCAGGTGATGGCACTCCTGGTCAGCCCGTCCGTCGTTGTCGGGCAGCGTCGGCGTAAGCGGGCGGGCTTGGCTGTACGGGTGGCTGTACAGCCAAGTCGGGTTCCGACCGGCGCCTTGGCAGAGCTGGCACTGGTCTGGCACGCTCTGCCGTCATGAACGAAGCCGCGCGACTCGTCATTTGCCGTCCTCGTGAAGGCACGCGAGACCTTCTTCGGTCATACAAGGTGCTGGTGGATGGCTACCCTCACGGCCAGATCCTCCGAGGTGAGACGATCAGCGTGGACATCGCTGCCGGGAAGCATTGGGTCCAAGCACGGATCGATTGGACGGGCAGCCCTCGCCTACAGTTCGACGCCGCGCCTGGTTCGGAAGTGGTTTTACTTGTTGAGCCTGCCGGCAGCGTTTTCAGGGTGTGGCAGATCTTTGGCACCGCCGGGTACCTCCGGCTTACAAGGATGCGCTGAAGGCGGATCTCCTCGTCGGGCAGTCGTAGACCGTCCAGCCTCCCCGGACGGGGACAAGGTGGAGCGCCCTACCGGACGAACGACCTTGGCCCCGTCCGGGGAGGCTGGTAGCCCTTGTGGTGCCCGGCGAGGTGATCCGCCCCCGGCCGATCTCTGAGGAGGGTCGGGGTTCGGGGCAGAGCCCCGAGGTCTTCGTAGACCTGGTCGTCCCCAAGCGTGGCCGGCCGGCCCGGCCGATGCCGGCCGGAGGTCGCCAGCAGGCCGGGGCCGGGCCGGCGCGGCCCGCTTTGCGGGCCGCCTTGATCCTTAAGAGGGCAATCCGGCAACGTCTTCGGTTCTTGATCGGTTCTTGATCCTCAAGGCGCGTCTCGGTTTCCAGCGGCTCGGCGTCCATGCGCTTCTAAAGCCGAGTACACCCACTTGGAGACTGCCGGGTTGTCAGGTAGGTCCGTAAGGTCGACGCCTGCCCACCGAGCTTCGGAGATCTCCCCATTTGGGCAGATCTCGTCTGAGGTCGCGTGCAGGCGGACAATCTTCAGGTACCCCTGTTTGCCCCCGCTGGTGGTCAGGTGTTCCTCCAGTACAAGGGCGAGCGAGTCCAGCTCAATGCCCAGTTCCTCGATGCACTCACGCCTGGCCGCCTGCTCTGGGGTCTCCCGGGCTGGCTTGTATCCGCCTCCCGGCAGGCTCCACAGGGATCGGTCGCCGTAGCTATGTTGGACGAGGAGCACTCGGTCGGCGTCGACCGGGTGCATGATCAGCGCTTTCATGCCGTAGGTGGTCGGCTTGGCGATCCGCCAGTACACCCTACGGATGCGGTAGAGCAGCTTGAACGCGAACGGCGGAATCCTCATGCGGCCATCCAATCGGTGAGCCATGCGGTGCGCCGGGCTGACTCCGCACGACCTGAGGCACACAGCGGCAAGCCTGGCCTTGGCGGCGGGCGCGAACGTCAAGGCAGTGCAGCGGATGCTCGGGCACGCCTCGGCGTCGATGACCTTGGACGTGTACGCGGGGCTGTTTGGCGATGACCCGGACGCGGTCGCCAACCGGCTGGACGAGGCGGTCGCCGCACGGGACAAGGACTATTCAAGGACTCGACCTGTCCGCGGCGACGTGGTCGACCTGGGGAAACGGCGAAGCCCAGGCCGTTGACCTGGGCTTCTGCACCGAGCCGCCTGACGGAATCGAACCGTCGACCTACGCATTACGAGTGCGTCGCTCTAGCCGACTGAGCTAAGGCGGCAACGATCATCAAGTGTACGGCACACGCCGCCCGAAGCCGAATGGGATCCCCCCGTCACTCTGGATCCGGACATCGAGGCAGGTTCGGTACGTTCGCCGGAGAGCGCCCGCCTTCGGGCAGGACTACCCTGCGGCGGGTGAGCGACGATCACGTACCGCCGCAGCAGCCGATCCCCGAGGCGCACCCCGGCGAGCGGGCCACCCGCCGGCCGCGCAGCCTCGACCCGCTGGAACTGGGGTTCACTCCGCGCAAGCCGGTCCCCTGGCTGGCGCCGCTGCTGCTGATCAGCACCGGCCTGCGTACCCTGCTGGCGATGCTGTTCGGGGCGTACCTGGACAAGCGGGAGCTGCAGAACGCGTTCGGCGACGGGACGTTCCGGCAGGTCGGGCCGGACGGCGGGCTCTGGCTGGACTACGTGGCCGACCTGGGCGACGGCTTCGACGCGACGTACTCGGTGGCGTACCTGCTCGCCCAGCCGGAGCTGGAGGTCGACGGGCACCGGCTGCCCCGGGCCCAGACCCTGGTGATGGGGGGCGACCAGGTCTACCCGTCGGCGGCCTACGAGGCGTACGAGGACCGGTGCAAGGGGCCGTACCAGGTCGCGCTGCCGGTGGCGCCGCCCGAACGGCCGACGCTGTTCGCGGTCCCCGGCAACCACGACTGGTACGACGGCCTGACCGCCTTCCTGCGGCTGTTCGTCCGGTCCCGGGACCGGCACTTCGCCGGCTGGGGCACCGGCCAGTCCCGGTCGTACTTCGCCGTGGAACTGCCCGCCGACTGGTGGCTGCTCGGCCTCGACGACCAGTCCGGGTCATACCTGGACGACCCGCAGCTCACCTACTTCGACGAGGTCGCCCGCAAGCTCACCCCGCGCTCGAAGGTGATCCTGGCGGTGCCGGCACCGACCTGGGTCAAGGCCGCCGACCATCCCACGGCGTACGACTCGATCGACTACTTCATCCGTACGATCGTCGCCCCCACCGGGGCGCAGGTACGGCTGCTGATCTCCGGCGACCTGCACCACTACGCCCGCTACGCCGGCCCGGACCGGCAGCTCATCACCTGCGGCAGCGGCGGTGCCTACCTCTACCCCACGCACCACCTGCCGGAGCGGCTGGAGGTGCCGCCGCGCGACACGCTGTCCCGCCGCGCCAGCCGCACCCGCGAGTACGACCTGGCGGCGCGCTACCCGGACAAGCCCCGCTCGCGGCGCTACGGCTGGGGCATCTTCGCCCGGCTGCCGTTCCGCAACCCGGGTTTCACCACCCTGCTGGGCATCCTGCACACCCTGCTGATGCTGTCCATGGCCGGGGTGGCGGCGAAGCACGTGGGCGCCACCGAACAGCGACTGTTGAGTGTCCCGCTGGTGATCATGCTGGTGGTGACCATGCTGGGAGCGGCGTTCTTCGCGAAACCACCGAGCGCCGACGGCAAACGGCACGCCCGGCACTGGATCCTCGGAGTCTCGCACGGGCTGGCCCAGATCGCGCTGGCCGCCGCCGGCACCTGGCTCTGGTTGAAGCTGCCCTTCCTCGACTGGCCGTGGCCGTTGCCGGCGATCGCGGCGGCCGTCCTGTACGGGCCGGTGATCGGGCTGGTGGCCAGCCAGCTGGTGGCGCTCTATTTGCTGGTGGCGGGTTCGTTCGGGGTGAACGTCAACGAACTCTTCGCCGGGCAGGGCATCGAGGACTCGAAGGCGTTCCTGCGGTTCCGGATCGACCCGGACGGCACGCTGACCATCTACCCGATCGCCGTGGACAAGGTCTCGCACGCCTGGGAGCTGAACCCCGACCAGTCCCCCACGGCCTCCTGGCTGCTCCCCAGGGAACCCCTGCAGCCCCGACTGGCCGAGCCCCCCATCGTCCTCCGCTGACCACGCGGCCCGACCCCGCCCGGGCGACGGGCGGGACCGGCGATCAGGAGGAGTAGTGCTGGTCGTGGGCTTGGCGGGGGGCGCAGACGGAGGCGCGGCTGCACGAGCAGCGGGAGCCGTCGGCATCCAGGCGGACGGTGACCGAATCCCTCGGAACGCTGTGACCGACGACCCTGCCGTCCCCCTCCGGAGTGGAGACCCGGCTGCCGACGGCCGGGGCGGAATCCTGAAATCGTTGATACAGCGGATGCTCATATTTGAGACAGCACATCAGCCGGCCGCACGCGCCGGAGATGCGCAGCGGGTTGAGCGGCAGGTCCTGGTCCTTGGCCATCCGGATGGTCACCGGCTCGAAGTCGTTGAGGAAGGTGGCGCAGCACAGGTCCCGTCCGCAGGAGCCGATCCCGCCCTGGACGCGCGCCGAGTCGCGGGCGGAGAGCTGCCGCAGCTCGACCCGGCAGTGCAGCGTCGCGCCGAGGTCGCGGACCAGTGAGCGGAAATCGACCCGGTGCGGCGCGGTGAAGTAGATCGTGGTGCGTTCGCTGCCGGCCTCCGGCGTGCCGAACACGTGGTCGACCGCCACCACCTTCATCGGCAGCCCGTGCTCGCGGATCAGCCGCTTGGCGGCGACCTTGGCGTCGGCCTTGCGTCGACGCAGCATCTCGTCGCGGCGGAGGTCGCCCTCCTGGGCCAGCCCGGCCAGCTTCGGGAACCCGGCGGTGTCCTCGTCCACCCACTGCGCGGCCCAGACGCATTCGGCCACCTCGGGCCCGTCGTCGGTGGGCACCAGCACCCGGTCGCCCACCTGCGGGCGCAGCTCGCCGGGGTCGAGGTAGTAGAGGCGCCCGTACCGGTTGAAACTGACCGCGCAGAGCATGCCCATGCCCTTCACCCTACGACCTTGGGCCGGCTCCGGCCCGGCCGGCCGTCGTCGTCCGGTCACCCGGCGCAGCGATCCACGATCGTCGGCTCGACCGAACGGCCCCAACCCGTCGTGTCGATCATCCTCGCCCGGACGGTTGAAACCTGACCCAGCCGGACGACAAACGGCGGTCGACCGCGTTGAGTGGAGGCAGACCTGCGGGGGGTGCAGGGGAAGGCCACGGCGTCGCCGCCGGAGGCCGGCCACGGCCGGCTCGGCGCGCGACGCCGTGGCCGGCATGACGGCCGGCATCAGTGGCCGATGCTGGTGACACCCCCGAGGCCGGGTGCACCGGTCACCCGCTCCTGCCAGGTCGTCTCCGCCAGGCTCGGCGCCCACTGGCGCAGCAGTGTCTCCGCGCCGTCGTACGCCACACCGAGCACGCCGAGCACCCGTGTCGCGATCTCCGCCGCCGCGAGCGCCCCCGCCCGCTCGTCGCCGCCGGGCCGGCTGGCGGCGTGCACGGTGACCGCCTCGGCCGAGCGCAGCGCGTCGGCCAGCGACCGGGCCAGGGCGAGCCGGCTCCCCTCCACCCAGTCGGCCAGCGCGTCGGCGTACCCGGCGGTCGACTCCAGCCGCCCGACCAGGCTCTCCGACCCCTCGTCGAAGTGGCGGAGCAGGGCGGTGCGGGCCTCGTCGTACGCCGAGGCGGCCGGCCCGGACCAGGCGACGGGATCGGCGAGCATGGCGCAGGCGTCGTCGTACCCCCGGACCAGCTGGCGCACCGCGCGACCGGCATCGGCCAGCGGTGCCGGATGCAGCTCGAGGAACTCGCGCACGGCCGCGCCGGGGAGCACCCGCATCCGGCGCAGCAGGGGCCAGAGCCGGTGCCCCTCGGGCGCGCCAGCGGCGAGCAGCGCGTCGACCCGGGCCAGCAGGTCGAGGCCCGGTTCGGCGAGCCGGTCCAGCGCGTCCATCAGGCCTCCCGGGCGAGCCGGCGGCGGGCGAAGTCGTCGGTGGCCACGAATCGGTCGGCGGCAGCGCGCAGCGCGGCCGCGGCAGCGGCCAGCCGGGCCGCGGCGGCGTCGGCCTCCCGGGCCCGGTCCCCGGTGGCGGCGGTCCACTGGCGGTGCAGGGCGCGGCCGATCTCGCCGGGCCGGCCCTCGGCGTGGGCGCCGAAGGCGGGGTGCGGCGGGTCGGTGGCGGTCACCGTGCGGGCCAGCGTGGCGAGGGTGGCGCCGGCCTCGTCGAGGCGGGCCGCCAGGTCGCGCAGCGTCTCCATGTCAGGCTCCCGCCAGCGGCCGGTACACCGCGAACGTCTCGTTGTGCAGCTTCTCCCGGGCCCACTGTGCGGCGTCCGCGGCGGCCGTGACCGCGGCCTGCACCGAACCGGCGACATCGCGAGGGTTGCGCTGATGCAGCGGGCCGAGAAAGCGGACATTGGTGATCCGTCCGCTGGCGGTCACCACCACCTCGACGAGCCCGTCCGGCGAGCGCACCGTGACCTCGACCGTCGCGACCGCCTGGTCGAACTCGGCCTGGAGGGTCTCGATGCGCCGGTAGCGCCGGACCGCCTCTTCGATCCAGGCCTCGTCGATCTCCCCCCGCGGCATCGGCGGACTCCTCCCGGCTGGCCATCACTGAGTGTGCCGTCACCGTCACCACGGCACACCGGACCGTACCGCACGTCAATCGCGCGTGTCGATGCCCTGTGGACAGCGCCGGAAGCGGGGGCCTAGCGCCGCCCTACAGGCGAATCAACCCCGCCAGAGGGCGAGCATCATCGCCTCCACCGCGATCCGCGGCTTGACGTTCGCCTCGATCGCCGCCCGGCACTCGAGCACGGCCTCCAGCCGGCGCAGCGCCCCCTCGGCGTCCCACTTCTGTGCGCCGGCCTCGGCCACCGCCGCAGTGTCGGTGTGCACCGGGGCGACCGGCGCCCGCAGGGCCATGGTCAGCGCGTCCCGGTAGAAGCCGGCGAGGTCGACCAGCGCCCGGTCGAGGGCGTCCCGCTGGGCCCGGGTGGCCCGCGACTTCTGCCGCTTCTCCAGGTCCTTGAGCTGCCCGGCGGCGCCGCGCATCGCCCCGGCCGCGCCCCGGCCGGTGCCCCCCGCGCCGAGCGCGGTCTGCAACGCGGCCCGCTCCGCCTCGTCGATCTCGGCGACCGAGGCCGCGGCCTCCGCCTCGGCCGCCTCGATCAGCGCGGAGGCGGCGTCGAACGCCGCGCCCACCCCGGTCAGCCGGCGCGGCACGGCGAGCACCGCGTCCCGGCGCTGCCGGGCCTCCGGGTCGCGGGCCAACCGCCGGGCCCGTCCCACATGCCCCTGGGCGGCGGCCGCGGCCCACTCGGCCACGTCCGGCGCGACGCCGTCCCGGCGTGCGAGGACCTCGGCGACCGCGCCGGCCGGCGGCTGCCGCAGCGGTACGACCCGGCAGCGCGATCGGATGGTCACCGAGATGTCGTCCGGGTGGGTGGACGGGGCGCAGAGCAGGAAGACGGTACGCGGCGGCGGCTCTTCGATCGCCTTGAGCAGCGCGTTGCCGGCCGCCTCGGTGAGCCGGTCGGCGTCCTCGATGATCACGATCTGCCAGCGCCCGCCGGACGGTGTGCTGGCCGCGCGGAGCACCAGCGCGCGCATCTCGCCGACGCCGATGGAGAGCCCCTCGGGCACCACCAGCCGCACGTCGGCGTGGGTGCCGGTCATCGTGGTGTGGCAGCCGGGGCACGTGCCGCAGCCGGTGCCGTGCGCGCACTGCAACGCGGCGGCGAACGCCCGCGCGGCCACGGACCGGCCGGAGCCGGGCGGCCCGGTGAAGATCCAGGCGTGGGTCATCCCCGCCCCGGGGTCACCGGCCGGGGCCGGCTGTGCCGCACCGGGCTCGGTTGCGATCGGCTCCGGCGGTGCCGTGGCGGCGTCCACCGGCCCCGCGGGCACCGCGTCGATCTCCTCGGCCAGCGCGTCGAGCTCGTCGTAGGTGTCGGTCACGTCCGGTACGTCGCGCCCGGTCGTCGGCCCGACGGCGACGCGGGCCGCGGTCGCGGCGGAGGCGCGCAGCAGGGCGGCGGCCGAGGCGGCGGCCCGGCGCAGCGTCGCCACCGCCTCGTCCTGGCCGACCAGGTCGGCGAAGACGTCCGCCATCAGGTGGGGCGCTCCATGGTCACCAGCTCCGCCTCGGATAACTCCGGTTGGACCGTGGTGTCCGGGCCGTGGGCCGGGCGCGGGTGCGCGATGCCGGCCGGGTCGACCAGGAGTTCGTCCACCCGCCGGGCGACCGCCTCGGCGATCTCCTCGGCCGGGCGGGAGGCGTCGAGCACCAGGTAGCGCCCGGGGTCGGCGGCGGCCAGGTCGAGGAAGGCGTACCGGACCCGCTCGTGGAACGCGATCGACTCGGCCTCCAGCCGGTCGGCGCCCTGGCTGCGGGACTCGATCCGGGACAGGCCGGTGCGCGGGTCGACGTCGAGGAGCACCACCAGGTCGGGCTTGAGCCCGCCGGTGGCCCACGAGGAGAGCCAGGAGACCTCCTGCGCCGGCAGCGTACGGCCGGCCCCCTGGTAGGCCAGGGACGAGTCCACGTACCGGTCGCCGATCACCACCGCGCCTCGGACCAGCGCCGGGCGGACCACGGTGGCGACGTGGTGCGCCCGGTCGGCGGCGTAGAGCAGCGCCTCGGCGCGCGGCGACGGGGCCTCGGCGCCGTCGGTCTCCAGCACCAGCGCGCGGATCCGCTCACCGACGGCGGTGGCCCCGGGCTCGCGGGTGACCACGATGTCCCGCCCCTGGTCCCGCAGCCGGTCGGCGAGCGCGGCGAGCTGGGTGGACTTGCCCGCGCCCTCCCCGCCCTCGAAGACCACGAAGAGACCGTTGGAGACGAAGTGCTCGGCCGGCATCAGCGGGCGGCCCCGGATCGAACCCCAGAGGTCGGCGAGGACCGGTACGCCCTTCTTGTCGTCCATCTGGCCGAACGCGCTGATCCCGGCGAAGATGCCGGCGACGCCCGCGACGAGCAGCAGCAGGCGGGTCGAGGAGACCGAGATGCCCAGGTCGGCGATGGTCAGCTTGCGCGACCCGCCGACACCGACCAGGAGGCTGCTCAGCGCGATGGCCAGGATCAGCACCAGTCGGGTGCCGATCTGCACCACCGCGAAGACCCGGCCGCGTACCTCGTCGGCGACCTCGCCGCCGAGCAGGGTGGTGCCGGCCAGGAAGGCCATGCCGGCGCCCGCGCCGACCAGGATCGCGCCGAGCATCGCCATGGAGAGGTGGATCGCGAAGGCGAGCACCAGCACCGAGGCGCTGGCCAGCACGATGCTCATGCCGAACCAGCGTCGCCGGGACATGTCCCGGACGATCATCGGGCCGGCTCCGATGCCGATCGCCAGGCCGATGAAGATCGCCCCGAAGAGCAGGAAGAACGCGGCGTCGCCGGCGCCGAGCGAGGCGGCGAAGAACTTGGCCGTGCCGACCACGATGCCGCCGCCGGCGAACGCGCCGAAGATGCCGAGCACCAGGCCACGGACCAGCGGGGTCTGGCCGATGTATCGCCAGCCCTCGGAGAACTGGCGCATCATGCTCTGCTCGGGGCCGTCCCGCTCGTCGCTGCGCGCCCGGCTGATCTCCTTGATCCCGACGGCCACCACGATGGCGGTGGCCAGCCGGGAGAGGGAGTTGAACCAGAGCGCCAGCTGCGCCGGCTCGGCCCAGGACGGCATCTGGCCACCGGTCACCCCCCGGACGCTGCGGTCCAGCCCCGCCAGGACGAGGGCGGCGGCGATCGGGGTGAGGCCGTACGTGGTGATGAGGGTGAGCTGGTTGGCGGTCTCCAGCCGGGCGCGCGGGATCAGGTTGGGGACCGCGGCCTCCTTGGCCGGGATCCACATCAGGGTGATCGTCTCGATCAGGAACGTCGCGATCGCCGCCCAGGTCACCACCAGCCCGCCGCTGGCGCCGGTGAGCGCGTACAGCGGGATGGAGGCGAAGAGCACGAAGCGCAGGACGTCGCAGATGACCATCGTCCACCGCCGGTCGAAGCGGTCGGCGAAGACGCCGGCCACCGGACCGAGCAGCAGCGCGGGCAGCAGCCGGATCGCGATGAGCGTGCCGAACGCCGCGCCCTTGGCGGTGTCGCCGGAGACCTGGGCGGCGGCGAAGACGGAGGTGGCGAGCAGGCCGAGCCAGTCGCCGAAGGAGGCCGCGCCGAGCACGATCCACAGCCGGCGGAACGGCCGGATGCGCAGCACCGACCGGATGGCGGCGGCTCCGGAGCGGTCGGCCTGTGCCCCGGGCGACGACACGCCGGACGACTCCCCGTTCTTCTGGCTTTCGATGGCCGTACCTCCACGTGCCGGCCCAGAGCTGGGCATCCCCGGTGGAACACTCTAGTCGCGGCGAGAAGCGGCCCCAATACGCGACATTCGCCTGCTCGCCGAAGCCTAGGCCGCCGGTGCCATCGCCCGCAGCCCGGACATACGCGAGGGTATTTCGCATAGCCGCCCGGACAGTTAGCGTGTGCAGACATGGCCATCGACCGTGACAAACTCCGTGATCGTCTCGATCGGGCGACCGCCCACCTCGACCCGCCGTACGCCGTGGTCGATCTTGCTGCCTTCGAGGCCAACGCGGACGCGCTGGTCAGCCGGGCCGCCGGCAAGCCGATCCGGGTCGCCAGCAAGTCGGTCCGGGCCCGCGACCTGCTGAGCCGGGTGCTGGCGCGTCCCGGCTGGCGGGGAGTGATGGCGTTCACCCTCCCCGAGGCGATCTGGCTGGCCCGCGGCGGCGTCAGCGACGACGTGCTGGTGGCGTATCCCACGGCCGATCGGGGCTCGCTCGCCCAACTGGCCGCCGATCCGGCGCTCGCCGCCGCGGTGACACTGATGGTCGACGACACCGGCCAGCTCGACCTGGTCGACGAGGTGTGCCCGCCCGGCCGGCGGCCGGCGGTGCGGGTCTGCCTCGACCTGGACGCCTCCTGGCGACCGCTGGGCGGACGGGTGCACATGGGCGTCCGCCGCTCCCCGGTGCACAGCGCCCAGGCGGCCGGCGCGTTCGCCGCCGCCGTCGCCGACCGGCCGGGCTTCCAACTGGTCGGCCTGATGTCGTACGAGGCGCAGATCGCCGGGCTCGGCGACGCGCCCCCCGGGCAGGCGGTGCTCGGCACCGCGATCCGGGTCACCCAGCGCCGGTCGTACCAGGAGTTGCTGGCCCGGCGAGCGGCGGCGGTCGCCGCGGTACGTGAGCACACCGACCTGGAGTTCGTCAACGGCGGCGGCACCGGCAGCGTGGCCGCCACCAGCGCCGATCCCGCGGTCACCGAGGTCACCGCGGGCTCGGGGCTGTACGGGCCGGCGCTCTTCGACGCGTACCGCGCCTGGCGCCCCACCCCGGCGGCGTTCTTCGCCTGCGCGGTGGTCCGCCGGCCCACGCCCGAGCTGGCCACCGTGCTCGGCGGCGGCTGGATCGCCTCGGGCTCGGCCGGGGCGAGTCGGCTCCCCCGCCCCTGGCTCCCGGCGGGCCTCAAACTGCTCGGGGCCGAGGGCGCCGGCGAGGTGCAGACCCCGCTCGCGGGCGCGGGCGCGGCGACCCTGCGGATCGGCGACCGGGTCTGGTTCCGCCACGCCAAGGCCGGCGAGCTCTGCGAACGGGTCAACGAGCTGCACCTGATCGACGGCGACGAGGTGGTCGCCACCGTGCCCACCTACCGGGGCGAGGGCCACGCGTTCCTCTAGGCCCGGACAGGATGACGGCGGGTCCCGGCGCACCTCGGGAACCCGCCGCTGTCGTCCTGCCCGGTCGCACCCCGGGCGTCGCACCGTGTCTCGCCGGCCGCACCCTGCCGGCGAGGCCCGCCTCAGCTCGCCCGCGCCACCTCCGCAGGGGCGTCGACCTGCCGGTGCAGGTACTCCTGGATCAGTGCCTTCGCCTCGACCAGCACCCGCTCGTCGCCCTCGGGCTTCCAGCGGAACGCCAGCTTGATCAGGGCGTCGGCCGCCTCCACCCCGATCTCCAGGTGGAACCGGAGGTCGGGTAGGTCGGCCACGCCGAATCGCTCGGTGAGCACCCGGGCGAGCTGATCGGCGATCACGCCGTTGTTGTCCCGCTGCTCGTCGAGCAGGTGCAGGTCGACCACGTCGCCGAAGTGCAGGGTACGAAATCCCGGAGTGGTACGGTGCATCGTGATGTATTCGTCGATCGCCGCGTCGACGCCGTCCCACCAGTGGGTCAGGTCGTCGGAGGCGAACCGCTCATCGAGCCGCTGCAGGTAGGACTCCATCGTGCGCAGAGTCAACGCCTGCACGATCGCCCGCTTGTCCGGAAAGAACTGGTAGACCGACCCGATCGCCACCTCGGCACGCTCGGCGAGCAGGGTCGTGGTCAACCCCTCGTACCCCACCTCGTCGACGAGCTCGGCGCAGGCGTCCAGCATCCGCTGGACCCGCGCGACACTTCGACCCTGCACCGGTACCCGGCGCAGCGGCCCGGTCGTGGCGGCTGGTGTGGACACTCGGCGCCACCCCCCTTCGACGGATGAACTTATCTGCAAGTCACCAGACTGTGACTACCGGTACAACGAGCGTGCCCCGATTGCGGTATTTACCAGGTACAACGTTCCTGATATGAAGTCAGTTCATATTCATGTCGAGGAGCGTCCATGTCCGGTACGCCGACCGCCTGGTCCAACTGGGCCGGCAACCAGCGCAGCACCGCCGCCCTCGTGGCGCGACCCCGGGACATCGGCGGTGTCGTCGAGGCGGTCCGGACCGCCGCCGACGCCGGGCGGACGATCCGGGCGGTGGGCAGTGGACACTCGTTCACCGGGGCGGCCGTGACCGACGGGCACCGGCTCGACCTGGCCGACCTGGACACCGGCGTCACCGTCGACACCGCCCGCCGGCTGGTCACCGTACCGGCCGGAATGACCCTGCACACCCTCAACGAACTGCTCGCCACCCACGGCCTGGCCCTGCCCAATCTCGGCGACATCGACACACAGACCGTGGCCGGAGCGCTCTCCACCGGCACCCACGGCACCGGCGCGAAGCTCGGCTGCCTGTCCACCTTCGTCACCGCGTTGACCCTGGTCACCGGCACCGGCGAGGTGTTGCGCTGCTCCGCGGACGCGCACCGCGACGTCTTCGCCGCGGCCCGGGTCGGAATCGGCGCGGTCGGGGTGCTCGTCGAGGTCACCCTGCGCTGCGTCGACGCCTTCGTGCTCCGGGCGCACGAACGCCCCGCGCCGCTGTCCTCGGTGCTCGCCGACCTGCCCGGGCTGGTCGAGCAACACGACCACGTCGAGTTCTACTGGTTCCCGTACACCGCGCGGGTGCAGGTCAAGACCAACGACCGGGTGCCCGTCGACGACCGCCCGCTGCCCCGCTGGCGCGGCTGGCTCGACGACGAGTTCCTGGCCAACACCGTGTTCGAGGGGGCGTGCCGGCTGGGTCGGGCCGTGCCGGCGCTCGCCCCGGGAATCAGCGCCATCTCCGCGCGGGCGCTCACCGAGCGCACGTACACCGGCCGCTCCGACCGGGTCTTCTGCACCCCGCGCCGGGTCCGCTTCGTGGAGATGGAGTACGGCCTACCGCGCGCCGCCCTGCCGGCGGCCCTCGACGAGCTGCGCCGGATCGTCGACCGGCTGCCGTTCAAGGTGCTCTTCCCGGTCGAGGTGCGGTTCACCGCCGCCGACGACATCTGGCTCTCCCACGGGTACGGGCGGGACTCGGCGTACATCGCCGTCCATCAGTACGTGGGAGCGCCCTTCGAGTCCTACTTCCGGGCATTCGAGGAGGTGGCGACGGAACTGGACGGCCGGCCGCACTGGGGCAAGCTGCACTACCGGGACGCGGCGTCGCTCGCCCCGGCGTACCCGAAGTTCTCCGACTTCCTCACCGTCCGCGACCGCCTGGACCCCCACCGCGTCCTCACCAACGCCTACCTGAACCAGGTCCTCGGCAGCTGACCGCCCCACAGGGCGGACCTTGGATGGAAACGGCCCCTGGAGGGGCCGTTTCCATCCAAGATCTCGTCGGATTCCGGCGTTACTCGGGGGAGGTGGCTTTCTTGGCCGCTGCCTTCTTGGGGGTGGCCTTGGCCGTGGCGGTCTTCTTGGCGGCCGTCGACTTGGCGGCGGCGGTCTTCTTGGCCGCCGTCTTCTTGGCCGGGGCCGCCTTCTTCGCCGCCGCCTTCTTCTTCGGCGCCGGGCCCTTCGCCCGCTTCTCGGCGAGCATCTCGGAGGCCTCCTCCAGGGTCAACGCCTCCGGCGTCTGCCCGCGCCGCAACGACGCGTTGGTCTCCCCGTCGGTGACGTACGGCCCGAACCGGCCGTCCTTGATGACCAGCGCCTTCTCGGTCAGCGGGTCGGCGCCCATCTCCCGCAGCGGCGGCGCGGCGGCCCGGCGCTGGCGGGTCTTCGGGGCGGCCAGCAGGGCGAGCGCCTCGTCCAGCGAGACGGTGAACATCTTGTCTTCCGAGTCCAGCGAGCGGAACTCGTCACCGCGCTTGACGTACGGCCCGTAGCGGCCGTTGTTGGCGAAGACCTCGTTGCCCTCGGGGTCGGCGCCGACCAGCCGAGGCAGGCTGAGCAGCTTCAGCGCCTCGTCGAAGGTGAGCGAGTCCGGCGACTGCGAGCGCAGCAGCGAGGACTTGCGCTCCCCGCTGGCCACGTACGGGCCGAACCGGCCGGACTTGAGCACGATCGGCTCGCCGGTGGCCGGGTCGTCGCCGAGCTTGCGCTCGCCCCCGCCGCCGAGGAACAGCTCGTGCACCTTCTCCGGGGTCAGCTCGTCGGGCGCCAGCCCCTCCGGGATCGGCGCCCGGTCGCCCTGGGCGCCGCCCTCCTCGCCCTCCCCGGCGGGCGCGGGCTGCTCGCCCGGCAGGGCCCGCTGGAGGTACGGCCCGTACCGGCCGACCCGGACGACGACCTCGCGCCCGTCGTCTTCGGTGAAGAGCGGGATCGAGTTGACGCTGCGCGCGTCGATGTCGCTGAGGTTCTCCGTCACCAGCTTCTTGAGGCCACCGGCGTGGGCGATCGCCTGGTCGCCGGTGCCGTTGACGCCGCCGAAGTAGAACGAGGTGAGGAAGTCGACCGCCGCGTGGTCACCACCGGCGATCTCGTCCAGCTCGTTCTCCATGCTGGCGGTGAAGTCGTAGTCGATCAGCCGCGGGTAGTGCCGCTCCATCAGCCCGATCACCGCGAACGCCAGGAACGACGGGATCATCGCCTGGCCACGCTTGGAGACGTAGCCGCGGTCCTGGATCGTCTGCATGATCGACGCGTACGTCGACGGGCGGCCGATGCCCAGCTCCTCAAGAGCCTTGACCAGCGACGCCTCGGTGTAGCGAGCGGGCGGCTGGGTGTGGTGGCCCTGCGCGGCCAGCTCCTCGGCGGTCAGCGGCTGGTCCTTGACCAGGGTGGGCAGCCGCCGCTCGGCGTCCTCGGCCTCGGCGTTCTCGTCGTCGCTCGACTCGACGTACGCGCGCAGGAAGCCCGGGTCGGTGATGGTCTTGCCGGTCGCGCCGAAGTCGGCCTCCTCCTGCGCGGAGGAGAGCGCGCGGATACGCACCGAGACACTGGAGCCGACCGCGTCGGTCATCTGCGAGGCGATGGTGCGCCGCCAGATCAGCTCGTAGAGCTTGAACTCCTCGGCCGACAGCTCCTTGGCCACGTCGCCCGGGGTGCGGAAGTTGTCCCCCGCCGGGCGGATCGCCTCGTGTGCCTCCTGCGCGTTCTTCACCTTGCCGGTGTAGCGGCGCGGCTCCGGCGGCACGCTGCGTTCGCCGTACAGCTCGACGATCTGCCGGCGGGCCGCCGCGATGGCGGTCTCCGACAGGTTCACCGAGTCGGTACGCATATAGGTGATGTAGCCGTTCTCGTACAGCCGCTGCGCGGTGCGCATTGTCTGCTGCGACGAGAACCGCAGCTTGCGGGCCGCCTCCTGCTGGAGCGTGGACGTGATGAACGGCGCGTACGGGCGGCGGCGGTAGGGCTTCTCCTCGACCCGGGTGACCGTGAACGGCCGCCCCTCCAGGCGCGCGGCGAGCCCGCGGGCGCCACTCTCGTCGAGGTGCACCACGCCCGCACCGGCCCGCACTCGGCCGGTGGTCGGCTCGAAGTCCTTGCCGGTGGCGATCCGGTCGCCGTTCAGCGCGATCAGCGTGGCGTTGAAGGCGCGCGGCCCCTCGCCGGCGTTCGTCACCGCGAGGCTGGCCAGGATGTCCCAGTATTCGGCGGTGCGGAAGGCCATCCGCTGCCGCTCCCGCTCGACCACGATCCGGGTCGCCACGGACTGCACCCGGCCCGCCGAGAGCTTCGGCATGACCTTCTTCCACAGCACCGGGGAGACCTCGTAGCCGTACAGCCGGTCGAGGATGCGCCGGGCCTCCTGCGCGTCGACCAGGTCCCGGTCGATCTCGCGCGGGTTGGCCACCGCGGCCTGGATCGCCGGCTTGGTGATCTCGTGGAAGACCATCCGCCGGACCGGCACCTTGGGCTTGAGCGTCTCCACCAGGTGCCAGGCGATCGCCTCGCCCTCGCGGTCCTCGTCCGTGGCCAGGAAGATCTCGTCGACCTCCTTGGCCAGCTTGGTCAGCTTGCTGATCTGCTGCTTACGGTCCGGCGAGACCACGTAGAGGGCGTGGAAGCCGTTGTCGACGTCCACCCCGAGCCGCGCCCACGGCTCGCCCTTGTACTTGGCCGGCACGTCGGCCGCGTTTCGGGGCAGGTCCCGGACGTGGCCGAAGCTGGCCTCCACGACGTACCCCGGGCCGAGGTAGCCCGAGATCGTCTTGGCCTTCGCCGGTGACTCGACGATGACCAGACGGGTGGTTCCAGCGTTGCTCGGCACGTCTCTCTCCGACCTCACTCTTACTTCATGCCCGTTTCGGGCCGTGTTGCACCGGCCGGACCACCGGCGGTCCGGATGTCCAACGTAACGCGCCGTCCGCGCTCCGGGTTTCGTGGGCGGCAAACGATCTGGTTCGGCGACCACCGGGCGGCTCGCGGCGGCGGCACCCGCCGGACGGCGCCACCGTACACCGTGGGTAGGGCACCAGGCGGGTCACTGTGACGATCACGCACCGACGGGCGAGGAGACACCGGTCCGTTTTCCTGGCCGAACCGCCGCCCGGAGGTGTCCAGGATCGGACAGCCGGTCGGGGTTACGCAGTCAGCCGGGGCTGCCCGGCCACTCGGCCGCCGGCGCGGCCCGTGGGCGCTCGCCCACCAGCTCGGCCAGCCGGGCCACCCGCCGCCCGGTGATCCGGTACGCGGGCCCGCCCCCGTCCGGCTCCACGAACGCCGCCGGCAGCCCCACCGCGGCCAGCGCGGCGCGTATCCGCGGCCAGCACTCCTCGTCGGCCGGGCCGAGGCGGAGCTGGACGCCGGCCGGGTCGGCGGCACCGGCGGCGGCCAGCCAGAGCCGCAGCCGGCGACCGTTGAGGTGGAAGCCGGCCGGGGGCCGCTTCGCCGTGCCACGCAGCCAGGCCGTGGCGAGCGGGGCCAGCGTGGTGGCGTACGCGGTGCGCACCAGGTGCCGCCCACCCCCGGTCGGCTCCCAGCTCGCCGCCACCCCCCGGGCAGCCAGCTCGGCCACCAGCACGTGCACCCGCCAGGCGCCGTCCACCACCACGGCGATCCGGGCCGTGCCGCCCATCCGGACCACCTCCCCCGGCCCGGCGAGCAGGCCGGCCAGGTCCGCCAGGGCCGGGTCGGCCGCCTCGGTGGAGAACAGCGAGGGCTGGCGGATCGGGTTCGGGGAAGGGGGCGTCAGCGACACTCCGGGACCTCGTCGAAGGCCTTCTTGAGCTCTGGTGAGTCGAGGTTGCTGGTGTCCAGCGCGCTCGCGCTGTAATCCTTGTTGAGGGTGTCCACCGCGGCCCGCACGCCGTCGTAGAAGCGGCCGGCCTGGGCGGTGTCCAGCCCGTCGATGGTGTCCCGGGCCCGGCCGTACGCGTCCCGCATCTTGCCGAGCGACGCTCGGAAGCCGGCGGAGATCTCCTCGCCGTGGTCGGTCTCCGGCACGCCGGCCTCCTCGACCTTCTGCCGGGCGGTCTCGCTGGCCTGCTCGGCCCCGGCGAAGAGCCGGACCAGGTTCTCCTTGGCCTGCGCCGGGGTGGTCTGCGCGGTCATCTGCTGCTGAGTGCTGCTGGTCAACTTGGTGATCTCGGCGCGCCACGGGGTGAGCGCCTGGCAGACCGATGCGGCCCAGGCCCGGGGGCTGGGGCCGCCGCAGCCCGCGACGACCAGACCGAGCAGGGCCAGGACCACCGTGAACTTTCCGGCGGTTGCCGCCCGGCGCGTACGCATGCGAAGCAGCGTACGGCCTGCCGGCGGAAGTTCCAGCGGTCAGGTTTCGTCCATGGGACCCCCGGGCGGCGCGGTTCCCGGCCGGCGCAACGCCGCCCGGGAACCGTCACCGTCGCGTCGGGCTCAGGCGTTGACCGGCTCGGCCCGCTCCTCCGAGCTGCCCGCGCCGGCGTCGCCGCCGCTGTCGGAATCGCCCATGGCGACCCCCTTGCGCTTGCTGAACACCACGGCCGCCACGATGACCAGCGCGGCCACCAGGGCGATCACGATCCGCAGGGCGTTGTTCTTGTCCGCACCCACGCTCCAGGCCACCACGGCTGGCGCGATCAGCAGCGAGACCAGGTTCATCACCTTGATCAGCGGGTTGATCGCCGGACCCGCGGTGTCCTTGAACGGGTCGCCGACGGTGTCGCCGATGACGGTCGCGGCGTGCGACTCGGAGCCCTTGCCGCCGTACGCGCCGTCCTCGACAAGCTTCTTGGCGTTGTCCCAGGCGCCGCCGGAGTTGGCCAGGAAGACCGCCATCAGGGTGCCCGCCCCGATCGCGCCGGCCAGGTACGACGCCAGCGCGCCGGGGCCGAGGCCGAAACCGACCGCGATCGGCGCCATGATGGCCAGCAGGCCGGGGGTCATCAGCTCGCGCTGCGCGTCCCGGGTGCAGATGTCGACGACCTTGCCGTACTCGGGGCGCTGGGTGCGGTTCATGATCCCGGGCAGCTCGCGGAACTGCCGGCGGACCTCCATCACCACGGCGCCGGCCGAGCGGGAGACCGCGTTGATGGCCAGGCCGGAGAAGAGGAAGACCACCGCCGCGCCGACGATCAGGCCGACCAGGTTGCGCGGGTTGGCCACGTTGAGCGCGTTGAGGATCTCGGCGCCGACGTCGCCGACGCCCGCGTCCGCGTACGAGGAGCGCAGCGTGTCGGTGTACGAGCCGAACAGCGCGGTCGCCGCGAGGACCGCGGTGGCGATCGCGATGCCCTTGGTGATCGCCTTGGTGGTGTTGCCGACGGCGTCCAGCTCGGTCAGCGTCCGCGCGCCGTCCTCGTCGATGTCGCCGGACATCTCCGCGACGCCCTGGGCGTTGTCGGAGATCGGGCCGAAGGTGTCCATCGCGACGATGACGCCGACGGTGGTGAGCAGGCCCGTGCCGGCCAGTGCGACCGCGAACAGCGACAGGGTGATGGAGCTGCCGCCGAGCAGGAACGCGCCGAAGACGCCGGCGCCGATCAGCAGCGCCGAGTAGACCGCCGACTCCAGGCCGATGCTGATGCCGGCGAGGATGACGGTGGCCGGGCCGGTCTGCGAGCTCTTGCCGATGTCCTGCACCGGGCGCCGGTTGGTCTCGGTGAAGTACCCGGTGAGCGCCTGGATCGCGGCGGCCAGCACGATGCCGATGATCACCGCGCCGATGGCCACCAGCCGCGGGTTGCGGTCGACGTCGGCCAGCCCACCCTCCAGCTCGCCGAAGGTCGCCGGCAGGTACGCGAAGGCGGCGATCGCCACCAGCACCGCAGCGATCAGCGCGGAGAGGTAGAAGGCCCGGTTGATCGCGGTCAGGCCGTTGCGGTCGGAGCTGCGCAGCCGGGTGATGAAGACGCCGACGATCGCGACGAGCACCCCGATGGTGGAGATGATCAGCGGGAAGACCAGCCCGGTCTCGCCGAACGCGGCGCGGCCGAGGATCAGCGCGGCGACCAGGGTGACCGCGTACGACTCGAAGAGGTCGGCGGCCATGCCGGCGCAGTCGCCGACGTTGTCGCCCACGTTGTCGGCGATGGTGGCGGCGTTGCGCGGGTCGTCCTCCGGGATGCCCTGCTCGACCTTGCCGACCAGGTCGGCGCCGACGTCGGCGGCCTTGGTGAAGATGCCGCCGCCGACCCGCATGAACATGGCGAGCAGCGCGGCACCGAAGCCGAAGCCCTCCAGCACGGTCGGGGCGTCACCCTTGAAGATCAGGACGACCAGCGCGGCACCGAACAGGCCGAGGCCGACGGTGAGGAAGCCGACCACGCCACCGGTCCGGAAGGCGATCTTCATGGCGCCCTCGCGCCCGCCTTCGCGCTCCCGGGCGGCCGCGGCGACGCGCAGGTTGGCGCGGGTGGCCAGCCACATGCCGGCGCCGCCGATGAACGCGCTGAACCCGGCGCCCACCACGAAGAAGAGCGACCGGCCGATCTTCACCCAGGTCTCGCTGCCGTCGGTGTCGTGCACCGGCAGCAGGAACAGCAGCACGACGGCGATGACCACGAAGATCGCCAGGGTGCGGAACTGTCGCAGCAGGTACGCGGAGGCGCCCTCCTGCACGGCCCCGGAGATCTCCTGCATGTTGGTGGTGCCCTTACCGGCTGCCAGTACCGCCCTGGTCAGGGCGGCGGCAAAGACGAGCGCCACCAGCGCGATGACCGCGGCGATGACGACGTACGTCACGTTGGCTCCGGTGAAGGACAGTGCGCCGCCGTCGGCGGCCAAGGTCCCGGACATCTATGTCCTCCTGTACCGAACAACGCGTCGGTCCGTGGAGACGCACGGACCGACGCCTGGATGCGGACTCGCAAGCGCGCGCCAACCCACCCCGGCGGACCAGCGATGAACACCCATTCCCGCTGGCTGCGGGGACGGATCACTTGCTGACAACCCGCGTACTGTAGCCCTCTGGCGTGCTGAGGGTCACACCGAGGGGGCACGTGTCCTGATGATCTTCGTCGCTGTGCTATGTGAGAATTTCTGATATATGGGCGGGGCAGCACGACGAGGCCGCGCTCCCCGGGCGGGAACGCGGCCTGCGATGGGCGGGGTTCAGGTCAGCGGCCGACCGGCCACACCATTCGGACCTCGGTGCCGACGCCCTCCTCGACCGGGCGTACCTGAAGGTCCTCGACGAAGCCGGCGAGCAGGGCGAACCCGACGCCGGTGGTCAGCGCGTCCTCGCTGAGCGACTCCTTGGCCAGCTCGTCGGGGGGCAGGGCGGCGAGTCCGATGCCCGCCTCGATCGGAGCGCGGTCCACCACCCGGACCGTGTACGCCCCGCTGTCCGACATCTCCATCAGCACCGGGTCAGGCAGCCCGTACTGCCGGTGCAGGGCGACCGCTCGGGTGCACGCCTCACCGATCGCCAGGCGCACCTCGTCGAGCAGGTCCTCGCGTACGCCGGCCCGCCGGGCCACCGCGACGCCGACCAGGCGGGCGGTGCGGACGTGCACCGGCGCCGGCGAGAAGGAGAGCTTGACCGTCGCCATCACGCGCCGGCGCCGGTCGGGTCGGCGCTGATCGCCGCGTCGACCGTGGGGTGCAGCGGGAAGACCTGGTCCAGCGCGGTGATCCGGAAGATCTTGAGCAGCGGTTCCTTGTCGCAGACCAGGGCGAAGGAGCCGCCGGCCGAACGGAGCCGCTTCAGGGCGCCGACCAGCACGCCCAGGCCGGTCGAGTCGAGGAAGTCCACCCGACCCAGGTCGACCACGACCCGGCGGGCGCCACCGTCGATCAGTTCGAGGAGCCGCTCCCGTAGGCGTGGCGCGGTGTAGACGTCCACCTCACCGCCGACCTCGAGCACCGTGTGCTCCCCCACGGTGCGGGTCGCCAGCGACAGCTCCATCGGTCCCTCCTCGGTAAGCTCTCATGGGCATCTAACCATTCTCCGCCGAAACGCCCGTGGTCACCGGCCGAGGCTCCCACCCTTACCCAGCGCCCCCGCGTTTCATCTCCCCGACCGAGTCCCGAAGGTGCAGGACGTGACCCACGACAGCTTCAGCTCGGCGAGTCGACCGCCGCGCCCCGATCTGAAGCCGTCGTCCGCAGCCACCATGTCCGCGAACAGCGGCCCCGGGCGGCCGCCCGGTGAGCTGCTGCGTCGGCTGCGCGCCCGACACCGGGCCGACCCGGTCACCCATGTCGAGCGGGTGCCGGCCCGCGCTGGAGTGGCGGCGCCGTGGCCGGCGTGGGCGCCCGCGGAGCTGCGGGCGGCGTTCGCGCGGCGCGGCGTGGTCGCCCCGTGGCGGCACCAGGCCGAGGCCGCCGAGCTGGCGCACGCCGGGCAGCACGTGGTGGTGGCCACCGGCACAGCGTCCGGCAAGTCGCTGGCCTACCAGCTCCCGGCGTTGGGCACGCTGCTCGCCGACCCCCGCGCCACCGTGCTCTACCTGGCCCCGACCAAGGCCCTCGCCGCCGATCAGTTGCGCGCCGTCGCCGGCTTGGAGCTGGAGGGGGTACGCCCCGCCTGCTACGACGGGGACACCCCGCGCGCCGAACGGGAGTGGATCCGGCGGCACTCCCGGTTCGTGCTGACCAACCCGGACATGCTGCACCACGGCATCCTGCCCGGACACGCGCACTGGTCGGGCTTCCTGCGCCGGCTGGCGTACGTGGTGATCGACGAGTGCCACACCTACCGGGGCGTGTTCGGCTCGCACGTGGCGCACGTGCTGCGCCGGCTGCGGCGGCAGTGTGCGCGCTACGGACGTACCCCGATCTTCGTGCTGGCCTCGGCGACGTCGGGTGACCCGGCGACGACCGCCGGGCGGCTCACCGGCCTGCCGGTCACGGCCGTCACCGAGGACACCTCGCCCCGGGGCGGGGTGACCTTCGCGCTCTGGGAGCCGCCGCTGCTGCCCGATCCGGTCTCCGGAGAGGTCTCGGACCTCGCCCCGGTCCGCCGTTCCGCGCTGCGCGAGACCGCCGACCTGCTCGCCGACAGCGTCGTCGAGGGGGTACGCACCCTCGCCTTCGTCCGGTCCCGGCGGGGCGCCGAGGTGGTCGCCGCGAACGCCCGGCGGTCACTGGACGAGGCGGTGCCCGGGCTGGGCGACCGGGTGGCCGCCTACCGGGCCGGCTACCTGCGCGAGGAGCGGCGCGAACTGGAACGCGCGCTGCTGCACGGGGACCTGCTCGGGCTCGCCTCCACCAACGCCCTCGAACTCGGCGTCGACCTGGTCGGGCTGGACGCCGTGCTGATCTGCGGCTGGCCGGGCACCCGGGCGTCGCTCTGGCAGCAGGCCGGCCGGGCCGGCCGCTCCGGCGACGAGGCCCTCGCGGTGCTGGTGGCCCGGGACGACCCGCTCGACACCTATCTGGTGCACCACCCGGAGGCGCTGTTCGGGCGGCCCGTCGAGGCGACCGTGCTCGACCCGGCCAACCCCTACGTGCTCGCCCCGCAGCTCGCCTGCGCCGCCTCCGAGGCCCCGCTCACGCCGGCCGACCTGGAGCTCTTCGGGGAGGGGGCGAAGGAGGCGGTCGACTCATTGGTCGAGGCCGGGGCCCTGCGGCAGCGACCCACCGGCTGGTACTGGCGGCACCGGGAACGCCCCGAGGTCGACCTGCGCGGCGAGGACGGCGCACCGGTCTGCGTGGTGGAGGCGGCCACCGGGCAACTGCTCGGCACCGTCGACGGCGGGTCCTCGCACTTCCTCCTCCACTCCGGCGCGGTCTACCTGCACCAGGGCGTCTCGTACGTGGTCGACTCCCTGGACCTGGCGGACGGGTGCGCGCTGGTGCACGCCGAGGAGCCGGACTGGTCCACCCACGCCCGCGACGTCACCTCGCTGTCCGTGGCGTCGGTCCGGTCGTACGTGGACGCCGGGCCGGTCGGGCTCTTCCTCGGTGAGGTGGACGTGACCAGCCAGGTGGTGTCGTACCAGCGGCGACGGATCGCCACCGGCGAGGTGATCGACACCCGGCCGCTGGACCTGCCCGCCCGCGAGCTGCGTACCGTCGCCGTCTGGTTCACCCTCTCGCCGCAGTCGCTGGCTCTTGCCGGCGTGGAGCCCGCCGACGTCCCGGGCGCGCTGCACGCCGCCGAACACGCCGCGATCGGCCTGCTGCCGCTGATGGCGACCTGCGACCGCTGGGACATCGGCGGCCTGTCAACCGCCCTGCACCCGGACACCGAGGCGCCCACCGTCTTCGTCTACGACGGCCACCCCGGCGGGGCGGGCTTCGCCGAGCGGGCGTACGGGACGGCGGCGGCCTGGCTGCGTGCCACCCGCGACGCGATCGCCGAATGTGCCTGCGAGTCGGGCTGCCCGTCCTGCGTCCAGTCCCCGAAGTGCGGCAACGGCAACAATCCGCTCTCCAAGCCGGACGCGGTCACGGTCCTCGACGTGGTCCTCGCCAACCTTGCGGCGGCCGGCGGCTCCCACGGCGAGCGCGGTGCGGCCGTGCCCCGGCAGGACGAGCGGTCGTCGGAGCGCCCGGTCACCGAGGGCGCGACACCGGAGACCGCCTGATCTCTCCCCGGCGAGGACGGCAACCATCGACAGTGGAGGCCGACGTCGGCCGGGGGCCGCCGGGTGGCGCTGGGCGGGTGGGTGTTGGGGGCCGAACTGTGCGAGACTCCGGCGTCCATTCATCGAAGGAGACCACATGCAGCTCGACTTTCTCCAGAACCAGCACCAGTTCCACATCCGCCAGCGGATCCGGATGATGGTCAACCAGTACGAGGTCCACGCGGTGGCGCCGGACGGCTCCGAGGGCGCACTGCTGGCGTTCGCGCAGCAGAAGCGGCTCGCGTTCAAGGAGCAGGTGACCATCTACACCGACGACTCCAAGCAGCACCCGCTCCTCGGCTTCAAGGCCCGCCAGCGGCTCGACCTCGGCGCCACGTACGACGTGACCGACCAGGCCGGCAACCCGATCGGCCTGTTCCGCAAGGACTTCGCCCAGTCGCTGCTGCGCTCCACCTGGCACGTCGAGCAGGCCGGCCTGCCGCAGATCACCGGGCAGGAACGCAGCCTCCCGGTGGCGCTGCTGCGCCGGTTCGTCGAGTCGCTCTCCTGGCTGCCGTACCACTTCGACTTCGTGGCCGGCGGCCAGCCGGTGTTCTCGGTCGTCAAGAAGTGGGGCCTGCGCGACCGGTACGTCGTCGAGATTCAGCACCCGCAGATCGACCGGCGGCTGGTCATCGCCATGGCGGTCGGCCTCGACGCGCTGCAGGGCCGCTGAGGCGGCCACCTCGGTCCGGTGCGGTCCGACGAGGCGGTCACGTCGGGGCGGTCACGTCGGGGCGGTCACGCCGGCGCGCGGCCGGCGCGGTCAGCCGCGGACCGGGCCAGCCCGGGACGTCGCGGTCGCGGTGCGGACCAGCCCGGGCAGCGGCGCGACCCTGACCTCCGCGGTGACCACGACATCGAGCCCGTCAAGCCGGCAGGCCACCAGCCGAGCGCCGTTGGCCCGAGCCAGTTCGTCGGCCCGTCCGCACGCGGCGCCGTCGGCCTCGAGTGCCCGGCCGGCGCCTGCCAGAGCCCCGAAGTCCGCCGCGTTCCGGGCCTGCTGTCGCGCCGTCCGGGCCGCGCCCAACGCGGCGCCGAAGAACCCGATCAGCACGAACACCAGGCCGACCGCGAGCAGGCAGACAGTCGCCCCGCCCCGGTCCGCCGCCCGACGATCCCGGTCGCCGGGCGGCCGTCGGGATCGCCGCCGCGCGGTGCGTACCGGTGGCTCGCCGTTCCTCACGGTCGTGGTCCCGGAATACCGGGCTCGACGGCGGCCACCGCAGTGGCCGACACGGTGATCCGAGGCAGCCGGGCGCCGAGCGTGCGGACCGGTGCCCGGACGGTCGCGGTGACCCGGTCGCCGGACACGGTGACCGAGATGTCGGCGCCGGCGGGGGCGTACCGGGCTCCGACAGCCGAGCCGGGCTCACCCCGGGAGGCGGCGAGCGCCGCCTCCCGGGCCGCATCCAGACAGCCGGCCCGCGTCGTCACCGCCTCGACCGCGGTGAGCCCGGCGAGTAGCAGCAGGACGAGCGCCGGCAGGCCGGCCGCCAACTCGGCGGTGAACGAGCCCCGCTCCCCGGCGCCCCACGGCCGTCCCGGCCGGGCGGCTGGGGCCGTCGCCGCCGCAGCGCGTGGGCCGGCGGTCGGAAGGGAGTCCGTTGCCGGGCCCGGCGCCATGTCGGGTGCCTCGGCCCGATGCGGCGTTCCCGGACCGTGCCGATGGCGGCCGGCCCACCGGCGCCCGGTCACTTCAACGCCCGGTCGATGACGGCGGTGAGCGCGGACTGCACGTTGCCGGAGGTGAGCACCTTCAGCAGGATGCCCGCGAAGGCCACCGCGGCGAGGGTGCCGACGGCGTACTCGGCCGTGTTCATCCCGGCGTCACCCCTCAGGCGGGCGAGAAGTTTGCGCATGTCGTACTCCCTTTCTCGTGGGTTCACAGCACGTCGCCGAGGACGGCGACGATCACCGGCACCAAGCCGGCGAGAATGAAGGCGGGCAGGAAGCAGAGCCCGAGCGGCAGCACGATGAGGACGCCCGCGCGCCGGGCCGTGGCCTCGGCCGCGGTGGCCCGGTCGGACCGCAGCTCGTCGGCGAGGCGGGTGAGCGCGCCGGCCAGCGCGGTGCCGCTGTTGGACGAGCGGACCGCGGCGGTCACCAGGCGTTCCGCCCCCGCCACCGGGTGCAGGTGAGCCCACGCTTCCGCCGCCGTACCGCCGAGTTGCAGCGTCCGCCCCACCCGGCCGAGCCGCTCGGCGAGCGGTCCGCCGAGCGCTTCGGCGACCGCCAGAACCGACCGGTCAACCGGCGCACCCGCCCGGAGCGCGGCCGCCAGCAGGTCGGCGGCGAGTGGCAGATCGGCGCTCTCCCGGAGCCGCCGGTCGCGGACGGCCCGCGGCTCGATCCGCCGCAGCAGCCGGTCCGCAGCCAGGCTGGACAGCACCCCGGCGAGCAGACCGGCCCAGCCGCCGACCACGATCAGCACGGCCACCCCGGCCAGGCCCGCGCCCAGCCGGATCCGGTCCGGCCACCACGATGGCCTGGTCCGCTCCGCCACCGTCGGTCGGGTCAGCAGACGAAGCCGCCGCCTCGGGCGGACGACCGACCCGCCGGTCACCAACAGGACCAGCGCCGCCCCGGCGAGGCAGCCCGCGGCCAGCGCCTGCCGGGGCATCAGTCGTCCCGCCCCGGCGGCGCGCCGAGCCGTTCCGCCCAGAGCAACCCGCCGATCTGCAACGCGACGGCTGCCAGCGCGCAGCCACCGCCGATGGTCGTGTGCAGGAGCACGGCGATCGGGTCCACGCCGATGGCGTAGCCGAGGCCGATGCCGCCGAACGGCAGGACGGCGAGCAGCCACGCGGTCGCCCGCGCCCCGGCGGCCTGGGCGGCAGCCGCGGCGAGGCCGCGATCAGCGGCACGGGCATCCGCCTCGACGCGTTCCAGCAGATCGGCCAGCGGAGCCCCGGTACGGTCGGCCAGCCGCACGGCCGCCCGGGCCAGCCGGGCGATCCGGTGCGGCCCGTCGACGGCCCCGAGCGCGACCGGCAACCCGGCGCGCAGGTCGGCAGCGAGTGCGCAGAGCTGGTCCAGATCGCGCCAGCGCGCCCGCTCGGCCAGCTGACGGGCGCGCCGGCGCCGGGCCGCTCGGGCCGCGAGCACGCCGTAGGCGGCCAACCCCACCGCAGCCACGGGCCCGCCCAGGACGGCTCCCGTCCCGCCGCCCACCAGGACCACCAGCAGCAGGTCAGGTCGGGGGACTCGCACCCCCACCCGCTCCGACCGCGATCCTCGGACGGCGATGCCGGTGGTCGGAGACTCGGCCGGCTTCGACGCATCCGGCAGTCCGAGAACCCGGAACAGCGCGGCGACGGGACCGCCGTGGACCTGGTCGGCGGCCGCCGCGACGGCGGGACCGCCGGCGACCGGCCCGACCGACCCCGCGGCGGGGTCGACGGAGGGCGCGCCGAGCAGCGGAACGACATTGCGGCCGGCCGACCGGGCCACCGGGGCACCGGCCGCGACGGGGCTGAGCGATAGGGCGGCCCGGGGCCGGCGTCCGTCGACCGGTACGGACGCGACGTCCGGGTGGGTCGCATCGCGCCGCCCGGGCGGGCGGGTCGGCAGCGGCCGCTCCGCGACGGGCGGCGCGACGTGTCGTGCGGCCCGGGCCGCCGTCCGCGCCCCGTTCGCTCGACGCCCGTGGGCGCGACCGGCTGCGTGGGACGCCGACGCCGCCGAGCCCTGGACCGACGGCCCGAGGACGGCACTCTGCCGGGACCGGCCGACGCGTAGCGGCCAGGCCACCGCCGTCGCGGCGGCGACCAGCAACACGGCCACCAGCCAGCCCTGGGCGGTCACGACGGGCCCGCCGAGCCCGGCCAGGCCGCGCAGAGCAGGGGCGGTACGGTCACATCCCGCTCCCGCAGCAACGCGCCGAGCGGCCGGGCGGCGAGGCCGAGTCCGCGCCCGCGTACCCAGGCGGGGACCACGGTGACCAGACGGTCCGGTCCGTCGGGGATCAGCAGACTGACTGACTCCAACACCCGGCCCTTGGCCGTGCGCCGCATCTGCAGGAGGACCTGGAGCGCCGCGGCGACCTGCGCGTGCAGGGCGGCCCGGGGCAGCCCGCCGAGCAGCCCGAGCGCCTCCAACCGAGCCGGCACGTCCGCCGGGGCGTTGGCGTGCAGCGTCCCGGCACCACCGTCGTGGCCGGTGTTCAGCGCGGCGAGCAGGTCGACCACCTCGGCGCCCCGGCACTCGCCCACCACCAGCCGGTCCGGCCGCATCCGCAGCGCCTGCCGGACCAGGTCGCTCAGCCCGACCGCCCCGATTCCCTCTACATTGGATGTTCGCGCTTGGAGGCCGATCACGTGCGGGTGCACGGGACGGAGCTCGGCCGCGTCCTCGACGAGCACGATCCGTTCGGTCCCGGGCACCAGCCCGAGCAGCGTGTTGAGCAGGGTGGTCTTGCCGGAGCCGGTGCCTCCGGTGACCAGGTGCGCCAGCCGGGCCGCCACGACGGCGGCCAGCAGGGGGGGCCACCGGCCGAGGCACGGTGCCCTGGCGTACCAGCTCGTCGAGGGTGAACGGCCGCTGCCGGAAGGTACGCAGGGAAAGGTACGGCCCATCGGTCGCGACCGGCGGCAGCACGGCGTGCAGCCGGGTGCCGTCGGGCAGCCGGGCATCCGCGTACGGGGACGCGTCGTCGAGCCGCCGCCCGGCGGCCGCGGTGAGGCGCTGCGCCAATCGACGTACGTCGTCGACCGTGCCGAGCGGCACGGCCACCTGGTGCAGGCCGCGTCCACGGTCGACCCAGACCCGGGTGCCGTTCACCAGCACGTCGGTGACCTCCTGGTCGGCCAGCAGCGGGGCGAGCGGCCCGGCGCCCACGAGATCGTCGTGCACCCGGTCGGCGATCCGCAGCAGGGCGTTGTCCCCGAGTACGGCGCCCGGCTCGGCGCGTACGGCGGAGACGATCGCGGCGGGGGTGACCGGGCCGGCCGCCTCGGCAAAGCGCTGCCGGATGCGGACGGCCAGTTCGCCCGAGTCGGCCGGGCCGGTCACGCCGCACCCCTGGCCGGCACGTCGGTCAACCCGTCGAGGATCCGCTGGCAGAGCGCGGCGAGCGGGCCCTTGCCGTCGGCGGCGGGCGCCTCGCCCCGCTCCAGGCCCCGGCAGAGCCCCGGCTCGGGGCGCAGTGTGCCGGCGAGCGGCAACCCGAGCGCCCGGGCCACCTCGCTGGCCTTGAGCCGACCCGGGGCCGGCCCGCGCACGATCACCGCCAGGTCGGCGCAGTGCGGGGCGACGACCGCCACGACCCGAGCCGCGGCGGCGGTGGCCCGCAGCTCGGCCGGTACGACGAGCAGCGCCCGGTCCGCGGCCTGCAACGCGACGACGGCCGCGTCGTCCAGGTATCGGGGCAGGTCGAGGACCACCACGTCCCGGCCCCGGCGGGCGGCGTCGACGGTGGCGGCCATCGCCGCGGCCGGCAGGTGCTGCAGGTCGCCCCGGTCCCAGGAGAGGACCACCAGGTCGCCCCGGCTGGGCAGGGCGCGGACGAGCGACGGCGGGTCGACCCGCCCGTCGGTGTCGGTCAGGCCCGGCCAGCGCAGCCCTTCCAGCTGCTCCCAGCCGAGCACGAGGTCGAGGCCGCCGCCGAGCGGATCGGCGTCCACCAGGAGGGTACGCAGCCGCGCCCGGGCCGCGGTGACGGCGAGCCCGCCGGCCAGCACGCTCGCCCCCGCGCCGCCCCGCCCGCCGAGCACCGCCACGACGCGTGCCGTGCCGCCGGACTGGTCACCCGAGCATTCGCCGAACCGGTCGACGAGCCACGGCTCGGCGGCGGGCAGGGCCGCGACGTGCTCGGCGCCGATCAACTCGGCGATCTCCGTACCCGGATCGAGGTCTCCGGAACGGCCGACCAGCACCGTCCGGGGTCGGCGCGGCAGCCGGGCCCGCAGGCAGGCCTGGGCCTGGTCGGCGCCGACGAGCACCAGCGGGGCCGGCGCCCAGCGGGCGCGGGCGGCGGCCGGATCGGCGGCCAGCTCGACCTCGGTGCCGCCCGCCGCGGCGAGCCGGAGCAGCTCGTCGAGGAGCTCGCCGTCGGCGGTGACGAGCAGGGGAAGGCGGCGGTGCGGCGGAAGCGGGGTACGGGGCGGCATGGCGACCTCCAGCGGTCGGACTCGGACGTGCCGCCGGGAAGCCTGCCGGGGTGGACCGAGTCACGGCCCTCATCCGGCGCACCCCTGTGGACGACGAAGGGCACTGTGGATGGGCCACCGCGAGCGAGGTGATCTGCTATGGGCGTACGGGCAGCTTGCCGGTCTACGAGGGCGGCGGGAAGAACAGCGGGAAAATGAGCCTGGCGAGGCTGGGCCAGACGGTCCAGAACGGCGGGGTCGGGCCCTCGTACCCGCCGAGCACAAGCGATGACACGACGAGCACGGCGCCCGGAAACAGGACAACCGCGGCCGGCGCCCCCACGTGCAGCAGCATCGGACGGTGCCGGCCGCTCAGTGCGTGGAACGCGACTGCGCCGACCAGCGCGCCGAGGAGGGCACCGCTCAGCGTGCCGGCAGCGACCCCGGCGGGCGTGGCCCGGTAGAAGGTCACCACCGGACCCGTCCCGTCGTGGGTGTAGTCCGCCACCAGGTTCGCGCGCTCGGCACTCCAGCTGGCGCACGGGTGTCCCGTGAGGCCGCGAAACTGCCGCCAACCGTGCGCCGCCGCGCTGGCGCGTCGGTCCGGCCCGCAGTCCCAGACCGGATCGATCGGGTCGTCACGGTACGGCTCGTAGTGGAGTTCCACGTAGCCGGGGCCGTAGCTCTCGTCGCCGAGGGGGGATCCGTATTCATAGTCGCGCCGGTCCATTTCGCCGGCGGGAGTGACCCCAGGGACGATCTCCTGCGCCAGGACCAGTGCCTCGGCGTTGCTCGGCAGCGGGGCCGGGTTGCGACCGCCGATCCACGAGCCGACGGTGGCGCCGACGATCGCCAGGAGCAACGCTCCGAGCACCACAACCCCTGCTCCGACCCGCCGTCTGGGGTTGTCCGTCGCCACACCGCCTCCTCGAACCGCGCAAGGATAGCTTCCCCTCGATAGCTCAGCCGCGTCAGGACGCGCCAGCGCGGCGGGCGGTGCTCTTGCTGAGGACGAGGAGGACCTGTGGCTTGCGGTGGGGCACGCTCCCACAAAGGGGACGACCCCCGTCGGGGGGATGCGGTTTCAATCTGTCGGGTACTGCCAGCCGGTGTCGACCCGCGTCGAGGAGCAGGTGTCGGGCGTCGTCGCTTGACGTTCGGGTCCGGCCCGCATCAAGGCTCGCGCTGCCTTCTTGCTGCCTCGCACCTGGCGCCTCGCTTACAAGCTCTGTGCACAGCGTCCGCACACGTCCGGGAACGGCCGCACGCTCCGAGTCTCGTCCATGCCAGTCGTCATCTGTGTGTCGCCGTTCGGCGCGGTTGCTAATGCGCTGTCGGCAGCCGTTCCGCCGGCGACCCAAGCCAACCCCGCCGGGTGGCAGATCTACGCTGTCGATTGGTGCCGGAGCGAGCCGCACTGTCTCGGCACGTACCCGGTGCACCTCTTCCGCTGCGGTTATAAATCAATTGAATTAGAGCCTGCTAGGCCTGGCGAACAGTTCCGTAGACAGATTCGCCGCCCTTCTTTTACGATGTTTCCCATGCCGAGGACGAACACGAGACGGAAGTCGAGCGCGACACGTACATCGAGATTTGTCTCGTCCCGTCGGGCCTTGGCCTCACGCGTGGCGGCAAACGTGGCCAATGAGGTGACCAAACTCGCTGCCGGCCTGACCGCTCCGCCTACACCTATGCAACTCGTCCTTGCCGCCGTCGTTGCAGTTCTGACTGCGGGGATCACAATGGTTGTAGAAACTGCGCCTTCAAAAAAAACGCCAATACTACAAATCAATCAGATATGAGGGTTCTGCTTAGCCCAACTATCCCCGCTCGCGTTGCCGGACGGCGAGCCGCTCCAGCGCGGCCTGGTGGGCGCGTCGGTTCTTGCGCCAGTACCGGACGCGCCCCCACCGCAGCAGCCTCAGACGTGGATCGTGCCGCAGCCTGTGGCCCTGGTCGGCGTCCCCACCACCCGCCGTCAAGCCAGCGGCCGTAGCGCCAGGCGGTGAATCGGGACTTGAACCCTGTACCCCCTTGGTAGGCCGTGGATCATGTCCAAATGGTCGGATCGGCCTGCTGACCTGGGCGGCGTCTCTCGTTGCCTTACAGCGGTTGACAGCCCTTCTCGTAGTCATTTGTGCCCGCCTTGTGCCAGATGGTCTTGCCGAGGCCATCCTGGCTATTGCCGCCCAGATCGTTACCGGGCAGGCTCTCGGCCATGACGCACGAGGACCGGTTGCAGCGGATGATCGAGGAGCTCCGACGGATGCGGGAGCAGTGCGAACCCAAATCCAACCAGAATCCTCGGTACCTCCGGTACTCCAACGCCGTGTCGGCGCTGCGATGGATCATTGACGACCTAGCGAAGGAGCGGGCGGATCAGCCGGCAGCGCCTGACGGCGTTTCGGCGAGCTAGAGCGCTTTGTCCCGAACGCGGGCAGGGGGCGTCGTTGGATGCCAATCGATGCCGGCCTGCGCCGGAGAGCAAGGCTTTCTACCGCCTTGCATTGTCCACTACCGCCCTGCGCTGATTCTCTCGCTGCCTCCGCGCCGCTTCTCGAGCATCAGATCAGGATCCGGTGGACCGGTATCACGCCCAGGTCCGATGCTCTTCCTTGAAGCAAGGCCAAGGCCGCACATCCCTTATGCCGCCGTCCAGAGTTAGCGCAACCTGCCTGACCCAGGAGGGTATATCTATCAGCTCCAGTGCCAAATGCAGGAAGGCATCGGGGTTGAGCGTTGTGAAGTTGATCTGACGCCCTGCGTTTCGCGCTACCCGAAGTAGCGGCTTCGAGAAGTCTTCGCTGCCGTCGAGGCGCTGCAGCCATTGCGCGTCGACTCCAACGTCCGACAGCGCTCCGAGGATCGCGTCCGGCGACAGAAGCACGTAGAAGAACATGGCGTCGGCGGTAAGGCTCGCCGCTACGTCGGGCGTGACTGGGTAGATAGCCCAGGGCGGGTAAGCCGGAGCTCGCGCAACCCTGTCCAGGCTACAGAACGTAAGCGAGTGATCCGCCGAACGGATGCCGGTTTTTCGCCGATACCGCTCGACCTGTCGTGCCAGCGTTTGGTTAAAGCTGTCCGGGCTGTAGCGGTTCGGTGCTGTGTACAGGCTGCAGGCCAAGAGCGCCCTCCCGTACGGCAGCCGCGCGCCTTGAATGCCTTGGCGCTCGTGAGCAAGCCACAGGACCTCACGCAGGGCCGTCAAATTTGTCTTGTACGGGACCTCGGTGCAGACGGGGAAGTAGCCGCCAGGAAGCGCTCCTCCGTCAGCCAGCGCTCGCGATGTGTCGATCACCAGTTTGTCCTGCTTCCTGACACGGTAGCGTTGGTTCGTCTTGATCTCTTGGAGGAGAACGCTGCCGTCTCGCTGGAAGATGCTGACGTCGGCAATACGAAGTGCGGAGGTCAGGTCGTGGTGCAGCACGAACTCTCCCCGGTCGCGCCACGCCTCATCGACAAACCTGCGCTCCGTGTCGAGGCCGGTCTTCCCGAACATCGGGCCTGCCGGCTCGCCTCGGGACAGTGCGACGATGATGCGCCGGTCGAACGAGAAGGCCCTCCAGGCGAGGGCGTCGCCGACTGACTTGAGCTGCCGCCAGACCCGCTCGAGCACCTCCTCTTCCAGCAGCCATGATTCCGGGTTGAGGGGCTCGGAAGCTATGCCTAGCTCTGGGGCGCCGGCCGGGATCTTCTGTCCACGTCGCAGCCGTGTGATCACCCGACGTACTTGGGCACGATGCTCCTCGACTCCAAGGACTATCTCGAAGAGTCGCTGCTGAAAGTCGTAGAGATCGTCGTGCCGGCATGAGCGCAGGTCCCCGATAAGGTCGGTCAGTGTTCGGCGTGCCCACTCATGCTTCGGATGCGTGAGGATCAGGTCGATCTCATGTCCGGCAGCGCGGTCTAGGAGTGTCTTCCGCATCGTCTCCCCGCAGTCAGATTGAAGCATTGACCGGACTTGCCGTGCGCGCAACCTCGATCCATCGCGAGGTCGGTGATGCTGGTTTGGGTACCGAGCTCCTGCGGCTAGCTCGGCCCGGAGGGGCGGTAGGCGTACTCGGTGGGGACTAGGTCGTCTGGCCGGATGACCCAGGGCCTGAGCCACCGGCCTACGCCCTCCGAGGCGATCACACCGTTGTCGTGCCTGATCCGGATCTCGGATGCGATGTACAGGGCGTGTTCTGCGTGACACCTTGTTACACCTTGCGTGTGACGAACCTCGTTAGGGGTGAGCACCACCTCCTCGCCGCGTGACTGGGTGCCCTTTACCTCGACGTGCAACGTCCGCCCATCTGGATGCCGGCAGTCCAGGTCGTAGCCGCGGTTGTAGGCTCCGACCCGGTTGACCTCCCAGCCCCACTTGCGCAGGTCGGCTTCGGCCAGGTCCTCAGCGCGGACCTCAATCGCCTTGCGGATCACGGGGTCGAGTAGGCGGCCTTGCCGCAGGCGGGCAACGCCTTGGCCCGCTCTGTTGACCACATCTTGCGGAGCACGTTCAGCCGGGTCCGCCAATCGCGAGAGGTCCAGGGCGACCGGTTCGCGGTAGAGGTGGGCAAGCAGCGGCAGCATCTCGATGAGATCCTGGAACAGGCCTTCACCCGACGGCAATTGCCGGCTGTTGTAGCAGCGAGCCAGGACAGTACCTGCTTCGTAATTGTGGATTCGTCTGCGACTCTCCGAACCGACAGACGTCAACTCGCCGGCGGCCAGATCAACCATGTCGATGTTCGCCGCGTCGACTGACGCACCTGCCATGCTTCGCAGTGAGGTACGCGCCTCCGCTGAACGTGAGGCGATCAAGTGGCGATCCATAGCCGGCCGACGCTTCCCGGCGCGAAACTCACTCGTTCCCTGCATTAGAGACAGGTAGACCCGCGAGCCGTCAGTCGCGAACAGATACACCAGGTAGAAGCCCTCCTGGGCAGTTGGAGCCCAGCGCCTGGAGAAGATGCGCACCCAGGGGACGGGACCGTAACTGCCGCGGCGGCCTCCGCCGTCGACGTCCAGGTCTAGATGCTCAAGATCAAGCGAAGCGGTAGCCAAGGAGACCAGGACCTTGAGGCAATCAACGATCTCCCTGGTCGCGACGTCTCTGGCACGCATCGCAGGCGAGCTGTCGCGCGAGTATCGGTCGGCCAGATCCAAGACCTCAAGGAGCAGCTGCCGTAGGCGGTGCTCATGCTCACGCAGCTCCAAGCCGGCGAGAGGTTCGTGCGGGAGAGGCATGGCCGAGAGCATAGAGATCCTTCGCAGCGGTCAGGATCCCACGATCCTCGCGCACCACGCCGGCTGCCTGGCACTGTCCCCAGCCTGGGACCGCCAGACTCATGACGGGGGCGTTCTTCGATGACACGCACATACGATCGAGTACTTGATCAGAGTCCGCGGTATTGTTCTCGCATGACGAGCCGCAAGAAGCCCACCGCCAAGGCCGACCCGGGTGTGGGTACCAGCATCGAACTGTTCACCGGCGGTGGCGGCTTGGCCCTGGCGATGCATGAGGCTGGATTCCGTCACCTCCTAGCGGTTGAGCTGGAGCGCCGGGCGTGCGGCACGCTACGGCTGAACGGCGCGGTGGACTACGAAGAGGGATCCCCCCTCCCGAAGTCGGTGGGTGACCGTTGGCCGCTGCGGCCGGTCGATGTGCGGGAAGTGAAGTTCGACCGATGGCTCGGAGAGGTCGACGTGGTGGCCGGTGGAGTGCCCTGTCAGCCGTGGAGCCTCGGGGGTGCTCACAAGGGCTTCGATGATCCCCGCAACCTGTGGCCCGAGCTGTTCCGGTGTGTGCGGGAGACCCGGCCGCGGGCGATTGTGGCGGAGAACGTCAAGGGTCTGCTGCGGCCGTCGTTCAAGCCGTACTACGACCACATCATCCGGGAACTGTCGGCCCCCTTCGAGCAACGAATCGAGGGTGAGGACTGGCGCGACCACGACAAGCGCCTCGTCAAAGCGCTCCGAGCTCACGACGCCGACCTGACCGAGCGGTACGACGTCAAGTACAAGCTGGTCAACGCGGCGGACTACGGCGTTCCGCAAGTGCGGTGGCGAGTGTTTGTCGTGGCCTTCCGCAAGGATCTCGGGCTCGCTGATTGGGAGTTCCCCGAGCCGACGCACTCAGAGCTTGCGCTGAAGCACGCCCAGGACAATGGCGACTACTGGGAGGAACACGGCGTCTCGGTGCGGGAGGATTTGTTGCCGGAGGTTCTGCCGCTGCCTGATGGCAAGCCGCGCTGGCGGACCTTGCGAGACGCGATCTGGCCGGCGTCGCCTGAATCGCGCGCCCTGCGCCTTCCGGAGCCTGTAGGTGACTACCTGGAGCACCCCGATTGGCTGCACCACGTCGGCTGGCCGGGCGCTCGCCAGTACCCGGGCCACACTCCCAATGACTTGGACCGCCCGGCCAAGACGGTCAAGGCGGGTGTTCATGGCGTGCCGGGTGGTGAGAGCGTCATGCGTCTCGATGACGGGTCGATCCGCTACATGACGGTCCGGGAGACCGCCCGGGTGATGACCTTCCGGGACGACTGGCGGCTTGACGGCCCACGCGGCGAGCAGATGCGCCAGCTCGGCAACGCCGTTCCGGTGCAGCTCGGACGGGTGATGGCTGATTCGGTGGCAAGGGCGTTGCAGCGGGTCAGCAACGAGCAGGCATAGGCGACAATCATTCTATGGCCACTCAGTGGCGGGACGCCCCGCCGACGGACTCGGCGTGGAAGCCGGTCAAGGGCATGTCAGCCAGTGAACGGGCCGAGGAGCAGGACCAGGCAGCAGGCGGGCGAACGAACAGGTTCCTGCCAGGTACGTCCGGCCGAACAGTCTTAGCCTCCATCTATCTGCGGCTGCCGCCTAAGTCTCGGCGCGTGTACGCGTACCTGCGCTGGCCTGAAGGGCGGAAGACGCGCGAGCGGTACGTGTGCCAGGTCAGCTGCGATACTCGGGAGGCCAATCTCCGAGAGGCATGGCGCCAAGCCCTCAGCGTCGGACTGGCTTCGCTACAGCGACCAAAGAAGTCGGCGGAGTCCTGGGCCTCGTCCCCGGCTGTGCGGAGCGTCATGCGGGCGAACCGCTCCCGGGATACCCGTCCCGAGATGGCCCTCCGCTCGGCCGTGCACGCGCTCGGGCTGCGCTACCGGGTCGACCGCCAACCGCTGGCCGGACTGCGGCGAAAAGCCGATCTAGTCTTCGCCGGCCCGCGCGTCGCCGTCTTCGTCGACGGCTGCTTCTGGCACGGCTGCCCTCAGCACTACCGGCCATCCAGGCGCAACAGTGACTTTTGGTCGAGCAAGATCGAGGGCAACCGCGACCGAGACGCGCAGACGGACGAGAAGCTCGCCGCCGCAGGTTGGACCGTAATCCGGGTATGGGAACACGATGACACGCAGCAAGCGGCCAGCCGCATCGCCCAAGCCGTGCTGGCTGTGCGCGCCGGCCCGGCATAGCGGGCCGGGGCACCAGAGAGGCTCCGCCTCGGACCGCCGAGCAGGCCAGTTGAGGTGGACAAACAGCTTGTGGCCCAACCCCGGGCCAAGCTCACGCAGGGACCCGCAGCCCGATCTTGGCCGGCCGCCGCCACCCGCTGCGCCGATGTCCGGCCGCCGTGGCGACCGGTTGTGCCACCCAAAGTGGCTGGTCAGAACCCATGTCTGCAAAATGTGGAGCGGGCAACACAACGTTACGCCCGCTCAAAAACTTGACACAAACGTCGAGAATCTGACGACCAAGGATCTAGACGGGTGAGACAACAGGGAAGATCAGTAGGCGCCGGTCCCGTTCACCGTCACATGAGCCGGCCATCGGTATCCAACTCCATAGCGAGCTGCTCAGCGACCAGCGTGTTCCGCTCGGCAGTCGCCTCTGGATCCTCCGCAGGATCGAGTTCGTTGTCCACTACCCGGTGCTCAGGGATCTCAAGGCCGAGCCGCGCCATCTCGGAGAGGAATCGAGCTTGGTCCTGCACCACAACCCTGGGTCCACGCTCGCGGCTCTTCTTGGGGCGCCAGATCGGTCGTCTCTGGTATGCCTCCAGCGCTTCGATAGCCGCAGTCCGCTCCTCTCCCTCTTCGAGGATCGATGCGGCGACGGCTAGACGGACCCGCTCACGCATCTCCTCTAGCGTGAACCGGCGATTGCAAAGTCGTCCGGCACGAGGTCGACCTGGGTGGATGGTGTCCCAGATGGACCGGGCGTTCTGGCGGTCAGAGCCTGGGGCATTCGCACCAAACCCGGGCATTACGGTGTTCCAGAGAACCGGCCGGTACTCGCGGAGAAGCGCCCGTTCGGCGAGGACAATCCAAGCATCGTCGAGCGGTAGGTAGCGGACCTTGAAGTCGGTGACGTTCAGTGTTTGGCTTGCCTCCGCGACGGAGTCGGCATGCTTCTTGATCCGGTTGACGAGTTGGAAGCCATCCGGACTGGCGGGCTCTCCATAGCTGGAGTTTCCGGCCTCGGCCTTACCGACGTAGATCGGGACCTTGCGCTCGGTCGTCTTGAGAGGCGCGTAGAGATCGAAGTCTCCGAAGTAGTAGACGGCGTAGACGCCGGCGCCTACGAAGTCATGGGGAGGGAAGTCGTCCAGGTCGGTGGTCCACTCCAAGCGCAGGCGCAACACCTCCTGGAGGTTCCTGAGCGCCAACGGGTCGAACACCTCGACCTGTCGAGCCTGATCACGCCTCGTCGGGCGCCTACGCGTCATGAGGGGAGGATAGTGGCAGGTGATCAATCGGCGCTTCCCCGGCAACGGCAATCTGGCGACTGCCCAATGAGGCTGAGGGTGCCACGGCGTTGCCTGCTGCCAGCGGTTGCTACCCCGTGTCGCTAGCACGGCAACCGCACTGCCTGCTGTCGTGACGCGTCCCCTGTGGGCGATCGGTCGCTGCTTCCGTGGCGGCGCTTCGATTGGGAGCAGGTCTCCGGGCCACCCGGGCAGCGATGCCGGACCGGGCCGTCCGCTGCCGCTGGTCCTGGCCTCCTGCGCGTGGTCGCTAACGACCAGACACTAAGCGGCTGGTTAGGCGGGCTCGCGTCGAGAGCAGCTAAATTTCCGCTGATTTTTTCGAATCGATATTGGAGTACATTTTCTCGAGAAGCCGTTCGGCCTTTTCGGTGGCATAGGTCAGGTCGAGAACATCGAGCTCGTCGAGATCACCGTGGACGATGGCATTCCTTGCGCGTAGGGCCAGGTCGAACCCAATTTGCTCCTCGCGATCCCAAACTCCTAGGGTCGACATGAGAGTCCACACATCACGGAGAGATAGATGCATCTTATACGGCTTGCCTACCGAATCTCGCACCTCGATTGCCTCCGCAGCTCGCTCCATAGATGCGAAAGTGCGGATAAGTCGGAACGCCGTTCGCTCTTTGTTGTCGCTTGACGCGATCGATTCCGGGTGCTTTAGGAGATTGATTATCGCGCCTGCCAGAGTCACGGTTGCCGCCGCGATACTAGCCCCGATAAGCGCAGATGCTGTTCCGCTTAGCTTCCATGAATCCGTCACCAGATTCGCCACCAAGGGAACTGCCACAACAGAAAGTACTGCGGCGGCAACGACCGTGAGGCGGACGACTCTACTGCTCACTTGACCCTCCTCATCGCGAGAAACAAGATGCAAGCGACGGCCAGGGCGGCGACTACACTAAAGGAAGCTACCTGGATCACGCTGTGCAGATAGCCGCCCATTACACCGGTTGCACCCGAGAAGATCGAACTACCTGCCAGAGCGTACGGCTCCCAAGGGCTTCGTCTTCTGACCTGTAGCGCTACCTTCTTGTCTAGGGCCTCTTGAGCGCGTATGACTGCAGACTCGGTGATTTCCGTGTTAGCAGCCCCGGGGGCACGCTCTGACGCTTCCTGATTGGCGCTCTCGATTGCCAATTTCTCGGCATACGATTGGATGGCCTTTGCTAAGGCGGCTTGAGCGGGCGGATACGCTCCGTCCAAAAGGACCCGGACGGGGATAACGACTCCAGAACCTTCCGGCACGGCAGAGCGTGGTACGACGATGTTGTCTCCAGTCAGCTGCAGCCCTACTGAACTACTCGACATGGCGCTCCTCACCGACTACGGAGTCGCGGTCACTATATCCATCATCGCCCAAATCCCATATATGACAAATCGGTTGCCGGCGAGCGCGACGTCGCTCCATGTCATCCCGTCTGCCATCGACCCGCCCTCCTGGGGAGCGGGCCGCCGCCCGGCCCGCCACGTCAAGCGGACCTTGACGGCTCGTACGGACGCTGGCGGGTCGGGCTGTGGTCTGCTCGGCTCGCCCGGGTCGATGGCAGGCGGGATGGCCCACCGCAACCACCCACGGACCGTGACCCGCCGGCGTAGCCCGGCCATCCTGGAGCCGGAGCGCCCCCGCCGGAGGCGCCCTAACCGCAACCCCGCGGCTGCCGCCAGGTCGCCGACGCGGCCGCCGTGCGTTCCCCTACGCCGCGCGGGCTCGTGGCCGCGAGGCCCGGCCTGCTGCCGGCCCACCACCCCATCGACCAACGGTCTGTCGTACTGCGGCGGCCCTCCGGGCTTTCCCGCTTTCCGCGCCAGCCGCCGGGCATCAGGCGTGACGGCCGCAGAGCGACAGCGGCAGCGGCCGGCGCGCGCCCAGGCGGCGGCGCGTGCGGCCCGTCAAGGGCCGCCTTGAAGACGTACAGAAACTTTGAACAACTTCGCCGACAGCCGGCCTGGTCGAACACGTGTACGAGTAGGCTCCTGTCGGTGGAGGTACTCGGTCGCTACTGGAACGGGTCGTGGGGTCGCATGGCCCGGCGGGACGTCTGGCTGCTGTCCGACCGCCAGCTCTGGCGAGTCCGTGGCCGCATCGGTGGCGATGAAGGGCAGGAGGTGTCGTACGACTTCCCGGACGAAGCATCCGCCCGATCGATGGTCGACCGCATGATGAAGACCTCGGCCGGTGCCTGGCGGGATCTCACGGAGGCGGTCCGGCAGGAGTCCAACCGTCGGCAGACTCAGTAGCTAGCTAGGCGGGTAGCGTTCAACCGCAGGTGTCCGGCCGGACGTGCACACCGCACCACGGCGGCAGGTCGGCTGCCCACACCCGCCAGCCGCCGGCGTCTCGCCGAGTCTCGAACCGCCACGGGTGGGCTGTGCCACTGAGGTTGATCTGTTCGTTCCACCAGATCGGGTGCACCTGGGCGGTCACCGTAGCGCGGTCGTCGCCCTGGTCCTCGACGTCAATCGGCCCGACCGTCTCCAGCTTCGACGGAACCTTGCCACGTTGCATCTCGCCGCGGTACTGGCGCCACTGCCGCAGCAGCTCGTCATGATGCCTGGCCGCCAGCACCCGCGACAGGCCGATCTCCACACCGCTGCTCATCTGGAGCACGTAGACGGTGACGGCCGCGTCTGGGGTCGCCTCGCCTCGCTCTGCCTCAGCTTGCTTCCGGACGGCCCAGGACACGGGCACAGCCACGATCCCGGCGCACAGCACAGCGACAACCGAGAGCACGACCCACGGCCAGTGGCGCGGTGACCGAACCAGCGATCTTCCGGGCGCGGTTCTGCGTCCTGGTAGAGCTAGCTCCTGCGCCGGTCCCATGCCCCGCAACTTAGGGCCTGTGTCGATCTTTGGCTATCCGGGCGGGTGGTACATGTGACTGCGGCCTATCCGACTTGCTGAGGGCATGAGCCCGCACGTTCAGACGGTTGGCTTGTGGAACAGATTCCGCAGCGCGACCGCTCGGGATTCGATGAGGTGCATGCGAAGCTGCCATTCCTCGGTGGCTGTCCAGTCGGCTTGTGCCGTGATCTGGCCGGAGTGCTTCCGGTACAGCAGTCCCGCTTCGGCGATGAAGGACCCCTCAGTGATCACTGAAGCCGCAAGCAACAGCCCGGTGTCTTCGCCCCCGGGCAACGCCATCCAGCCGCCGAGGGCAAGCGCCAGCTCACGCCGAATACACAGGGTCGCCGGATGTACGGACAGCCGGTAGCCGTTCTGCTGGAAATAGCCCAGCACATCGTCTCGCCGCAGCGTCCCGCCGGGCGGGTCCGCGTGCTGCCATCCGACGGTCGTTCCGTCGGGCATCAGGTCGAGAACGCTCGACGTCGTCCATCCGATGTCAGGTTGGCTGGTCAACGCCTCGATCTCGCGGGCCAACGCGCCGGGGGTGAGCTGGTCGTCGGCGTCGAGAACGCGTAGTAGTGAACCGCTGCTACGCGCCATAGCCATGTTCCGGGCGACGGCTGGACCACCCGGCTTTCCTGTTCCGACGAGCACGCGCGGGTCACGGGGTAGCGCAGCTTCCACCGCACCGCTGCGGCCGTCTTCCTGGACCAGCCATTGCCAGTCCCACCCGTCCGGCAACTCCTGCAACCGCAGGGATTCGTATGAGTCCGCGAGGTACGGGATGCTGGGAGCGTGCACCGGTGTGATGACTGAGATGAGGCCGCTCACTCAGACCACCGAGCCAGCTTGGTTGTGTAGACGAACTCGGTTCGGTCACCGGGAAGCACGACGTTCGATACTTCGACCACGCGGTCGTTTGTGTCGATGGAGATCTTTCGAAGGATGAGCACTGACACGCCGGGTGGCAGGCTCAATGCCTCCGCTTCCTCTGGTCCTGGAGGGCGGGCGGTGATCTCGTCGACGATCCGGTCCAGTTCGATGCCGATGGTGAATAGTTGGTGCTGAGTTCCGCCCGGCCAGGGCTCGTTGTGGGCGTCGAGCAACGCGGGATTTTCCGCAACCACGTCGTAAACCATGTATGAGGTGTTGAGGCTGAGCGGGGCGTTCTCCCGGCGCGACCCGGTCCGGTAGATGCGCTGAAGCATCTTCGCGCCCACCGGGACACCGAAGGTCCGCGCCAGCTCGGCGCTCGCGGGCACTGTGTGATACTCCGCCTCGAACTCCAAGTCCTGCATGGTCAGGCCGGTGTCGCGCTCCGTCGCACCGGTTCGGCGCCGCTGGGACTCTGGCAGCTGCGCGCGGTCCTTCTCCCACTGGTACCGATCGGGCGAGCGTCGTACGGGCTGACGTGGCGCTCGAACGAACGTGCCTCGCCCGTGCAGGCGGTCAACCAACCCTTCGGCTTCCAAGGTGTCCAGGGCTTGGCGGACAACCGGCAGGCTCACGTTGTACTCAGCCTTCAGCGCCTGCTCGTTCGGCAGCTTGGTGCCCGGCTGAAGTTCCCCGGAGTGGATCTTTCCTCGCCAGTCTGCGGCGATCCGCTCCCACTTGGCCACGTCTCAACCCTCCCTCACATCACTCACCAGTTTAGGTCTTCATGAAGTCTTGACGCAGCGCGCGGCGTCACCTTACGGTGTGCATGTCTTCATGAAGACATGAAGACACCGGAGTGCACCGATGTCCGGTGCCCCACATGACAGGAGACAGGCGTGAAGCTGTACGTGATCACCGAGGGCAAGCAGCTCCAGGCGACGAAGGACCCGGCGCCGAAGAACGACCCGAACGGCAATCAGAAGACGGAGAAGGGAACGGGCCGGCCCATGTGGTCAACCCAGGTCTTCGTTCTCGACAACACCGGTGGCGAGATCATCACCATCACTACGGCGGGTGAGAAGCCGGACGTGACGGTGGGTCAGCTCGTCGCTGTCGAGCAGTTGGAGGCCATTCCGTGGGCGACCAACGGGCGCAACGGCGTCGCGTTCCGTGCCAGTTCGCTGAAGCCGAAGACGGGTACGTCGGCGGCCAAGTAGGTCCCGCTCGCAGTGCTGTGCCTGTCACTGGTGTCGACAGCATCCGAAGCGGCTGAAGTCCGCTGACCCATCCAACTGAACACGCAGTCCGGGAGTGGTTCCGACTCCTACGCTCCCGGCCTGGTGACCACGACCGGTGGTCACGCCCCGTAGAGCTGGCGCGGGGTCGGTCCGACTCCTACATCGCCGACCCCGTGCCCTCCAACTCATCCA